>SVRD01000004.1 GCA_015064955.1 Oscillospiraceae bacterium
TATCTTTCCGAACACCTCGATCTCGTTCTCATCATCGCCGAACCGATAGTCGCCGGACCGCTTGATTGCCAAGTCGATATACTCGGGCTTAATGTTCGGAAATAGCCGCCTCAGTTCCTCCGCCCCGATAATGAGAGAGCGGCCTCGCCTCGGGAAATCCCGATTCAGAGCCGCTCCGTTTTTACTATTTACTTGTTTCTTCCGTACCATATGTACTACCTCCTTTTCGTGGTAGCACACACAATATCACAGAAACGAACGGAAGTCCAGAGTATTAAACAAATATTTCTGGATAATTTATTTTTACCGTTTCAATTGCACGCACCAAATCGCCAGAAACAAGTGTCATTATATCTTGTTCAATAATAATTTCACCATTAACCTTTTTTATGTGATTCGAATATGGAAATTTAAGCAATTGCAAAGCTTGTTCTCTTGAAAAACCATGTTTTTGAAGGTCGATAACTAAATCATTATTTGTTCCGTACTCCACATAGTCATACCAATCATTGACCAGCGCCTCTTTCCCGCGCACTTTAATAACGGCCTCAGAAAATCTAAGAAAGTACATAGAAAATTTGTAATTTATTACATGTTCTATGTCTTTCATTACTTCGTTAATGATTTGATTTTTATGTTTTGTTGATCCGTTATAAGCCTCCAAATGATAGACTGGGTTGTACGAAACAAGATTTCCTCCATATCTATCATAGTGATTAATTGCTCCGCGAATAATTTCATGCATACCTTTACTGGACATCCATTGAGTCAATATAACCGCATAATAACTTAATTTGTCGCCTTTTCCAAGCGTATCTTTTTCATAAATACTCCATTGAAAAATTGCAGACAACCTTCTAAGAAATGCAAGGCACTCTTGATACTCCAAAAATTGAGGATAGTTTATATCGGTTTGTTTTATCGCCTTAAACAACGATTCTTTTTGTTTTGCAGAAACATTGATGTCGTCATCATCTTGTACTATACTCGAAAACAAGTTTCTAATGTCTATGATATTTTGTGGTTGCAAAACGCTATTTTTTCTAAAATCTCTAACTATATAGCTATCCCTCTTTGAACACAAATCATGCAATAGCATGTTAAGGCACTTGCTTGCATATTCATAAGTTATTTCTGTAAATCCACGATCCGAATACTTTTCTCCTTCTTGAAGAAGATTTGTTCTCCCTTGCAGCAAAGTGTCAACAATTAATTTCTTGTGCTTCTTTTCCAATGCCTTTTGTGGCAACAAAGATTGTTTTGGCAACGGAGCAAGCAAAACTTCGTTATAGAAATTTTGCTCACGAATATTTTCAATAATCAAGAAGACATTACCAAATTCGTTTAATGTTACTCTTCCTGCTCGCCCAATCAAATTGAATGCATCAATTACAGACATTTTGGCAGAACCTTTTTTATTGTCAAATACAAACAGGTTATCAACAGGAACATTAACGCCCTCCAATAACGTACTTGTGCAGAAACAATATCTAATATAGCCTTTTCTAAGAAGTTGCTCAATCTGAGAACGGATTTCGGCAGGCAAAGCCCCTATATGGAATGCTATTCTTTTGCGAATTAAGTTAGCTAAATAATATTCGTTATGTATTTTTTGTTCTATTTGCCTTGCAACACTATCCAACTCTTTATATATCTGTGAGCTTGTATCGCATGTAGATTCTCCGTTAATCAAGCCCATTAATTGGTTCGCATAGTCTATAGCTTTATTAGCTGATGAAACATAGATAAGATTGCATTTCCCCCGTCCAAGAGTAAGTAAAGCCTGCATTTTATCTAAAATAAGCCCTTCAAAGCTACCACACGAAACCATACTGTTGGAAATGTTATTAACAACAGAATATTCTTTAGTTTGAAAATCCAAATATATTTTGTTCTGTACTACTGGCGAAAAAGCAAAGGCTCTTCCTCCAGATTGATTATCAGACTGGGTATAGAAGTCTGTCAACTCAAGATATACATCAGGGTTGGGAATGACAGGTGAAGCAAAATAAACATTGGTATCATTCTTCCCTCTAAGCATATCAAGAATTTTATAGTAAATAACACTGCGCTTATCTTTGTCAGATATTTTATGTGCTTCATCAATAAAAATATAGCTGAACTGAATCGAAGATTGCTTGAGAAGTGAGTAATATAGTCTCTCTGGAGTTAATACCGCAATGTATTTTTCTTCGGGATGCACGGATGCAATATTCGTTACCACCTTGTGCTTATTTAAGCCCAATTTGTCTCTAAAATCTATAATTAGCCCATTGGCAATTTCGGATAACAATGCCCTTGTTGGAACAACTATAACAAAGTTTTGACAATTATTATCCGACAACTTATTCTTAATAAATGTCTTTATTACGAAAGTTTTTCCCATTGATGTAGGCGCTGAAAAACTATAAAACTGATTTCTATTAAGTTCACTCAGTACCCGTTTTTGTGTGTCAAACAAGGAGTTCTCGGTGTCAGGAGAGAGGTTTTCTATTCTATGCTGCTCTATTTCTATTCCTCTCAAAAACTCGTATTCTGCGCCTGAAAGCATATCATGCTTTTTAAGCAAAGAATATGATGCGAAATTAGATACGTTTTGATATACACTTTCTTTAACACATTTCACCTCATCATTTTGAGGGAAAACCTGCGACAAAATAATTACTATTTGCTGTGCAATATTATTGTGTTTTTCTTCGTTTGATAACGACAGCAAATCTGCATAATTTAATAAAAGTCTATGTTCGTCACCAAATTGAAAACGCTCATTTGTTAACAATAGCTTTGCATAGTCGGCCAACAAATTTCCATAAGCTTTTTGCAATTTATAATCATCTAAAATGTTTTTCAAAATAAGATTCGACAATTTATCCATTTTTAATATCCCCCCATTTTAAATGAGGACTACCAGAGGTAAGTGACTCTATTATCGTTTTTCGATCACGCATAGCATTATGAAACGGCAAAAAGTAAAAATTAAACTCATAATTGCTAATGTTGTAATGATTTATGTATTCTATAATTTTTGCTTTATAGGAAATAACTTGATTAATATTCTCAGCAATTACTTTTTTATCGTATTCGTCTGAAGTATCGGTATCGCCTTTATAATCAATGCTATATCCAATAAAAATACCAAAAACAGTTTCTTTTTTCTTTCTCGGCACCGATAGAATATATTCCTTGAGAATATTGGCTTCTTCTTCGTCGGACAATTGATTCATTAAATGTGTATCCAAAAGATTTCTGTCATGGACATTTTCCGTCAAGTAAGTATTAACAGAAGCAAATGCTGCTTTTATACCATCATCAAGATCATTTTGTATTTTAGCTTCTCCAATAACAAGCTGTAATATTTTTCTTCCATCCGCTGTTTCTCTAAATTTAAAATGGATGCCATCGCTACCTTTAACATAATCCCTTGGACCAGTTTTCAGTTCCACCTTGCTAAACAATTTAGGAGCACCCATATCTTGTTCCAAAAACAAGTATAACAATATTTCTCCTAACTCGCCTCCGGCACCTTTATCTTTATCGGATGTAACATCTCTTAAATGGCTGATCGCATCAAGTGTGGCAAAATTTCTTTTGGCTGGATCGTTTTCAATTTCGGTGTTTTTTCTTCTGTCAAAAACGTATCTCGTTATATTCGACAGAATATATTGGTACAGCTCGTCATAATTAAAAAGTTTATTCTCTGTATTCAGCATAAAAAGTCTAAGCTTGTTTTGGTTGACAATGTCAAACTCAATCTCAGACACTTTATTAAATATACCAAATCCTTCAGAAAACGATGTGTTTTTAAATTCTGCCACTTTTATTCTCCTTAAATATTATATCAAAATTCCGTTGCAATGATCCACTTCATGCTGGATAATCTGCGCCGTCCAGCCGGTGTAGGTCTTGATGCGGGTTTGCAGTTCCGTGGTCTGGAACTTTACCTTGATGGTTTTATAACGTTTACAAGACCTGGGACCGCCGAGAAGAGACAGGCAACCTTCCTCGGTGTCGTACGCGTCGCCTTTCTTTATAATCTCGGGATTGAGCATCACGGTATAGGTAGGCACTCGTCCGCTCTCGTCAAGAAAAGCGATTATACGCTTGCGCACACCGATCATATTCGCCGCCATGCCGACGCAGCTTTCTCTGTGCGCCATCAGCGTGTCAAGCAAGTCCTGTGCGACCTGCAAATCTTCTTTTGTAGCGACCTCCGACTTTCCTGCAAGGAAGATGGGATCGTGCATCAGTTCTTTAATCATAGATGTTATCTTTCCGCTTTCTCATCAAAACTCGTCGATATACTTTTGCAGTTTCTCCACGAACATTCCCACATGGTAGCCGTCGCAAACGGCGTGATGTACCTGTATCGCTAAGGGGAGCATCCGTTTGCCGTCGCGCTCGAAATACTTGCCCATGGTGAAAATCGGCAGAAGGAACTTGCCTTCATCGTACACGTTGATGTTGAATCCCGTGAATTCGAGCCACGGAACCATGGAAATATTGAAAGAGTTAGCCGGTGTTCCGTCCTTGGGCGCGTAGCGTGTGGACGTGCTGTATTTTGCAGAATCTTCCTCATAGTTTCGGAGGAACGTGTCATAATCCTCTGAAAAATACGACCAAATGCCCGAAAAGTTCTTGTTTTCCTTGTTGAAAACGGTGTACATCGGGTGCATATCGTCATAGATGCCCAGCCCCTCGGCGGTCAACGAGGTTCGGAATTCGGGCATATCGTTGACGGTTTTCGTTAACAGCCAGATCATAGCGGGATACAGCTTTTGACCTTTGAGCCTGGTGATGTCGAGGTTGACAGAAACGGAGTAGGTGCATACCACCTCACCTATGAAGTGCTCGTAGAACTCCCTGCGTTCCCAGTTTTCGATGTCGATCAGTTTGAATGCCATGATTATACCTTTCTGCAATAGACCGCAATGGCTTCTGCCGCAAATTCGGCAGTTCCTTTTCCGTACTTGTCGATGTTTTTCTTGAATCGCTCGTCGGCGACATACATTTTACCAAGGCCTGCGAGAATCTCGTAGGTGCAGGTGTAGTAGTTCTCCGTGATGTGTGCCTGAAGTTTTACGACAAGCGCCTTTGCTTCGGCTGAATCGGCGGCTACACCGCTGTTTTTGAGCGCAGCAAACTCGGCAAAGATCGCCATCAAGCCACCGTTTGCCTCTGTCCACTTTTCTTTTGTGTAATTCTTTGTCTTTTGCTCGTGCTCGCGGTAGGCATCGGTGTTGCCCCAGCGCTCACGAGCTTCGGTTTCGTAGCTTTTCATTTGTACACCTCGCAAATCTTTGCAAGTATTTCTTCATCTGCCGGGCAGAATTCGTAATTCGGTATCTCTCTCGGCGTGATCCATTTGATGTCATTATGTTCCAGCTTCTGCGGCTCGCCCTCGGCAATGGTGGCGTTGAACAGCGTCAAATGCACCGTCAAGTCGGGATATTCGTGGATAACGTCCATAAACACGTCACCAACCGACAGCGTCACGGCAAGCTCTTCACGGCACTCGCGAATGAGCGCTTGTTCTTTTGTCTCGCCTGGCTCCACCTTGCCGCCAACAAATTCCCACAAAAGCCCTCTCGCCTTGTGCGCCGGGCGTTGGCATATCATGAATTTATCGTTGTCCCATATCAGGGCTGCTACTACTTCGGTCATATTCTTAATCAAAAATCCTTTAATTTCGAATTATGATATTCTATCATTTCTTTTGAGGGAAGGAACCTTGCTGGCAAAGTGATGGATTTTCCATCGTACTTTTCAAAATAATCATAAAACACTTCTGATGTGTACAGCTCTTTTGCAGTCTTCGATACAACAATTCGATAGTCTGTATCAATCGTAAAAATACCATTATCGAACGCTTCGTGATGTAATGCATTCAACGAAAGTCCATTACACGGATTCGTTCTCTCCGTGTTAGGATCACTTACAGCCCACGGTTTTATGTGCGAAGCAATCAATAGCGAAGGAATTGCCAATCCTGTTATGCAACATTTTTTATCGTACGCTGACAGAACTGCGCTACGAAAGAAGCCCTGATTTACACGAATCTCAGTTTCGGTTTTTCTCGTTTTACCCGATGGAAGCTTGTCTGCTAAATCATCGTCATTAATTATGCTTTCCATATATGGTATTTTTTCGACCGTTTCGGACAGTCCCTGCATATTAAGATGATATTCGTCCCATACCACTTTGTCTAAGGCACTTCCGTGTGCAAGCCCTGATATTCCTCTTTTAGCAAGTTCATCATCAAATCTTCCGAAATTGCCCATTTTCATAGACACGGAAGCTGGAGTACGACCAAGCAGCTTGGCTAACTCTATAACTTGAGGATGATTCTTATTGATTTTGCCAAACGGAATTTTACAGTACAGAGCCAATGCCAGTACAGTTTCTTCCTTTGTCCATTTGGTGTGCTGAGAGGTTGTATATTTGAAGAATGCAAAGAAGTACTTGAGTGCTGCCTTGACATATCCATTTTCCAAATATGATCTTTGCCCTCTACCAGTCAAAAACAATAGCATCCCGTTATATAACGCGCTATGCTTATCGTGAATATCGTTTTCCAGCTCTTTTATTAACGCTATAGATTGAGCATCAATAGATGTGATGTTCAAATAATCGCAGAGATACTCTATGGCTTTTGCGTACGACCGAGCTTTTCCTGAATCCACGCCCGGTGTTTTGCAGTACTCTTCAAATTGGTTGAAAAATTCTTGCATTATAGCATCTCCTTTTTAGCATCTATAGTTGGCTTTACTCCATTGCTATTTTTATTTGTTCCGCTATTCGCTTAATAATTGGTACACAAACGGAATTGCCTACTTGCTTATACGCATTCCGCATAGGTGTTCCAGGAGCAAACTTGAAATCATTCGGAAACCCTTGCAGTTTAAGGCACTCGTACGGTGTTAACCGTCGTATTCCATAGTCATCAAGAATAATCGGGACACGCTCGTGATTACAAGTAGCCATATACGCTATCAATGTCGGACATATCGTATATGCCTTTGGCGATACTCCATAATCATAAATCCTATATACACAGTCTCTACGTGTAACAAGAGTTTTCAATTTGCTGAAATGCTGATTGGAATTGTCGTAATAATAGCAATCGCTGTGCTTTACACTGCGTTCAAACAGAGTTTCTATCTTTTGAGTAAGCGGAATAGGGGCAGGAAATGAAAACTTTGAACAAACCGAATCATCTAAAAAGCCAACAATGAAAACACGTGCACGTTTTTGAGGAATATTGCCATATTCATACGGCTCCAACACTTTATACTTAAAGGAATATCCCAACGGTGCTAATGCATTATATACAGTTAAAAATGATTTTCCATCGTCATGCTCAATTAGATTTTCTACGTTTTCCAAGAAGATCACCTTTGGGTTTTTCGCTTCGACCACTCTCACAACTTGAAAAAACAAATTGCCTCGTGAATCTTCAAAGCCTCTCTGACTTCCTGCAGTTGAAAAAGATTGGCACGGGAAACCAGCGGTTAAAACATCGAAGTCAGGTATTTCATTGGCTTCGATGTTTTTTATATCGCCCACTACAATAGAACTGTCACCCAAATTATACCTATAGGTATCTGCTGCACTTTTATCTATCTCATTTGCCCAAACAATATCAAATCCTGCTTGGGCAAATCCAAGATCTATTCCACCTATCCCCGCGAATAAACTCGCAATCTTTAATTTCTTACACCGCGCAATTGTGTCCATACTTATCAAATATAAATTCTCGCAAGACGGGCGTAAGATCCTTGCCCAAATTATCGAGTACCATTTCCTCCAAATCTCTATAGGAGATCAATATGCTATCTGTATCACGCTTAGCTTCTGCACATATATACTGATAAAGATATTGAGAAAGCACATTGGATTCAATCAAAACAGCGAGTTCTTTTTCAATATCAGCCTTTACACCAGAAGCAAAAGACGGTGCAACAATTAAAGTATATCGAGATTGAACCGATTCTCTGTGCTCCCTTAAACGCCTCGGATTAATTTCGCTCAACTTTTTATTCCGAGATTTAGCTTCTACATCGAACTTCTTTTTAGCTTTTGGCGAAATATACAGACATTCAATATCGGTTTTGCCAGCACCACCAATCTTCTCTGCTTCTACATCGGAGAATAGATTAAACGCATCTCTTAGCACATATTCAAAGCCCGTGCCTGTCAGATCCATATATTTGTTGTAAGCATATTCGTTAATGATATCGACCTGATTCAGCATGGCTGTCAATTTGCGTTCTTTGACCGTAGGCATTCCAAGTTCAACAAGTAATTCTGTAGGATAGAAATTGTACAATCTAAAGATTATATCCTTTTCAAATCCACTTTCTTGCTCCTCTGCAGTATAAGGAATGACGTCGTACGGATAATTCGAAAGCAATATGTTTAGATAAGCATCCATATCAGCTCTGACGGATATGTAATCCATCTTATACGCACGCATTGTTGGCTTCTTAGCATGCCTGCTCGTGGTTACGCCTTGAGCTAACGAACCTATGCTTTCTTTCGGAACTACCCAATCTACAATATTAGCAGATTGCAGCATGCCGCAAGCATATTTCCACTCTTGAATCGCTAACGCCATCACACCTTCATTTTGTTTGAATAGTTCGTACTTAACTTTGGGAGAGATTTTACGAACTTCCAAAATATCTTCAACTAAACCCTCATATTTCTGCTTATCAATTGTCTTTGTAAACATAAGCAAATACGTGGCTTCATCGCTATACAGTTTTCCTTCAAGTCGAGGATCTTTCAACAATTGAAACAGCAGGCGATACGGATAAAGATTAAACTGTCTGTTCATCATGCTGAACTGCTGCCTGAATGCTAAAGAAAACAGCATCGTAAGGAATATCTTAGAGCTCTTTGTCTTATCCTCAATATTGTCAAGCAAGAGATTTCCCAAGGGACTAAAGACGAACTTCTTTTGCTTGCGTTTATTGCTGTTTTTATCATAATATCCAAACATGTACCAAGCAATCTGGACGCTTCTAAACAAGGCAGTATTTATGTTCTTTTCAGCTTTTTCACCTTTTTGAGGCTTCTTGCTTGTGGGTTTATAGATTCCCTTTTCTTCAAGCTGTCCCATAATATCCAAGAGATTTTCAACAGACAATTCGGTAGGAGATTCACGCAAAGCATACGCAAAGGCGGTCATCAGGTCGAAGTCTCTAAGATATTGCATGATGGTCCATTTTTCTTTTGACGATTCTCTGTTGTAGGTTAACTTCATGTTATCACCTCAATATCTTTTCCACGATTCTTTTACTGAGCATAGGCGGTATTGCTTCGCCGATTATTTCTCGAATAAAAGTTTCTTTATACTGTTCGGGAATATTCCATGTCAAAGGAAGAGATGAAACGATGATGAGCTCCCTGAGAGTCAGAACTCTTGCATCACTCCAAGTTCCATCCGGCTTCAACCTTCCAGGATGAACATTGTTATGTCCGCTGATCAATGCACTATTAGTTGTTCGGGCAGGAGCAGGTTCATCCCATTTCATACGTTTGTAGGTGTTATGAAAACCTTTAACTTTCGTACCATCTTTCTTTTTGGGATAATATACCTCATTTGCCATAGCACTCTTGCCTTCTGGAGTATGGCTTAATGCTTCGACCTGCATAGCGTTATGAACTAACGCATTATGCCATTTGATATCACTCTTTTCACCAGACTCAAGGCTTGGCAAATCCCCAATAGCCTCACGTAAGGTTATGATAGGTTCTTCGTCAGGCCATTCCCAAGTTAGATCCTTTTTGTGCATTTTTATTATGAGTCTCGGTCTGCTCTGAGGTACTCCATAATTCATCGCATTAAGAACCTTAAAGTCCACTACATATTCGTCTTTGTATCGTTCTGAAAGAATTTCTATTACATCGCAAAGCTTGTTATTGTAATGATACTTGAGCTGTAAGAACTTGGGAACATTTTCGATAAATAGATAATTGGGCTTAAGAATATCCATTGCTTTTATTACGTAAAAGAACAGGACGTTTCTTTCATCAGTATCATATTGCTTCAATCCCAAAGTGCTCATACCCTGACACGGAGGAGTAGCGATCAAGAATTCTATATTTTCTTTTTGAGCTTCTGAAATCAGTTGTTCAAACACCTCATCCTTTGTAATGTCACCACAAATCATTTTTGTGTTAGGATGATTCTCTTTATAAAATTGAGCTCTTTCGGGGAGTAATTCATTTGCTACAAGAACATCTATACCGACTTCTTCAAAGTATGTTTCGGCAATACCACCACCTGAAAACATACTCATTGCTTTGATTCTCTTTTGTGAAATGCCGCTTAAGATTTTTGATAGCATAAGTGGAGGAATTCCTTCGCCAACTATTTGTCTAAATGAAGTTTCTGTCAAATTATTAGGTATTTCTACATCAGCAGGCATAGAAGATACAATCAACAACTCTCTCAACGATAAAACTCGAGCATCAGAGTATGTTCCATCATCCAACAATCTTCCGGGATGAACATTTTCTTGAGAAGAAATGATATCATTTCTCATGGTAACTGTAGGAGCAGGCTTATCCCAAGACATTCTTTTAAAAGTATTCTTAAAGCCTTTTATCATCTCGCCGTCAGCTTTTTTAGGAAAATGCACTTCGTTGTCGTATGCAGTTTTACCTGTGGGCGTATAACGCATGCAAGTTACATGATTATCCGGATGTTTTCTTGCAAAATGGTTCTTTATATCTGTAGATTCACCCGATTCAATGCTTGGCAAATCTCCAATAGCCTCTCTTAGAGTCACATGCTTTTCAAGGTGTGGCAGTTCCCAGACCAAGCCTTTTCTCCACATTCGGAAAACTATTCTTTGCCTATACTGGGGAACTCCATAATCCGCAGCATTCAACACCTGAACATCTAAATTGTACTGTTCCCCATATTTAGATTCCAGAAGCTCTTTTAGTGAAACAAGTTTCCCCTCGTACGGAAATAGCATTTCGGCAAAACGCGGAACATTCTCAATGAGAATATAGCCCGGCATCACTTTATCAATGATATCAATAGCATTCAAAACCAGGAAGTTTCTCTTATCTCCTAATAGCGCTTCCAAATTCTTGTTTGCGCCTGCCCAACTTAAGCCCTGGCAAGGAGGTGTAGCAATAATCAAATCAACATTATTCTCTATCGCAAAATTGGATATCAGCTCTTTTACTTCGTTCTTGCATATATCATCACAAATAACATTTTGGTTTTCATGCAACTGTTTATATGCTTCGGCACGTGCGCTAATAATCTCATTAGCTAAAATAACATCTATGCCACAATCTTTCAAATAAAACTCATCAATACCTGCGCCAGAAAATAGAGTAATCGCTCTCATTCCTTTACCTCCTTGTTAAATGTAAAAGTCATGACATCACCGATGTCACAATTTAAAAACAAGCAGATTTTCATCATTACTTCCATCGAAACCAACTCATCATTTGTCAACTTAGTTATAGTGGTGGAACCTATCCCCGTAGCCTCTTTTAATTCTTTTTTATTGAGCTTAAGATCAATAAGCTTCTTCCATAATTTGTTGTAACTAACCATTGTTGGCCCCTCAATTCAATATTTATGTTTTCATTATATCATAAATTTACCGATATTGCAAGCAATTTCAACGATATTTCGGATTTTGTCGCCGATATATCGGTTTTTATTACTCGTTCGTGCTTTATTATTGCTATTTAGCTTTTGCGGGGTAAGCAGATATCAGAGTTGATTGCTCTGTTACTATGAAAATGATAAAGCCGACGAGGAAACTTTATGTTCTTCATCATCGTGCCTATTCTTTGTCTACTGCGAGTCAACGGTTGACACGCACTTGAGATTTCGACATTTTTATGATATAATGAGAATTGTTCTTGACAAACTGAAAATTTGTAGTATAATATAACGATTTAGCAAGCAATGCTATTTGGACGGGTTGGGGAGAAAAAGGAGAAAGATATGTACGAATACGTAAAAAGAAGTGAATATCAACCAGTCCGCCTGGAACTCGAAGAGATTATTCGAAAAGTTCATTACTACATGAGAAAAGAACACGATCTTACGTTTCAGCATAAGTTGATTGGAAGCGGAAGCAGACATTTGGTTACGCGCATAAAAGGCGGAAACCAAGGGTTTGACTTTGATTATAATTTTATCATCCCGCATCCCGGGGAAGGTTACCATTGGAAGGCCGATGTAATAAAAAATCAGTTTACTGAAGCTTTAAAGTTTGCGTTGAAAGGCACCAAATATTCTAATCCAAAAGATTCAACCTCTGCTATAACAATCAAAGTTATTGATCGAAACAACTCTTGTATTTCACACAGTTGTGACTTTGCGATCATCTACTATTCCGAGGATGATGATTTCAACGGCTACTACTATCTTAAAAATTCGAAAGGACAAAACCGTTATTCATTTGAGCAACGCATTTGCAGTGATGATATAGACGAAAAGATTGAAGTAATTCTCTCATATGAAAATGGTTGGAATATGATAAGAGACGAGTATATCAAGCTCAAAAATGCTAACAAAGACATCAACAAACGATCATTTGTATTATATTTGGAAGCGGTTAACAACGTATATAATTATCTTCCCGATGACGAATGATTAACGGACCTAACAATCTCAAAAGGTCTTGACAAACCTCCGATTCAGAGTTAACATACGTACAATGAAAACACTCCTCACGCACGGCGATTGCCGTTTGTGAGGAGTAATTTTTTGACCACAGTTTATCCCACTTTGACGCACGGAGTACACGGAAACAGTGGGCACGAGAGGTCAGGAGAGGGTCTAAAAATAATTAGAACGCATTAGAAATGATGCGAAAGCAGTAGAAACAAGGAGTTCCAAAGCCTTTGGGAGCGGGTTGTCGTATGTTCGACTTTTGTAACGCTGAAAAGGGTTCAAGAGACATTGTTTCTTCTCCATTTTCTTAGTGTATTTCACACTATGAGGCTTAATTATAAAAAATCGAGGGCGCCTTAATCGGCGCCCTCTTTTAGTTTTTCTTTTTCTTCCGCGATCTCTGCTTTAACTCTTTCAACCATCTCGGCGAGTTTGAATTTGTGATCACTTTTCAAAGCTATCGCGGTAATTAATATAGTCCGAATACAGAACCTCGGCATCGGGGTGGCCGAGCGGCGAAACACTGCCCGGTTTGCTCATTAGTCCGGGATACTGATAAATGAAAATCTCCTCTACGTAGGGAGACATAGCCTCGAGTTGTTTACGTACACGCTCAAACGGTGCAGGAAGCAGAGCAGATTGATAGACCTTCCCTTCGAAACGAAAAACCTCTGCGTTGCCGCAAAGAATCGAACGCGCGGCTTTATCGTGCGCTTTTTTCAGTGCTTCAAAATATGCAGCAGTATCTGTGTATGAGCTCTTTTGAACTCCGACTTCGTCTTGATAGGCGCATATATCCACGTCAAGACGCTCGAGATCGCGAATATATCTATCGTCGGCAACCAAATCCTTTGTGCCGTACGGACCGATAAGCGATTTAAAGCGTTTTCCGAGCTTGTGCATCTCGGCAGATGAAAAGTTTACGTACTGAATAAACTCCTCGTCCATATGTCCGTTGATCCAGGATTCGTCCGGATAGTACCAACCGTAAAAGCTGTTATGGTGTCCGTAGAGCTCGGTCAGCTCATTCATTGCGACACAGGTTCGTCTTTGAATCTCGGTGCTGGACATAATCTCGCGCGGGTCGGTCATAGAACGATAACGCGGAAGAAAATCGCCATAGAAACCGTTACTTAAAAATATGTTCAGCCCGACCTTATCCGCTTCGTCAAGTATTACCTCGATCGGATCGTTGCAGGCAAGTTCCCAACGCTCCGCAAATATTGATGATTTGAAATAGGTTTTGTTGTAAAGCGCAGTACAAAGTAACGCCGCGTATTTCATTCCGAATTCCTTCATCTCGCGGATCTTTGCGCGCCATTGTTCTTCGGTGAAATTTTGCAGTGTTTCGTCCCAATATATTCCCTCTTTTGAGTTATGGTGGCGAAATTCGAACCAGGTTCCCGTTATCGGTTTTGTATATTCAAATTTCATATAGTACCTCCTTGCCTCATATTTTTATAATCTTCGTTATTTCGCTTTCGGCGGCGTTTGGGAGAAGAGTTTGAAGGTGGGAAACTATTTTTTGTTTTGATTCCGCGGGGGAGGTTTTATATGCAGAGGTGATATAATCGTATCCGAAGAAGTGCTCCGGAGTTGTGTATTGCGCCACGCCCCAGCCGTACGGATTTCCGTGCTTATCGAGCATATAAACAAAGTCCGCAACGCAAATATAGCTTTGCATTTGAAGACGTGTGATGACCGTATCGAATCCTTTATTTCCGCCCTTGACGTAGTTGCGAATTGCTTTTAATTCCTTTGAGAGTATTATTTCGTGCTCGGCGATGGTTTCGTACAAATCTTTATCTTTATAATAGACCAAGCCGTCGTCGCAACGGGAATCGAAATCGTAACCGTCGCGGCGGAAATTTGCAAAATCGGGAATCCATTTTTTACTTATATACCCTGCCTTGCCGCCGAAGAACTTGCCGTAGATGCAACGGCCGCTTTTTGCGGCGGGGCCTTTCCATTCCCAAGGCCCGTCGAGGTCGGTAAACCAAAGCTCGCTCGGGCACATTTCCTCGATCGAGAAGCCCTTTATCGAATTTTTGAAAAACGGCAGAAAGCCGTAGTGCTCGACTGCGTCCAACAGTTCATTGGCGTTTCGTATCATTAATTTTCACCTATAAATTTATATCGACTTCGTATTTATCGTCAATGAGAATATAGTTTGCGTTATGCTTTTGGGCAAGAGCTAAAAAACGCGCGTTGTCCTCCAAAACGCTTTCCTTAGTGCACCAATCGTCGTCGATACGGTTCTCTATCGCGCTTGCGTATTTCTTTATGTCGGAAAAGTGGTTTTTGATATAGCGCACGCTCATTACGAGGCAGTAATATTTTATATTTTCGAGGTAATCATTCTCGAAATCCTTTTCCCAGCCGAACGGAATATAACATCCCTCTATAATCAAGTTCTGATCGTTTTCGACAGCGGTTTTAATAATCTCGCATACGATGGGCCAAAGGTATGCGGTTAAAGCGGCATCGTCGCTCATCGGGGTGAGGTCCGTATTGCCGCTGCGAATCAAGCCCATTTTGAGATGGTCGATCGAAAGATAGGGATATTTATATTTTTCGAGCAATTTTTGTGCAAGCAGTGTTTTTCCCGTGTGAGATGCGCCTGTAATTAAAATAATCATCGTTTTATTCCTATAATTGATGTGTTGTAGTTATTATATCATTACTTGCGTTGTTTTTCAATCGGAAATGAAATAATTATATATGACAGCAGTATCGCAGATTACACAGTTATTTGAACTGTGTTTTTTTGTTTTTATGTTTATTTATTGTGGGGTTCCGAATCGTATGGTAGAATCAACTCGTCGGGCAACGCGGCGTTGTTCGATCAATAATAAACATTTATCACGAAAGGTGGATTTTCTTATGAACGAATACAACAACGAACTCAACAACGAATTCTGTGAGGAGCTTGACAACGAAGACAACAGCACAATCGAAATCAGCGAAGCGCAGCGTAAGCTTCTTGAAGCTTGTCTCGACAAGCTGAGACCGCAAAGTACCGAAGCTCCCGATGACAAATTTGGGGTTTATATAAACAGCATGGTGTGCATATCTGCCTTTCTGCTCAAAGATGCGGAAGCGTTTGACGATACGGTGTTTGACCTTGACAACGCAATTTCCGAAAAATCGGTCGACGGGATAGTGAACGGTCTGTCGGTATTGACGAACCGTTTGGCAGAGCTCAGCGAGGATATTGAGATTTTGCGGAAACAGCTCGAAAGCGCGGCCTGTGCTTTTTGCGAAGCTACCGGGACACCTATTCCGCCTGCGTGCTTATGCTGTACACCCGAGCATATCAGATCGCTTCTCGACAAATATTTCGTCAGCGACAGACGCGTAACCGTCGCCTTCCGCGGCGAAGATATCGCTATTATTTTCACCGAAAAGGTTGACGGCAAGGACGTGCCTGTATATTACAAGGTTATCGGAATCGGAGACGAGGAAGAATACAACGATACGGTGTTCTACGTCCACCGGCTTATTGATCCCGAATATATGGGCGAAGATCCCGAAAGCACTGATCCCGAGGAAGACGAAAGCCCCATTGAAATTCCCGATGATCTCAAACCGGGACAGTACAGACCTATCCAATAAACACGCAATCTCCCGTTTCAAAGGAGAGCTTTATCAACCACGTACACTATAAACTTTCATTACGAGAAGGAGACAATTTTATGAAGAAAATATATTTTTTTATCCTTGTTGTGCTTATAGCCGTATGCATAGCAGCATGCAACAACGACATCACCGACACGGAATCAAATGCTACGGAAAGCGAGTTCGAATCCGCTTCTTCTGCTGCTGAAAGCTATGCATCCGAAGAATCTATATCTATTGACGAATCGAGTGTTCCCGAAGATTCTGCGGAGGAAAGCCTTTCCGATGAGGTACTTGAAGAAGCAACCGATGAAAATCCGGAAGATATATCCGAGGAAGTCTCCAAGGAAATGTCCAAGGAAGTATCTGAGGAAGTATCCGAGGAAGTATCCGAGGAAGTGTCCGAGGAGGTAACCGAGGAGTCAGCCGAAGAAGCAAACAAAGCACTTCACCGGCCGACCGAGCTCGAAGCAGAGGCATTATATTGGATCAACGTGAACCGCGCCGAGCACGGATTGCACCCGCTTGAGTTCAATTCCGAGAATTACGAATGCGCAAGGATTCGCGCCGAGGAAAGCACTGTTGTATGGGGTCACACAAGACCCAACGGCGAAGGCTTCAGAACCGTATACGATGAGCAGGGCATCGATTGGACAAAGCATTGGACCGGTGAAAACCTTGCTTCCCGATACAGTGATGCGAAAGAAGTCACAAATGCGCTGATGAACTCCGAGGGGCACAGAAAAAATCTGCTTTGTCCTCACTACACTTCGGTTGCGCTTTGTGTAATACAACTCGATAGCGGCAAATACCATATGGTACAGCTGTTTTGGGGTTGATATGCATTCCGACCAATTATAAACAACAAAGCCGCCGAGTACTGCCTCGGCGGCTTTCTTTATTGTTTACAGCCATTGAATAAACGCCGTTTTATCCTCGCTGTTATATCCCGCGCGGCGATAAAAATTCAGCGTTGCTTCTTCTTTTGATCCGGTAAGAAGCATTATCTTATAGCAATTCGCCTGTTTTGCAATCTTCTTCGCAAAATCAAGACAAGCGGTTGCGAGACCTTTTCCACGGCTGTCCTTGTCGGTTATAACGTTTTCGATCAATGCATACGGACGTTGAGAATGCGTCAGATTGGGCACGATAACACAAACACACGAGGAAACTATCCTTCCGTCTCGCTCGGCAACGATTATATGATGATTTTTGTCTTCGAGAATATTCTGCCAAAGCAGTTCGATCGAGCTTGTCTTTTCGGGAATTACGTTATTATGGAGTTGAGTATATAGTTGCATCAGACCGTCAAAATCTTGCTTTGTAGCTTCTCTTATCATATTCAAGCTCCATAATAAAATCTTATTGCTCTCTGAACGTGATTTCGCCCGTTTCGGCATCCATAGCGTCGACGATAGCCAAGGATTCGAGACGATAACCGAGATTTCTGATCACTCGGCCGCCGATCTGGAAGCCCTTTTCGATTACGATACCGAGGCCCTCGATCGTTGCGCCCGCCATTTCTGCGATAGAGATCAAGCCTTGAAGCGCACAGCCGTTGGCGAGAAAATCATCTATTATAAGAACGTGGTCTTCCTCACTCAAAAACCGCTTTGAAACCATAACCTGATTCTTGTTCTTATGTGTAAAGGACTCAACCTCGGCAACGTAAGTGCTTCCGTCTATGTTTATTGATTTGGATTTCTTTGCAAACACCATCGGAACACCGAATTCTTTTGCGACAAAAGCGGCAATACCGATGCCGGATGCTTCGATAGTCAAAACCTTTGTTATGGGATTATCTTTAAATCTGCGTTTGAATTCGCGTCCGATTTCTTCGATCAAAGCGATATCCATCTGATGATTGAGGAAGCTGTCGACCTTCAACACGTTTCCCGATTTAACAACGCCGTCTTTAACAATTCTTTCCTCTAAAAAGTTCATAACAATATCTTCCCTTCTGATTATTCTTCGACTATATTTCTTGCAACGTAAACTCCGCTTGCGGATGCGTGGGACAACGAGTGGGTAATACCGCTGCCGTCGCCGATAATATAAAGACCGGGGTAGCAGGTTTCGAGATGACTGTTTACTTCGACTTCCATATTGTAGAATTTGACCTCGACGCCGTAAAGCAAGGTATCGTCGTTTGCGGTGCCGGGTGCGACCTTGTCGAGTGCATAGATCATTTCGATAATGCCGTCCAAAATACGTTTGGGCAATACCAAGCTCAAATCACCGGGGGTTGCATTCAAGGTAGGAGTAATAAACGCACCTGTCATACGGCTCGGTGTAGTGCGGCGTCCTCTTATAAGATCGCCGAAGCGCTGAACGATTACTCCCCCGCCGAGCATATTGCTGAGTCTTGCGATCGATTCACCGTAGCCGTTTGAATCCTTGAACGGTTCCGAAAAATGCTGTGCAACAAGCAGAGCGAAGTTTGTGTTTTCGGTTTGCTTTGAGGGATCCTCGTAGCTATGTCCGTTTACCGTGATAATACCGTTTGTGTTTTCGTTTACTACCGCGCCCTTGGGGTTCATACAGAACGTACGGACCTTATCACCGTAGGTTTCGGTACGGTAAACGATTTTACTTTCGTAAAGCTCGTCGGTAAGATGGGCAAAAACTGCTGCGGGCAGTTCAACACGAACGCCGAGGTCGACTCGGTTGGACTTGGTGGGAATATCCAATTCCTTACAAACCGATTCCATCCATTTACTTCCGATGCGTCCGACCGAAACGATGCACTTTTCGCAGGAATAGGACTTGTCCTTACATTTAACCGTATATCCGCCGGGTATTATTTTTACCGCATCGACGTGAGTATCGAAGAAAAACTCGACCTTATCCTTTAAATAGGTATAGATATTCTCGAGAACGACATAGTTGATATCGGTGCCCAAATGGCGAACCGATGCATCGAGAAGATGAAGGTCGTTTTGTATACAGAGTGTTTTAAAACGGGTTCCTGCGGTGGAATAAAGCTTTGTGCCCTCCCCGCCGAACCTTAAGTTTATACCGTCGACGTAATGCATCAAATCGAGTGCTTGGGTTTTTCCGATATACTCATAAAGCGTTCCGCCGAAGTCGTTTGTTATATTATATTTACCGTCGGAAAATGCCCCTGCACCGCCGAAGCCGCTCATAATCGAACAGCTTTTACATCCGATACAGGTTTTGATCTTATCTCCGTCGATCGGACAGCGCCGCTTATTCAGCGCGTGGCCGGCTTCAAACACAGCAACCTTCAACTCGGGTTTGCGCTGAACCAGCTCATACGCCGCGAAGATACCGCCGGGACCGGCACCTATGATTATAACGTCATAATTCATATCTGTTTCCTCCGCATATTATTTATTTTAAAAGGGTTAATGATTATAAAACAGCTTTTAACTTCGCCTTGCTTTCGAAATATGATAACTTAAAATCCAATCTATTATAAATCGGCTTTTTCGCTATGTCAAGTATTGATATTATTCGACATCGGGCTGTTGACCGTCGTGCGCAAGCCATTTACATTCGGTAATTTCCATATCGGTAAATACCGCCCTGAACGACGAGTTTTCGGGACTGCAGGCATAGATTCCGAATTTTATTCTGCCGTTTCCCTTCCAAATATGGCAAACTCGCATTTGCTTGAAAACTATACCGTCGTCCGAGCATTCGATACAATAATCGTCCTCACGGCGACTGAATCGATACCACATTGTTTTTATGTCGGCATTGATTTCTGTTGTCGCCCAATCGGAATAGCCGTTGTTTGTGACAACGCTTCCGAGATGCTGAAAATTCTCGTTTTCGTATTCAACAGACGCTTTCAGCCAATTTTCGCTATCGAGATACATTATAATACCGCATTGATCGAATCTGCATTTGCTTTCGAATTGCGTTTTGACGGTAAACGAGAAAAATTTTTCGTCGGTTTCTGCTTGCAGTACGGGCGCGTTATCGTTTCTGAAATGATAATAGGTCCTTTGCCACAGATCAGTATGCGGACTTGTAGTGATTTCTATTTTTTCGGGCGAAATCTTGTAATCCGCAGGTTCTCTTGTCCATTCAAGCTTATTTATATCGAATTTCATAAATACCTCGTCGGTCAATCCTCATTCTTTAAAATCTGCTTTATTATCCACAGCTGCAAGCCCTTCGGAAGTATATTCAACAAAAGCAAAAGCGGATTGCGATTGATGCTGTATGCAAACCGAGGGTTGTGTTTATTTAAAATACGTGCTACTCTTTCAGCAAGCTTTTCGGGTGGTATGCTTCTTGCCTCTACCCTGTCGACGATTCTTTTGAAGCGTTCGGCGTTGCAGGTATAAAGTGTTGTGCTTTGGCAAAAGCGGTCGAGAGCGTCGGTTGAAACGCCGAGCATATCTGTCGTAACTGCGCCGGCGCGGAGAACGCTTACGGCGATTCCCTTTAACTGAAGCTCCATACACAGTGCATATGCATATTTATCGAGTGAGCCCTTTGTTACGGCATAGATTCCCGTGAACGGAAGAGGATCGAGCGGTGCGAGCTCACTTGTGGTTATCACGATACGCGAGCCGTTATTAAGAAGCGGAAGAAAATGCTTATTTACAAGAAAAACACCGCCGAGATTGATTTTGAAGATTTTCTCAAAATCAGAGCTGTCCATTTCTACAAGAGAATCGAGCATATAGATTCCCGCAAAATGAATTATCGCAAACAGAGTGTCGGTCATTTCTTTTATCCGCTTTGCCGCGGCTTCGATACTGTTTTCATCGGTCAAATCCGCTTTGATCGGAATGATACCGTCCTCTACGGCACCAACAGTCTTATCGAGCGCAAAAATACGAAATCCGCGGTCTTTCAATGCTTTTACAGTGGATTTGCCCATACCTCCGTATGCGCCGGTTATAAGAATCGACTGCTTCATTATTCTCAGTCCTTTTGTATGTATTCGACGTGTTGATTATATCACAATTGATATGATAATTCAATCTTTAAATCAAATGCATCGGGCAATTAATATCACTTCAATTTAAAAACAACAGCGCGGTTGACAAATTTTCATCAAAGGTTTAATATATTGTGAAAGCACGGAGGTGTTAAAATGGGTTGGCTTTGGTGGTGCATCGGCACTGTTGTTTTTCTGTTTTTCTTGGTTTTATTGATTGCTTTTATCTGCTTTATGCGTGTTTTTTATTTCAAATCGCGCAAGGAGTTGGGCGACGACGAATTCGAGATACCGAGAGGTGAAATATACGAGGAATTCCGCGACGTCATGATCGGTTGGGCGAAGACCGCAAGAAAGCTGCCGCACGAGGATATCGAAATCGAATCGTTTGACGGTCTGAAGCTGCGCGGGCGGTATTACGAATATAAAGCAGGCGCCGCGATCGAATTGATGTTCCACGGCTACGAGGGCGATTCCGAAAGAGATTTGAGCGGCGGAATAGAGCGTTGCTTCGCACTGAAACGAAATGCGCTTTTGATCGACCAGCGTGGAAGCGGAAGAAACGACGGACATATTTCATCGTTCGGTATAAACGAGCGCAGAGATTGCAAAAGCTGGGTTGAATATGCGATAAAGCGTTTCGGAAGCGACGTAAAACTCGGGCTCACAGGCGTTTCGATGGGTGCGGCTACCGTTATTATGGCGACCGAGCTGGATCTGCCCGAAAACGTAAAGTTTGTGCTTGCCGATTGCGGTTATTCTTCGGCAAAGGAAATACTTTTAAAGGTTATTTCCGAAATGAAGCTCCCGGCAAAAGCGATTTATCCTTTTGTAAAGCTCGGTGCAAAAGTATTCGGCGGATTTGATTTGGAGGAATCAAGCCCTATCGAAGCGGCGAGAAAGTGCCAAATCCCTATAATATTTGTACACGGAGACGCCGACGCATTCGTACCGTTTGAAATGAGCGAAAGAATGTATAACGAATGCGGTTGCGAAAAAAAGCGATTGTTGAAAATCGAAAACGCGGGTCACGGGCTGGCATATCCCGTAGCACCCCAAAAATATATCGACGAATTGAAAAGGTTCGATGCAGAACTGTAAAAAACCCGTTGCGAAATTTTTTTCGCAACGGATTTTTTGTTCTTTTTCCGTATTTCTTTATCGGTTTTGTGATCTGCTTTGATAATCGTCGTTGATCTCCCTGCACCAATCCGAACTAACGCGTTTGCCCGCGCGAACGTTTTTAAGCGTTTTTCCCACCGCCTCGTAAACGACACGTGTTCCGGTTTGGTCGGCATTGTAATTGACAGCCCTATCGCTCGGTATGCCGTAGCGCTTCGCAGTTTCGACGGCATCTATATTCGCTCCGATAAAGAGGAATTCCCAGCCGTGCTCCTCCTTTTGACGCTTTATCATTCTTTTTACCTCATCGGCATTGTAGCGATGGCTTGCGTTTTCCATACCGTCTGTCGTGATAACGAACATTGTGTGGGCGGGCACGTCCTCGGGGCGCGCATACTTATGAACGTTGCCGATATGGTGTATCGCGCCACCGACAGCATCTATCAATGCGGTACAGCCGCGTACTGAATACTCCTTTTCGGTCATTTCGGGAACGTTCGACAGCTTTATCCTGTCGTGCAGAACCTCGCTTTCACTATCGAAAAGCACGGTGGAAACATAGCATTCGCCGTCTTCCTGCTTTTGTTTTTTGATCATCGCGTTGAATCCGCCGACGGTATCGCTTTCAAGTCCTGCCATAGAGCCGCTTCTGTCGATAATAAATACAAGCTCGGTAATGTTGTTTTTCATAATCAAAAACCTCTCTTTCATTTGGTGTCTACATTCTACACCGATAAAAGAGAGGTTTGGTCGCTTTGCAGGCGACAAATTATTTTACATTATCGTTCCATTCGGATTCCTTGAAGCCGACGAGGACGAAATCGTCTCCGACAAGCATCGGGCGCTTTACAAGCATACCGTCGGTTGAAAGCAGCTTTAGCATCTCGTTCTCTGTCATCGAAGGAAGCTTGTTCTTCAAATCGAGTGATTTATAAAGCAAGCCGCTTGTATTGAAGAAGCGCTTCAACGGCAGATTGCTTTTTTTATACCATTCGGTAAGCTCGGCAAATGTGGGGTTATCAGTCTTGATATCGCGCAATTCGTATTCGACAGAATTGTCATCAAGCCATTTTTTTGCCTTTTGGCAGGTGGTGCATTTCGGGTAACAGATATATTTCAACATAATTCAAGCTCCTAAAAGATTTTGATCAAAGGCAAAAAGCGCCTCGTTGATTTCAAAAATATTGTAATTCTTATTGCTGATAAAGTATTCGATGATTATATCGAATTTATTACTGTGCGACAGCGCAAAGCCCGCCTTTCTCAGCATATCCTCGGTTTCTTTAAGAGTAAGCTCGAGCGAGATCGCAAACGCGATGGCGGTTTGCTTGCTGGGCTTATAATTTATATCACTGCGGATCTTGGAAAACAGCTTGCGGTCGATATTTGCCTTTTTGTAGCATTCCGCATCGGTCATTCCCTTTTCGTCTATCTTCCGCAAAAGCATTTGCGAAAAGCTTTCATCGATCTGCTTTATTTTTTCGTCAAGCGATTCGATAGCGGGCATCGGCACCGACATACATTCATCGGCAACGTCTTCGCGGCGATTTTTCGCAACAAGCGGCCTTTTGAGAAGCATTCCCGCACATGATTCTTCACGGCGGCGGTCAAAATGAGTTTCTGCGTATCTGTCGTCTATATATTCCGCGATATCGGAAAACAGCTTTTCGCTGATTTTGAATGATGCTTTATCAAAGATGACGATATATACGGTCATATCGTTTTCGAGCAGGAACGAGCTTATTGTGTCGATTGCGACCTTCAATGCAGCATCCTTGGGATAGCCGTAAGCGCCCGAGGAAATAAGCGGAAAAGCAACGCTTTCGCAGGAATATTCCTTTGCAAGCGCCAAGGAATTGGCGTAGGCCGATTCAAGCAAAGCTCTTTCGCCCATATTTCCGCCGTTATATATCGGTCCGACGGTGTGTATTACGTATTTACAGGGTAGATCGTAACCGCGGGTTATCTTGGCTTGTCCGGTCTTACATCCGCCGAGAGCTTTACATTCCTCCAGCAAGCGCTTGCCCGCGGCTTTATGTATCGCACCGTCTACTCCGTGTCCGCCGAGAAGTGTTTCGTTAGCGGCGTTTACGATGGCGTCGACCTTCATTTTTGTTATATCATTTCTTATTATTTGAAGTGGCATAGTCTTTTTCCGTTTCTGTTCATACGAACTTATCAGATAATAAATAGCTGTCTATTTCACTGCGGCTTTTAAATATTATGATATTTTTATCATTGTATTTTTCAAGCAAAGCGTATACCGACGGAAGCTTTGTTGTTTTAAAGTCGATTATATACTGCTTGAACTCGGGGTCGAACTCCTCCTCTATCCAAGGCATCTCCTCCCTCTTTGTTCCGATTCTCGATTCAACACCGGAGAGGCATTCCTCGGTGGGAATATCGAGTAAAAACACCGTATCGCATTCTTTCATACGCATTTCAAGTGTGCGGCTGTAATTACCGTCGATTATCCAGCGATCAGTAAAGAGAATTTCCGAAAGGCGCTTATCGAACTCGTCGGTCGGAATATTGGTTTTATCGGGCTTATGCCAGAGCATATCGAGATAGTGAAGCGGCAAGCCGGTTTTATCTCTCAACGCGCGCGAAAAAGTGCTTTTCCCCGATCCGGGACAACCGATTACTATGATTCTTTTCATACGGTTTTCACGCCCTTCCACATATATTTTGTCATATTATAGCATATTTTTACACATAATTCAACAGCTCGGTGTCCGCTTGTTCATTTTGTACCAAATTTAATTCCGATATTGTGTGCTTTTGCCGATTGAAAAAGGCCCTGATAAATGAGACAATATTTTTATAAAAGGGCATTTTAGTGCCCCCAAAAATACGGAGGTTATTATGAAATTCATCGCACTTATTCTTACTTTCGTGCTCGCATTTTCATTTGTAGCGTGCAACGAAAGCGGCGAACAGAGTCTTGATGATTCTTCTGTCACCGCATCGACGCCCGCAGAGCAATCCAACGGCAAGGAATCCGAAGTTGTTTCCGAAGATGCTTCCGAAGCTGTTTCCGAAACCGTTTCCGAGGAAGCTTCCGAAGAAGTTTCCGAGACTGTTTCCGACGATCCTTCCGAAGAGGTTTCTGAAGAATCCGGCGAACCCGAAGAGCCGACCGAAATCGTTTACGACGACCTTTCTATCGGCAAGGCAAGCACCGCTCCCGTCGTTGACGGTGAGGTAGGCAAGGACGAATACACCACCGAAATCAAATTTGACATCGACAGCTCTTTCTGGAGCTCGGGCTCTACCGAGGGTGCAGAAAACTATGACGTTATCCTTTATCTCAGCTGGGACGAAAATTATCTTTACTCGGCTGTTTCGGTAAAGGTTGGTATGCCCAGAACCTATAACAACACGAACTTCACTCAGGAGCGTCCTTATATCTTTGACCGCAGACACGTTATGACTGCATTGGTATTGGGTGATCCTGACGATCCCAAGTATATGGCTCCCGACGGTAAAGAGTGGGATTGGGGTGCTGCATACAACTCTGGATTGGCAAACGAATGGACTGTAACCGCTCAGCCTGACGGCAGCAATATCTGCACCGATCACTTCGGTAATCTTACCACCAACTACGATTTTGAATACGTAGTCGGTGTTTCGAAGCACGACGACGAAATCTACGAGCAGGCGATTCCCTGGAAGGCACTCGCTCACGGCGCTGAGTTCAAGGCAGAGGCAGGATCGATTCTCGGCTATGCATTTACCTGCTGCTGTGAAGAGGTTGACATTTCGGTCGATATCGACCCCGATGCAATCTATGCTTGCTTCGGTAACGGCATCACTTCTTACAAGAATTTCGCTGACTACGTCGCAATCACTCTCGCTGAATAATACTTTATACAAAAACAGCTATCCCGCTCGGGATAGCTGTTTTTTGTTTTGGTTTTATACCGTTCCGCTAACGGTAAGGGTTACTGTTCCGGGGATTACGACCCACTCGCCCGTAACGGCATCACGCACGTAGCTTGCCGCAGGTACGGTGATCTCACCGGGCAGAGTGGAAAATGCGCCTGTTGCTTCATCGTAATTATAATTTTCGGGCGAGCTCCAGGCAACGCCGTTGTAGGAGACCGAGATATTGCTGAGAATCGGATCGAAGGTGTCGCTTACCACGATATTATCGTTTGCAACAGCAGGCTCGTTGCCGTTGTTACTGATAACAAAGGTATAGGTTATCTGACCGTTTTCGGTCACGGTTGTAGGTGTCAGCGATTTGGAAATCGCGAGCAGAGGTGCTCCCGCCGCGGAAACAGATTCTTCGGCAGTGATAGGTGTGATTCCCGCACCGCTTACAGTTGCGGCGTTATTGATAACACCGTCGGCTTCGGGAGAAGCGAATGCATTTGCTTTGGCAGTATATGCCACTGTTGCAACGCTGTTTGCGGGGACGTTTATACCGCTGATCACTAAGTCATCGCCGACTGTTACTGTGGGATCCGCTTGAAGAACACCGTTTACGAAATAGGTCACCGAACCGTTGACATAGTCGAGAGGCTGAACTGTTGATCCGCCGAAATCATACGCACCGAGGTCATCGGAGATGCTCAACCCTGTAAACGAAGTGTTGCCCGAATTGACTATATTTACGATATAGGTGATTTCCGAATTCGGCGAATAACTGTCTGCCGCTGCGGTTTTTGTAACCGACAGCGCTTCGAGTATCTCGCCGGTTGTGATATTGGAATTCACAATGCCGCCGTTATAGGAAAGTGTCGCCTGATTATAGAATATTGCCATTTTAAACTCCTTTCTTTCAGGCATAAAAGCCTGTCATGACAATATATGATTTTCAGAGAGACACTGTTACAAAAAAGAAAACCGTCCGAAGACGGTTTTCTTATATGTTTACTGATTAGTCTTCAACTCTGGTGAATTCCTGAGCTTCGCCTTCTACGGTGATGGTGAGAGTGTCGCCGTCAACCTTAAATTCAGCGTCCTTGAACATTTCTTCGGTTTCGCCCATAAAGCTTGCGGAAGCGGTGAGCTTATCGCCGTCAACAGACCAGGTCATATCCATGGAAACGCCCATTGTTGACATAGAGCCCTTGCCGTCTTCTTCAAACTTAAACTGAACGGTGAGGCCTTCTTCCTCAGCTTCCCATGTGCCGATAATGTCGTTACCGCCGCAGGAAACGAGAACTGCGCTGAGCATAAGAACTACGAGAACGAGTGATAATACCTTTTTCATAATGTATACCTCCAAATATTTGATGCGTAATCACATCATCGTATTAACATTATGCAACATTTTTAAGAAAATGTCAATATATTTTGTAATATTTTATTGATACTTTTCACTTTAATTCAATTTTTTTGAACATTTTGTCAATTCTCTTTGGTTTTATGCTGTCGTTAAATTGAAATACGCGATATTGTCGACTGATTACTTGTCCTTCGACAGTGCCCAGCCTACCGCCGAGAACAACGCGATTGCAACAAAGCACCAGCCAACAATACAGACCGGATGCGACAAAATGAGCGTGCGAGTTATGAATATTGCAGTGGGACCATCGGCACCGCCGATTATCGCGGTTGATGAATTGTTGTCCTGCGATGCGCTCACCGCAACGGAAATCAACACAAAAGCAATCAAAGTCACCGCTATTGCAAGCGAAGCGATAGTTATTATTTTAAATGTTTTTTTCATAGCACCGTCCTCCAATACTTTTTCTGAATTATTATAGCACAATCCCCGATAATTGTAAAGCAATCACACTCATACTCGCCATTTTAATGATTTTGCATAAAAAACAAGTGTAAAAAATATGTAAATCTATAATTCTTATTATTGATTTTGTACAGAAGATATTGTATTATAATAATGGCATTATAAGGAATTAATTTAAGAAAGAGGTTTTTTAAACATGGCTAACATCGATCTTAGCAAATACGGTATTACCGGCACTACTGAAATCGTTCATAACCCCTCCTATGAAGTACTCTTTGAAGAAGAAACCAAGCCCGGCCTCGAAGGCTACGAAAAGGGTCAGGTCAGCGAACTCGGCGCTGTTAACGTAATGACCGGTATCTACACCGGCCGTTCGCCCAAAGACAAGTACATCGTTATGGACGAAAACTCCAAGGACACCGTTTGGTGGACCTCCGACGAATACAAGAACGACAACCACCCTGCTTCCATCGAAACCTGGAACACTTTGAAGGACCTCGCAGTTAAAGAGCTTTCCAACAAGAGACTCTTTGTTGTAGATGCATTCTGCGGCGCAAACAAGGACACCAGAATGGCAGTTCGCTTTATCGTTGAAGTTGCTTGGCAGGCTCACTTCATCAAGAATATGTTCATTATTCCTTCTGATGAAGAACTCGCAAGCTTCGAGCCCGACTTCGTAGTATACAATGCTTCCAAGGCAAAGGTTGAAAACTACAAGGAACTCGGCCTCAACTCCGAAACCGCAGTTGTATTCAACATCACCTCTCGCGAGCAGGTTATTCTTAACACCTGGTACGGCGGCGAAATGAAGAAGGGTATGTTCTCGATGATGAACTACTACCTCCCCCTCAAGGGCATCGCTTCCATGCACTGCTCCGCTAACACCGATATGAACGGCGAAAACACCGCTCTCTTCTTCGGTCTCTCCGGCACCGGCAAGACCACCCTTTCCACCGATCCCAAGCGTCTCCTTATCGGTGACGACGAACACGGCTGGGACGACAACGGCGTATTCAACTTCGAAGGCGGCTGCTACGCAAAGGTTATCAATCTCGACAAGGATTCCGAACCCGATATCTACAACGCAATCAAGAGAAACGCTCTTCTCGAAAACGTTACTCTCGATGAAAACGGCGTTATCGACTTCGCTGACAAGAGCGTAACCGAAAACACCCGCGTTTCCTACCCCATCAGCCACATCAACAACATCGTTCGTCCTGTTTCTGCAGCTCCTGCAGCAAAGAACGTTATCTTCCTTTCCGCTGACGCATTCGGCGTTCTTCCTCCTGTTTCGATCCTTACTCCCGAACAGGCTCAGTACTACTTCCTTTCCGGCTTCACCGCAAAGCTTGCTGGTACCGAACGCGGAATCAAGGAACCCACTCCTACCTTCTCTGCTTGCTTCGGTCAGGCGTTCCTCGAACTCCACCCCACCAAGTATGCTGAAGAGCTCGTTAAGAAGATGGAAGTCAGCGGTGCAAAGGCTTACCTCGTAAACACCGGCTGGAACGGCACCGGCAAGCGTATCTCCATTAAGGATACCCGCGGCATCATCGACGGCATCCTCAACGGCGACATCGCTAATGCTCCCACCAAGAAGATCCCCTACTTCGATTTCGAAGTTCCCACCGAGCTTCCCGGCGTTGACAGCGGCATTCTCGATCCCAGAGATACCTATGCAAACGTAAGCGATTGGGAAGAAAAGGCAAAGGATCTCGCTTCCAGATTCATCAAGAACTTCGACAAGTACACCGGCAACGATGCTGGTAAGGCACTTGTTGAAGCAGGTCCCAAGCTTTAATCGAGTCGTTAATAATTCAGTTTGTTAAAAAAGAAACAGCGTGGAATCACGCTGTTTCTTTTTTTATTATTGAATTATGGCGAAAACTGTTGTATAATGATATGAAGAGTAGCTTTTCGGAGGCATTTATGTTGATTGAAAAGATAAGTCGGGATTTTCTCGATATACTGAAGGAAGAGCTTATTCCTGCTATGGGCTGTACAGAGCCGATAGCCTTGGCTTATGCTTCGGCAAAAGCGAGGGCTGTTTTGGGCCGCGATCCCGAGCAGATCAGGGCAAAATGCAGCGGTAATATTATCAAAAACGTTCGATGTGTACGTATTCCCAATTCCGAGGGAATGACGGGTATCGAAGCGGCTTGTGCATTGGGCGCATTGGCAGGAGATGCCGACAGATGTATGGAGGTCCTGGAGGGTGTAACACGCGATTCCCTGCTCAAGACGGTAAGCTTTTTACGCAACGAGTGCTGTTCTGTCGAGTACCTTGAATCAACTATTCCGCTCCATTTTATCATCGAGCTTTCCGCATGCGGAGAATCGGCTTCTGTCGAGGTGCGATACAGCCATACAAATATTGTTCGTATTATCAAAAACGGCGAAACGCTGTTTATGACTGAGGGATTGAAGGAGGTTACTGAGGTAGCCGACAGAAGCGAGCTCAGCATCGACAATATTTACTCTTTCGCCGAGGAAACCGATATTTCACTTATCCGCAATTTTACCGACAGACAGATCGAATGTAATATGGCGATCGCCGAACGCGGTATGAAGGGTGATTTTGGAATCGGTATCGGTAAAGCTATTATCGAATTCTTTCCAAATACGATTTTCAATAAAATGCGCGCCTATGCTTCGGCGGCGTCCGAGGCGCGAATGGAGGGTTGTGATCTTCCGGTTATTATCACCTCGGGCAGCGGAAATCAAGGCATAACCTCGACCGTTCCGATAATCGTTTATGCGTACGAAAAAGGTATAGATGAGGAAAAAATGCACCGAGCGCTTATATTCTCGGCACTTCTTACCGTTTACCAAAAGGAATATATCGGAAAGCTTTCGGCGTTTTGCGGAGCTGTCTCGGCGGCGTGCTCGGCAGGTGCGGCTATCACATATATGTGCGGCGGTTCTTTAACACAAATCAAGGACACAATAGACAACACGCTTGCCGATATCCCCGGCATTATATGCGACGGTGCTAAGGCTTCATGTGCCGCAAAGATATCTTCGGCGCTCGATGCCGCATTCTTCGCTCACGCATTGGCAATGCAGGGTAAAGCATATGCATCCAACACCGGAATACTTCAGGACGACACTGCGGCTACGATCAGCTGTGTGGGGCATATCGGCAGAGTCGGTATGCAGCCGACCGACCAAGAAATCGTAAAGATTATGATACAATGAAAATTTTTACATAAACGGAGGTATTAGATGAACAAAAAATACGAACTCCGCGATTTATTGTTAAGAATTTTTATTACGTTGATTATTATTTTTGCAATTCCGTTTTTATTCTTTTTTATATGCAGTGTCGTTATTTCCAAAACGGTCGGTTTGGTTTTAGGTTGTACCGTTTTTGTTGGGTTGATCATTATTACGCTATGTAACTTATCTGCTTTCACATATTGTATTTTTGACGATAACGGTTTTATTATACGCACACTAACGGGAAAAAGAGTCGAAATACTTTGGTCCGATATACGAAACACCGAATACGAGTGCATCGCTACAAACAACGCTCAATGCCCTACCAAGCCGCTGTGCTTACTCATATACACTGACAACTACTCCTGCAAGCCCGATATATTTCACTATATGCCGAAATCGGGATATGCGATCACATTTAAGGATTTCAGTTGTACTGCCAAGACGGCAAAGAGGTACTTAAAAGAATACTCGTCTTTTTAGTTGACAAGTCGAAAAACAAAGAGTCTTTCGTTTTTAGATACGAAAGACTCTTTTTTGTTTATTCGATATAGATATACGTATTGACCGAACCGAAGCTATCGCTGATCAAGAGCTTATTCCCTTCGATTTGATAAGCAAATTCGCTCGATGTAAAGTCGCCGATAAAGTGAATTGTCACCGAAGTGCCGTTATCTGTATACTCAAACTCCTTTGAAGCGCCCAGAAAGCCATAGGAGCCTTTTCCGTGCTCGCAGAAGTTATATACAGCGCCCCTGAAGATCGACGATTCCCACGATCCGATCAGCTTACTTACGCCCAAGGATCTTCCTCTGCGGGAACACGGATATCCGAAAGGCACTGAATGTCATTCAGGAACCATTCACCTGTCGAGGGCTTTTTGCGAAGCTTGATCGACTGAGGATTATCGGCGCCGTTGCTCTTCACCCAAAGGGTCGCCCAATTTTCGTTATCGAAGGAATAGGGGTTTTCGATAATCGAAATCTTATAAGGTGTATTGGGTTTATATCCGTTTGCGGTAGTCGCACCGTCGAAAAATGCGAACGCCTTATAAATCTTGCCGCTGAGTCTTTCCTTGATAAATTGCTTTTCATAGGTACTCACGTCGGCGGGGCCCTTTAAGAAATTAAGCATTTCATAGGTTGCATCGGCATTCTTTTCGTAATTACAAAGCACGGCAACAGTCAAAGCCGCGGTCTTGAATGCGGTATCGAGCTTTGCTTCGGGCAGAGCCTGAAGCTCCGAAAGATTTGTCGGAAGAGATGCGAAGCTGAATTCTTCGGTATGGTTTCTTCCCTTACCAATAGAAGAAACCGCTTCGTTCACCGCTTGCGATACCTCTTTTTTTACTGCACTTTCAGCCATTCTTTTAAGTGAATCAAATAATCCCATAATTATCCTCCTATTCAGCCTTTACGAATCTGATGTTCATCAAGCTTAAAAATCCGTCTTCATCGATAGCTTTTACCCAGCTGTCTGCTTCTTCGTCGAACACCTCGCCCTTGATAGCGGTGTCATACCAAAGCACGCCGTTTCTTTCTTCCCAAGCAAGCGGTGCTTGAGTGATCATTCCGTCGTAGAGAGTAATCTCGCCGGATTCTGCTGCAGCCTGTACCTCTTCCTTGCTGACTCCTTCGGGAATCGGCATAAGAAGATAAAGCTTGCCGTCCTCGTCAATTGAAATCTGAGTACCGATCATTCCCTTGCGTTCTTTCATTTCGTCGGCAACAGCTTCGGGATCGTTTTCATCGATATACATCATAGGACTTGCAAGATATTCGTCGGCAGACAAATAAACGAGTCCGTCTTTTTCGTCGAATACGCAGATTGAGTGAAAATGCCATTTTCCGATATAGTTCATAGTTTTCTCCTTGATATTATGTTAACCACCTATAACGTAGGTGCCGAAGTAATGACGCTTGATAAGGATATAGTCGTACTGGTTAACGGTTCCATCCTCGTTAACGTCTGCAGCAAGCATTTCGGTTTCGGTGAGATAACGAGTTCCGAAATAGTGGCGCTTTACGAGAATATAGTCGTATTGGTTGATTGCGCCGTCGCAGTTCGCGTCGCCGAGGAGATACTGAGGCTCTTCTGCAAAGGTAGGTGCGTTCTTATCGTTTCTGCCCTCCCAATTGTTAAGACTGTCATAGAAGAGCTCCTGCTCGTTGGAGGAATCAACGTAGTTGTTAAGCATATCTTCCATACTTGCAACCTCGGTCTCATTGCCGAAATCAACAACGGTGATATTGTCCATATAGCTTGCGTAATCGCCGCAGGGGCCGTAGTTATCGTCGCTTGCGCAGAATACGTTTGCAAAGCCGCATTCATCCTCACAAACACCCAAGAACATACCGGTGCCTGCATCTGCGTATTCATCGTTAAGACGCTCAACGCTGCCTGCCGCATAGCAGTTAATAAACATCTGGTCCTGTGCCGCGCCGCCGATAAAGCCGCCGATGTAGTTAAGACCGCTTACGTCTGCAACAGAATAGCAGTTGGCGATAGTATCGTCATCGTAAGAAATACCAATAAAGCCGCCAACGTAATATCCGCCTACGATAATTCCGTCGGAATAGGTGTTCATTATATTTACGTTGTGTTCGATTCTGCCGATAATGCCGCCAACGTAATATGTCTCGGGTGCGGTGATATCTACGTCTGCATAGCAATTGTTAATGTAAAGGTCTGCATAGTTTACACCGATAAAGCCGCCGATGGTGTCGAAGTTTACCGCATCGGGATCGATAGGCTCTTCAAAAGTAATATAGCCGATTGCCGTGCAGTCCTCGATGTAGATAAATCCAGGATCTTCGGAGTATCCGATAAAGCCGCCGATATCGACCGCGTAGAGTGCCGCGTCGTCGATATTAATGGTTCCGCTCCAGCCGCAGTCATTTATAGAGCTATCTCCCCAAACGTAGCCTGCAAATCCGCCGACGTACCAAACATCAGGGGTATTAAGGAAGCAAATATCCACACTCGAATAGCTGTCAACTGCAATCAATTGTCCGACTTCGCCGACGATACCGCCGAGGTCCTCTACATCCTCGCAATCCTCTATATCGATAAGACCGTCGACAAATACGTTGTCAAGCTTAAGATACTCTGCGTAATTTACAAGAATACCGATGTTCTCAACGTACTCCTCGTTTGCAATAACGAGCTCCGCTTCAAGAGTAAGGTCTTTTACAGAAAGACTGTCAGCTCCGTAGAAAAGCGTATCGGACAAGCCGGTTATCGAGTGGTCCTTGCCTTCGAACTCAACGATAGCCACTCCATGCGCATCGATAGCCTGAAAATCGTACTTTTCGGACATATCGATATCGTTCGCAAGGATTATACTTACATATTTGCCGTCATAAACATCGTTATAAAAATCAAAAGATATATCCCAAAGGTCGTCGGGAGTGGAAATAACCACCTCGGTAGGCTTTGCTTCGGAAAGAGTGTATGCTACCGTTATGTTATCTTCGCCGAATACATCCGTACCGTCGGAATCATCGGTGGTGTAGCCCCACGTAAGAATACGGTATTCACCCGATTCCGGCAAGAAGAAACTGAAAAAGAAACTTTCGCTCGTTTCGGAATTTACGTAAGTACCGTCCTCCGAGTAATAAACCTCGTTGCCCTCGGAATCGAAAACCGCGATTGCTCTGTCGGCAAAAAGATCAACGCCGCTGTTGTTGGTAAGTTCTATACCAAAGGAATAAACCTGTCCTGCTTCAAGGTTAGCGGTAAAGCCCTTTGCATAGCCGCGCCATCCGTTGTAGCCGATAAACAGATCGGTTTCGTTAACGGTGCCGGTTACGGTTTTGTCGAGCTCGATTACCTCGCTGTAATCAACGTCGTAAGCATCAATCTCCTCGAAGCTTAAATCCTCGTAAAGCAGATCGAACATATAGTCATCATCTTCGTCCAGAGCATAACCCCAGGTAAGAATTTTGTAATATCCGCTGGTGTACGGGAAGAAGTTGCAGCTTACGGTATACGATTTAACGCCATCGTCACTCCATCCGTATTCTAAATCAATCCAATCATCTTCAGATTCAATTGTTTCGGGGTAAATTGCTATCGCTCTGTCGAAATAATAGCCGTATTCGCTGCGTACGGTAGCAGTGAATTCGTAATAGTGTTCTGCTTCAAGATATACCGTATATCCCTTCGCGTATCCGCTCCAGGACCCGACGTCTAACGAGATATCCTCAAGTAAGGGGTCAAGCTCGGTAATTTCGCGGGTTACGGTTTCGCCTTCCTCTACCCGCGTGCTGAAGTCAACCTCGCTTATCGAGGCTGCCGCAAACGCGGTAAGCGGAAGCAGCGAAAAAACCATAATAGCGCAAATGAGTATGCTGAGTAATTTTTTCATTGTTTTTCTCCTTTTGTTGTTATATTTACGGCTTCGGGAGGGGGATATCCCCCTCGGGAAAGCCGAACCTATTTAGACATAATCGAGCACAAAAAAGTTTATTAACCGCCTATAACAAACGTACCGAAGTAATGACGCTCATTTCGCTTCGCTCTCGACCGAAAAATATTTTTTCGGTCGGACTTAGATGCCCGTTCGCTCGCGCAAAGGGCGTGCGCCTCTCTTCGTTCGTTGTCCGCCCTTTCGGGCATCATAGGTATAAAAATCAACGCACATGTCGCTGATTTTTATGAATTTTTATTGTATTGGCTTAGCCGCCTATAACAAACGTACCGAAGTAATGACGCTCATTTCGCTTCGCTCTCGACCGAAAAATATTTTTTTCGGTCAGACTTAGATGCCCGTTCGCTCGCGCAAAGGGCGTGCGCCTCTCTTCGTTCGTTGTCCGCCCTTTCGGGCATCATAGGTATAAAAATCAACGCACATGTCGCTGATTTTTATGAATTTTTATTGTATTGGCTTAGCCGCCTATAACAAACGTACCGAAGTAATGACGCTTAATAAGAATATAGTCGTACTGATTTACGGTTCCGTCCCCGTTAACGTCTGCAGGAAGCATTTCGGTTTCGGTGAGATAACGAGTGCCGAAGTAGTGACGCTTTACGAGAATATAGTCATACTGGTTAATAGCACCGTCCGCATTGATGTCGCCCAACAGATATTCGGGATTTTCGGGGCTGACGTTGGGATTGTGGTTTGCTGTTTCCTTGCCTACAATAATGTTTTCTTCGTAAATCACTTCGTTGTTTTTTACAATACGCAGCAGATATTTACCTGCGGGAACGTTATCGAAGGAATAATCGGCGTCATCTGCTGTTGCGGTCTTTTTGAACAACGGTTCGTCTTTGCCAAAGGGAATAAGCATAATTTCAACAGTTTCGTTCTTCTCGATACCTTCGACCTTACCGTTTATACCCGAGGTTACGCCGCACAGACAGCAATCCACGCATACTCCGCATTCTTCGCAAACGTCTGTTTCAGAGAAGCAAGCGAGGCAAACTGCGCAGTGCCATTCATAAGCAAACTCTTTTGCAAGACATTCTCTGCATCCACCGCAGGCATAGCAATATTCATCACCGAGACAGTCAGAGCATTTCATACAGTCCCAGCAGGTATCGTATTCTCTGCCGTCAAGTTTAAAACAGTTACCGCATTCAACGCAGTGACTTTTATTTTCAAAAGCACAATCCTCGCATTGATGGCAGATGTCGCAATAATCTGTGCAATTACCGCATTTTCCGCATCCTATGCATTCGCCGTAAATAGAATAGCAACCCTTGCAGTCGGGGCAGTGCGTTCCGCTTATAACCCCGCAGTCAGCACAATAATCCCAGCACTCAGGGCACATTTCGGTGCAGTTTTCGCAAAGATAGCAATCTGAACAATACATAAGTGCGTTACCCTCGAAGCATTCACCGCATTCGCCGCAGTGGAGCCGTTCCTCGAACATAGCGCATTCGATGCAGAAATCACCGCAAATGGTGCAGATTTCGGTACAATTTTCGCAGACACCGCAATCACGGCAGACGAGTGCACCGCTTACTTCAATACATTCGCCGCACTCGGGGCAAAGCCAATCGTTGTTTTCACAGCAAACCGCACAGTGAGCACCACCGGTTTCGCATTGACCGTTTACCTCAAAGCATTCATCGCATTCGACGCAGTGGTAATCGCCGTAGCATTCACAGCAAAGCTCACAATCGGGGCAGATATATTCGCAGTTATAGCAAATGCCGCAATCCTGACAGTATATTTCGCCGAAATAGCAGAAACCGCAATTGGGGCAGGTCTCGCCGTCTGCCTCGTGGCATTCCACGCACATTTCACCGCAATTTTCGCACATCTGAACGCAATTTTCACAGAGGTTGCATTCGGGGCAGATAAATACGCAATACTCACAGGTATAGCAGCTATCACAGCTGTTTAAATCCGATTCGATATAGCAAGCATTACAATCGGGGCAGATATCGGTATCGTCGTGGCATTCAATGCAAAGCAAATGGTCGCCGCCTTCGCAACGCCCGATACATTCTACACAACCAAGGCACTCTTTGCAGATTGTGTCTTCGTCATTCCAGCATTGACCGCAGTCGGGGCAAGCCAAGTTATACTCTAAATGACACTCCAAGCATTGATGTGAATCGCCTACACTGCAGTAGCCGCCGCAATCATAGCATTTGCCGCAGCCATCGCAGAGTTCGGCGGCTTCGTTACATTCGCTGCAATGGTGCTCGTAATAGCAGTCTCTGCCGCTTTCCTCGCTGCAGTGGTCGCCGCAGGAACAAATATATTCGTCGCCGCAGCTCGCGCCGCAGAACTCGCATTCGATATATTCATCCCACGCAAAAGCGTTAAGAGGAATGATGCTTATGAGCATTGTAAGTGCAACAAAAAGCATCGAAATACGTTTTAAAACAGTGTTTTTCATAATACATTCCTTTCTTTCATGAGAATTCATATTATGTTTATCCGAATTTTTGTCCTATATTTATCCTATATTGTAAGTACCAAAGTAGTTGTGTTTGACAAGAATGTAGTCGTATTGATTTACGTTTCCGTCGGAGTTAACGTCAGCACGGGTCATTTCGTCAGCTAAATCAGTTTTTCATTGTGACCTTCAACTTGACTGAAACGCACATATGTGTTATAATACAAGTAATATATAATACGGGGCGGGCTATGCTGTCGTTGGCGCGTCGCAGAGCTCTGATATACATAGAGAACCCCGATGATAAACTTTTATAGGCAAATCAAGTTTATTTTCTCCTTAACATCATTTTACCCCACCCCAATAAAGAAGTCCTCACACTTTTTGATATTAAAAGTGTGGGAAATGTGATTTTCTATTACAATAGTGTGGGAAATAGTGTGGTGTTTCATAATTTTTATGCGAGGATTTTATTATGAATAAACGTTTATTGTTATTGTCTGTTTTAAGCACAGTCCTGATTTTTACAGGCTGCAACTCTGTCGGGGATAAGTCCGCAAACGTATCTTTCGTCTATCTGCTTTCGTTTATCGTCTCACTTTTTCCGATTTTCGCTTATTGCTTTGCCAAACGAAAAAAAGAGCCTTGGTTCATCGCATTGTTTTCAGCAATTTCAATTGTCAACTTTGGTTATACGGTATTGGCTTTTTCTAACACGGTCGAATCGGCACTTTGGGGCAACAGAATTGCATATCTCGGATCTGCGTTTCTTCCGATTGCGATGATAATGATATTTTTAAACGTTACAAATACCGCATACGCAAGGTATCTTCCCTATATTTTATCGGCAATCGCCTTTGCGATGTTTATTATCGCCGCAAGTCCCGGATTTTCGGATATTTACTACAAAGAAGTATATTTGATCAAGGTAAACGGTGCGACTGTTCTTGAAAAGGTCTACGGCAAGTGGCATATACTGTATTTGTATTATTTAATTCTTACATTTGTTGCTATGCTTTCGATAACAATACGAGCCTTAACTGCGAAACGGCTGAGTTCTCGCTTACATGCTGTATTCCTTTTTATCTCCGTATTTGTGAACACAAGCGTTTGGTTGATAGAACAGTTCGTTCACATTGAGTTTGAAATGCTTTCGGTGTCATATATCATCACGGAGCTGTTTTTGCTTGCAATCAGCTTCATGACCTACGAGAATCCGCAACCTGAAACTATGAAGATTGTAAAAAGCTCAGGCGAAATGCAAGCTACCGAAGAAGCCAAATCATCGGAAATTACCGATGAGCAAATTGATACGTTTAAAATGGGTGCCGAAACGCTGACAAAAACAGAACGTATTATTTACACGATGTACACCGAGGGTGAATCGACAAAAAGCATTATGAACAAGCTGAATATAAAAGAAAACACCCTTAAATACCACAACAAAAACATTTACGGTAAATTAGGTGTCAGATCGAGAAAACAGTTATTGTTAATATTCAAGCATATCAACGGAGAGAATCAATAAAGCATATACACAAAACCGCTGTATACAAAAACGTATACAGCGGTTTTTGTTATCTTTGTTTATCCTATTGTATAAGTGCCGAAGTAGTGACGTTTGATCAAAATGTAGTCGTACTGGTTGACTGCTCCGTCAGCATTAACGTCGGCAAGGGAAGCTTCCGCCTCTGTGAGATAGCGGGTGCCGAAATAGTGACGTTTTACAAGCAGGTAATCGTACTGATCGATCTCGCCGTCCTGATTGACGTCACCGAGGCTTCCGTCTGCGTTCGAGTAGTAGCATGCAAACATCCAAGCGTCATCGAGCTCGCCGCCTACCCAGCCGTCTGCACCGTACCAGGAATTGCTCTTGCCCATCTCCTTATAAATCGTAATCAGATCGTCGGTAAGAGGATAGATGCAATTAGTAGGGTCTGCGCAAAGGTAATATTCATAAAACGCGGCATTGAAGTCGATTTTCTCAACAACATGTCCTTCGTCATCATAGATTACGGCAACGAGCTGCCCGTATCCGTATGCATCAAGGAGCGACATAAGAGAGTCATCGAGCTTTGCATAAAGCACAGGGCCTTCTGCAGAATCGAGATGATAAAATCCATCTTCACCGAGAACAGCCTCATTTGCGACTTCGTCAAAGGTATCTACATATTCGAGTGCATCGAAATTGCCGGTGAACTCGAATGTTGCGGGTTCGGTTTTTGCAATATATTCGGTTCTGGGAATAGTAACGATGATAAGCTCTTCCCATTCAACAGTAACGTTCACAGTCGGCTTATCGCTCTTTACGGCGAACCAAATCGACTGACCAACTCCGCTGCAATCCCAATTTATGCTTTTGGAATTCACAACCGTTTCGTCAATTGCTTCGACCGTTACCCACATACCGTTGTTGCTTACCATACCGATAACGCCATCATCGGTAGTGATAGTATATTTACCGATTTCGTCCGGTCGGAAGGAGTAAACGGTATAATCGAATTCGGAAGAAACCGCACACGAATTACTTCCTATAACAAATTCAGTGGTTTCATCAAGATAATAATTTTCGGTTTCTGCGCTTACGCCTAACGAAAGGCAAAGCATAATCACAGCAAGTAAAACAGAGAATGTTTTTTTCATATTTTTCTCCTAATCAAAGATATTCAGCGGTCCAGGAAATATTCGCGGCGGGATATTTACCGCGCTTATTGGGCTTTGCTCCCACGTTGATGATAATTTCATCTCCTGCCTGAACCTCTATTTCAACGTACATCGTGCCGTCGTCGCCGACACTTCCGTCGGCCTCTGTGGTGCGCTGTGCGGAGTTGCGGTTATTGGTAACAAGCATTACGCTGTCTACGTCTGCAGTGACAGCAAACTTGATTATACCTTCCTTTTCGGCAACATAGCGGTAATAGTAGCCGGTGGAATCTTCTGCCTCGAGGCTCACGCTGTGCTCGTCTTCAAGTGTATTTACCTTTTCGGGATTCTGATGGCTTCCCTCGATATTTGCAAAGCTAAGCGAGAAAATCTTGGATTCGCTTGCATTGTTTCCGATTTCAAAGATAATCGCCTCGGTTGCCATCGCCGAAGGAACAAGGAAGCTGACCTTACCCTTCTTCGCTTCGTACTTTACACCGTCGCAAATCACGTAAGCATCTTCGTCCTCAATTGTCAAATACATTCCGCCGACACGGTAGATTGCATAGTATTCAGACGAATTCGCGGCAGTTTCAAAGGTTTCCGCTGTCATATTCTCGGGATCGGGAATTACAAGGTAAGGGTCGTCCGCAGTTCCGCTGCCGAGAATTTCCGGTTCAGGCTCTGAGGTATCGGAGTGCTCGCTCGACTCGTCTTCGGTGTCGATTTCGGATTCCTCGGATACGTCGGATATCTCTTCGCTTTCGTCGCCCGAGGTCGAATTGTCGCTCACATCGTAAGTATCGTCGGGGCTTGTATTCTCGCTCGTTTCGCTGTTTTCGTCGCTTACATTGTTTACAGATTCGTTTGCTTCGGAATTAACCGAAGACTCTGCTTCGGAAGAAGCGGCAACAGAGCTTTCATTTGTTTCTTCGCCGCAGGACGCAAGGCAGGTAAACGCAACGGCAAGCATTACCAACAAAGCCACCGCCAAGTAAAAGCGATTGTTTTTCTTTTGGTTGATTCTAAAATTGTTATTCATATCAGTTACCCTTGACAAGCTCTACCGTATATTCGGTTATGCCGCTTTCGAGATATACTTCGGCTTCGCCTTCATAGGTATATCCCTCGGGGCAGGTAAGCACCGAAAGCTTATATCCATCGGTGATTTCCACGTTAAAGGTAGCCTTGCCGTCCGAATCGGTCTTGGCGGGGATACAGGAATCTTTGCAAAGCTGCATCATAACACCCGAAACAGCGTTGCCGTCGCCGTCTACAACAGTTACGGTAAATACAGCAGCATTTGCAGGCTCGGATTCATCGGATTCCGAAACAGATTCGGAAACGGGAGTGCTGATTGCAACACTGCTTTCAGCTTCGGAGCTTTCGGTTTTGGAGCTTTCGCCGTCACCACCGCAAGCACAAAGAAGTACCGAAGTGCACAGCATAGCGAGGACGGCAAAAATCAGTGCGATTCTTTTCATATTTATTCTCCAATCAGTTTTAGTTACCCGCCTGACTGTAATCATCGGCGGTAAAGTATTCAAACATATTTATAAAGGTTTCTTTGTTTGTGATTGCGCCCGTATGCATCATCGCCACCATGCCGTAGCGGTCGATAACAACGGTTGTGGGGTATCCGGTATAGCGGAAGAAATAACCCCAGCTTTCGTCTCCGAGTGCAACGGGAAATCCGAGTCCGTTATCCTCGACATACTGCTCAAGCTTGCTTTCACTATTATCAACGGGGTTTATTGCGATGATCTCAAGCTTATCGGAATATTGTTCATAGGCTTCCTGCATAAACGGAAATTCCATTTTGCAAGGACCGCAGTTGGCGAACCAAAAGTTGAGTACAACAGCCTTTTTTTCCTTTAAAAGCTCCGAAAGCTTATATTCCTTTCCGTCGATAGCGGTAATGGAAAAGTCGTGGATTATGCTGCCCTCGGTGTAATAGGTAGTCGAGGGATCCGCCGTTTGCGGCATTTCGATTTCGAGAACAATATCGGTTTTCTTCGTTAGCGAATAGCTTTCCTTGCTTACATATCCGTTCGGGAGCTTTTTTAAAACCGCAACGTATTCAGCCGATTCATCTGCTGTGAAGGTGAATTCGCCGTTTCTATCGGTATCCGAAGCGGCGATCAGGCTTTCAAGACTTGCGTCCTTATACACGTAGACACCTATTCCCTTCAACGACAATCCGCCCTCAGAGCTGACCTTAACGGTATATTCGGTCTTGCCTGCGGCAGATTCGCCGTTTTCGTTTGCGCAACCGCAAAGCAAAAGGCAGAAGGACAATAGTGCAAGCATTGTTTTTAGTAAAAATTCATGCTTTATCATAATATCACCTATTCAATATAGCAGCACATAAGCAGCCAAGCGATTTCACTGTTAATATCGAGCAGCTTATTGCCGTCTGCGTCCTTGAAAAGATAACCGCTGCTGTCCTTATCCCACCAACCGACATAATCGCCGCGTTGCTGAATTATATACTTAAGATCTTCGGTCAAGGGATAGACACCCTCGATTTCATCGACACATTCGATATAATCGAAAAGGCAATCGGCGTAATTTTCTTTTTTGACAAATTCGCCGTTCTCGTCGAAGAAATACTTTGAAACACCCGAGCGCTCAAGAATTGTAGAGAAGCAGGCGATGTATTCGCAATCCTCGGCAAGACGAACCAAAACGAGAGGACCGTCTGCTGTACCGATGTGATAAAAGCCATCATCCTCATTAAAAACGAGCTGATAGGTATCGGTAGATGCGGTAAGATCGAATTCGTTAATAACAGCATTCTCGGGGAGTGTATAGGGAACGAGATCCGCGGTGGTTTTATAAACGGTCCAAGGCTCGTCCTCTATCGACCAAGCGGGATCGCCGATGCGCTCGATTGCAAGCACACAGCTTTGTACCGATTCGTCGGCAGGATCGACACCGATAACGTAGGTAGACGTGCCTGTATCGCCCGAGCCTATCATTCCCGCACTTACCGAAACAGTGAATGAATTATCGGTTACCTCGGCAATTCCGTTATCCTGAACGTAATGCGGTGCGCCGTAATATCCGATAACCGCTTTTTCGTTGCCGATGATCGAGAACTTATAGGTTCCCGATTCGGTCGGAGCAAAAAGGAAATAGTTTCTTTTGCCGCTTTCGAGCTCTGCATAGGTACAGCCGAGCGAAATACGGTAAGCGTTATTTTGATTGCCGGCTGCGTAAAGCTCGACCGGTTCAGAGGTTATTTTTTTATCGGCGATAACCTGTATTGATGTTTTTTCGGGAGTGAGTGTAAGATCGCCCGAAATGTTATAGCTTAGGCTCTTATCGGTGAACTCAACACTCACGGTGTATTCACCCGCCATAAGAAGCTTTGTCACCTTGCCATCGGCATCGCAGGGCTGCATCGCAGCCTGCTCACCGTTTTGCAAAATTCTTACAATTACACCGTCTGTGCAGGGATTCCCCAAAGAATCCCTGACAGATATCTCGTAAGTAAGCTCCTTCGGCGCTTCTTCTTTATTGCATGATACGAGTGTCGAGCAAGCGAAAGCTGTTGTCAGCGCAAGAAGCAAGCAAAGTATTCTCTTTTTATTAAGCATTTAATATACCTTCTTCCGTTCGAAATTATTTTTCGGGACCGAGGTAATCATAGTAGTAGCACACCTTGAGCCAGGAATTAGTTACGTCCTCGAAGGTATACTTGTCCATAAGCATCTGCAAAAGCTCTGCAAGGCGTTCATCGACAACCACACAACCGTTGCGTTCCTTGTTGCCCGATTTGTCGATCTTTTCGGCATAAGCACGCATTTCTTCGGTATAATCGCTTCCCTTGCCGTGATAGCGGCCCTCGAAAATATCCTCGATCTGATAAAGCTCGGCATTGGCTTCAAACTCCTCGCCCCAAAGCTTTTTGAGGTATTCCTCGGTTTTTGCGACGTCGTTATCGTTTTGCTTAAGATATGCGATGATCTCTCCGTCGGTTTCACTCTTGCTAAAATCAAAAGCGCCCATTTCTATCATTTCGATTATTGAACGTCCGAAAAGGTTGGTCGAACCGATAAAATCGGCATAAATCAGACTGTTATCAATAGATTCGTAATACTTACCGTCCTTGAGCACCGGAGTGATTCCGCCCGCGATAACATCGTACATCACGTCGCCTGTTGCGTCACTGTCATAGGTGAAATATCCCGGCGAACAGAGTCTGAATATCTCATACGACGAGCCGAGAAATTCGACATCAAAATAGATCTCTCCGGTAGCATACACATCCCAAAACGCCATATCAATATAATACGGGGTGCCGGCTTCCATATAATACACTATTGAACAATTATTAGGATCGTCATATATTCTTTCATCATGCTCGTAAGTATAGATAACCTCGCGGTCAGAGTTGAATATCCACGCATCGATGCCGTCTTGATAATCGCTCTTGCTTGTAAAGCGGTAAGCTCCCGATTTAGAAGGTACAAATTCGAAAAGGAGACCTCGCGGTATGATTGCTCTGTCATAGAAGAAACAGTTCGTGGCAATATTTTTTCCGAGTTTTGCCGTGAATGCGCTGAATGTTGAAAGCCCCTTGATCGGATCTTGAAGCTGTGTTGCCCCATTACCGAATGCTTGGTAATACTTACACACCTTGAGCCATTCGTTTTCATCACCGTCGAAGCCCGCGATCTCGGCAACCTGCATGAGCATTTCCGCAAGTTCTTTGTTTACGGTACAAATGCCGTTGAGCGAGGCGTTGGAGGCATAGGAGAAGTAATCTACCATTCCCTTGCCGCCATTTTCCTTGTCGTAAAGGCTGATTCCGTCCTTGTCGGCATCACCGTTGAAAACGATATCGTAAACCGTCTGTTCCTCGTTGAAGAGAGTATAATTCATAAGGTCTGCAAGGAGAAGCGGTCCGTTTGTCGAGCCGACGTGGTAATAACCGTCCTTTTCATTATAAACGATATCCACGTAGTCGTATTCAAATCCGTCCTTGCTCGATGCCGCATTTCTGGGAAGATATGTTTGTACGTCGATATCCGACGCATCAACGACACGCATATTGTCGATATATACGGTATCATCGCCCTCGGCGGTATCGCTGTCCTTGAGGAAGCAGAGAGCAACCTCATATGTTCCGTCCTCCTCTGCTACGCAGGGATAACAGGTTTGCCATTCCTCTTTTTCGGAAACGCCGGAAATCTGGAATATATCTTCATCATTTACGATGACGTAAAGAATATCCGCAAAGCGTTCGGAGGAAACGAGATAATCGAATCCGAGTGCCTGGCCTGCCTTCAAGGTAACGTCGGCGTAAATGATAGCGTAGGAGCTGTCGATTTCCTTATTGGAAGCATAAATGCAGGATTCGCCGAGCTTTTCGCCTGCGATAAAGGGCCAAATGAATTCGGCATTATCGTCCTCGGTTTCGGGACGGTAGCTGATTTCGGCATCTCCGACGGTAATAATTTCCGAAATTGCATCGGAGGTGTCCATTGTGTAGCTCGGTTTGATCTGTGTTACAAGCTCACCGATACCGCTCAAGCAGATTTGCTGCTTGTAGTTGTCTGCGGTAAGGTGATCAAATGCCGAAACAAAGGGTCTTTTACTTGTTATCGCGCCTGCTTCGACAACACATATAACACCGTAGCGGTCGATAAATACAGAGGTGGGATAGCCTTGGATGCCAAAGGTATTCGACCACGACGACGGGCAGGAAGCCATCGGAAATTCGAGACCGTGCTGCTCACGGAAGGTCTGAACCGATGCGCTGTCGTCAAGCGGGTCGAGCGCGATGATCTCGATATCGTCCTTATAATCCTGATATACAGCATTCATAAGCGGGAACTCCTCGAGACACCACGAGCAAGTGGTATACCAGAAATTGAGCATAACCGCTTTTTTTGTTTTAAGCACGTCGGAAAGCTTGATTTCCTTTCCGTCGGATGCCATTACCGTAAAGTCATACATTACGTCGCCGACGCCGAGCTTTGCAGTGGAGATATCATCGCCGCTCACAAGCTCGCTTTTAAGCACGATTTCGGCGTTTTCGCCGTTGAAGGAATAGCTTTTTTCTACCTTATATCCCTTAGGCGCACCCGAAACGACGATAGCGTAATTGTTGCTTTTATTAATGTTGAAGCTTGCCTTACCCTCGGAGTCGGTCTTTGCATAATCCTTCATATCGGCAAGGTCGGCACCGTTGTAGATATAAACATCAAGCTCTGCCAATCCCATTCCGCCGATCGTTTTTACGCTGACGGTATAGGTTGCCTTTTCCGAGGAAACGGATTCACTTGCGCTTTGACTTCCCTGCTCGCCGTCTCCGTTACAAGAGCAGAGCGCCGCGACACAAAATACAATCGCAAGCAGGAAAGCAACAAGCCTTTTGATAATTGCCGTTCTATCGGCAATATAAGTTCTTTCTTTCATATTTCCTCCTTATTATAATAACCAAAAGATAAGCGAAACGATGAGAAATGCCGCAAGAAGAAATCCGACCGCGACAAGCGTCGGCTTCAGCATCATTCTTGTCGCACTCCAATAGGTGCGCCAGATTTCACGAAAGCTCGAAGTCGTGCCGCGCTTTGTCCAAGGGTGACGTTCTGGAAGCGCGGACATATCCGCGATAGTTCTTCCGTCGTCGATATAGGTTATTTTTTCCTTTTGCTTCTTTTCTTTTTTCATATTCACTCATCCGTTTAATCGATTTAGCCAAGCAAATGGCACGCGGCGCAATGTCCGTTGCCGTAATCCTTATATTCGGGCGCTGCTTCCTTACAGATATCCTTTGCATAAGGACAACGTGTGTGGAAACGACAGCCTCTGGGAGGATTTGCAGGTGACGGAATATCGCCCTTGAGGATAATACGGTTCATTTTCACGTCGGGATCGGGATACGGTATCGCGGAAAACAGTGCTTGAGTATACGGATGAAGCGGATTTGAAAAGATATCCGCCTTCGTGCCGTATTCGACCATATTGCCGAGATACATTACACCGATTTTATCCGAAATAAACTTAACTACCGACAGATCGTGCGAAATAAACACATATGTCAGGTTCATATCCTTTTGAAGCTTTTTGAGCAGGTTGATTATCTGTGCCTGAATCGACACGTCAAGTGCCGAAACCGGCTCGTCGCAGATAACAAGCTTCGGCTGAACCGAGAGTGCTCTTGCTATACAAATTCTTTGGCGCTGACCGCCCGAGAATTCATGGGGATAGCGTTCATAATAATAATCGCGCAGACCGCATTTATCCATCAGATCGAGCACGTAATCCTTTACCTGCTCCTTCGGGACGATCTTATGTACCGAAACCGGCTCTGAGAGGATTCCGCCGACAGTGCTTCTCGGAGGAATCGAAGAATAAGGGTCTTGAAAGATTATCTGCATTTTTCTGCGTATTTCACGCATTTGCGAGGATTTATAGTCGGTAATATCCTGACCTTCAAATATAATTCTTCCGCTTGTCGGCTGGTGAAGCTTCAAAATCGCTCTGCCGAGTGTAGTCTTGCCGCAACCCGATTCACCGACAATACCGAGTGTTTCGCCCGCGGAGAGCTTGAAGGAAACGTCGTCTACCGCTATTAATTCCTGAGTAACCTTACCTGTGATGGTTTTTTTGATCGGAAAGCATTTACGAAGGTTTTGCACCTCTAAAATGGCATCCGAATTATATTGAAATATTCTTTCGTCAGCCATTTTCTCTCTCCTTATCATAAAGGTGGCAGGCAACGAAATGAGTTGGGCTAACCTGAATCATTTCGGGGTATTTACCCGAGCACGCATAGGTGCACTGCGAGCATCTTTCTTTGAAGTAGCAATAATCGGGCATATTTATGGGGTTGGGTACGTTGCCCGGGATATTGAACAGTGTATCGCTTGACGAATCAAGCGTAGGCTTGGATTTTTGCAGACCGATAGTATACGGGTGCATCGGGTTATGGAAGATTTCATCAACCGTGCCCTTTTCGATAACTCTGCCCGCATACATTACGACAACGTAATCCGCCATTTCGGCGATAATACCGAGGTCATGAGTGATGAGCATTATCGAGCCATCTATCTTATTCTTAAGATCACGCAGAAGATCGAGTATCTGCGCCTGAATGGTAACGTCAAGCGCGGTGGTGGGTTCGTCGGCGATTATCAATCTCGGGTCGCTCGCCAACGCCATCGCGATCATAACACGCTGCCGCATACCACCCGAAAGCTCGTGCGGGAAGGAGGCGTATACCCTTTCGGGCATCGCGATACCGACAAGATTGAGCATCTCGATCGATTTCGCCTTCGCATCGGCCTTGGTCGCTTGGGGTTTATGGATAAAGGTAACCTCATCGAGCTGTTGACCGATAGTAAATACGGGGTTCAGTGACGTCATCGGCTCCTGAAAGATCATCGCAATCTGATTACCGCGGATACGGTGTATCTCGTTTATCGGCATTTTTGCGATATCGTATATCTTTTCGCTTCCGTCAGCTTCCTTCGAGGCAAAGCGGATAGAGCCCGAATAGATCTGTCCGACAGGACCTTGGAGCAATCGCATAACCGACATACTCGTGACCGATTTACCGCAACCCGATTCACCGACTACGCCGACTGTTGAATTTTTGGGGATATCAAACGAAACGCCGTTGACAGCCTTTACAACACCCTGCTCGGTGAAGAAATAGGTATGGAGATTGTCGATCTCGAGAATATTGTTTTGATCGGACAAATGTGCAAGATATTCCGCCTCGTTCGCCTTGCGGTTTTTGTAAGCCTCGAGTGATTTCATCACTCTTTTATTCTCTTTTGCGATAGCGCGGATTTCTTTGCCCGTTAAGTGTCTGTTCTTTTCACTCATAGCCTAACGCCTCGCTTTCGGGTCAAGAGCATCACGCAAACCGTCGCCGATGAAGTTGAATCCCAAAACCGCGATAACAATACATATGCCTGCGGGAACCCAAACGTTCAAGTGGTTTTGCAGAATATCCTGATTGGTGGAAATAATGTTTATCATTGTACCCCAAGCGGCATAGGGCGCTTTTACACCGAGATTGAGGTAGGAAAGCGTTGCCTCGTACAAAATCATACTACCTAAGCTAAGGCTCATCTGAACGATAAGCTGAGGCATTACGTTGGGGACAAGATGCTTGAATATTTTACGCGGAACAGAATAACCCATCGCCTCTGCGGCAACCATATATTCTTGCTCGCGCAGTGAGAGTATCTGACCTCTTACCAAGCGTGCCGTACCCGGCCACGAAATAAAGGTAAGATAGATCATAAGAAGATATATGCGGTATTTTGCATCGACGTCCGATGCATCGAGAATCGTACTGATAATAAGCAATATCGGAACACCGGGCAGACAGATAAGCACGTCGCAAAGACGCATTATAATATTATCTATCGCGCCGCCGAAAAAGCCTGCGATACCGCCCATAATGACTCCGAGCACGGTTATAAGAAAAACCGCGATAAAGCTTACTATAAGCGATATTCTTCCGCCGTACATAAGGCGGACAAAAATATCGTAGCCCTCGTTGTCGGTGCCGAGAAGATGCTCGGCGGAGGGAGGAGCGAGGAAATTATCCTTTAGGGATTTTTCGGTGGTCTGTCTCAGTGTATATTCCTTGCCGTTGACGGTATAGGTCGTTTGTGAGACCGAATACTCGGTCTTTCCGCTTTCGTCAAGCTCTATCTCGCCCCATTGGGTATAGAACACGGGGCCCAAAAAGCTGAATACGAAAAGACTCACGACCATAATAAGCCCAACGATACTGAGCTTGGAACGGAAGAATCTGCGAACGACCATTCTTGTCGGGGACATAAGTCTGACGGTTCGGTCGAGAGGTACTTCGGTATCGGCAACAGCGGTTGCCGCTTCGTTTTGGTTTTCGTTCTTTGTAACGTCTTCCATTAAAAGTACCTCCTTTACTCAAGCTTGACTCTCGGGTCGACAAGTCCGTACATAAGGTCGGCAAGCAATACGCCGATAACGCTGAGCAGCGCAAGGAACATATTGTAGCCCATTATAAACGGAATGTCGCCGCGATTCATCGCATCGAGCGCTATGTTACCGATACCGGGAAGGTCGAATACCTGCTCGGTAATGATAGCACCCGAAAACAGTGACGGCAAAAGACCTGCAAGCGAGGTGACCATCGGAATAAGTGTGTTGCGGAATGCGTGCTTATTTATAACGACGCTTTCCTCAAGTCCCTTTGCACGTGCGGTACGGATATAGTCGGAGTTCATAACCTCGAGCATATTCGTTCTTGTCATTCTCATTCTCGCGCCGATAGAAAGAATAACTATCGTGAGAATAGGAATGAAGCAGTGCTTTGCATAGTCTAACAGCAGTGAGAATCCCGTATATGACGTAGTCGCATTGACCAAGCCCGATGCGGGAAACCACCCGAGCTTCAACGCCAGAAAGTCCTTTAGCATTTGTCCGAAGAAGAACGACGGAAGCGAGATGCCGATCATTACAAGAACCGTTACGAGATAGTCACGGAAGCTGTATTGATGGGTAGCCGCGGTAATGCCAAGCGGGATCGCTATCAAAAATTCAAAAATAGTTGCAATAAGAGCGATTGCAAAGGATATTCCCATATGCTCGAAGATAACGTCGGCAACAGGTCTTGCATACACAAAGCTTGTACCGAGGTCGAAGGTCGCCAATGCGCCGAGCCAGCTGAAATATCCTTTTAAGATACCTGTAAAGCTGTTATCGCCGAGTCCGTACATTTCATACATTGCGTTTACGGTTTCCTCGCTGACGGTCGCGCCGCCCTGATTGATGGCGTTGATCTTATCCTGGATAAAATCAACGGGCATCAATCTTATAAGGAAATATATTATCATAGACACGCCCAACAGTATGACAACGGACATCGCTAATCTTTTAATAATATATTTTAACATCGGTCACTCCGAAATTATTCAGCAAATTCGACTTCCCAGATACGATCGAGCGGCGAGGAGAAGGGATTGAGCTCGGATTCCGCGGGAAGACTCGAGGAAGCGATCACATTGGAATTGTAAGCGTAAAGCACGCTTCTCTGATATACGGGAAGCTCGATTGCGAGATCGAGTATCTTCGACATAGCGTCCTTATAAAGCGAGGAACGCTGTGACTGATCGTTGGTTTCACGCGCCTTGTCGATAAGCTCGCTGAGCTCTTCGAGGATTTCGGTTTCCTGTGCGGTGCCGCTCGTTCTGAGGTAGTTATAGCCCCAAGCGAGTGTGCTGGTCGCGGTGGAGTCCTTGTGGTATACCTGATACATATCGGGGTCAAGTGCAGAGGACCAAGCAGCTGCCCAAACCTCGAGCGAGCCGGTATTTATCTTGGTGAGTGCCTGAGTATCGCATACAACCTCAACGTCCCAGCCGAGAGAGTTGAGAAGGCTTGCTGCATCACGGAATACCTTATAGGTCGGGTGATCCTGAAGCGAGGAGCCTGCGATGGTGAATTTTACCTTGAGGTCGGAATCGCCTGCGCTGACACCTGCGAGCTGCATATACTTTTCTACGTTCTTCTTTGCGATATCCTCGCTGAAGGTGCCGAGAGGCGGATAGTCGTGTCCGTTATCGGTAGCATCGGTTCCCTTGGGATAAGCCCAGCTTACCTTGGACATCGGCCAGAAGATCTGTTCTGCGGTACCTGCGCGGTAGTAGTCGATAGCGAGTGAGGTATTCATCGCGCACATAATTGCCTTACGGATATTGATATCGGGAATCTTGGAAGCATTTACGCCGATATAACCGTAGCCGAGCTGATCCTCGGTAAGAGTTACCATACCCTTGGAGGAGAGGTTTTCGAGCTTTTCGTAGTTATCGGGAGTGAGTGCGGGAGAGATGTAGTGAACGTTGCCCTCTTCAAGTGCCGCAATAGCGTTTGCGGAGCTTACTACCTGATAGCGAATCTTTTCGATCTTTGCATTTTCGATGCCTGCGCCAACGGTATTGAAGTTTTGGTTAGCCTTGAAGTAAACTACGTTGTTTGTATAGAATTCGCTTTCTGCGGGGGTATCCGAGTTTTCGGTATTGGTAGCCTTATAAGCACCTGCGCCCATAGGAAGCTTGATATTTCTGGTGGACTGAATGATATCGGTCATAAATTCGAAGCTTGCGAATTCTACGCCGAACTGATTGTTCTTGATATCAACGCCGACCTTACTGCCCTCGCCGTAATAGTGCTGGGGAGCAACGGTTATTGCGAAGTTCCAGATAGCTTTGGGGTCAACGCCGTTGATGGTGATCTGGAGAACGTCGTATTCATCGGCGTTGGTAACGGTTCCGTCGCTGTTGTGAGCAGAGGCAACCTTGTAGCTGTTGCCGTTAACTGTAACGGTGCTGCCCGCCTTATCGCTATGGCCGAGAGAAACGATACCCGAAATGTTCTTTACTGCAAGTGTTCCGTCATCGGCAATGTTTTCGTGAAGAATAACTTCCTTTGCCTTTGCGGTGAATTCGGTATTCAAGGTAGCTGCGGTAGCCCAATACTGAAGAATGATGTTGAGCTCTCTTGCAATCTTATCGTTGTAGATATAATCGATTGCCGCTTCCTTGGTGGTGATGGAGGACGGATATGCGGGAGTGAGCGTTTCGATTCTTGTGTGATCCTTTTTGCCGTCTGCGCCCTCTGCATACTCTACTTCAACATAGCCCTCGGTATACATAAAGCAGAAGATCTCGTTTTTGAATTCCTCGTGAGATTTATAGGGCTCGTCGATAAAGGATTCCTGTGCGCCGACGTAGTCGGTTTCGAGCTCTTCCTTGAAGAGCTTGAGTGCGTATTCATAGTCCTCGAGAAGATTTTTGCTGCTTACTTCGTCGGGATTATTGGAAATAGCGGTCTTATAGCCGTTGCTTACCGAATGAGAGCTGATAGCGTTTTTCATCGCTTCATATCCAACCTCTTTGGTAGCGGAAGCCTTGACCTCGGAATTGAAAAGGTTGATAAGCTCGTTAAGTCTTGCGGCAGCTCTCGATGCAGCCTGCGATGCGATAAGATCGTCGCTGTTATCGGAAGCCGAGCCGATAGTCTGGGTTCTGTATTCCGCAAGTCCTACGATATCGGTCGAATAAAGAGTGTTCGAGCCGGTGTAAACGGGATCGAGATATACGTAGTAGTTGAAAAGGATATCCTCCATAGTGAGAGGCTGTCCGTCGGAGAATTTGATGCCGTTTTTGATAACGAAGGTGTAAACCGTCTTGTCGCCGTTTTCAACGATGTCGTAATCCTTAACGACAACCGCTTCGTTATCGCCGTATGCAACCTTGACTTCGCCGTCTGCATACTTGGAGCTGAGCATACCGATCTGCGTCATCGAAACGATGGTTCCGTCGGGAGCAGAGGTATAGAAGAAGGGATTGAACAAGCCGTCGAGCTGTTCGGTCATAATAACGAACGCATCTGCGTTTCCGTTATTTCCGGAGCATCCGCTGAACGCTGTCAGCACGCCAATGCACATAACTGCGCAAAGGACAAGAGAAAGAATCTTCTTTTTCATTTTTCTCACCTTTATTTATAAATTTTTTTACCTGATTATTAAGCGATCTCGACCGTTACGCTGTTTCCGTCAACCGTAACAGTAACACGCTCGGGCTCGTCGCCGACAGCGATACATTCGATTTCGGCATTTGTTACCGATTCGTGATTACCCATACCGCATACCAATCCGATAGAGTAATCGTCCACACCGAAGTAGCAGCTTGAATCGATACATATCTTACTCGAAAGAATGTTTACGTTGGTAAGCTTTGCGTCATTTGAAATACTGCCCGCAAGCAAGCCGTAGCTTGCGCCTGCAACACGAGTACCCGCCTTTATGGTAAAGCTTACGTTTTCAAAGGTAACGTCGCTTATTTCGGCTGTTTCGGTAAGATGACCGAACATACCCGTATTGGTTTTTGAGTTGTTGGTCTGCTCGAAGCTTATATTCTTCATCGTATAACCGTTACCGACGATCTTTCCGCCGAAGTTACCGTGGATAGCTGCCCAGGTCTCGTTTTCAAAATCAAGGTCGGAATGAAGAACATAGTTTCCGTTTGCGCTGAAGTTTTCAACAAATTGCTCGGCATTGTAGATGTGATACCATTCGCCCTCGGTCCACTTGATATAAAGCTTGAGGGTTTGGTTTTCCGCAGTGCCGTTTTCGTAATTGATCTTGCCCGAATGAACAACCGTGTCGCTGTCCACGGGGTTGTTTCCCTCTTCGTCGTAATAAACCGAATCGAAGGTATATCCGAGCTTTTGAGGAAATTTATACATTTCGATATTGCCGCTTTCCTCGCTCCAAGCGGGAACCTTGATTTCCTCGGCTGCAGTCGGATCGAAGCTGTACGTTTCCATAAGTGTCTTGTCGTCCATCGAATAGAATTCGATATTGAAAAGCGGGACCCATGCGGCATAAAGAGTTATAACAGGCTCTTCCGAGCGGTATTCTTTATTTGTATCGAGCTCCAAAACGCTCTTTTCGAAATCCCACATATTCGAGTAGGTATAAGTCGGGGTTTCTCCCGAGCCCGATACTTCGGTACGGGTCGAATACCAGCCCGCAAGGAAATAGCCGTTGTTTATCGGTGCGAAGGCATCCTTTCCTCTTCTCGAATCGTCGGGCGAAAGCAAAGCAAGCTCTGCTTTGGAGTTTTGGTTTTTGGGAAGCGCATTTATGTCGTAGGAATCGACGATTACCGAGGTGTTCGTAGTGAAGATTCCCCCGTTAGCGTCGTATTTGACGCTAACGGTATAGTTTTCCGCATTGTTGGTTTCATAGGGTGTTTGCTCTTCTCCGCATCCGACAGATGCAAAGGCGACAGTGAGAACGAACAAAACCAACAACACTTTTTTTACATTGTTATTCATTTGCTGTTTTGATTTACCTCCTTTGAGCTGTCTTTCGGATCAGTTGTTTGCATTTTCGGCTTCTTCCTTGTTTATCTGCTTATTGCGGAAATAAACGAAGCCGACAAACGCGACAATTATTGCCACGAGAAGAACGATCATACCGGTTCCCGAACCGTTTTCGGCAGGTGCTTCGGGAGCGTTTGCCTCGGGCGAGAGAGCCGCGATACGCTGTTCTGCAGAAACAAGGTCTGCATAATTGCTGACAAGTGCCATCTGTTCAAGTGTTGCGATCTTGTCGTATGCGGCGCGAGCGGCTTCGACGATATGTCTGTCGTCGTAGCTTACTCTTTCGGGAATCGCCGCGATTGCTTTGATTGCCGCAACCGTAATCTTATCGGGGGCGTTGGGACCTTCGATACGGTAGCCGAAATACTGATTGCAAATGAACGAATCGTATCCGACGCCGTTTGCGGGGCTGACAAGGATCGGACGGTTTTCCACGTAGCCGACGTAATCCACAAAGTTTGCACCGTAGAAGACGTTGGAATACATTCCGCCGGTAGCGTTCCACATAAAGTACGGAATAAGTCCCATGCTTTCGATCTGAACCTCTTCCCCGTCGTAGTCGGTATAGGTACCGTAATCACCCGAGCCGGGAACGTGAGCGAGGCTTTCGTAATAAGCGGGATCGAATTCCTCCTCGAAAATCGGTTGTGTATGACTGCCGAGAATTACGATCTCGAGCGATTCACATCCATAGAATGCTTTGTGACCGATAGCGGTCGTCATATAGGGCATTTTGACTCTTTCAACGTCGCTTCCGGCAAATGCCATCGCGGTAACGCGAACGGTATCGTCGGCAACAGATGCATCGGAATTATCAATGCCCGCATAGGTGATAAGCTCCATACCGTTTACGGTATCGCAGTAAAGCGAGCCGTCGATAACCGAGACCTTATCGCTTATGTCGAAGGTGTTGGTAACTATCTCGATCTCGTGTCCGTTTATTACTTCGGTAGCGGTCGAGGCGAAAGGCTCGATGATACACATAGCAAACGGGTTGTCTCCGAGCGAGACGAGGTTACTTCCGAGTGTTACCTTGAAGGGTGTTTTTTCTTCCTTGATGAATGCGTGTGTGCCGATTTCGGTCGCACCCGTTAGGTCGGCTTCTATAATAGCGGTGTATGCAAACGCATAGTCTCCGATCGCGCCGCAAGAAGAAAGATTTTCAACAGTTGCGAGAGGATCGCAATATGCAAATGCACCCTCGCCGATTTCGGCAACAGTTTCGCCGAGCTTGATGCTTTGAAGCTCGCGGTTGGATACGAATGCATATTCATCAATATCGGCAACGCTTGTCATATCAAGGCTTTCAAATCCGCATTCCATAAATGCGTATGCGCGGATATGCTCTATATTTTCGAGATTGATATTCTTTATCGAATCACAGCCCGCAAAAGCGTATTCGGGAATAACCGTGATCGCTTCACCGAGCTTAACATCGGTAAGCTCTCTGCAATAGGAGAAAGCATATTCACCGATCTTTTCGGCAGACGAAAGGTCGATATTCACAAGCTGAGGTCCGTGGTAGGTGTAGATATAACGTCCCTCGGAGCTTACAGCCGCAACCGACATATTTTCGTCGAGGCAGGCATAGTAAACGTCGCCCGAGACTGCATAGTCGCCAAAGCTCTTTACCTTGGAAAGATCAACTTCCTTAAGGCTCGACATATTGTAGAACGCCATCTTTCCAAGCGTTGCATTTTCGCCGAGTGTGATCGATTCGAGGCTTGCGGCATTGGCAAACGCGTTTTCGCCGATCACCGCGTTATTGCCGATCACGAGCGAGGTTATAGGCGACCGGAATTCGTATTTGAATACCTTTTTGCCCTCTTCGCTTGCTTCCACGACCTTAAACGCAAGATCCTTGTTCATAGCAAAAGCATATTTACCAATAGTTACGTCGTTTCCGATAACAATATCGGAAAGCTCGACACATTCGCTGAACGCGCCCTCGGGGATATTTGCGTTATCGGGAATCGAAACAGAGGTAAGCTTTGTATAGGAGAAGCAGTATCTGCCAAGACTCTCATTCTCGTCAAGGCTCGGAAGAACGCTGATGCCCGCTTCGAAGAAGCCGTATTCGCCGATGCGTTCAAGAGTGCCCAAGGTGACCGAAGTGAGATTTTTATTCGAGGACAGACCGTAATCACCGACTGCGACAACGTTAGGCATTGTTACCGAGGTGATTCTTTCGTTATGGGAGAATGCACCCTTGCCGATTTCGGTGATTTCGTTCAAGCCGTTATCGTTTGCGGTGAAGTCGCCCTTGATCACGGGAGATGCGGCAACAAGCTTTTTGCCGTCTGCCGAAACGATAAATTTGCCGTTTCCTGTTTTATAGGTCTTGTTGCCGTTTTCGACAGTGAATTCGGCAATTTCGGTGTCTCTGAATGCGAACGAGCCGATATCCTTAACGTCGGGACCGACTGTAACCTTTGCAAGCGAGGTACATTCATAAAACATACCCTCGGGAAGAACCGCAGAGTTGACACGGAATTCCTTTAACGATTCGCAATCGGTAAACGCGTATGCGCCGTATTTGACCTTGTCGGATTCAACGGTTATGTCGGAAAGTTTTTCGCATGCGGCGAACGCATACTGACCGACCGAGAGGAGCGATTTCGAGAGCTTGACACCCTCGAGCTTGCGGTTGCCCGCAAACGCATAGTCGGAAATCACACAGATCGAAGCAAGGTCGATAGTTCCGCGTAAGTCGCAGTTTTCAAATGCATTCTGGCTGATTATCTTCAGATTGTTTTCGCCGCTGAAGGTTATAGTTTTGAGCGAGGTACAGCCGTAGAATGCGCCGTATTCGATAGATTCCATTGTAGAGGGAAGAACGATTTCCTCAAGCGCGGTGAGGTTTGCGAATGCATAGCAGTTGATCTTCTTCACACCCTCGGGAATAACTACCTTTGTTATCGTGTTGTCACCGATAAACCACGCCTTTGAGGTTTCGGCATCGTCGAAGGCAAGCTCCTCGGCAGTCTTCATTATGTATTCGAAGTTGGAGAATGCAAACTGACCGATTTCGGTAAGCGAAAGCTTTTCGGGGATAGTTACCAATCCGCCGTTGCCGTAATAGTGAGTAAGCATAGAAGCTGTTGTGATATAGGGGTCCTTGACCTCAACAGAAACGGTTTCGGAGTAGTAGGTGCTTCTGTCGTCCATCAAAACCTTTATCGTTACCGAAGCGAATCCCTCGGCAACCGCTACGACGTTTCCGTTCGCATCAATAGTAACAATGTTTTCGTTGCTCGATTCAAAGACTACCGCAGTATCCTTGGGGTAGTACGCATCGAGCGAGTAATTGAGTCTTACCGATTCGGAGGGATACATCGAAAGCGAATAGATGCCCTCGAAGAAGTTGATATTGCCGGTTTCGCCGATATCCCTCTCGGCATTGTCGATCACGTAGTAAGCCTTGTTTGTGGTGTATCCGTCAAGCGTGAAAACGTCTGCGACGGATTTATCGTATCTCACATAACCCTCATCATCCTCGTCCAAAACGGTAACGGTAAAGGTCACGCTTGTGTTGGTCGCGTTGTCCTGTGCCTTTATAACCGCCGTGCCGCTCGAAACGGCAACGAGCTTATTGTTTACAACACGTGCAACGCTGGGCTTTGAGGAGGTATATTCGAGAAGCTCTGCCCATTCGGTATAGGGATAAACGACGGGGCTTAAGGTATAGACCTCATTGGGACTGAGAGTAAGTCCCTCCTCGAGTCCCTCGAAATAGAATTCCGAGAAATTGTCGGGAAGCCCGATTTCAAAGGTTGCATAGTTCAACGCATAGTCGTAAGCGGTGATAACGAAGCTGTTTTCGTTAAGTGCGTTGTTCTTTATATCGTAGAGATAATCGGTGAGCTCATAGGTCACACGGGTGGTGCTGTTGCGCTCGGAATAAACGGGAGTCATAAACTGCTCAAACGTTTTCATCGTGGGAACGAGCGCGCCGGTTTCGTCCGCTTCGCTTGTTACGTAACCGATCTGCGACGACATTGTATAATGGTTATCGTAGATCATCACGTCGGCATACAAGCGGTTCTTTTCAAGTGTTTTGTCGTATTTGTAGTAATATTCGACGCCTGTTACGGTAGGAGCCTGGAAATCGACCGTAAGAGGAAATTCATAGGTATTCTTTTCGTTTTTGCTTATACCGCCGTCGCCGTAATCGAGATAGCCGACAAGCTTAACGATATATTCGCTGTTGTTGGGAAGATTGTATTCGGAGTTATCAAACTCGATCTTTACGTTGGCGGGATAGATCGAAGCGCCGCCGTCACTGTAAGATTTACGCACGTTGTTTTCGGTGTGCTCGAAAACGATCTCACCGGTCGTTGCGTTTGTAATGGTTATATCGATCTTTGCGGCGTTTCTCAGCATACCTGCCCAGACGAATCTGAGCGAGTGCACCGCGCCGACCTGATTGGATATTGCGATATAGTCTTCATTTGCGGCGATAACCATATCGTCGGGATCCTGGAGGAAGTAATACGAGCCGAGATAGCTTACGTAGTCGTCGCTGACTCCGCCGACGGGACGGGTAGCATATGCGTCCGCCATCGTTTTATCCTCGATGTCGATACCGTCATCGAGCTCGTCGGCGTTGGTATCGTAATAGGTGAGGTCGAACAACGGAGCAACAGTCCAATCGCCGTAGAACGCGAGATAAGGAACGTTGAGGTTGATTTCGGTGCCCGATACGGCAGAGAGTGTGATAAAGCCTTCGACGTACATACCGTTTATAAAGGATTCATCGAGATACTTTTTATCCTCGTCGCCAAGTGATACGGTTACGGTAACGTCAAGACTTTCACCTGCATATACAGTAATTTCCTTGCCCTGTATATGTCCGCCCTTGTCGTCCTTGCTTGTCAGAGTGACGGTAGCGCCGGCGAGAATATATGCTTCCTCGGTAACGGTGGTTTCGCCTGCGTTGGTTTTGGTTTCGCTCACGCCCTCGGTCATAACGTAGGATCCGAGATTGTACGAAACGGTTTCGTCGCCGAAGTTGTTCACCGTAAACGTCATTTCATAGACACCGTTTTTATCGGGGTCGTCGCCAAGCTCAAGCTTGGCCTTGTCCATCACGGTGCCGTCGGGCTTATATGTTGTGATGTATGCGGGAGTATTTATCGATGCGAGAAGATTTGCAAGACCCGCGCCCTGCTTTCTTACCGAGTAAGGAAGGCCGTTTGTATTCATCGCGATATCGGCGGTGGACATCATAAGCGAATTCACCATCGCGTTGACCTTTTGCTTATCGTTTGCAATTTCGGGGAACCGTTCGACAACGTACTGTCTGAGAAGAACAACAACACCCGAGAGGTTGGGGCAAGCCATCGAAGTACCGGAAATACGGTCATACGAGCCGCCGGTTATCGAGGAAAGAATACTTCCGCCGTGTGCGGTGATCTCGGGCTTGATTCTTAAATCGGGTGTGGGGCCCCAGGAGGAGAAATCGGAAATAAAGGGACCCGAGGTCTGATCACGGCCGATTTTGAGAATACCGTTGCCCTTTGCGAGCATTTCGCCGTCGTCCTGAGAGATAGAGCAGACTGCCAAGGTGGCGTCCTTTACGTTCATTTTGATATCGCCCGAGACGTTATTGTAGATAATAATGCCTGCCGCGCCCTGCTCCTGAGCGATTATCGCTTTCTCTTCAAAGGTGTTCGATCCGCGGCGCACAAGTGCGATCTTGCCGTTTACGTCGACACCGGTATAGTCGGCAGAGCGTCCGACACCGGGGATAACGACGTATTCGATGTCGATAGAATCCTTGTCGCCGAGCAGCTTGTCGAAGAAATTATTTTCCTTGCCCGCCGCGTTGGTCGACTCGTGGAAGTAGATTATCGTATCGTCGTATTTGATATAAGGAGTTTCAACACCGCTTATCGAAGCGACCGACATAACGCCTTCGTAGGTAGAGGGCGAGCCGACTGTTCCGGTATCGGGATTCGAGGTAAGACCGAGGTTGCCGTTTGCTTCCGAGCCGTAAGCCGAGCTGAAGCTGTTGGACGCCGCAACGACCATACCGATACCTGCCGCACGGAGTCTGTCATAGATACCGTTGAGCTTTTCCTCGTCGCTCTCGCGTGAGAATCCGCAGGCGGTACCGATGGACATATTGATAACGTCAACACCGAGAACGACACAGTCCTCAAGCGCCGCAAGTATCCACGCGGATCTTGCAGTGTCCATAACGTCGGAGAAGATCTTCATAGAAACAAGCTGTGCATTGGGAGCAACGCCGCGGATAACGTCGTCGTTACCGACGATAACACCCGAAACGTGAGTACCGTGGTTGTTATGAGTCGAATAAACGTCGGAATCGTTGTCGGCATAGTCGAAGCCGAAGGGAACCTTATCATTGATATAAACGTCGTCAACGGTAATGCCGGGGAGCAGCTTGCTTGCCGCGGTATCGTCGATAACCGATGCGACCTCGTCGTATGTAAGTCCCAATTTATTCGAGGTGAAATTATTCGGAGAAAATGCGGTGTGGTTCGAGTCGAGACCGGTATCAAGAACCGCAACAACGATTCCCGAGCCGTCGTAGCCCGAATCCGAGCTGTTGAATATACCCGTTTCGTGAACGTTCACGACGTTTTCGACAAGCTTGGTTTCGCAAACGTTGTATTCCTCGCCGACGATAATATTCATACCTTTGCCGAGAGACATACAGGTGTCCTCGAAATCGCGCGCCTTGATAATAATTTCAAAGCCGCTGAGCACAGTTGTGAATTCCTCGCCGAGCTCATAGGAGATATTCTTTGAGTCAAGAGTCGAAAGAAGCGTCGCTCTTTCGTTTCTGATTCCGTTGCAGATTGCGGAAATATCCGCTTCGTTCATGGCGTATTCCGAAAGGCTCATCGTTTTATCGGTTCTTTCGTATGCGTCCATAATATTTTCGGAATCCACGGTGACGATAACCGAAATATCCTGATCATCGGAAACCGTTTCGGGAAGCCTGAACATAACCGAGCTGTCGAGACTGTCCTTGTAGTTCACCGAAATGCCGTCGAGCTTATTGATATACGGTGTGCCGCCGTCAGACGCACGCGCATTCGACGCGGGAATCATCGCAGGGACGAGGATCGTACCCGCAAGGATCACCGGCACCATCAAAGCAGCCAAAGCGTTTTTGAATTTTTTCAAAAGCTTTGTTTCCTTCATTGTTGATTTCTCCTTTATTTTTCCAAATGTTTACATAAATAATATATATAATCAGTTTATTATATTGCAAAATACAAGAAAAAGCAATACAATAACAATATTTTATTGTTTTTATTTTTTAATTTTTTCATAATATTTACTTTTAATTTCCGATGTGATATACTGACTTTAATTAATCACAGCGGAGAAATAATGATATGACAAACGAAAAAAGCATATTGATACACCGCATTTTCGCAATTCTGATTTCGGCATTGACCGTAATCGCAGGCGCTTGCTTTATTGCAGGTTGTCTTTCGATATACAATTCGGGACCTTCGCCTTATACTCCCGAAGCGGTTTCCGAAACCTTTTCAAAATACTGCATTCCGATATATTCCTGCGCTGTTTTTGTCTTTTTGGGAATAATCATCGATATTTTTCTTCCCGACAGCAGAAAAAACGCACCTTTTCCCCGTCAACCACAGCATATTATCGAGCGTTTGACCAAAAAACGCGATATTGTGAACAGCGGAGCGGAGATACAAAAACAAATCAACGATTTGCGCAAAAAGCGCAAGAGCTTACAGCTTCTCTGCCTTGCGATTTCTGCAATCTGTGCGGCGGTGTTCCTCGGTTATTCCTTAAACCGCAATCTGTTTTACAGAGAAACGATAAACGAAACGATTATCAAAGCGATGATCGTTTTGATCCCCTGCTTTGCCGTTGCCGCTGTATTTATGATTTTTGTTTCGTACAAATGCATCGGACTTATGGAAGCCGAAGCCAAGCTTTTAAAGCAGTGCCCCGAAAGCGATCCCGATATGGTCCAAGCAAAAAGCTACACTTGGATAATTCGCTGTATTTTACTCATTTTAGCGGTTGCAATATTGGTTTACGGAATCGTTTCGGGCGGAACGGCTGACGTTTTGACAAAGGCAAAAAACATATGTACCGAATGCATCGGTCTCGGCTAAGGGAGGGTGAAGATGAAAAATATTATTAAAAGACTCATCGCTCTTCTTCCCTCGAAGCGAAAGCTGATGCAGCTGTATTTCGCTTTGCTTTTCAATGCAAACATAAAGGGATTTATAAGCGGAAAAATATACCAAGGCACCACAAAGCAGGTTTGTGTTCCCGGTTTGAATTGTTATTCCTGCCCCGGTGCTGTCGGTGCCTGCCCTCTCGGCTCTTTACAAGGATCGTTCAGCGCCGACAAAAGCACGCTTTATTACGTCGGCGGCATATTGCTGATATATTCACTGATGTTCGGCCGTTTTATTTGCGGTTGGCTTTGTCCCTTCGGCTTTATTCAGGAGCTTTTATACAAAATCAAGACACCGAAGCTCAAGAAAAGCCCTGTTACAAGAGTTTTATCGTATTTCAAATACGTCGTCCTCGTTTTCTTTGTGATAATCGTCCCCTTGATGTACGCCTTCCGCGACACACCGCTCCCCGCATTTTGCAAATATATATGCCCTGCGGGAACACTCGAGGGCGGTATCGGTTTATTGTCGAACAAGTTAAACGAAAGCTATTTTTCGATGCTCGGACCGCTTTTCACCTGGAAATTCATGCTTATGATAAGTGTGGTCGTCGGCTGTGTATTTGTTTTTCGTCTTTTCTGCCGATTCGTTTGTCCGCTCGGCGCGCTTTACGGGTTGTTCAACAAGATCTCGCTGTTCGGAATCAAGGTCAAGGAAGAAAAATGCACAAACTGCGGGCTTTGCACGGGAAAATGCAAGCTTGACGTTAAAAAGGTCGGCGATGCGGAATGTATAAATTGCGGCGAATGTATCGACGTCTGCCCGACAAAAGCAATCGTTTGGAAGGGGTCCGGAATCTTCCTTCACCCCAATGAAATTCCCGACAAAAACGACTCCCCCGCGCCCAAATCGCATAGCTCTGCTCGGCTTATCACACGTGCGGTGAGTGCCGTTCTTATGGTTGCTCTGCTCATCGGTGTGTTTGCTTATTATTGGAACGTCGGCGAAGACGTTTCTCCCGATTCATCAATCGAGGAATCGTCGCAAAGCGAGAATTCCGAAATCCCGTACGGCAACTCAATCGGCGAGCGTTGCTATGAAAAAGAGCTCGAAATCATCACTTCCGAAGGCTTTGCTTCCGAAACAGTCAATCCCGCAAAGCAAGGCAAGATCACGATTATAAATTTCTGGGGAACGTGGTGCACACCTTGCGTTCAGGAATTACCTTATTTCGACCGAATAGCGACAGAATATACAGAAAATGTTTCGGTTATTGCAATACACACCAATATGGTATCCGAAACTGCGCCCGAATACATACGTGATCACTACCCCGAAAGCAAAATTACCTTTGCACGCGATTCGGAAAACGAGGAATATTACAATCTCCTCGGCGGAAGAGGCACTTATCCCTATACCGTCATTCTCGATGAAAACGGTATTGTAAAAGAGCTTATTGTAAAATCACTCACATACGAAGAGCTTAAACAATTTGTTGAAGGACTTATCGAACAATGACAAAGCAATTCTGGAATATAGACAGCAACGTGCTTTTATGGAAAGCAAAGGAAAGCGAAGTTCATTTTGACGACATCGAAATGAGCGGGCTTTATGCGGATTTTTGGGTCCGCTACGGTAAAAACGAATCGGGAACACTTGAATTGGATTATAAATGCTATTATCCGACTCTGCGGACTATTCCCAACAACACCCACGCAACTTATTGCAACGAGATCAAAAACAGCTTCCGCCCGTATCTTTTGAAGAACGGTGAAGCTGTCACCGAATATATTCGCGAATTTGCATTCGATGGAACGTTGATGGTATATTGCGACACAAACGAGGGCTTTTCTACAGAGCGCTGTCTTTTCCCCGCAAGTGACAGCAGATGCTGTATCGAGCTTATCACGATCCGCGCAACAGAGGATGTCGAACTTGAGCTGTCGCACCCTGCCTGCTCTGTTCATTCATACGGACGCGGCACAAAGGGTGTTTACGTATCGCGCATTTTGACCGATGCCTGCGACGGAATCCGGCTCGAAGCAGGCAGCGAAATAACATTTGGTATTTATTATTCGACCGAGCCTGCCAACGAAATTGCAATCATTCCCGACGGCAGAGCCGAGCTCGAAAAACGTACCGAGCGTATTTGCGAGCTTTGCGACGGATCATTGATACTCGACAGCGGCAACAAAATTCTCGATACGATGACAAGGTATTCCAAGCTCCGCGCGGGAGAAAGCGTTTTTGAAACGATCACGGGAAAATACCACTCTCCCGGCGGACACGCTTATTACGCGGCGATATGGTGCAACGACGAAGCTGAATATGCAGGTCCGTATTTCGCCCTGACCGGCGATAAGACGGCTATCGAGGCATCTATAAACGCATATCACGCATATATTCCGTTTATGTCAGATTCCTATACTCGTCTTCCCTCCTCGATAATCGCAGAAGGACTTGATATATGGGAGGGCGCGGGCGACAGAGGCGATGCCGCGATGTATCTTTACGGCTGCTCGCTGTTTTGCCTTTATCTCGGCGACGAAAAGGTTGCAAGAGGACTTTGGAACGCGATAAAATGGTGCGCCGAATACTGCGAAAGAATGAAAACACCCGAGGGTGTGATACGCTCCGATGCCGACGAATTGGAGGGCAGATTCCCTACCGACAGATACGCAAACCTTTCCACCTCGAGCCTTTGCTACGGCGGACTTATCAATGCCGCAAAGCTCGCAAGATCGTTGGGCGAATATGACACCGCCGAGATATACGAAAAGCGCGCAAGCGAGCTTGCTACGGCGATTGAGGATTATTTCGGTGCAGAGCTTCACGGATACAATACGTACAGATATTCCAAGGGATTCGACACGCTTCGGGCTTGGATATGTCTGCCGCTTTGCATGGGAATTGATAAGCGCGCCGATGAAACACTCGATGCTATGCTTTCCGAATATCTTTGGACAGAAGAGGGTATGCTCACCTGCGAGCGATCGGCAGAAAACACAAGCGATACGATCTGGGACAGAAGTACTTTGTACGGTATGAAATGCGCATTTCTTTCGGGCGCGGGCGACCGTATGATGCAGCCGCTTCTCGACTATTGCCGAAAGAGACTGCTTTGCGACCGCATTCCTTATCCCGTCGAGGCTTATCCCGAGGGTGACAAGCGTCATCTATCGGGAGAAAGCGCACTGTTTGTGCGTGTCGTTACCGAGGGGCTGTTCGGTATCCGGCCTGAATCACTTGACAGCTTTTCGTTTATCGCAAGTGTTCCCGAAGGATTGAAGCGTTTGTATCTGAACGCAGTGTATATCTCCGGATCCTGCTTTGATATTCATATCGACAAGGATAGATTCGAGGTATTTGAAAACGGCGTATCGGTATTATGCGGTATTACCGACGGAAGCAGAATAACTGTCAATAAACAATAAATAAAAAAGCAACGCTTCGATCATAGAAAAGCGTTGCTTTTTATTTATGCAGTTTAAAAAAACAAAGGGCAAAATGAAGCGCCCCAACGTATTCAGTGTATCACAAGACGATAACAAAGTCAATATCAAATTGTCATTTATTACAACATTCTGCCATTTGAATAAATTTTTATAGTGCATTTTGTGATATATGTGTATTGAAATAGTCCAAAAAATATGATACTATAAAGACACAGAAAGGGTGAGTCCAATGAACAAGCAGTAACGAGCATAACAGTCTCGAAGCTTTAAGCCTCCTAATTTGACTTATATTTACCGGACGTAAATTACAACGCAGTGTGCCATAGCTGTTAAGTTATTTACAATATATCGAGAGAAGAGAAGAGAAGAAAAAGCCTGAAGAGAATAGAAGTTGTGTTTCGTAAGATCCGAAATCTTTAACGGATCGCCACCCAACAACCTTTTCAATGTAGATTCAACAAAGCCTAAGTTAGTCCTGCTTACAGGATAAAAAATAACATTTGCGGCAGTTTGTTTGGGCAAGACATTGAAGGTATTTTCGATTCTGATGAAAGAGAGGTTAAATTGATGCTGGATATCAAGAATTCAAATATATAACCCTTGGTTGTGATTATAGATTACACGACCAAGGGTTATTTTTTTATGCACAAAAGACCATAAAATACATCTTCTCTGCCCTTGATACGATTTTGAATCATACCGTATTCAAGGCATCTATAAATCTATCTATCTCTCGTCGCGTGTTGAATTTTGAAAGCGAAACACGGACACCGCCTATTTCGTAGGTTCCGAGTGTACGGTGTGCATTCGGCGCGCAATGAAATCCCGCGCGAACGGCGATTCCGCGTTCCGAAAGAGTTGCAGCAACAGCTTCGCAATCATAGCCGTTTTTATTAAACAGCAGAACCGGAACATAGCTTGAGAGCGCTGATTTTTCGGGCAACCCATATATAGTTATGTCAACTATATTTTTCATTTGGTTTACAAGGTATTCATAAAGCTCAGACTCTTTCGATGAAAACTCAACAAGCTCGAGTGCTGCAGAAAGACCTGCTATGCCACCTATATTTGCCGTCCCTGCCTCTAATCTTTCGGGGTAATATTCGGGCATTTCGAGCATTTTCGAATCGGTTCCGGTGCCGCCCTCAAGAATCGGATCGATAACCAAATCGGAAAACGGATTGATAATAAGTGCGCCGACACCCATAGGACCAAGCAGTCCCTTGTGTCCGGGTATACAGATTATGTCAACCCCGAGCTCTACAATATCTATCGGTATATGCCCTGCCGTCTGGGAGCAGTCGGCAATAAAAACAGCATCCCCGGGCGAAAGCTTTTTGAGCATTTTTATCGGCAATATCCTACCGCACACGTTTGACGCATGATTGACAACGATATTCGTCGCAGAGCGCGAAACGGCAGAAAAATTCTCGCAGGTTATATCGTCATCGCCCATATCCGCCAAAAACTGCTTGAGCACCGTGTCGCCGTTTTTTCGCAGAGAATTCAGCGGCCGCATTACCGAGTTATGCTCTATCGACGAAACTACGGTGACACCGTTTATGCAGTTCGTTCCCTTAATCGCCATATTCAGCGCTGTGGTTGCCGAATTTGTCAGTATAACACATTCGGGGCGTGTATTAAAAAGCTCGGCAAGCTTTTTTCGGCAATTATACACCGTTTCTGCCGCACATAATGCATATTTATGACCGCTCCTACCCGAATTCCCGCAGACCTTCATAGCGTCCGTTACTGCATTTATAACAGCGCGCGGCTTCGGAAAGGTTGTGGCGGCGTTGTCGAAATATATCATTTTTCCTCCGTACTGCCGATTATCGGGATTCCTGCGCCGACAATCAAAGATTGAGCCTTTTCGCTTGAAATCTCATCGAAGCTTATGCCGTAGCCGCATCCGCGCACGCTTTTTACCGCCCTCGAGCGAGTCAGATTTGAATATATTCCGTTGTTTTTTAATATTTCCTGAGCCTTTAATGCATAGGTTACCGACGAAAGCACGATCACTTTTTTCATATATTTTCACTCCCTTTTACATAATATGAAAAAGCGAGCTTGCTTGATATTAAAAGTGATTACCGTTTGTTCGGCTTTTTTACTTTTACTTTTTTTAACTTATCGTACAAAATATATATAAATCCGGTTGCAAAGCCGATAGTTATTATCGCGATAAATATTGCAAGCGCTATTCTTCCCTGCTGTATCGCCTTTATGATAAAAAACACGAACAGCCCTATCATAGCACCATAAACAATAGCCAAAAGCGACACGGCGGCGATTCTTAACATCAACGGAGCTTTCTTGCTTGTTGCAGAATCCAGCGCGCCCTCAACAAATATCTCGGCGAGTATTTCAAACAAAATTTCCATTTCCGCCTCCTATGATTTTTATTATCATAACAAAAAAAGAAGCGCCTTTTAAAGCGCTTCTTTGTAAAATATCAGTTAATATCCTGCAACGTACCGATAAAGAGCGGAAGATTTGTTTCGGTATCAAGGATCATATAGATAAACGGGCGGTCAAATTTTAGTGTCCAGCCGGATTCTATCGCACCCTCTGCCTCTATTTCGACAGACGTCGCCGCGCCCGCCTTTGTTCCGCGCTCATCCACCTGTATAAAGGTTTTGTGAAGTACCTTGCCGATATATAAATTTCCGAGCACAGAGCTGCCGAGCTTGGTAAGGTCTGCATTGTCCGAATCAAACGCCTCGACCATTCCGAGCGACTTCAGTGTTTCATTCATATTGAGCGAATACTCGCTTGTGAATTTGGGAAGAATCACATTTCCGTGCTCTTTACTCGAGTTGAGCAACAGCTCGTAAAGCTCATCTTCATTCAAGGCTTGAACATATTCGTCAAAATCGATATCTTCATTGGGTAAGATTGCCGCAAATGCAAATCTCTTATCCTTATAAGGCTTTATAAAGCCCTCTGCCTTGTCATTTTTCAGATAAATGCTTTCTTCCGAATACATCATTTCAACGTCGCGTGTCTCGCCGTTTGCGGAATAGAACTTACCTTTTCTGATATCGTCCTCATAATAGATGTTCTTCCAATCCGCCTCGAAGCTCAATGCGTTTATCAGATACATAACCGAGTTACCGCCGATTTCTTCGATTATTTTCTTTATCATACCGTTTGTATTCTCGTCTACCCAATCGTTGATATCGGAAACGGTTTGTGTATCAAACGCTTTTTCAAACACCTCGGCACTGTAAATCTCGTTTACAGCATCGACAAACTTCTGATCGACATTTATACTGCCGTCGTTGCGTATCCAGATCGAATTTGCGATATTAAGCTCGCTGTTGCTTTCGGAAGCAAGGAGATAGAGATAATATTCATTTTCCGAATTAAGACGTTCGAGATCAAAATCTCCGCAAAGAAGATTAAGCATTTCCGACAAGGTATTGCCGTCGGCGCCGTTTGCAGTCATCGAGAGTGCAAGGCTTACCGAAAGCGGCGACACCAAAATGCTTTCCTTGCCGCTTGTCTTTGCCGCTTCTCTGAAGATTTCCAGTGCAAAACGGATCTGTTCCTTACCGAAGCTTTCCAAACGCCCCTGTAATACTCTGAGCGAGATATTTTCTTCTTTTAAGTCAATCTTCGCACCGTTAAGCTCTGCAATAATATGCCACGATGCCATATCACACGTACCCGCAACATCACTCAAACGATTTACGGTTATATCGAGTGAATCGCCGCCGTATTTAATACTCTTGATCTCGTGCCGAATCGAGCCGCTGCTTTCTTCGAGAACGATCAGCGCAAGACTGCTTGTTGCAAAAAACTCATCGTCGTATTTTTCTATCGCATCCACAAAACCGATCGTTGTGTCAGAGGCGACGTTTTCAACGTGGCCGAGATAAAAAACATCCTTATTTGATTCATAATATTCATTCAGCTCGGACAGTGAATTGATAAGCTTGACATATGGAAAATTCACCGATTCGTTTCTGCCGTCGGTGCGGATATACTGAGCCGTAAATGGCAGTTCCTCCGTTTTATCAAGCTTTTGGTTCGTATCATCAGTCACAAAGGGACTTTCAAAATCGTCGGATACATAATATTCCTTTTCATCGAAATAAAAGCTTGTTGTAAAGCGATATTTTCCTTCTTTGGAAATATCATAATCCGAAATAGTTTCATAGATCGTTCTTTGGCTTTTCCCCGGCTCAAGCATCATAGCAATATCATGCACGCAATGCTCTTCTTTAAGCTCGCAGCTTACCCATTCGCCGTTTTCGAAATACCGCACGCTGTACGCCATACCGTATGTGATTTCTTTATCGGTATTATTCGTCCACTCGACTTCGATTTTTGTTTTATCTGTTCCGATAACATTAATCGTTACTTCATCGAGCTGCGGCAAACGGCTTTCGGACGACGATATATCCTCGCTGTTATCTATCGCGCTATCACCGCACGAGGCGAGAACAATCATAGAAATCGCAAGTAATATTATTAAAAAGCGTTTCATAGTCATATCTCCTTTTTGTGTTCTGCTAATTATACGTACGAATCACAAAAAACACTCACTTAACAAAAGCAAAGGTGCGCAAAAAAGTGCGCACCTTTAAATCAGCTTTTGAAAAACGCCTCGCAAGCCTTGAGCATTTCATAAATATCGAATTTACTTGCAAGCTCGGTAACAGAGTGCATCGAAAGGATCGGCACGCCACAGTCGATAACCTCGATACCGTAATGCGCGATCTCGGACGCAACGGTGCCCGCGCCGCCCTGATCGACCTTGCCGTATTCGCCGACCTGCCATACAACGCCGGCATTATCAAATATACGCGCAAGCTTGGCAAGCGTTTCGGCAGATGCATCCGAGCAGCCGCCCTTACCGCGCGAGCCGGTATATTTGCAAATAACAACGCCGCGATTGATATAGGCGGAGTTTGTCGCCTCGTAAGCATCGGCATAGCAGGGATCGTATGCACCACCGACGTCGGCAGAAAGGCAGATACTGTTGCGCTTACAGCTGAGGAAGTCCGCACCGACGGAAGCACAAAGCGATTCGATGAAATCGGAATATGATTCGCTGCCCAAGCCTGTTACACCGTACGAGCCGATTTCTTCCTTGTCGGCGAGCATAACGACAGAGGTATGCTCGGGAATATCGCCATCGATAAGTGCGCGGAGGGCGGGATATGCGCAGATGCGGTCGTCGTGGCCGAATGCGGCTATCATAGAACGGTCAAAGCCGACCTCACGCGACATTATCGCGGGAACGGCAGTAAGCTCCGCGGTGATAAGATCACGTTCGGTGATACCGTATTTTTCATTGAGGATAGAAAGCACGCGAAGCTTCACTCCGCCGTCTTCATCGATAGGAAGCGAGCCGTTGATGATATTGAGTCCCTCGCCCGAAATGAATTCGGAGGCAGATTTGCTCATTTGATCCTTGCCGATATGGGGCATAAGATCGCTGATATAGAAAACGGGGTCCTCGGGATCGGAGCCGATATTTATATCGATCCTCGTGCCGTCTGCACGGTAAACCACACCGTGAAGCTCAAGCGGGACGGCTGTCCACTGATATTTCTTGATACCGCCGTAATAGTGGGTTTTGAAATAAGAGATGCCGCTGTTTTCATAAAGCGGTTGCGGCTTGAGGTCAAGACGGGGATTGTCGATATGCGAAGCGACGATACGACATCCCTCGCTAAGATCCTTCTTACCGATAACCGCAAGAAGAATACTCTTTTCGCGGTTTACATAACACACTTTATCTCCTGCCTTGAGAGGCTCGCCGGGGGTATAGGGCTTAAAGCCCTTTGCGATAGCCTCGCCCTCGGCGTAGACGGTTGATAATCTTTCGGTCTTCGCGTGGTCGATAAAGTGGCGGTAATCCTTGATAAACGCTTCCACCTCAATCAATTCCGCCTCGTCGGTCTTTATGGAATACTGCTTCTTATACTCGAGTTTTTCTGCTTCTTTTCTTTGCATTATTGATCTTCTCCGTCGTTATAAATTTCTTTATAGATGTCGCAAACGGACATCACTTTGTTTACATAATTTTTTGTTTCCTCTATCGGAATATTATATAGCGTCGAGCCATCTTTGCTGTATCTTTCGTCTTTGAGCCACTGTGATACTCTGCCGTGTCCTGCGTTGTATGCGGCAAGTGCGGTCTCCCAAGAGCCGAATCTGTCCATTAAATGCTTTAAATAATAAGTGCCGTATTTGATATTCGTTTCCGGGTCTTCGATATTGCCGCTCGGGTTTGGTTCATCTAAAAGCCGCGAAAGCCAATCGAGAGTGTCGGGCATAAGCTGCATAAGTCCTATCGCGCCAACGCTTGAGCGCGCATCGGGCTTGAATCGGCTTTCGGTATATATAACCGCATATACGAGCGATTCGGGAACTCCGTATTCGGAGGAATATTTGCTTACGAGCTCCTCGTATTCACGCGGGTAGATAAGCTGTTTGATCTCGGTTTGATAACTTACAATCAAAAGCACGATAACCGCAAACAGCGTTATCACAACAAGAACGCGTTTCTTCACGCGAGGACCTCCTTTAAATGACGTGCAAGCTCGTGTGAGGCGTTTCTAAACGCTTCACGAGTTGAATCGTTATAGATGACACTATCGCTGTTTTCGATAATAAAATCGTTTGTGAGCTGATTTGAGAGCCTCAGACGCGCGTTTTCTTCATTTATACCGTCGCGCTCGATGATTCGCGATACACAAAGCTCGTCATCCGCGACAATTCCGACGATATGATCGCATATCCCGTCGATACCGCTTTCAAAAAGAGTGGGCGCATCGAGGATAATGATTTCGTCATTGTCAAATCGCGAAATGATCTCTGCGATCTCGGCTCTGATATGCTTATGAGTAATCTTATTTAAAAGCTCCAGCTTTTCCTTATCGGTGAATACTATTTTTGCCAGCGCCGCTCTGTCGAGAAAATTATCGACAACTATACTATCGCCGAAGCTTTCGGCAAGCTCCGTTAAGCAATCGGAAGGCTTTGAAACAAGATCTCGGTAGACTTTGTCGCAATCGATAACTTTTATTTCCTCTTGCTCGGCGCAGCTTGCAAAGGTACCCTTGCCGCTTCCGCTTCTTCCGCAAAGTCCGATCAGCTTCATAATCCAAGCACCTCTTCGAGTGTTTCCTTTGAGAACGAGCCGTATCTCAGTATTTCGGGCTTTTCGTTCACCAGCGAAACGATGGTTGATTCGAGTCCGTATTCACATTCGCCGCCGTCTAAAATAATATCCGCTGCCGAGGTGACGTTATCGAGCTCACTCGCGCTCGAAACACTTTTAAAGCCCGAGATATTCGCGCTTGTTGCGGCAATAGGCGCAGAAAATGAATTTGAAAGCGCCAAAAAGATCTTATTTGAGGGGAATCGCAATCCGACCGTATCTCCGCCCGCAACGGCAACCGACGGAACATTCGGCTTCTTTTTGACAACTAATGTAAGAGGGCCGGGTGTGAATCGCTTTATAAGCTCGCGCGCGGTATCATCGAGAATACCGACCGATTCCGCCATTTCAAGTCCCGACACGTGCATAAGCAGAGGCTTTGAAAGCGGGCGTTGTTTTTTTTCATAAAGCGAAAGAACAGCCTTTTCGTCGAATGCGTTTGCGCCGATTCCGTAAACTGTTTCTGTCGGGAATATCGCCAAGCCGCCCTTTTTAAGCAGAGTGACGCATTCATTTATAGCAAAAATGTCGATATTATATTCATCTAACCGAAATATTCTCGCGCTCATTTTACCACCTCTTTTGTTATTATAACACAAAGGCTTTCTATTTTCCATATTTATCCGAAAAAAACTATTGAATATGCTGTGATTCTTTGATATAATATGTTGATTAATAATGTTAATGGAGACACTAATGCCGATCAAAATACCAATGTCGTTACCTGCCGCAGAGGCATTGATAAAAGAAAATATTTTCGTTATGGACGAGGCGCGCGCAGTTACGCAGGATATCCGTCCGCTTAAGATCGCGATCATGAATCTTATGCCGACGAAGATCGTTACCGAAACACAGTTTCTGCGTTTGCTTTCAAATACCCCGCTTCAGATAGACATCACTCTTTTGAATACAGCTTCACACCAATCGAAAAACACCTCCGAGGAGCATCTCGCAACCTTTTACAAAACATTTGACGAGGTTAAAAACGAAAAGTTTGACGGTCTTATCATAACAGGTGCGCCCGTTGAGCTTCTCGACTTCAAGGACGTCGATTATTGGGACGAGCTTTGCGAGCTTGTCGCTTGGGCGAAGAAAAACGTTTACTCTACGATGTACGTTTGTTGGGGCGCTTACGCAGGGCTTTATATCAACCACGGTATCGAAAAAAGAGCGCTCGACAAGAAGGTTTCAGGTGTTTTCAGGCACAAAACGCTCGTGCCCGAATATCCGCTTGTACGCGGCTTCAACAAGGAATTTTCGGCACCGCATTCGCGCTATTCGGGAGTTGACCGCGAGGACGTCGAAAAGGTCGACGATCTTCTTATTCTTGCCGAATCCGACGAAGCGGGCATTTACCTTGTTGCAAACAAAAACGGAAGAGAATTCTTTGTCACAGGCCACTGCGAATATGATTTCGACACGCTCCGCAACGAATACGAGCGCGACGTGGCAAAGGGGATTAATCCCGAAGTGCCCAAGCACTACTTCCCCGATGACGATCCTACGAAAACCCCCGTTTCGACCTGGCGTGCACACGCTCATCTGATGTATGCAAACTGGCTCAACTACTACGTTTACCAGAACACGCCCTACGATCTTAACGAAATGCTATAACAAAAACCAATAAACAAAGGTCCTCCGCTGATTCGGAAGACCTTTTTTTCGTACGATTTATGTGCTGTGTGGTGTTCCCAAAAGCGAAGCGCCGATTATGCCGCCGTCGCCCTTGAGTGCGGTAATGAGAACCTTGCATTCGCCAAAGAGGTGCGGTCTGACAAGGCTCATAAGCCCCTCGCCTTGATTTGAAACGCCGCCCGACAAAACAATAGCCTGCGGTTGAAAAATGTGTATGAGGCTGTTTAAGCCGTCTGCAAGGACACGTCCGTATTCATCCAAAAGCGATATTGCAACCGGGCAGCCGCGATCCTTTGCGTCAAAGGCAGTCTTGCCGTTTATGCCCTTTTTTGCCTCGTCGGCAATTATGCTGTCGGGTGATTCAAGCACTGCCTTTTCGGTCATTTCGATGAGCGCTGTTGCCGAAGCGTAGCGTTCAAAGCAGCCTCTGAGTCCGCATTCGCAATCGACACCGTTTCTGTCGAGAATGAAATGTCCGAGCTCGCCCGCGCGGTTATTGTGTCCGCGAACGACGCGGTCACCGATAAGTATCGCTCCGCCGATTCCGGTTCCGATCGTTATTATAAGTGCATCCTCGCAGCCCTTGCAAGCGCCCGCCGTCTTTTCGCCGATCAGTGCACAGGTTCCGTCGTTATCTATAAACGCGGGTACACCGAGCGCTTTGACGAGCTTTTCAACAACCGGCTCGTTTTTAAAGGGCAGATTTCCCGCCCGAAGCACCATACCTCTTGCAGAATCAACTCGGCCTGCCGAGCCGACACCGATCGCCTCGACATCATATTTTTCCATGAGTATTTTACAGTTCTCGATAATCCCGTTGATTATAAACTCGGAGGTACAGCCCTCGCCCGTCGGGAAACGGAGCTTATCGTGAACTATATATTCACTGTCGACCGCGGCAAGCTTTACGCTCGTGCCGCCTATATCGACACCTATTCTGTATTTCATAGTCCTATACCTTTAATAAACACAGCCTTTATATTCAGCTTTTCGTCACATACGATAATATCGGCTTGCTTTCCTACTGCGATCGAGCCGTATGAATCTTCTTTACCCAACGCTTTTGCGGGATTGAGAGATGCCATATACGAAACCTCCTCGAGCGGAATACCCATTTTAAGAAGATTTTTCGCACCTGCAAGCATCGAAACACAGCTTCCTGCAATTCTGCCCTCAGGGTTACGGCAAACACCGTCCTTGACGATACGTTTTCTGCCGTCGACGATATATTCGCCGTCACCCAAGCCCGACATAAAGCCGGTATCACTTACAAGCGTAATACCCTTAAAGCCCTTTGCACGATATACCAGCTTTATAGTAGCTTCATCAAGATGCACAAGGTCGCAAATCATTTCGCAATTCACTTTATCGTCGGTGAGCACCGCACCGAGCACGCCTGTTTCACGGTGAGAAAACGGACGCATCGCGTTGAACACGTGAGTCGCACGTGTCGCTCCCGCTGTAATCGCCGCGGTTGCCTGAGAATAGGTCGCTTCGGTATGACCGACGGACACGTTAACGCCGTTTTCGACAGCACGTTCTATTGCCTCGACTGCATTTTCGCGCTCGGGTGCGATCGTCATTATTTTAAGCAATCCCCGAGCCTCATTTGCGAAAAGCTCGACTGTTTCGGGGGTACATTCGATATCGGGAGGATTCATAACGCCGCTTTTGGATAGCGAAACGAAAGGTCCTTCGAGATTGATGCCCAAAACCGACGCACCCAACACATCGCGCTTGGATTCGTTTAAAATATTTTTCTCTGCCGCAACAACACGTTCGGGCGTCAAAGCGCGTACCGTCGCCGCGAAGCCGGTCACGCCCTCACTCGCAAGCCATTGACGTGCTTTCGTGAAATCCTCATCGGGTGATGCGAATTCCACTCCGACACAGCCGTGAATATGTGTGTCAATAAATCCGGGAATAACGAATAATCCGTTCGCGTCGTATTGCTCGGTATCGGTAATATCCGCGCCGATTTCCGCAATAATACCGTTTTCAAGCTTCAAGCTGACATCTGCAAAGCTGTTGCTTTCGTCAAGAAGAACTTTGCCGTTTTTAATCAACATTTTTTATTTTCCCTCGATATCGCGAATCATTCGATGGAGATTTTCGCTGCCGATGGTCACACCGTCCATAACCGATTCCATACCCTCGAATTCAAGGCTGACGTAGCCGTTGTAGCCCGATGCGCGAATTGCATTGAGGATCTGATAGGAGGGTACGTCACCGTGGCCGAAAATCGTTGCGCGTCTGTAATTGCCGCCGCGGGAGAGATTGTAGCCTCTGCCGGGATTATAGGACATTCCCGAACGAGTGAAGCAGTCCTTTGCGTGAACGTGAACGATAAGCTCCATAAGTCGAGAAACCGAAGTGAAGCAATCCTCGTCGACACCGCCGAAATTGCCGATATCGCAAAGGAATCCGTAGTTTTTATTGTTTACCGCATTGAAAAGCTCGAGCATTCTGTTTGAATCCTGCATCAATCTTCCGTGGTTTTCGGAACAAGTCATAACGCCCTTGCTTTTTGCATAGTCAGCAACCTTGGAAATAACGGGAGCGACAGCCTCGATAATATGCTGATAGGTCTTTACCCCGTCGTATTCGGGATAATAGGAATAGGTAATATCGTGGCGGAGCAAGGGAATACCGCATTCGGAAGCAATATCAATATGCTTGCAGACACGCTCGATCTCACGCTCGGGATCAGCCACAAAGAAGTTCGCACCGGTGGTATATATCGGAACGTCGATACCGACCTCCTTTGCGTGTGCTGTAAGTGCGAGAGCGTGCTCGCGGGGGGTGGAGCCGTCGGGTGTAGTGTCATCGAGAACGAATTCGATACCGTCGCAGCCGAGCTCCTTGGTTTTATCTATTGCATCGAATCTTGTAAAATCGCTTTCAACGTACAAGCGGTGATAACTATACGTACTGATACAGCTTTTCATTATTATTCTCCTATTGTAATTTCCTTGCCCTGCGAAGCGGAGTCATAAATAGCCTGAAGCATTCTCTGCATATCGACAGCCTGCTCGATAGGATATTTGGTTTCCTTGATTCCCTTGATCACACAATCTGCAAAATGCTCGATTTCAAGCTTGAATTTATCGTTATTTCCGTTTACGGTAACGTTATCGGTAGAAAGGAATTGGTTTCTTTCACCGTAAATCACAAGAGGCTCGACCGATGCGCCTGCCTTAGAGCCGAAAATGTAAGTTTCGCTCTTGTCGGGTCCGTTGAGTGCCCAGCTTGCCTCGAAAACAATGATCGCGCCGTTTTCGAAATGAATTACGCCTGCACCCGAATCCTCGCAGTCAAATTGATTATCGGGGCAAGGCGTGCCGTGCCATCTGCCGACGCCCTTTGTCTGATAATCACCGATATTATTAAAAACGTTGGCAGAAACTCTGGTCGGCTTCGGAGTGCCCATAAGATACCAAGCGGCATCAATGCGGTGAACGCCCAAATCTATGATAGGACCGCCGCCCGAGGTCTTTTTATCGGTAAACCAACCCGTCGGTGTGCCGCGGCGTCTTATATAGCTTGTTTTGGCATAATATACATCACCGAATTCATTGCGTTCATACATATCGCGGAGATACATATTTGCATAGCCGAAGCGAGAAGGAACCGCAAGGAAGAAAATGATTCCGTTTTCCTTGACTGCCTTTTCCATAACAAGAGCATCGTCGAGATTCATAGCAAGAGGCTTTTCGCACATTACGTGCTTGCCTGCGTTTGCCGCTTTTACAAGAACATCCTTGTGCGCATTATTCCAGGTGCAGATATCAACAGCGGCAATATCAGCTTTTTCGAGCATTTCATCAATGGAAGCATAAACCTCGGGGATACCGAACTCCTGTGCAACCCTTTGAGCACGCTCAAAATCAATATCACATATAGCAACAGGCTCGCAGTTCGAGCACTGCTTATATGCGGGAAGATGTCCGTGTTTTGCAATATTGCCGGCACCGACAACGCCGATTCTCAACTTTTCCATATCGTTATCTCCTTTTAATATTCTAATTACACATTAGCACATTGAATTGGCTTTGTCAATGAAGTTGTTGATTTTTATGGAACATTATGTTATATTGTTATTAGAGTAAAGGAGGCGGATTTTGTGAAAACTTGGAAGCATATTTTAATCATTCTTATGAATTATTCGCTGATTTTGGTTGCACTCATAATGCAAAGCGCCGCGTTTTTATTTTGGGTTTTTCTTATAATAACGGCTCCTATTATTGCTTATTTGAACTACCGCTTTGCAACAGATATAAAATGGCTTTGCATATATGATATTAACTATATAATAGGCAGCATTTTGTCGGGATATTTGATAATTCCGCTTGCCACCGCGAAAGAAACAGACGGATATGCGTACGTTTTGAATATGTTAGGAGAAATAATTTTGATTATTGTTGCACTTCTGTCTATTATTCTTTCGATCGTTTCGGTTTACGTTAAATACCGAAAAAGCAGTTTACGAAAGGACGGCGAGATATGAGCTTTTATAACTACGATATAAACGTTTATACCGATATTTTCAAGCGATACGCCAAATCAAAAGCGTATATTGTTGCTATTTTTCTTTCACTTGTATCGTCACTTGTTGCTGTCGCTCATCAAGCATATTCATCTATCGTCGCGATACCGAGCGATGCGACCAAATTTGACCGAACGGTTGATATTTCAACTGCTGTTATCAGCTCGGTTTTCTCACTTATATTTGCAATCTTTATTTTTTACACTCTTTATTCCGCGGTAAGATGTGCAAAAGGCAATTTCAAGGCCCTGAATAGTTTTAAAACATATATCACAATTAACCTTGCTTATATGATACTATCTATCGTGGCGATCGTTCTCAATTTGTTTTCCATAACGACCGATCCCGTTACTATGATATTTGGTGCTGTGATATCAGTTTTAGCCGGTTTATTGGCTTATAAGTATTACCTCGGAATCCGCGACACTATCGAATACGGTGTCAATGCCGCTTGCGGAAATTCATATGGACAATCGAGCAGGTTTTTGCGGTATATCACAATTATAACTATCGTGCTACACCTCATAACTCTTTTAGCAATTACGTTTATATACTCGTTTGTATCTCTTGAGCCGACAGATACTTTGACTGCTGCGGATATTGCAAAGTTTGTAAAAGCAACAAAGGATTCTATGATCGAGCTGTTGATCCATCTGCCTCAAACGGTATCCTACATCTTATTCCTTTACGTTTGGAAGAAATTCGACAAAGAAATGAAGCTTGCAAGCAAATAACCAACAAGCAAATAAAAAATAAAGAGGACAGGTTTTGAGCCTGTCCTTTTATTATGACTTATTCAGCCGCTGCTTCTTCCTTGACTTCAGCCTTAACTGCCTTCTTGGTAGACTTCTTAGCGGGCTTCTTTTCCTCGGTCTTTGCTTCTTCCTTTTCTTCCTTTACGGTGTAGAGGTTTTCTGCGCCAACGAGTTCAATAATAGCCATTTCCGCACCGTCGCCACGTCTGGGACCGATCTTGAGAACACGGGTGTAACCGCCGTTTCTTTCATCGTAGAGGGGAGCGATCTTGGTGAAGAGCTTATATACAACTGCTTCCTTTTTGAGGAATGCAATTGCCTGTCTTTTAGCGACAAGAGTATTCTTTTTGCCGAGAGTGATCATTTTATCAGCAAGTGCGCTGACTTCGGCAGCACGAGTAACGGTCGTTTCGATTCTTCCCTTTTCGAGAAGGAAGGTGACCATACCCCTGAGCATAGACATTCTATGAGCAGTAGGTCTGCCTAATTTTCTTGTACCGGGCATGTCGGTTGCCTCCTTATTTTAGTAAGCGAGATGATTAGTCATCCGATTTGCGGAGCGACAGACCAAGGGACTGAAGCTTCTGGATAACTTCTTCAAGCGATTTTTTGCCGAGGTTTCTGACCTTGATCATATCCTCCTCGGTTCTGTTTGTAAGGTCTTCTACGGTGTCGATGCCCGCTCTCTTCAAACAGTTAAAGCTTCTTACAGACATATCGAGTTCTTCGATAGTCATTTCAAGAACCTTTTCCTTAATCTTCTCTTCTCTTTCAACCATAATTTCGGTATTCATTGCTTCGTCGGAAAGCTCGATGAAGAGGTTAAGGTGTTCGTTAAGAATCTTAGCTGCGAGAGATACCGCCTCCTTAGCATCAATGGTGCCGTTGGTGGTGAGATCAAGCTCGAGCTTATCAAAGTCGGTAATATTGCCGACACGGGTATTTGATACCGTGAAATTAGCTTTTTGAACCGGGGTGAAGATAGAATCGGTGTAGATAGTGCCGATTACAGGGTTTTCAACCGCGGCCTTGTTCTTCTCCGAGGAAACGTATCCTCTGCCGTGTTCGAAAGTAATCTCCATGAAGAAGGGCGCGCCCGTTTCTACGGTCGCAATGTGGTGATCGGGATTGAGTATCTCGATATCCGAATCAACCTGAATGTCACCGGCTGTGACTTCACCGCCGCGAACGTCGATTACACAGGTCTTGGGCTGAGCGCAATAAAGCTTTGCAACGATACCCTTGACGTTAAGTATGATTTCGGGAACGTCCTCGGTAACACCGGGAACGGTAGAAATCTCATGAAGCACGCCGTCGATCTTCACGCTCGATGCTGCCACACCGGGAAGCGAGCTGAGAAGCACGCGACGAAGCGAGTTGCCAAGTGTGATACCGTAACCTCTTTCGAGAGGTTCTACAACGAATATACCGTGTCTGCCGTCTTCGCTTAATTCTGCGGTAACGATATTCGGTCTTTCGATTTCGATCATTCTGTTTTCCTCCTCTTAATGTTGGGACTCCTGTTAAACAGAAGTGATTATTTCGAATAAAGCTCGACGATAAGGTGTTCTTCGAACGGGAAATCAACGTCTTCTCTGGTGGGAAGCTCATTGATGGTTGCGACGATATTTTCCTTATCGACATTCATCCAGGAAGGTACTGTCCTTGCGGTGATATTCTCGATAAGCACCTTGAACTTTTCAAGCTTGCGGCTGGATTCCTTAAGTGCGATTACGTCGCCCTTACGAACTTCATAAGAAGGAATGTTTACCTTCTTGCCGTTTACAGTGAAGTGTGCGTGAAGCACGAGCTGGCGAGCTTCCTTACGGCTCTCTGCCATACCCATACGATAAACTACGTTGTCGAGTCTGCGCTCGATCATAGTGAGAAGGTTCTCACCGGTCTGGCCTTCTTTTCTGTCGGCCTTTTTGAAGTAGTTCTCAAACTGCTTTTCCAGAATGCCATAGTACCTTTTAGCTTTCTGCTTTTCGCGAAGCTGAAGGCTATATTCCTTGACTCTTCTTCTGCCGCTACCTGCGCCGTGCTGGCCGGGAGCCTGTTCTCTGCGTGCGAGAGCGCACTTATCAGTCATGCATCTTTCGCCTTTGAGGTAAAGCTTGCAGCCTTCTCTGCGGCAAAGGCGGCAGGAAGGTCCAGTATATCTTGCCATAATTTCCTCCGTTTAATGTTATACGCGTCTTCTCTTGGGCGGTCTGCAACCGTTGTGAGGGATCGGCGTAACGTCTTTGATGAGTGTGATGTCAAGGCCTGCTACCTGAAGCGATCTGATAGCAGCTTCTCTACCCTGACCGGGACCCTTAACGAAAACTTCAACAGTCTTCATACCGTGTTCCATAGCGGCCTTTGCAGCAGTTTCTGCAGCCATCTGAGCGGCGAAAGGAGTGGACTTTCTCGAACCTCTGTAACCAAGTTCACCGGCGGATGCCCAAGAAATTGCATTACCCTTGGTATCGGTGATGGTAACGATGGTGTTGTTGAAGCTCGACTGGATATGTGCCTGGCCTCTTTCGACATTCTTTCTTTCGCGACGTCTCTTAACAGCCGTCTTTTTCTGTACTTTTGCCATTTTTCATATCCTCCTTTACTTCTTCTTATTAGCGATGGTCTTAACGGGGCCCTTTCTTGTTCTTGCGTTGGTCTTGGTTCTCTGACCACGAACAGGAAGGCCTTTTCTGTGTCTTGTACCGCGATAGCAATCGATTTCAACCATTCTCTTGATGTTGAGTGCAACTTCTCTTCTGAGGTCGCCTTCTACAAGGTAATCGTTTTCGATTACGTCACGGAGCTTTGCTACATCTTCCTCGGTAAGATCCTTAACTCTGATATCGGGGTTGATACCGGTCTTCTTAAGGATCTCATTGGAGCGTGCTCTGCCGATACCGTAAATATAGGTAAGGCCGATCTCTACTCTTTTTGCGTTGGGAAGATCTACACCGGAAATACGAGCCATATTCTACTCTCCTATCCTTGTTTCTGCTTGTGCTTGGGATTTTCGCAAATGACCATTACTTTGCCCTTGCGCTTAATAATCTTGCACTTTTCGCACATTTTCTTTACAGAAGGTTTTACTTTCATCATGTACCTCCATTCAATTTACTTTGCTCTGAAAGTTATTCTTCCTTGCGAAAGGTCATAGATCGATACCTCGACGGTAACCTTATCGCCCGGAACGACTTTGATATAGTTCATACGCATTTTTCCTGAAATATGCGCGGTGACTATGTGTCCGTTTGTGAGTTTTACTTTGAACACGGTATTGGGCAGCACCTCGGTGACGATGCCCTCGCATTCGATTACATCTGCTTTAGCCAGAATAATTCCTCCTTTGTCAAACTGCTTCGTTATTCTCTTTATACTCGTTTATCGCCTCGCGTATGAAGCGGTTTGTGAGTTTTTCCTGAGATAGCTTTTCGCAGTCTATCGGTTTAAGGTGTTTGAGTTTCTTTTTCTTGGGGCTTTCAACTTTACGGAGTTTTCCGTCTGCGATAAGTACATAGCCTTCATCTTCGGTCGTTCCGACGACAGTACATATCATGCTTTTATCGCGACCTGCCAAAGAAACGAAAAATTGTCCTAACAAGTCATCCATTAAATAACCTCTTTAAGCCGGATCCGTCAGTATGAGCACGCCGTTTTCGGTTATCGCAACCGTATTTTCGTAGTGAGACGAAAGCTTTCCGTCTGCAGTTACGACCGTCCATTTATCGTTCAGGACGCGGACACGCCAATCTCCGACGTTTACCATAGGCTCGATTGCTATCGTCATACCGGGACGCAGACGCTGTCCATGTCCGGCAGTGCCGTAGTTGGGCACTTCGGGGTCCTCGTGAAGATTTTTACCGATGCCGTGACCGATATACTCTCTTACGACCGAAAAGCCGTTTGCTTCGACATAGCTTTGTACCGCGTGGCCGATATCGCCGATTCGTTTGCCTTCGCCTATTGCGGCGATGCCTTCGAAAAAGCTTTGCTTGGTCACGTCGATGAGCCTTTGTGCCTCTTCACTTATCTCTCCTACTGCGAAGGTAGCCGCACAGTCTCCGTGGTAGCCTTTATAATAAGCTCCAACGTCGATTTTGACTATATCGCCGTTTTTGAGAATTCTGCGTGATGAGGGGATTCCGTGAATAATTTCCTCATTAACACTGATGCACGCTGATGCTGGAAACCCGCCATATCCGAGGAAGGAGGGCTTTGCACCGTGCGACAGGATGCATTTTTTGATCTCGCGATCGATCTGAGCGGTGGTTACGCCTTCGCGGACGCATTCACCGCCGATCTCACGTGCTATCGCTGCGATCCTGCCGGCATCGCGCATGCGGATGATTTCTTCACCCGATTTCAAAGTAATCATATTCCGAGAGCCTTCTTTACGAGGGCGGTTACTTCCGCCGGCGATTTTTGACCGTCAACAGTGACGAGAAGGTTCTTGTTCTTGTAGTAACCGATAAGCGGTTCTGTTTCGGCGTGATACACGCCAAGTCGGTGTTCAACGACTTCAGGCTTATCATCTTTTCTCAACGTAAGGGGTGCGCCGCACTTATCACAGGTTTCGCCATCCTCGGAGGGATTGAACTTAACGTGGTAGCTGGCGCCGCAGGCGGAGCAGAGCCTCCTGCCGCTCATACGTTCAACGATTGCTTCATCGGGAACCTCGATGTCCAAAACAACGTCGATTTTTGTTCCCATAGCATCCAATGCTTCGGCCTGGGGAATCGTGCGGGGGAAACCGTCAAGAATGAAACCGTTCTTGCAGTCGTCCTGCGCGATTCTATCTTTGACGATGCCGATAACGACCTCGTCGGAAACCAGCGAGCCTGCTTCGATCGCCGATTTTGCAGCAAGACCCATAGGGGTGCCTGCCTTCATCGCCTCACGAAGCATTGCTCCGGTAGAAAGAGTCGGGATACTCATTGTTTCGGATATGATATCCGCCTGGGTGCCCTTGCCCGCACCGGGAGGGCCAAACAGAATGATATTCATAAACGAATCTCCTTAGTCAAGAAATCCTTTATAATGGCGCATTGTGATCTCACTTTCGAGCTGGCGGGTAGTTTCAAGAGCTACGCTTACTACGATGATGATCGAAGTACCACCGAAGACGAGATTGGTGAGAGCAGGCTGATTTGTCCACGCGAGGAGGACAGGGAAGATCGCCATAAAGGAGAGGAATACAGCACCCATAAGAGTGATTCTGTTAACTACCTTCTTGATGTAGTCAGAAGTAGGTTTACCGGGTCTGTAACCGAGAATCGTACCGCCGTTCTTCTTCAAGTTGTTGGCAACTTCTACGGTGTTGAAGGAAATCGACAAGTAGAAGTATGCGAAAGCAACGATAAGAACGAACATTACGATTACGTAGAAGGGATAATCGGAAGTTGCAGAGAACCATGTTTCGATAGGCTTCTGCCAGCTGGGAATGAGCATTGCGAGAGTTGCGGGCATCATTACAATCGCGTTAGCGAAGATGATGGGCATTACGCCGCTCATAAGAACCTTGATGGGAAGATGTGTGCTCATGCCGCCATACATCTTTCTGCCAACCTGACGCTTCGCGTACTGAACGTTCAAACGGCGTTCGGAGTTCGAGAAGAATACGGTAAGAGTGATGATGAGGAGCATTGCGAGCAACGCGAGAAGTACCCAGAATATCTGAGAGCTTGCGTTATCCGTGATGAGACGGATCATAACGCCGAACATACGAGGAGCGCTGGATACGATATTCGCGAAGAGAATCATAGAGATACCGTTGCCGATACCCTTTTCGTCAATTCTTTCACCTGCCCACATTACGAGCGAGGAGCCTGCAGTAAGTGCTACAACAATTACAAGTGCAGGGAACCAACCGTTAGGGATAAGACCGGGATAGCTGTTTTTAACGGTAATGTAGTAGCCGTAGCCGGTAACGACTGCGAGTGCTACAGTTACCCAGCGAGTGATTCTCTGGATTTTAGCCTGTCCTTCGGGACCGTTCTTGGACATACGTTCAAGAGCAGGAATCGCGATGGAGAGGAGCTGCATAACGATCGAAGATGTAATGTAAGGGCTTACACCGAGTGCAAAAAGAGTGCCCTGCTGGAACGCATAACCGGACAACATATTGAAGTAGCCGAGAATCGTACCGTCTGTTGCACCTTCCATAGACGCTTTAAGCGTTTCACCGTCGATATACGGTACAGGAATCGAGGAACCGAGTCTGTAGAGTATAATTACGAATATGGTGAAAAGGATCTTTTTCTTAAGATCGGGTGTTTTCCACGCGTTAGCGAAAACCCTGAACATTATACCACCTCAGCCTTTCCGCCTGCTGCTTCTATCTTCTCTTTTGCCTGAGCCGAGAAAACAGCCGCCTTAACGGTAAGTGCCTTGGTGATTTCTCCGTTGGCGAGTACTTTAAGGCCATCGAATCTATTCTTGATAACTTTATCATTAATAAGAGTATCGATGTCGATCACTGCGCCTGCTTCATATCTGTCGAGTGCTTCAACATTTATGATAGCGTACTGCTTTGCGAAGTGATTAGTGAAACCCCTCTTAGGGAGTTTTCTGTACAGAGGAAGCTGACCTCCCTCGAAGCCCGGCCTGACACCACCGCCGGAACGTGCGTTCTGACCCTTGTGTCCTTTGCCTGCTGTCTTACCGTTGCCGCTACCTGCACCTCTACCCTTTCTGAAGTTGGGTTTGGTGGAGCCGGCAGCCGGAGAAAGCTCATGAAGCTTCATAACTTTTTCCTCCTAATCTGTAAAATAGTTATTCAGCATCTTCGACACTGATGAGGTGAGAGATGAGAGCGATTTTGCCTTCGATGGCTTCATTCTTCTCAACGACCTTGTTGTCGCCGATCTTCTTGAGACCGAGCGAGTTTGCGGTAAGAATGTGATTCTTCTTACGGCCGATGAGGCTCTTTGCAAGAGTGATTTTGACCTTTGCCATTTCTACACCCTCCTTAATTGTTAACTGCTTCGACGCTTATGCCACGCATTTTAGCGACTTCTTCGGCAGTACGGAGCTGCTTGAGAGCTTCGAAGGTTGCCTTAACGACGTTCGCTTTATTGCCGGAGCGGAGCGACTTAGCACGGATATCACGGATACCTGCGGATTCGAGAACGGCACGTACGGTACCGCCTGCGATGATACCGGTACCAACTGCAGCGGGCTTAAGAAGCACTCTGCCGGCACCGAATTCGCCGATAACTTCGTGAGGAATGGAGGTGCCTTTGAGGGAAACCTCAACGACATTCTTCTTTGCAGCTTCGATCGCCTTGCTGATCGCATCGGGTACTTCGGCAGCCTTGCCGATACCGTAGCCGATGTGACCTTCACCGTCGCCGACTACTACGAGTGCGGAGAAACGTGCGATACGGCCGCCTTTTACGGTTTTGGAAACTCTCTTGGTATCAATGAGGGTTTCTTTGAGTTCAAGCTTGCTGAAATCTTTTTTCATGATGCCCTCCTAAAACTTGAGTCCGGCTTCGCGGGCTGCTTCTGCGAGCGCCTTGATACGTCCGTGGTAGAGGTAACCGCCTCTGTCGAATACGACTTCGGTGATTCCCTTTTCGAGCGCTCTTTCAGCTGCGAGCTTGCCGACCTTCTGAGCTGCTTCTACGTTACCGCCTTCGTTCTTTTCGAAGCCGGCTTCGTAGCTGGATACAGCAACGAGGGTATTACCGACAGTGTCGTCGATCAGCTGGACCTGAATGTTGTTATTGGAACGATATACGCAAAGGCGAGGTCTTGCGGGAGTACCGGAGATTTTGGCTCTGACTCTCTTATGACGGTGGAGTCTCTTTGCGTTCTTATTTTCGCGACTAACCATTGTATTTTATTCTCCTTTCCCCTATTTGCCTGCCTTGCCGGCCTTACGTCTGATTCTTTCATCAGAGTACTTGATACCCTTGCCGAGATACGGTTCGGGAGGTCTCTTACCTCTGATTTCAGATGCGAGCTGGCCGACCTGCTGTTTGTTTGCACCGCAAACGATTACGGTGTTTGCGTTAGGAACCTCGAAGGTGATTCCATCGGGTTCTTCGAAAATAACGGGGTGAGAGTAGCCGAGGCCGAGTTCAAGCTTCTTGCCGTTCTTTGCTGCTCTGTAACCAACGCCGTTGATTTCGAGAGTCTTCTTATATCCTTCGGTAACGCCAACGATCATATTGTTAATGAGCGTTCTGGAGAGACCGTGGAGAGACTTGTGTTCCTTGCTTTCGGAAGGACGCTTTACGTTGATAACCGCGCCGTCATTTTCAATGATCATAGCGGGGTTGATCTGTTCGTTCAAGGTACCCTTGGGGCCGGTAACGGTTACGAGGTTAGCGTCGCTTACTTCGACCTTAACACCGGCAGGAACGGTAATTGTCATTCTGCCTATTCTGGACATGTCTTTACCTCCTTACCATACGAACGCAAGAACTTCGCCGCCGATGTTCTGCTTACGTGCAGCCTTATCGGTCATAAGTCCCTTCGAGGTAGAGATGATCGCAATACCGAGACCGTTCTTTACCTTGGGGAGATCCTGGCTGGCCGCGTAGATACGAAGGCCGGGCTTGGATACTCTGCGAAGACCCTGGATGATTCTCTGTTTGTTGTCGCCGTACTTGAGGGTAACCTTGATGATTCCCTGCTTGCCGTCCTCGATGATTTCGAAGGACTTGATGTAGCCCTCATCGAGAAGGATCTGAGCGATAGCCTTTTTCAAATTGGAGGCAGGAATTTCTACGGTTTCATGCTTTGCCGAATTCGCATTGCGGATTCGAGTAAGCATATCCGCTACTACGTCTGTAATCTGCATTTCTGTCTTTCCTCCTCTTACCAGCTGGCTTTCTTCACGCCGGGAATCTCGCCCTTGTAAGCAAGTTCACGGAAGCAGATACGGCAGATACCGTATTTGCGGAGATAAGCGTGAGGTCTGCCGCATATTTTGCATCTGTTATATTCGCGGGTGGAAAATTTCTGCTGTTTCTGCTGCTTGAGCACCATTGCTTTTCTTGCCATTTCGTTTTCCTCCCTTATGCCTTTGCGAACGGTGCGCCGAGGAGAGTAAGAAGTTCTTTTGCTTCCTCGTCAGTGTTCGCGGTGGTTACAAATATAATGTCCATGCCTCTGATTTTGTCGATCTTGTCATATTCGATTTCGGGGAATATGAGCTGTTCCTTAAGACCCATGGAGTAGTTACCTCTGCCGTCGAAGGCGTTGGGGTTGATACCCTTGAAGTCTCTTACGCGGGGAAGCGCAAGGTTAAAGAACTTATCAACAAATTCGTACATATTCTCACTTCTGAGAGTTACCTTTGCACCGATCTTCATACCTGCACGAAGCTTGAAGTTGGATACCGACTTCTTAGCGTAGGTGGGGATAGCCTTCTGACCGGTGATAAGGGTAAGATCGCCGATGATGTTGTCGATTACCTTTGCGTTATCCTTAGCTTCGCTTTCGCAGCAGTTAATGATAACCTTTTCAAGACGGGGAATCTGCATCGGGCTCTTATAGTTGAACTTTTTCATCAACGCAGGAGCAACATCGCTATTATAGAATTCTTTAAGTCTAGACATTGTTTAACCTCCCTGCATTAAAGTGTTTCGCCGCACTTAGTGCAAACGCGGCTTCTTTCGCCGTCCGCGTTGCGAACGTGCTTAACTCTGCGGCCTGCCTGGCATTTCGGGCAGTAAAGCATAACCTTGGATGCGTAGATAGCGCCTTCGGTTTCGATGATACCGCCGGGTTCGCCCTGCTTTCTGGGCTTAACGTGCTTCTTAACCTTGTGTACGCCTTCTACGATAACCTTGCCTTCGGAAGGAGATACTGCGATAACCTTACCGACGGACTTTGCATACTTGCCGGAGATTACGTATACGGTATCGCCGGACTTAACGTGCATTTTACTCATTGTCTTCTACCTCCTTAAACCACTTCGGGCGCGAGGGAGAGGATCTTCATGTATCCTTTTTCACGCAATTCTTTAGCAACCGGACCAAAGATACGGGTGCCTACGGGATCCTTATCTTCTTTGATGAGGACTGCCGCATTGTCATCGAAACGTACGTAGGAGCCGTCGTTTCTTCTGGTGGGCTGAACGGTTCTGACAACTACTGCCTTAACAACGTCGCCCTTCTTTGCTACACCGCCGGGTGCAGCCTTTTTAACGGAGCAGACGATAACGTCGCCTACGCCCGCATAGCGTCTACCGGTGCCGCCAAGAACTCGGATGCACAACAATTCTTTTGCGCCAGTGTTGTCAGCGACCTTAAGACGGGACTCTTGCTGTAACATTGTGTACCTCCTGAATTACTTAGCTTTCTCGATGATTTCAACGAGACGCCAGTTCTTGTCTTTGGAAAGCGGACGAGTTTCCATGATCATAACCTTATCGCCGATGTTAGCGATGTTATTTTCGTCGTGCGCTTTGAAACGAACAGTTCTTTTAATGATTTTCTTATAAAGAGGATGCTTCACGTTATCGCGGATGGCGACGACGATCGTCTTGTCCATCTTGTCGGAAACAACGATACCGACTCTGGTTTTTCTAAGAGCTCTTTCCATCGTTTCTTATCCTCCTTAAGCTTTTTCTGCGAGTTCTTTTTCACGGAGAACCGAGAGAAGTCTCGCAATAGTCTTTTTGGTCTCAGCAATCTTCATGGGATTGTCGAGCTGATTGATAGAATGCTGGAAACGAAGGTTGAAGAGAGCTTCCTTCTGTTCTGCGATATTCTTCTGCAGCTCGGAGATCGGCATATTTCTGATTTCTTTAATAGTCATCTTCTTCTACCTCCTATTTCTCGAGGTCAGCCTTAGTGGCGAACTTACATTTAAGCGGGAGCTTGTGCATTGCGAGACGCATAGCTTCGCGAGCCTGTGCTTCGTCAACGCCGTCCATTTCGAACATTACTCTGCCCGGCTTAACTACTGCTACCCAGTATTCAGGCGAACCCTTACCGGAACCCATACGGGTTTCAGCAGGCTTTTCGGTTACGGGCTTATCGGGGAAAATCTTGATCCAAACCTTACCGCCACGCTTTACGTAACGGGTCATAGCAATACGTGCTGCTTCGATCTGGTTGCTGGTAACCCAAGCGGGTTCGGTAGCAACAAGGCCGTAGGAACCGTAGGTAATGGTGTTACCTCTGTAAGCCTTACCTGTGAGTCTGCCTCTCTGCACACGTCTGTATTTAACTCTCTTAGGCATTAACATCAGCGTCTACCTCCTTCACGTGCCGAGGAACGCTTAACTTCGGGAAGAACTTCGCCCTTGTAGATCCATACCTTGATACCGATCTTACCGTAGGTGGTGTTTGCTTCCCAGAAGCCGTAGTCGATGTCGGCTCTAAGGGTCTGGAGGGGAATTGTACCCTCGTGATAATGTTCGCTTCTTGCGATTTCTGCACCGCCGAGACGGCCGGAAACGCAGATCTTGATACCCTTCGCCTGAAGTCTCATGGTTCTACCGATGGACTGCTTCATAGCACGGCGGAAGGAAATTCTCTTTTCGAGCTGAGCAGCTATGTTTTCTGCAACGAGCTGTGCGTTGAGATCAGGCTGCTTGATTTCAACAACCTTAACGTCGACGGTTGCGTCGGTCTTAAGGAAGTCCGCAATATCCTTCTTGAGCTTTTCGATCTCCGAGCCGCCCTTACCGATTACGATACCGGGCTTAGCACAGTGAACGATTACTCTTACGCGGCTGCTGTCACGTTCAATTTCGATAACGGGAACGCCTGCCTGCATAAGACGCTTCTTGAGGTATTTTCTGAGATTGTAGTCGGAGACGATGGTATCGCCGAAGGTTTCGTCCTTCGAGTACCAACGGGAGCTCCAATCTTTGATAACACCTACACGGAGACCGTGAGGATTAACTTTCTGTCCCATTTTTACGCCTCCTGTCTTTCTCTGAGTACGATGGTTACATGAGAGGTTCTCTTGAGCACGCGGAACGCTCTGCCCTGTGCGCGAGGACGAACTCTCTTCATGTTCTTAAGAATGCCGGGAGTCACGAAGCATTCAGCAACGTAGAGCTTTTCTACGTCCATACCGAAGTTGTGATCAGCATTTGCGATAGCGGATTTGAGGAGCTTTTCAACATCCTCGCATACCATTTTGTTGGTGTTCTTGAGGATAGCCATTGCGGTTGCAACGTCCTTACCTCTGATAAGGTCAAGCACGATCTTGACTTTTCTCGGGGTTACCCGGAGCTGTCTGAGATATGCTCTAGATTCTCTATTTTCCACAGTCATTTTCTCCTTTCAACCCCATTACTTATTGGAAGTCTTGGAGCCGGCGTGACCCTTGAAGGTTCTCGTGGGAGCGAACTCGCCGAGCTTGTGGCCGACCATATCTTCTACTACGTATACCGGAACGTGCTTTCTTCCGTCGTGCACTGCGATTGTGTGACCGACAAATTCAGGGAAGATTGTGGAAGAGCGCGACCAGGTCTTGATAACTCTCTTTTCGCCCTTGTTGTTCATGTCGACAACTCTGTTGTAGAGTTTAGCTTCGACAAACGGGCCTTTTTTGATGCTTCTGCTCATTATTTATCCTCCTCTTATCTGTCGTTCTTTCTCTTGACGATAAACTTGTTGGTACGAGCCTTCTTGTTTCTCGTCTTATAGCCAAGAGCAGGCTTACCCCAAGGGGTAACAGGGCCGGGACGACCGATAGGCGAACGGCCTTCACCACCACCGTGGGGGTGATCTACGGGGTTCATTACGGAACCGCGTACGGTAGGACGAATACCCATGTGTCTCTTCTTACCTGCCTTACCGATCTTGATGTTTTCGTGCTCGAGGTTACCAACCTGACCGATGGTTGCTCTGCAGTCGAGGCGGACGAGACGAACTTCGCCGGAAGGAAGTCTTACCTGTGCCATGCCGTTTTCCTTAGCCATAAGCTGAGCTGCAGCACCTGCGGAACGAACAAGCTGTGCGCCGCGGCCGGGATAAAGCTCGATGGAGTGGATAACGGTACCAACAGGAATTGCGCTGATGGGGAGAACGTTGCCGGGCTTAATGTCGGCATGTTCGCCGGAGTAGAGGAGCGTGCCAACGGTAACTCCGTCGGGTGCGATTGCGTAGCTCTTCTTGCCGTTTTCGTCTTCAAGGAGCATAATGTAAGCGGTACGGTTAGGATCGTATTCGATACCGATAACCTTGTTAGCGCCCTCGCTGTATGCACGCTTGAAGTCGATGATTCTGTACTTTTTCTTGTTGCCGCCGCCGTGATGACGTACGGTGATTCTACCGGTGTTGTTTCTGCCCGAGTGCTTCTTGAGAACAGTTACAAGAGACTTTTCGGGAGACTTCTTGGTAATCTCCGCAAAGGAGGGAGTAGTCATATTTCTGCGGGACGGGGTTGTAGGTTTGTATGTCTTAACAGCCATTTGCCACTTTCTCCTTTCTTACATAAGGCTATCGAAGAATTCGATGGTCTTAGAATCTGCGGTAAGCTTTACGATTGCTTTCTTCCATTCGGAAGTCTTACCTACGTGGTAGCCGACGCGCTTTGTCTTTCTCTTCATAGTGATGGTGAAAACCTTTTCGACCTGAACACCGAAGATGGTTTCAACAGCGGTCTTGATCTCAGTCTTGCTTGCGCTTGTAGGAACTTTGAAGGTGTACTTCTTGTCCTGCATGTTATTGATAGAGGCTTCGGTGATAACCGGCTCTCTGATAATGTCGTAAACCGATTTCATTATGCGTATACCTCCTCAAGCTTTGCCAATGCATCCTTAGCGATGACCATTTTGTCATACTTAAGAATGTCATAAACGTTGATAGTGTTAACAGGAGCGGTGATAACGCCGGGGATGTTAGCCGCAGAACCAACTACGTATTCGTTAACATCGAGAGTAACGATCATAGCCTTGCCGTCAGCATTGATAGCGTTAAGAAAGTTGACCATGCTCTTGGTCTTGTAGCTGTCGAGCGCGATATTGTCAACGACAATCAATTCGTTCGAAGCAACCTTAGAGGTAAGAGCGGAGAAAAGTGCAACTCTCTTGAGCTTCTTGTTGATGCTGACGCGGTAGCATCTGGGCTTGGGGCCGAGCGCAATACCGCCGTGGGTCCACTGAGGAGCACGGGTCGAACCCTGTCTCGCTCTGCCGGTACCCTTCTGACGCCAAGGCTTTCTGCCGCCGCCTCTTACTTCACTTCTGGTAAGAGTGGACTGAGTACCCTGACGCTGATTGAGCAAATATGCTCTGACAACGGAGTGAACTGCTGCATTATTGATTTCAGCAGCGAAAATCTTATCGGAAAGAGTGACTTCGCCACAAACCTTTCCTTCCATGTTTAAAACGTTAACTGTAGGCATTTCTTTTCCTCCTTCCGCTTATTTCACAGTGCTGCGGAGGTAAACGATTCCACCCTTTGCACCGGGAACAGCGCCCTTGACAGCAATAAGATTGTTGTCGGGGTCGATCTTCACGATTTCGAGGTTGAGCATCGTTACCTGCTCGTTACCGTACTGACCAGCCATCTTCTTGTTCTTGAAGATACGAGCAGGGTCAATAACACCCATGGATCCGGACTGACGGTGAACAGGACCTGTACCGTGAGTCATTCTGAGTCTGTGGAGACCCCATCTCTTGATTGCGCCGGAGTAGCCGTGGCCCTTGGTGATACCGGTAATGTCGACCTTTTCGCCAACTTCGAAGGTATCAGCAGTGACAACGTCGCCAACATTCAATGCGGAGCAGTCGTCGAGGCGGAATTCCTTGAGGTACTTTTTGAAGGAAACCTCAGCCTTTTCGAAAACGCCCTTCTGGGGCTTGTTGAGCTTTCTCTCGGAAATATCCGAGTAGCCAAGCTGAACAGCTTCGTAGCCGTTCTTTTCGTTCGTTCTCTTCTGAACGACAACGCAGGGACCTGCGCTGATGACAGTAACAGGGATAACCTTGCCCTTTTCATCAAAGAGCTGAGTCATACCGAGCTTTCTGCCGATGATGCCTTTTTTCATTCTATTATCCTCCTTAGGTTATTGGTTGAAGCGCCAAACGCGCATCAACGTGACCTTAATTTGACAAATGTGATTAGATTTCGATGTTGAAATCTACGCCGGCGGGGAGATCGGTGCTCATAAGAGCTTCTACGCAAGCCTTAGAGGGCTTGATGATGTCGATAAGGCGCTTGTGAGTTCTGTATTCGAACTGTTCGCGGCTATCCTTGTACTTGTGAACTGCACGAAGGATGGTGATGATTTCCTTATCGGTAGGAAGAGGAATGGGACCGGAAACGGTAGCACCGTTGCGCTTTGCGGTTTCAACGATCTTCTCTGCTGCACGATCGATAAGAGTGTGATCGTAGCTCTTGAGACGGATTCTGATTTTGTCTTTCTTTGCCATGGGTTTGCCTCCAAATATAAAATAATGAAATGATTTGACGGCAGAGCCTTGAACACTGTGCCGGGCGTTTCGTTAAACACCCTTAAAAAATGCTCGAAGCCTGCGCCCGATTGTCGGACATACTCTGCCGTAGTTACCTGCCGTATGGCAGCAATCTACAGCTTCATCGCACACCAAGCGGAAACGATTGTACCACATACAGTAATAAAAAGCAATAGGAGTTGACGAATTCATATGTAAACAATTTGTGAACAAAAACAGGATGTTTTTTCAATAGCAAAAAGTGCAAAAAGTTGATAAAAATACCGAAAAGGGATTTACAAAACAGATATTTCTGTTATAATGATTTTAATAGTATATTATATATAATAAAAGGAAGACAAAATCGCATGAAAATCGAAAGAGCCAACAAGGGCGTTTGCTCGAGAAGCATCACCTTTGACATCGATAGCGACCACAAAGTAACAAATATTTCCTTTGCGGGCGGCTGTAACGGCAACCTCAAGGGCGTTTCCGCGCTTTGCGAGGGTATGCTTGCAGAAGAAATCATTTCGAGATGCAAGGGCATCAAGTGCGGATTTAAAAATACCAGCTGTCCCGACCAGCTCGCAGAGGCTTTAGAGGAAGCTATTAAAAACATCTGATTTATTTGGAGGATTTGAGGAATGTACAACGAATTCAAAAAATGGCTTAATTCCGATAAGGTGGACGATGATTCCAAAAAAATATTATTGTCAATCAAGGATGACGAAACCGCAATAGCCGAAAGATTTGCAATTCCTATGAGTTTCGGTACCGCAGGGTTAAGAAGCACTATGGACGTGGGCATTTCCAAAATGAACGTTTATACCGTTGCTCAGACCACTCAGGGCTTGGCAGAGCTTGTTATTTCCGCCAACGGTCAGGAAAGAGGAGTTGCGGTTTGTTACGACAGCAGAAACAATTCCGATTTGTTCGCAAAAACCGCCGCAAGCGTTTTAACGGCAAACGGCATTAAGGTTTATTTATTTGACGGCATTCGCCCCACTCCCGAGCTTTCCTTCGCAATACTTCATTACAACTGCATCGCAGGTATTAACGTAACTGCCTCGCACAATCCCAAGGAATACAACGGATATAAGGTTTATTGGGAAGACGGTGCACAGTTACCCCCCGAGCACGCAAGTGTTGTTTCGGAGAAGGCTGCTGCAACCGATATTTTCGACGGCGTCAAGAAAATGTGTCTCGACGAAGCCGAAAAGAAAGGTTTATTGGTTATGATCGGCGATGAATGCGACGAGGCATTTCTTAAAGAAGTACTCGATTGCAGACTGGATGCCGAAAACACAAGAAAATACGGCAACGACGCAAAGCTCGCATACACCGCGCTCCACGGCACCGGCTACAAGCTTGTTCCCGAAGCACTCAAGCGTTGCGGTATAGATAATCTTATCACTGTCGAAAGTCAGATGATCCCCGACGGCGACTTCCCCACCGTAGCTTCCCCCAACCCCGAAAACAGAGAATGCTTTGAAGCCGCTATCGCAAAGATTGATTCCGAGGGCATCGACTGCGGAGCGATCATCGCCACCGACCCCGACGCAGACAGAATCGGACTTGCAATAAAGAACGACAAAGGCGAATTCTTTGCTCTCAACGGAAACCAGATAGGCGCGTTGCTTATCGACCATATTATTAAAATAAGGAAGAAAAACGGCAATCTCCCCGAAAATGCCTGTGCGATCAAATCGGTCGTATCCTCTAACCTTTTCGACGCAATCTGTGAAAAGAACGGCGTAAGACACATCAGCGTTCTTACCGGATTCAAATACATCGGCGAAAAAATCAAGCTTTGGGCTACAGACGGCAGCAACACCTTTATATTCGGCTACGAGGAAAGCCAGGGCTATCTTTCGGCAGGATACGCACGCGACAAGGACGCAGTCGGCGCAAGCGTTTTGGTAGCGGAAATGGTTTGCCGTCATTACGCAGAGGGCAGAACCGTTTACGAAGCACTCCAAAGCATTTACAACGAATACGGCATATACAAGGAAAGCGTTCTTAACGTAAAGATCACGGGTATCGACCCGATGGGTCTTATGAGTGAAATAATGGCAGGTATCCGCAAGAACAGCATCGACTGTTTCGGCGGACTTAAGGTTACGGCACAAAGAGATTATTCCACCGGAATAATCAAATACGCCGACGGAAGCGAAGCATCCACCGGACTGCCCGCGAGCAATATGCTTTACTACGAATTGGAGGGCGGCTCTGCCGTGATCATTCGTCCCTCCGGCACCGAGCCCAAGATCAAGGCATATATTCTTGTTCGCGCAGAAAGCGAAGCAGAGGCAAACGAGCTCACCGAAAGGCTCACAAGCGACAGCAAGCAGATGCTCAACAAATAATCAAGCGTTTCCGAGGCATCTGTCTCGGAAACACTTTTAAGAGGTATAAATTATGGATGAAAGACTTCAAAAGCTTTTTGACGAGATATACACACCTATTACCGATTTTAAAGTAACAGCCTATATCACCGAAGAGCCTCTCACCTATGGTGACAGACTTTCGGGCAAAAAAGAAGAGCTTGTCAGCGGAAAACGTTGGGGCAAGCTTTGGGATTGCGCCTGGATGAATATGAAAGCCGAAATCCCGAATGATATCCCGCTCGAAAACATAGCGTTTTTGCTCGACGTTGGCGGCGAGGGCTGTGTATTTGATAAAAACGGTGTTCCCTTCAAGGGCATCACAAACAAAGACAGCTGGTATTCATTCCATTTGGGTGTGCCGGGAAAGATCGTCGTTTTCCCCGACAGTGAAATGCTGAACGGCGGCAATATCGATATTTGGGTCGATTGCGGCGCAAACGACCTTTTCGGTGAGGACGAAAACTGTCCGCTCGATAAGATCGGTGTTCTTCACAGAGCGCAAATCGCTTCGACCGATATGAAAAAGCGCGAGCTTTACTACGACCTCGAGGTGATTTGGCATCTCGCAGAGGCGACAAAGGACGAAGCGCTGAAGGCCGAGGCTGCAAAATGCTTCGAGGATGCAATAAGCGCATACAACGAAAGCATCGAAGCGGCTTTTGAGATCACAAAGAAATTCCTTTCCCAAAAAAGCGAAAGTGATTTCAGAATCACCGCACTCGGACACGCTCACATCGACTTGGCTTGGCTTTGGCCGATACGCGAAACCAAGCGTAAGGCGGCGCGCACCTTTGCGACTGTTTTGAGAAACAGTGAAAGATATAAAAATTATCTTTTCGGAGTGAGCCAGCCTCAGATGCTCGAATGGATACGTGACGAACACCCCGAACTTTACAAGGGTATGAAGGAGCTTTACGAAAACGGACGGCTTGAGCTCCAGGGCGGTTTTTGGGTCGAAAGCGACACAAACGTACCTTCCGGCGAGAGCCTTGTACGTCAAATGCTTTACGGCAAGAGATTCTTCAAGGAAGAATTCGGATACGAGCAGGAGATGCTTTGGATTCCCGATGTGTTCGGATACACCGCACAGCTTCCGCAGATAATGGCAAAAAGCGGAGTGAAATACTTCCTTACCATAAAAATGAGCTGGAACGCGGTGAACCTCTTCCCTTACAGCACTTTTAACTGGAAGGGCTTGGACGGCTCAACAATACTCACACACATGCCTCCCGAGGGCAACTATAACAGCGCGGCACGTGCCGAATCGATGATCATTACCGAGGAGAAATTCCGCGAACGCGAGATCGACAACCGTTCGATGCTTCTTTACGGCATCGGCGATGGCGGCGGCGGTCCCGGAATGGAGCATCTCGAACGACTCGAGCGCGAATATGATCTTGTCGGTCTTCCCAAGGTGAAGCAAGGCTTTGCAATAGACTTTTTCCGTGATATCGAAAAAGACAAGGACAAATTCCCGAGCTATTCGGGCGAGCTTTATCTCGAAAAGCATCAAGGCACCTACACCACACAATCGAGAAACAAGCGAAACAACAGAAAATGCGAATTCGGGTTCCATGATGCAGAGATTATGTCAACCATTTCTACTTTGTTCGGCAAATCGGTTCACCCGAAAAACGAGCTCGAAGTGCTTTGGAAAGAGGTTCTGCTTTATCAGTTCCACGACATTATCCCCGGCAGTTCGATAAAGCGTGTATACGATGAAACCGATGTAAGATATGCATATATTCTCGGCGAGATCAAGCGCATAGAAAACGATGCATTCAAGTCGTTAAGTATCGGAAAAGGCAAGACATATTTCAATCCGGCACCGTTTGCATTTAACGGTTATATCAAGAATTCCGACGGCGGTTATGACTGTTTGAAGCTCAACGCGATGAGCTTCGGCAAGGCTTGCGAGGACGATAACGGCGCAGTTTCGATTAACGGAAACAGCATCGAAAATAACAAAATCAAGGTTATTTTCAACGAAAACGGCGGTATAGATTCGGTTGTCGGCAAGTGTGACGGATTTGAGTATTTACGCGGCGAAGGCAACGTTCTTACCGCTTATTCCGACACTATGAACGCTTGGGAGGTACCTGCGGACTATGCCGTAAATCCGCGCCAAAGGCTTGCGGTGCAGTCGGTTTCACAGCGTGTTGTCGACGGAGTCGCAGAAAGGACCACGGTTTACACAATAAACGGAAGCACGGTCACCCAGACAGCTACAATATACCCCGAGAGCACAAGAATCGATTTTGTCACCGAGGTTGATTGGCAGGAGACTCACCAAATGCTCAGAGCGGCGTTCCCGATGTCCGCACAGAGCGACGAGGCGAGATGCGATATTCAGTACGGCAGTATTCTTCGCCCGACCCACAAGCGCGACAGCTTTGCCGCGGCGAAAAAGGAGATCTGTGCTCACAAATGGATCGATATTTCCGACGACAGCCACGGCGGTGCTTTAATAAACGACTGCAAATACGGCTATCGTGTCTGGGACAGCGTTCTCGATATCAACCTTTTGAGAAGCAGTATGTATCCCGGCAAGGACGCAGACAAGGGCAAGCATACATTCACCTATTCGCTCTATCTGCACAAAGATAATTATGTCAACTCGCTCAACGCCGAGGGATATGCTTTGAACAATCCCCCCAAGGCGTTTGACGGAGAGGTTGATAAAGAGCTTCTCGGCAAGCAGTTGTTCGGTTGTGATGCGGAAAATATTGCAATCGATTGGGTCAAACCCGCAGAGGACGGCAACGGTATTATCATACGCGCTTATGAATTCGCAGGCAAGAATGCAAAGGCGAGATTCTCGGCGCTCGATTCCTTCGGTCTCACAAAGTGTTATCTTTGCGATCTGCTTGAAAACGTCGGTTGCGAGATAGACGAGATCGAATTTAAGCCCTACGAAATTCACACGGTCAAAATGGTATAGTCTACAAAAGAGGCGTTGGAAACACTGTTTTCGACGCCTTTCTTTATTAAATTGCGGTTGTTATTTGATTGTTTACAATTTAAATGATAATTTTTGTTGACAACGGAGCAAAAAATGTATTATCATAATGTCTGCACATTTATTATGGAAAGAGGATTTTTATGCTCGAATTACGCGGGATATACAAATCATATTTAACCGGCAATACCACCACCGAGGCTTTAAAAGACATTTCGGTTGAGTTTCGTGAAAGCGAATTTGTTGCCATACTCGGTCCGTCGGGCTGCGGCAAGACGACGTTGCTCAACGTAATAGGTGGTCTCGATCAATACGATTCGGGCGATCTTATCATAAACGGCCGTTCCACAAAAGAATACAAGGATTCCGATTGGGACAAATACCGCAACTATTCTATCGGTTTTGTTTTTCAGTCGTATAACCTCATTCCTCATCAAACAGTGCTTGCAAACGTTGAACTGGCGCTGTCGCTCGGCGGCGTTTCAAAATCCGAGCGCCGCGCACGCGCAAAAAAGGCACTCGAGGAAGTAGGACTGGGCGACCAGATTAACAAAAAGCCCGCTGAAATGTCGGGCGGTCAGATGCAACGTGTTGCAATCGCACGTGCGCTTGTGAATAACCCCGATATCATACTTGCCGACGAGCCTACGGGCGCACTCGATTCCGAAACGAGTGTGCAGGTTATGGAAATACTCAAGGAGGTTTCAAAAGACCGACTTGTTATTATGGTCACCCACAACCCAGACCTTGCCGAAACCTATGCGACCCGTACGATAAAAATGCTCGACGGTGTTATTCTTTCCGACAGCGCACCTTTGAGCGATACCGAAAAGCTGAACGAGAGTGCAAACGATAAAGAAAAGACCGAAAAAGAAAGAAAAGCAAAGAAGCCCTCGATGTCGCTCAAAACCTCTTTCGGCCTTTCGCTCAGGAACCTTTTTACAAAAAAAGGCAGAACGATGCTCACGAGTTTTGCGGGAAGCATCGGCATTATCGGTATTGCATTGATATTCGCTGTTTCTCAGGGCATGACCGATTATATAAACAACGTGCAGGAGGATACGCTGTCATCTTATCCTATCACTCTCGAATCGCAGCATATGAACATCGGCTCGCTCTTGAAGGCTTTTATCGACGAGGCGGAATCCAACGAAAAGCACGAAAACGACGCTATCTACCAGAAAGCGATGTTTTACAACCTCGTAAACTCATTAAATGCGATGGAAACCACTGAAAACGACTTGAAGGCGTTCAAAAAATTCCTCGAATCAGAACGTGCAAACGAAAACAGCACGTCAGGTCTGCAAGATGCGGTAAATGGTGTTCAGTATACCTATGATATCGACCTTTTGGTATATACCGAAAGCATTGACGGCACCATAATCCGTTCGGATTCGCAGGCACTTATGCAGGAGCTTCTGATCGAATATTTCGGAATGGATCTCAGCGGATTTATGGATATGAGCGAGACCATGATGGGCGGATCGCAGTCTATGGCGATGTCGGGCAGCCCGAAGCTTTGGCAGGAAATACTCCCCGGCGACAACGGTGCGATCATAAACCCTCTTCTCGAAAAGCAATACGACGTGATCTACGGCTCGTGGCCGAACTCATACAATGAAATAGTTCTGGTCGTTGACGAAAACAACGAAATAGATGATATGACGCTCTATGCGCTCGGTCTTAAATCAAAAGAAGATATTGATGCTTTGGCTAAGGCGGCATTTAATAAGGAGCCGATCGAAACAACAAGCGACCGTTGGACTTATGAGGAAATCTGCAATATGGAATTCAGAACGATTCTCTCTGCAGATTGCTACACCATTGAGGAAACGACGGGCAAATACACCGACCTGCGCGAAACCCAAGCCGGACTCAAAATGCTTTATGCAAACGGACTTGACCTTAAAGTAACCGGTATTGTTCGTCCCAATGAGGATTCGGTTTCGGCGATGCTCACCGGCTCGATCGGATACACCTATAAGCTCACCGAATACATTGTCGAAAAATCCAAGGAATCTCCTGCGATAAAAGCACAGCTTGCCGACAAATCCACCGACATTTTCACAGGGCTTCCCTTTAAGGAAACCTCGGGAACGCTGACAAATGCACAAAAGGAAATCGAATTCAAGAACTATATAAGCCAATTAAGCGACGCAAAAAAGGCGCAGGCATATATCGAGATCAAATCCACGATTCCAAAGGAACAGCTTAACGCGACTGTCGAGCAAACGCTTTCCAAAATGAGCCGCGCAGAAATGGAAGCTGTTTTGATACAAGCAATGATGGAAATGATGGGGATGTCCGAAAACGACGGCAAAGCTTATCTTTCTGCTATGACAGATGAGGATTTGAAGGAAATATTTTCGCAGCTGCTTATCGAGCAAACCAAGAATGCTTATTCGGCAGAAGTCAAAAAACAGCTCGAATCCATCCCGCAGGAACAGCTTATCGCTATGCTTGACGGTGAAATGAAGAGCTACACAGAGGAGCAGTTTGCGATATATTACGACGAGGTTCTCGAATTTTCGGAAACGAGCTATGATGCAAATCTCAGAGAACTCGGGTACGTCAATCTCGATGACCCTGCAACGATCAACATTTACGCATCTTCGTTTGAAGAAAAAGACGTGATCGAAGCGGCTATTTCCGAATACAACAGCAAGGTAAACGAGCTCGAAAAGATAACTTATACCGACTATGTCGGAATAATGATGTCATCCGTAACCACGATAATCGACGCAATCACATACGTGCTTATCGCATTTGTTGCTATTTCGCTTGTTGTTTCCTCTATTATGATAGGCGTTATCACACTCATTTCGGTTCAGGAAAGAACAAAGGAAATCGGCATTTTGAGAGCTATAGGCGCATCGAAGAAAAATGTTTCCAGAATGTTCAATGCCGAAACGGTTATTATAGGATTTGCAGCAGGCACATTCGGTGTGTTGTTCACCTACCTACTCTGCATTCCGATAAATCTCATTCTTTTCCATTTGACCGAATTGACCAGTCTGAAGGCACAGCTTCCAATCGGTGTTGCCCTTGTTCTGATTTTAATAAGCGTGTTACTCACTCTCATTTCAGGCATTATCCCGTCGAGAAGCGCAGCCAAAAAGGACCCCGTAGTCGCATTGAGAACAGAATAATGCACAAAACAATTCAACGCTTCGTCAAACGCGAAGCGTTGTTTTTTCTCGGCGTTGGTTTCGGCGATAAAGTTTTGGTAAAAATAACGATTGACATAGTTGCGAGGTTTTGATATATTGTATTTGAGGGAAGTTGTGAATTCCACGCAGATATATGCGGTTTTTGACGAAAAAGTATCCCACAGCTGCGACAGTTTTACGGCAGCCGCAACACGCGCCCCGAAGAAATCAAAGGGCGAGCGAAATCAGGAGAAAAAATGGGAATTATTGAATTTATCACTCTCATTGGCGGTGTAGCGTTCTTTCTTTACGGTATGACCGTTATGTCAAACGGGTTGGAAAAGATGTCCGGTGGTAAGCTCGAAGCCACGCTGAAGAAAATGACCTCGAACGTCTTTAAAAGCCTTGCGCTCGGTGCGGGTATCACTATCGCGATGCAGTCTTCGTCTGCGATGACAGTCATGCTTGTCGGTCTTGTAAACTCCGGCATTATGAATCTGAAGCAAACCGTCGGACTCATTATGGGCTCGAACATCGGTACTACGCTCACTGCGTTCCTTACCTCGCTTATAGGTGTCGAAAGCGAAGGCGGCGGATTTAACTTTATGGATCTGTTGAAGCCCGCAAACTTCTCGCTTGTTTTTGCGCTGGTCGGTGTGCTTTTCGTTATGGGCAAGGACAAGAAGCGCAGAGATATCGGCAACATCATCGTCGGCTTTGCTGTTTTGATGTGCGGTATGGGTCTTATGGGAGATTCTGTTTCGGCACTTAAGGACGATCCCGAATTCGCAAAGTTGCTTACGGTATTCAACAATCCCATTTTCGGCGTGCTTATCGGTGCCGTCATTACCGGCATTATTCAAAGCTCTGCCGCTTCGGTTGCTATTCTTCAGACCCTCGTCGGTCCCGGCTCGGGGTTCACCTTCGGTATGGCAATACCGATAATCATGGGTCAGAACATCGGTACCTGCGTAACCGCGCTTATTTCGAGCTTCGGCGTTACAAGAAACGCAAAGCGAGTTGCGGTCGTGCATATCGCGTTTAATATCATCGGTACGGCAATCGGACTTATTGTTTTATATACACTTAATTGGATTTTCACCTTATCGTTTATGGCGTGGGAAATCGATGCATTGGGTATCGCGATATGCCATTTAATATTCAATCTCTTCACAACCGCGTTGCTTATTCCCTTCCAGAACATGCTTGTTTCGCTCGCAAACAAGGTTATTCGCGACAAAGAGGGCGAAAAAGAGAAGGTCAAGCTTCTCGACGAAAGATTGCTTGCTACCCCCGCAGTTGCTATTTCGGAATGCCGCAACATCACCGTAAGAATGAGCGGTATCGTAAAGAATGCGCTTTTGGATTCGCTTAATGCGCTGAATAAGTATGACGCCAGACTCACCGAAAAGGTTGTCGAGGACGAAGGCGTTGTCGACAAGTACGAGGACAAGCTCGGCACATACCTTGTCAAGCTTTCAAGTGACGATATTACCGAGCGTGACTCAAAAAACGTTTCAACGATGCTCCATTCGATCGGCAATTTCGAGCGTATTTCCGACCACGCTGTCGAAATAGTGAAGACCGCCGAGGAACTCAACGACAAGAAATTGAATTTCTCCGAAGATGCACGCAAAGAGGTTGCTGTTGCCGAAAGTGCTCTCCGCGAGATTATAGATATCACCTTTGAAGCATTTGAAAACGGCAACACCGAGCTTGCGCGCAAGGTTGAGCCGCTCGAGCAGGTAATCGACAGCATCACCTCCGCTATGAGAAGCAACCATATCGCAAGACTCAAGGCGGGCGCTTGTACGATAGAGCTCGGATTTATATTGAACGACCTTATCACCTGTTTTGAGCGCGTTTCCGACCACTGCTCGAATATCGCAGTTGCTTTGATCGAGGTTGCAGAGGGCGAATTTGCAACTCATAAGTATCTAAACAATGTCAAGAGCGGCAACGATGAACAATTCCGCAGTGATTATGAGGTTTATGCGAACAAATACAGCATTGATTCCGTTAAGTATTGATTTCACCAAGAAAAAGGCTTTCCGCTACGGAAAGCCTTTTTTGCTGTTTAATTAACAGTGATATCGAAAGTCGCTTCGAAGCTTCTGTTCCAAGGATATCTGAAATTCGAAGCCGATACCTTGCCGTGATTTGCAAACTCGCCGTCGGCGATCATCATTTCCGAGGAATTGATGCGCGACAAAATTGTTGCGGGACCGTATGCCGAGCGGTCATTGAGATTAGTAATTCCCTTGCGCTTATACGAAATATCCTTGATAAGCGAGAAGGTGAGCCCTTGCAAAAACGCCTTGTTGGATTCTGCGGTAACATCTGTGCTGTTGTAAAGATACACGTAGCGCGAAACCGCATTTGACAGCGCGATTCCTGTCGCATTCGCAACAGTATTCCAGTTGCTGTATCCCAAAAGCTTTGCAATATCGTAATCGTAATCAAGCATTTTCTGAGGAAGTGTTTGGTTATTGTCCGACGCATCTATGATACAGGTCGGGATTCCCGAATTGATATTTTCGACCGCCTGCGCCATTAGCTTATCGGCATTACGGGAAACGTTACTCGAGCGCGTGAGAACGAGCACCTGCAGTGCATTTTCCTTTTCGCTGTTCATATCGGCACCGATCGAATCGAAATGCTTTTCGATACATTTTTCAAGCGTATCGGTATCAAACCCGTCTGCCGCCATATCCTTGCCCTCTCCGAAATAGGTCACCTTACATTCGGCAACACCGTAAACTTCGGTTGCAATAGCGGCAATACCCATAACACCGAGCTCGTCCGCACCTGCGAACAAAGTCATATTATCGCCCGCAAGAGAGGTGATATAATTTATCTCGTTGGTTTGAATGGTTATCTGCGGAGAAGAATCGTCAACGCCGATATACAGTCTTTCGATATCCGAAGCGGCATTTGAGAGCAGGTAGTCGATAACTCTCAGTTTACGCTCACGCGAGGCGAGATATCTGTCGAGAACGCTGTTGCTGACGCTTACACTGATCTTGTTGCCGTATGCATCGTAGCGGTATCCGTCTATGATGTTTTCCACGGTAAGCTGACTGCCCGAAAGCTGTTTTCTTGCCTTTTGACCGTAGCCGCGGAGAGCATTATAAGTATCAATATCATAGCCCTGATATCCAACAGTCGAAGCGAGACGCATTACAGTATCAAAAAGAATAATATGCTTTTTCTTCGCGAGCGAAGCAAGGTAATCGCAAACCTCTTTTTCAAAGCTCAGATCGGTATTTGAGAGATAACGCGATCCGACGAGTCCGCCGGAAATAAGCTGGTCGAGCGAGATCACGAAATAATCACATTCGTTTTCGACCGATTTGAGCCATTGGAGCAGCTGAACGCGGTTTCCGATAGTCGAACCGTCGGAGTTTGGCGGCATATTGTCGAGTGCAGTGCGGTAAAGCTCTTCCTCGGGAATCAGCAGCTCAAACCCTGCCGAAGCGGCAAGAAATACCACTCTTTCCTTGTTTACGGGTCTGTTGTCAAGCGGAATATAGGCAATCTTTATACCGTTGCCGTTTACCTTGCCGGAGGGATCAATGCTCGGCGCTTTGTGTGGCACGGTGCCGATAACATAGGTACCCATAACGTGACGCTTTACAAGAATATAATCATAAACGCTGACCTCGGGCTCGCATTTGCAGGCTTCCTCGAAAGCTTTGTCGAGCTTTATTGTCCCCATATACAGCCGTTTCACCAAAATATAGTCGTATACTGTGATAACACCATCGCCGTCACCGTCGCCGTAAATGACAACGACATATTCCTTTCCGTCTTTTCCTACGGCAATATCACCCGTGGCAACGTATTCCCCGGTGGAAGAAATATCCTCGACCGAGGGCATACGTTTTAAAAAATCCTCGGGTGTTGTCTTTTCGGTTACATTATAGATATAACCGTTTTCGATAACGTAAGGCGTTGTTTCGGATTCCGCACCCGAACAGGAAGGGAGCGTTACCACAAGCATCGCAAAGCAAATTATAATTGACAGTATTCGTTTCAAGTCCGTACCTCCGCGAGTATTTTTTATTATTGTATCATTTTTTGATTAACGAGTCAATAAATACCCGACAAATGCTTTTCGGGAAAGTGCTTTGTATTGACTTTTTGAAGTAAAGGTTGTAAAATAAAATATCAAGCAATTTGATTGGAGAATTTCAATGAGCTTTCTTGGCGCGTTACGAAATACATTTAAATTCGACCGCGAAAGTCCGTGGTACTTTTACCGCAAGGTTATTTTGTGGTCTTTTGTCGTTTCGGCATGCATAACGGTTCCGTTTGTGATTGTCGAATGGATAAAAACCGGCTCGCCCGTATTTCTTTATTACGGCGACTACAACGCACAGCAAATATGCTTTTACGAGAACTGCGTAAGAATGGTCAGAAACGGTGATTTCGGTTGGGACTGGGTTACCGATATGGGCTCGAACTTTATCGGAAGCTATTCTTACTATATGCTCGGCAGCCCGTTTTTCTGGGTGATGTGCATATTCCCTGCTCACTGGGCTCCCTACCTTATGGCGCCGATGTATATCGTAAAATACATTGTTGCGGCGATCACCGCTTATGCATATCTTCAACGCTTTGTCAAAAACAAGGATTATGCGGTTATCGGCGCGATGCTTTATTCCTTCTCGGGATTCCAGATCTACAACACGTTTTTCAACCAATTCCACGACGTTGTTGCCTTCTTCCCGTTGCTGTTAATCGGCATGGAGGAATTCGTTCAGAACGACCGCAAGGGACTTTTTGCAATCGCGGTTACCATAAACGCGATGATAAACTATTTTATGTTCGCGGGGCAGGTCGTTTTCTGCGTGATCTATTTCTTCTGCAGAATAAACACGAAATCGTTCAAGATAACGCTCGGCAAATTCGCAGGTCTCGTTTTCGAGGCGGCGATCGGATTTGTGATGTCAATGTTCATATTCCTTCCCGCCGCGGCGGCGTTGATGGGCAACGGCAGAATAGAATCATCGTTCCTCGACACTATCTCAAATATCTTCAAATACCGTGCCGAAGGCAAAGAAGAATCGGCAATAAACAGCTTCAAATCGCTTTTCATGTGGCGAAAGAGCGGTGAATTTTACTGGCAGAGATACGGTCAGATATTCGAATCCTACTTCTTCCCGCCCGATATCCCGTCACGCGTTAACTTCTTCAGCGGACACGAAACGAGATGGGCTTCCATTTCGATGTATCTCCCGATGTTCGCGCTTTCGGGTGTGTTCGCTCTGTTCACCGTTAAAAAGCGCACTTGGCTCAAAGGACTTATAATCTTCCTTGTTATATGCTCATTTGTTCCGTTCCTAAACAGTATTTTCTTCCTTTTCAACACCTCTTACTATGCAAGATGGCTTTATATGATGATCATGATGCTCGTTCTTGCAACAGTAGTTGCACTGGAGGACAGAAAAACGAAATGGAGAGCACCGACGGCGATAATGACGTTCTTCTGTACGGTAACCGCATTACCGCTCGGTCTTATCTGGCATGAAAACGAGGACGAGGTTCTCGAATTGGGATATCCTCCCTTCCGATTCCGTTTCTGGCTTTACGTCGCAATCGCCTTCCTCGGAATCGCGCTTACGGCATATATTATCCGCAAATACCGCGGAACGAAATCGTTTGAGCGCGCCGTTCTGTTCGGCGTCTGCTTTATGACTGTCATCTACGGCTGCGTTCATATAACAAACGGCAAGCAGCATTCGCATAAAAGCGAATTTATGGTAGATCAATGTATCGAGGGCGAGGTCAATCTCCCCGACCCGCACGAAGAATTCTATCGAATCGACTTTTACCGCACCTCAAGCATTTCCACTATCGATAACTTGGGTATTTATTGGAATTATCCGACTATCGAATGCTTCCACACAGTCGTTCCGCCCTCGATAATGGAATTTTATCCGATAATCGGTGTTACGAGAAACGTTGGGTCGCGTGCAGAAAGCTCGCTTTACGGTCTGCGTGCATTCACCTCGACAAAGTATTCGTTTATCGAAACGGCAAAAAACAAGAAGAAATACACCCAAAGCACCACCGACCCCGAAACAGGTGAGGTTATAAAGACCGAAGCCTACAAGAAAGCGCACGACGCACACGGATTCACCTATCTCGAATCGCAAAACGGATTTGACATCTATATAAACGAAAACTACATTCCTATGGGCTTTGCTTATACCGAGTTTATGACCGAAAGCGATTTTGAATCGGCATACACAAAGAGCGATCGCGACAAAATGCTTTGTCAATACCTTGTAGTTCCCGATAATATGGACGGATATTATTCGCAGTTTATGACTCAGGTCAAGCCGGATGATAAGATAAAAGCCGGCAGCAAGGCTTTTGAGCAATCGGTGCAGGACAGAAGAACTATGTGCTGCGACGAATTTGAATATTCGAGCTACGGATTCCGTGCAAGCATCAATATGGACAAGGCCGGCATTGTATACTTCAGCGTTCCTTATGAGGAAAACGGCTGGAGCGCAAAAGTAAACGGCAAGGAAACCGACGTTTTGCGTGTTACCTACGGTTTTGTAGCTGTTGAATGTGCGGCAGGCGAAAACGAAATAGTATTTGATTACAGCACCCCCGGCTTTATCGTTTCCGCACCTATCTCGCTTTTTGATTCGACCTTCAGTATTCCCGGAGGTGTATGGCTGTCGCTCGGCGCTGCGTTTGTATTCGTGCTCTATATGCTTTATTTCAAGGTCTTGAAGAAGCAAAAGGCGGCTTGCCGATTCTTCAGCTTTGATTATTACGACGATTGCGGCGGAGAATCCGAACAGGACAGCGCAGAATCGGATAATCAATCCGATTTATCGGCAGACGAGGATCAGAAATCCGAAGATAAGCCGACTGAGCCCGATGACGAATGTATCGAAACCGAGGTTGTTGAAGATATCCCCACCGATCAAACAGCCAATATACCCGAATTCGTGGCTCACGAGGAAACAGAGCCCGGCGAAGCAACCCAAGCGGTCGACGAATCCGAAGCGGTTACCGATGACATTAGCGAAAACGAATAATAAAAAAGATATGCCTTCATTTGAGGGCATATCTTTTTGTTATATTTAGTATTATTCTTCAACGAGTGCTTTTGTGATCTCGGCTTCGCTTTTGGGTGATTCGAAATAGCTTTCTTCACAGCGGTACGCTATGCCGCCGCGTTTTCCGTTTTTGCCGTATTGAATCGAGGCATAAAATCCTTCTTTGCCAAGACAGTCGAGACCGTAAGGAGTCGAAAAGCGATAGCTTCGCTTGATTTCCTTGAAATCGTGAGAAACACAGTAGAGCAATTCCTTGGGCTGATACGGCTGAGACGGACCGTAGGTTGTGAACCAGAATTCTTTGTTTTCGGCATCGTAATCGAAATTCTGTATTCCGTAGACAGTATTTCCGGTGGGAATATGGTGCTCGGTTTCATATTTTCCGTCGAGCGAGAATTGAAGTATGATCTGATTTGTATATTTTTCACCGCTATAAAGCGCGCAGGCAACAAACAGCTTGTCCTCGCCGCTTTCTGTATCGGGAGCGATGGCAACACCGTCAATTCCCTGGAATCCGCGGGTGTCCTCGGGAGTGCAGGTGATGCTTTTATAATAATCGCAGATATCGAGATTGATAATATTGATCACGCGGAGATCGTTTGCATCGAAAACGTAAATTTTAAATCCCGTCCAATCCTCCCAAGCGTGACCGGGAAGCGAATTCTGAAGATAGCTTGCATATACCTTTCCATCGTAATAATCGCAATCGCCCAAATGACCGCCGTGGATCTCGACCTGACATTTGACGGTGCCGTTCAACGTGGTCTTTACCAAGCTGTCGGTAAACGACCAATACATAAAGCCGTTTCCGCTCGAAAAGCCCTGCATATGCTGATTTTGATTGACAACTTCAACGTATTCCATAATTTAGCCTCCGTATTTTCGCTGATTTCGGAAAAGATATTTTTATTGTCTGTACACAATCAAAGAATATCACAATTCAGATTGTTTTGCAATAGAAAAACCGCGCAAGTTTTTGCCCGTTATTCTTAACGGAGTAAATGGTGCGGTATGTAACCGGAAGGCGTAATGCCTTCCGGTTACTACTGTTTTTAGGCATTTATCGTTGCCATTTGCAGTTCCATCGGTAGAACCGCTATTGTAGATACCGCCGTCTTGGAGGTTGTGCGAGGTTTTGGTTGGAAGGTGTAGTGAATTTCGATATAGTTTCCGCATTTTCGTGAGAATTTCTCCGCTTTCTCATATACGTCGATGCGGAGGACGAACGCCCGAAGGATTTTCGGTGTCAGCTTATCCATATCCACAATTTCCTTTGCCTTTTCCATGAACTCTCTAATACAGATCTCACGCATATCCATTTCTGCGATTTGCGCAGTGATGCTTTCGAGTTCCTGTTTGATCTCGGCTTGTTCCAGCTCGTATCCACAAGCCAGTTCATCGTAACGTTCGGGAGTGATGCGACCAACCACTCTATCCTCATACAGACAGCGGATGATCTTATCGATCTCCTTGACACGACTTTCCAAGCTGCTTTTTTGCCGTTCTGCCATAGCGTAGAATTTCTTTGCTTCGGCTTCACCGTTTTCGGTTGCCATCGCATAAAATTCATCGGGATTCTCTCTTGCGAAGACAGTCATTTTCTGTACTCTGACAAGCACAATTTCGTCGAGCGCCTGCTCTCGGATATAGTGTGCTGAGCAATGTGTGCCGCCTTTGGTCTGATATCCGCCGCATTGAAAGAAGTTCTTTTCAGGAGCGAGTGACTTACATCTGTGCAGATACAGCTTTTGACCGCATTCACCGCAGAAGAGGAATCCTGCATACTTGTCCATCTCACCTTGCTGATCGGGGCGTTTACGACCTTCGAAGTGCTTTTGCACCGCATCGAACAATCCTCGGCTGATGATGGCTTCGTGCGTGTTCTCGAACACCATAATGTTTTCGACATCATTCTTTATGCGTTTCTTCAGCTTATTCGATTTCGAATAAGTTCTAAAGTTTACGGTGTCACCGCAATACTCCTGATTTGCCAACATCCCACGCACAGTTGTTTGTGTCCAGCGGAACGGATTGTTAAGGTCAGGATGCCCCGACCTATTGCCTGTACGCTTAAAAGCATATACGCTCGGACTCATAATCTGCTCTTTTTCGAGAATAGCGCAGATCTTGCGGATTCCGGTGCCGCCTGCATACAGTTCAAATATCCTTTTTACCACGGGTGCGGTTTCGGGATTAACAATGAGATACGGGTGTTCCTTTTGATTACCCTTGTATTCGGGATTTTTAAGATAACCGTATGGAATGGCTGTTCCAAGATGCTCACCGCGTTCGCCTTTTGCTTTCTGTACCGCGCGGATTTTCTTGCTTGTATCGGCAGCATAGAAGTCGTTGAAATAATTGCGGATGCCGGAGAAGTCCATATCCTTAACATTAAGACTGTCGTATCCATCGTTGATGGCGATAAATCTCACGTTATAGGTATGAAATGCAATTTCCATCAAATGATTGGTTTTGATGTGTTCTCTGCCGAGACGGGATTGGTCTTTTACAATAATGACACCGATTTTACCGGCTATCATATCTTCTTCCATTTGCATAAATGCCGGTCTGTCATAATTCGTGCCTGTATAACCGTCATCGATATAAAACTTGCAGTTATAGAATCCGTGATCGTCAGCATACCTTTGCAGGATCATTTTCTGATTGCTGATGCTGTTTGACTCGTCAACGTTACTTCTCTGCCTTCCGTTCTTATCCTTTTTATCCTCTACGGAAAGACGGCAATATAGTGCGGTTATTAAATTGTTTGTATTCTCGGTTGATTTTAACATAATATTTCGTATCCTTTCCGAGCCAAGTGCGGCTCTGTAAAATCAAACCGAGTAGGATACACCAACAACATATCACTACTCGGTTTCAAAGTCCAGCGACAAAACTGTTAAATTTTTTCGCCGTTTATCAATTCTTTGATTTTGTCGTATGCAGTATCGGGAATATATCCTTTTTCCTCTGTTGGGACGACCGACATGACCGGATAGGTCACACCTTTGACTTCTACCATCTCCAACACATGACAGTGTCGGCGGCGGTAGGTGGTACTTTTGGTATCTTTTTGAAGTTCGCTGAAATAATTTTTCATTAAAATATAAATTCCTTTCTCCAACTTTTAGTTGGCATTAACTGAGCGTGAGATATAGATTTCTCACGCTCTTTACATACCGCCCATCACAGGGCCGATGTTCTTCTTTTGTCTGCGCGGCTGATGCATCGTAGTGCAATCTTCCACGGGAGCATCCTCGTCGATTATATTACCGATATCGCCGATAAGATATGCCGCATCAGTTCCAACACTATGAGTACCGCCGAAGGTATCAGAGATATCCAGAACAGCTTGTTCGTATGCCTCTCCAGCTTGTCCTCCGCCGTACTGCGAAGCATAGAGAGATTCTCTGAAAAGTTCTCTTTCATTCTCCCAACCTGTTTCTCGGTATCCGCTATCAGCTGACTGATATTCTTGCTCAATTCCGTCGCCGATGTTTCCATCGCCGCCTGAAACTGTTCGGTCGTTTCTTTGGTCTGCTCGGTGTACTGCATCAGCACTTTCAATTGCCGATCCATATATACTTTCAGTTCTTCCTCTGTCGTCAGCGTAGGCAGAGTGTTCTGAATATCCTGTAGCAATTTTATCTGCGCTTTCTGCGTAGATATCATTGCCGTCCAGTTCGGTTCGGTTACCGCCACGCAAGGATGAACCTTTTCGGCGGCGGTGAGATCCTGTTGTGTTTTGGTTATAAAGTCTTGCGGTGATTTCCGCTCTGTAGATGAGCTCATATTCCATACTCTCCTTTAAGAATTTTGTTAGGTGTAATTTGCTGTCCCGACAGGCTTTGCCTTCAGGAGTGGTGTAGGTTATATTCTTACGAGTGTCCGTCCACTTGACACCGTAGCCTTCCGCTTCCATCAGCATAATAAAGTGCTCTTTGGAAGAAGCAATTTTCATTGCATTGGAGATAACGGCTTCGAGCCGTATCTTCCAACTCTCTCCCTTTTCAGCAGACCGATATTCTCTGTCGTTCATCGGCTTTGCTCTCTCGGTGGTCAGCTTGGGCTTCAAAACTGACAGTCCATATTCAAGGCAGAGAGCATCCGATTTTTGCATCAGCATCTCCACTTCGCTTTCTGTGATATGAAACTTTCTACCGCTTTCTGCGTTTACGCTGTTCATAACAAAATGCGAGTGGATATGGTCACGGTCGCAGTGGGTGGACACTACGATTTCGAAGCCTTGGAACTTTTCAGTTTCCTCGGCAAATCTTACTGCTATTTCGTGTGCCGTTTTCGGTGATATATTTTCATCCACCGAAAAGGATTGCACGAAATGATAGAACAGTCTTTTATCCGTTTTGCCGTATAACCGCTTTGTGTTATTGAACTCGGTATAGGCAGACTGCGGTGTGCAGTTGATACCGCTGACGTATTTTTTACCGTCATCAGAAACTGTTTTTTCATCCTGCATCGTGTATCGTAGGACGAAAGCCATTGTGTCAGAAGTTTGCGGCTTTTTATAATTTACAAAATGAACAATTGCCAAATCATCACCCCCTTCCAAGCTCGGCAGATAGCAGTTCATAAATCTTTTTCAGTTCCTCTTGGGTGGCGGTAAGATTTACGGTGTTGATTCTTCCCTGACGGGAAAGTATCAGCAACTGATTTACATTGTTACCGAGCTTTTTTACCTGTGTGGTCAGTTCGCGCAGACCGTCATAATTGGTTACCTTTTTATCGATGGCACAGAGTATGATATAGTCGGTAATGCTCATTCCGGCATCTGCGGCTTTTTACGGATCAGAGCATCCATCGTATCGGATACTCTGAAATTGAACCGCTTAGTTTTCATAAAAAACACATCCTTTTTAATATTAAAGTTTCTTGGCTTACCTTCTTTGAAAAGAAGGTAAGAAGTGGGTTTGGGCTTCTGCCCAATAAACAGCAGTCGAAGGCGCGGTCACCGCTTTAGCGGTGGTCGTACAGCCAAAGGCGATGCTGGTTCTCTCCTAAAGGAGAGAAATTAAAAGCGGTAGTTTTTATCGCTTTTCGAACAACTTTCAGCGACAAATCTCCGCACACTTGGCTCTCATTTGCCCTGTGTTGCGTTTTAACCGAGGCGGTCGGGTGTACTCCAACTCGTAAACCGTTCGGCAAACGGGCGGACAACCGCTTCACAGGAACGCAAGGGACGAAAGTGACGAATGTTTTCTACACCGAATTTGTTACGTCACTTACGGCACTTTCGGCACTTTCGGCACTTTCGTCACTGCCCACAGCAGAAGAAGGAATATATTTCACTTCCAGTAGCCGTGTTCCATTACTGCGGTGGTCACGATAGTGCACACCAAGTTCTTCAAGGTCGTACCGCCAACGGTTCATCATCTGCTTGAAGCCTTTGACCGTAAACTCACTGTCGGTAAGCCTATTGAACAGTTCCACGAACTCACTGTTACCGCCAACGAAAGATTTTTGTTCTTTCATAAACTGAACGAGCAGTTCCATCTCCGGCGGCAACAGTTTTTCGGGTTGATCTCGGCTGTCGGATTTCAATTCCCAAACAAAATCCTTGTTTGAGAACTTCAGTTCCAACTGCCGATGCTCAATATCTCTGCCTGTGCAAACGAGCGTGGCGAGATTTTCACTGCGTTTGCTTTTGTCAAGCACGAATACCGAATCAACTGCGCCTACGATTCCGGTCGTGCCTGACAGCTTGTTCAGCGGATCGCTGTCGCCCTGCTTACGAAGGTGATGCACCAGCAGAAGAGAGATATTAAGCTCATCTGCCAACTGTTTCATCTGACGGATTTCATCGTAGTCGTTACCGTAAGAGGTATCCACACCGCCGTTACGTACAATTTGAAAAGTATCGATTGCAACCAGAACGGTGTCTGGATGCTCTTTCACGAAAGCTCGGATTTCATCGCAGAGACCTTCGGCAAGCGTATGCGCTGCTGTTGCAAAGAAAGCGTTGGAGGGGACTTCATCTGTGATTAAACACAGTCGCTCTTGCACACGCCTGAGCGTATCCTCCAAGCAAAGATACAGCGTTGTGCCTTTGGTGGTCGGCATATCCCACACGCTTTCTCCTTTGGCGATGCGGATACAAATATCCAACACCCACCACGATTTACCGATTTTAGGTGCGCCGCCGAGGATCGTTATTCCTTGCGGCAGCAGAGTGTCGATACAAAACTTGGTCGGCTCCAGTCTTGTATCCATTAAGGTTTCACCGTCTATGACAGCAAGTCGGTTCTTCTTTTCGCTCATATAAATCACATCCTTTCATACATTTTTGAGGAACAGAAACTGCTTTCCACAAAAAGTGGGGGCAGTATTCATATTGCATAGAGACATAAAATCGAGTTATCTCTACTGTAGGCGCACCACTCATACAAGGACTGCGCTTACAGCTGCGGATGGCGACTGTTTGCCTGTGAGAGAAAGTTCATAAGCTTTCCTCGCTTCACCGCAGATTTTTTGTCTGTTCACCCGACGTTGTTCCTACGCTCTTTTCTTGACCGCGTTTCGCTTACGGTGGTTGTTCTTCGCTCGCCGTGTCCTCTTTCGAGGGCGCATCGTCTGCGCCTTTCTCCTACAGCACGACCCGTGGATCGCTGTCATGGCAAAGCCACCGCCGCATATCTTATCGGCAGATCATTCAATTGTAAGGACAGGCTTTCTTTTTTCGCCTGTCTGTGATATAATTGTAAAATGAAAATAACACCTTCGGGGTGAGAAGGTGTTTTGAAGACAAATACATAAAGTTCACTTTTACACAAAAAGGCGGTAGATATATGCAGATGCTGGACCCGCAAATCGGGTTATACGTAACTTTGGAAAACGACGGCTGTATAAAAAGAAACCTCATCACAGAATCGGGGGAACAGGAATTGCCTGTTACTACGATTAAGGATGAGATCATAGAGTTCTCGGAATTGAACTTCGGGCCATACTCAAAAGCCGTAGATATCATTCAAGAAATTGCAGATAGCATCAAAGTCGAAGGTAAACGCAAGTTATCAAAAGAGGCTCGCGGCAATTATGAGCGACTTGTTTCGGTGATCGATACCCTGATCAACGAATTAAAAGAAAATCATTTAATTGCTTCATTGCTCACGGAGACTATGATTGAGGACACCGTTCCTATCTTTGATGATTCGATTGTAAGCATCGAGATCACAAAAACTATGCTCCCGACACTGCTTCGAGCAATCGTAGATTTCAATTTGTTTGTAAATGATACTTTTTATAATATTTATACCGGCAACACCATCGATGAAGAAGGTGAGCACTATTTCCTTTCGCAAATCATGTTGAGACAAGAACTGACTTTTGAAGGAGAAATTACAGCACGGTATTTCTTTCGTAATCTGCCGGATTATTATATTTTTCTATTGATGCAGTTTTTGTCCGCCAAACCTCAAATCGTTCGTTGCGAATGTTGCGGCAAATATTTTGTTCCTAAAACCAATAAGGCAACCAAGTACTGCGACCGTGTTCTTAAAGATGGTAAGACCTGTAAGGAACTTGCACCGAGTCTGAAACATAAAAAGATGGTTCTGACTGATAAGGTTGTTGAAGCATTCGACAGAGCGAAACGAAAAATGTACCGCCGTTATGAGCGTAATGACGGTAAGATTTATATGTCGCCCAAAGGCATAACCTATGATGATTTTTATGTTTGGAACGATACGGCTACTGAGGCACGGGATAAATATCTTAAAGGGACATTAACGGCGGAGGAAGCATTAAAAATCATTGAGGTAAACGATTAATCCCCGTACAATCGAACAGAAATAGTTTTATCGACCCGTAGATCGTTTCGAATAAAACAAACGGCGATAATCAGCCCACAGCAGAGAAGAAGGATTATTATTTTCTTCATATGTCCGCGACCTCCTCAAAGCCTCGCATCACTTCCAGCATTATGCGAGTTGCAAGGATAAATCCGAACTAAACGCTTCACGCTCGGTGATGCAGGATAACTCACTTGTGCAGTCCTTGAATTTTTCAAAGGTTTCTTTCTGCTTTTCGGTTAACCCTGCATTCAGTTCTTCCTCGTTTTTGCATATCGGTTTGACGAGTTTGTTCCGCGCTTAATAAACCTTTCGTGCGGACTGATGTTGCCGTAGTGTAAATCTTCAAGCGTTGTCATGTGCGTTGCACCTCCTTTTTGCAACACAAACACATACCACAACAACTTTCACAAGTACAGAGTTTTTCGATATAAAATTCAAAAAGCGCCGCATTTCTGCGACGCTTTTGCTTAATTAATAAATTTAACTGCCGTTCCGTATGCAATAACTTCCGCTGCGCCCTGCATAACAGCAGAGGAAGCATAGCGAATATTAACGATGGCATCTGCACCGAGTTCCTCGGCTTCA
>SVRD01000019.1 GCA_015064955.1 Oscillospiraceae bacterium
TCGTCGCCTGCCTTGTAGGTTTCGGGAGCGTTGATCACGAGGTCGAACTTGGGATCAGCGTTTGCTTCGCCGAGTGCTTCCTTGAGTTCAGCTTCAACGTCGTCGTCAACAGGGGGATTAACGGGAGGATCAACGGGGGGATTTTCGGGTTCTACAACGATTTCGCCGAGTGCGAGAGCTTCAACGTCAGCGTTTGCAGCCTTGTCGGTGTTCCATGCCGAATAGGGAAGTTTAGCGGTGCGGCTTTCGCCTTCAGCAGGTTCATCGTTTGCGGGGTAGTAGAGGCAAACGTTTTCGTTAACCTTGTTGGAAACGCAGAGGAAGTAGTCAAAGCCTTCTGCGCCGCCGAATTCAGCGAGATCTACCGAGAATTCAACGTAGGTCTTGTCGCCTTCGGAGGTCATAACGCCGTTGATGGAGGAATCTGCGATGTCAGCGCCGGAGTTAGCATCCTTAGCGGTGTTGTACTTAGCAACGTAAGCAACAGCGCCGTCTTTTACGCATACATCGTAGAAGTGGGTGTAGAGCTGATATTCAGCATCGGAATTGATCCAGAAACGAACATTGGTGCCGGCACCGTTGCCGCCTTCTACCATTGCGCAGTCGATTTCGAATGCAGCGTAAAGCTTGTCAGCGTCGGTACGGAGCTGATACTTGAATGCGATAGTGTCTTCGGTGGTGGGAACAGACTGCCAGTAGCCGTTTTCAGCATTGACTTCGGTCCAGCCTTCTGCTTTCCAGCCGTTGTCGGAAAGATCGCCGTCAACAGTGATGGTTTCGGGGATAACTTCGGGTTCGGTTTCTACGCCGAGAGTGGGAACGTATCCTTCGGGAGCGTCCTGAACGGTAGCAGTGCTCTTGTCTTCAGCGAGAGTAACTTTGTCGCCAACCTTGAGTGCCATAGCTGCAACCTTAGCTTCCCAGTTGGTGCCGTTGTCGTTCGAGTATGCAGAGTGAGCAACGAGAACGATATTGCCGTCGTCGAAGTTGATGCCTGCTGCGATACCTGCATCGGGAGAACCGGGGCAGGAAACGGGAGCGAGAGCTACTTCGTAAACGTTAGCTTCGGAAGTGGGAGCGAGGAGAACGCTGATAGCCCAGTTGGGATTGCATGTTGCATATGCTTCAGCGGTGGTGATGATGGTGTTGTCTTCGCCTACGATGCTGCCGTCAACATAGTTGATGTTGAACACGAAGCCGTATGCGTTGTCAAAGGTCCAATCATCAGGTGCCTCGGGGTCGAGACCGAGAACGTGATTGTCTTCCCAGTTAACTGCAACAGCGGACACTGCGAATGCAGAAACGAGAAGTACGGAGAGAAGAATTGCGAAAAACTTCTTCATAACGTGTTTCCTTTCTGTTTTTTGGGGTTATACCCATAAATTTTGGTGACTAATTATACCATATTAATTATTGCAAGTCAACAAAAAATATTAAAATTTGATTTGTAAATTCTTACAAAAATGAAAAAAAGCAGACGGTTTTGCGCCGTCTGCGTATATTTTGGTATTATCAGCCGTAAAGACTGCTTCTTTCGTATTCTTCCTCGGTGATTTTTGTGAAAATCCTTGCCGTCTGCCAGATGAATATTCCCGAAGCGATCAGCCTTGCCGTCGACACATACGGATAGAAGAACGGCACTGCAAATCCCGCCGCCCAGAACAGCGCACTTGCGGTATAAGCGATGCGGACAAATCTGCCCTCGATTGCTTTTCCGCCGAGTGTCTGCGACAGCTCGGAAGCGTCGTCGAGCAAGCCTCTTACGCAAAGCATACAGGCGATCATCGTTGCCACGGCGAGCAGTGTGCCGATGATAACGATATAAAGCTCGGTCTCATATATTACGACCGCGCCGTAGGGGACGAGAAGCATTTTATGGATCTCGGTTCCCAAAAGAAGCAAAAATGCAGGGATCGCAAGCCTTTTCGTGCGGTTGAAGCCGCTTATTCCCTTGAATACGAACGCCGAAGCGAACCAGAACAGGAACATAAACGAGGCGGGAAGTATTTTTATCGAATCGAAGCTGAGGTCGACCGCAAAAACGAGCGAGAAGCAAAATGCATATCCCCCCGCGCGCACCCTTTTCGGACGGGTCTTTTCGGGGCGCGAGCTGTATTCCGCGGAATATCTTTTGTCAATCTCGTAGCCGCATTCCTTGTGAAGCGTGACAAACAGCTTTCTTATCGAAACAAACCACGAAACCGATGCCGCGAGCGATATTGCCGAAAGCAAAAGCACGATTATCGGCTTTGCCGAAACAAACGCGGTTATCGCGTCGGTCGTGTCGATATCTATTTCGGTATAAAGATAAAGCTCGATTATCGCGATCAGCTCGGGCAGAAGCATCGCCGCTATCCGCAAATAAAAGGCGAGATAGGACATAAATGCGCTTCCGTCGCAGAGCTTCAGCGTTTCGTTGCAGTTATTCCGCATCGCAAAATAAGATATACCCGAAAACAGCTTTTTGAAAAACAGCAGATAAACAATACCCTGAACTATCGCAAGCGCGGTGACTCCGAGCATACGGTTCGAGCCGATATTTGTGAGAAGCATCGGGCGCATAAGCAAAATATGCACAGCCTCGACAGCGAAAAGGTAGAGCAGATACTTTCTTGCTTCCTCGATCGCGCCGTCGAAAAACGAAAGCTGTGTGAGTCCGAAAAACAAAAGCGCACACCCGATAACATCGGGAATAACGTCAAGTCCGAACGGGGTAGGGTTGACAAAGCACAAAAAACCGAGCAGAATCATCAGCTTGCTTCTTTTGGAAACACTTTTTGCCTTTTTGCTCATAAATCTCTACCTCCCGTTTCGATATTATTACTTCGATTATTTCCTTTTATCCTTGCTTTTATTGCGTTCTGCGAGCTTTCTTGCCGCTTCCTCGCGCTCTTTATGGAGCTTTTCGGTCGCCGCCGCCTTTTCCTTTGCAAGCTGCTGCTTGTCCTTTTCATATTGCGATTTGCTCGTTATCATAACAAAGCAGGTATGCAAAAAGAAGAGATTCACAAACAGCACGGCATATTGCAATATAAACTGAAGCGCGCCCGCCATACCCTCGAACGAGCCGAGAAGGTTCGTCGTCATCAAAAGATTCGTGACAAGCATAAGCATCAGCATCGCTTCGGTGAAGACGATTCTGTTTTTTGCCTGACGCTCGAGCTTATCAGCACTGTTGGTATGCGCGATATTTGCAACCGCTGTCAGCCAGAAATAAGTCATCAGTGCCCAAGCCGCGAGGAAAACGTAAAAGGTGGCGGTATTGATTATCGGATAGACCGCGCTCGTTTCGGGCTTTATTATTCCGAACAGCGTAAGCAGTTCCAATATCCCTCTCGGCAATATAAAAAGCGAGGTGACCGACGCTTTCATAAATCCCGATTCTAACCGCGAAGCGAGAAAAAAGCCGTAAGCGAGCAGAGGTACCGCGAAAAACGTTCCGCCTACCCCTATCAGCAACAGGCACGCATATCCTAATAAAGCAACTCCAAACCCCATTTTTCAGCCTCTTGTTTCTTTTCCTCTATGATGGGAGGTCTCCCTCCCAAAAATTACAATAAAGTATGTCTTTATCTTCTCCGGATTTGAGCTTCTCCAAATATGAACTTCTCCAAATTTGAGCTTCTCCAAATATGAACTTCTCCAAATTTGAGATTCTACAAATTTGAGCTTCTTCAAATTTGAACTTCTGCAGATTTGACAGCCTCGGGAGGATCATACTCCCGAAGCTACATATTAATCTTGATTATTGATTCTGATTATTCGACACCACGCTGCCGCAGCATTTTTTATACTTCTTGCCGCTTCCGCAGGGGCAGGGGTCGTTCGGGCCGACCTTGGTTTCGCGCTTTACGGGGGTGGGCTTTACCTTCTGCTTGCCGTCGCTCTGCATCGAAGCCGAGCCGTTAAGCACCTGCTTGCGCTCGTTTGCCGAGTTTCTCGGTCTTGCCGAAAGAAGCATTCTCACAGTGCCTGCGCGTATTTCCGAGATCATCTCCTCGAACATCGCGCCGCCCTGAATTCTGTATTCGGTGATCGGGTTGCGCTGTGCATAGGCGTTGAGTCCGACACTGCCCTTTAGATCGTCCATCGCGTCGATATGCTCGACCCAACGTGAATCGACGTTGCGGAGCAATACCGCGCGCTCGACCTCACGGAATATTTCGGGAGTGAACATCTCCTCCTGCTTTGCATAAACCTTTTCGGCGCGCTCGGTGAGTGTTTTGCAGATATCCTCGGGCTCGAGAGTCGATAATTGAGCCTGATCGTATACAAAATCGTCATCGCCGCAAAGGAAACCGCGGAATTGGTTTCTGATTCCGTCGAAATCCCAATCGTCAGCGACGTCGGATTGGGTATAACGGGCAACGGTATCCGAAATATAGTCGCCCATCATCTTCTTTATCTTGTCCGAAATGTCGTTGCCGTCGAGCACCTCGCGGCGTTCCTTATAAATAAGCTCGCGCTGGAGATTTATAACGTCGTCGTATTGGAGCACGTTCTTTCTTCTTTCAAAGTTCGCACCCTCGATACGCTTTTGAGCGTTTTCGATCGAGTTCGAGAGTATGCCCGCGTCTATCGGCTGATCCTCGGGCATTTTCAGCGCTTCGACGATACCGAGTATTCTGTCCGCACCGAAAAGACGCATAAGGTCGTCCTGCATCGAGAGGAAGAATCGGCTTTCGCCGGGGTCGCCCTGACGTCCCGCACGGCCTCTTAACTGATTGTCGATTCTGCGGCTTTCGTGGCGCTCGGTGCCGAGAATAAACAAACCGCCCGCCTTGCGTACAAGATCGGCTTCCTCGCTTATTTCCTTTTCAAATCCCGCCTTGAGCTCGCCGAATCGCTTTCTCGCCGCGAGAATCTCTTCGTCGTCGGTTTCGCCGCAGTTGGTTGCCTCGTAAAGCATATAATCATCGAGGCCCTCCTTGCGCAAAACGTCTTTCGCCAGGAATTCGGCATTACCGCCGAGCATAATATCGGTACCTCTGCCCGCCATATTGGTCGAGATGGTAACCGCGCCGAGCTTGCCCGCCTGGGCGATGATCTCGGCTTCCTTTTCGTGATATTTCGCGTTTAATACGTTGTGGGGAATACCTCTTGCCTTTAAGATCTTCGAGAGCTGTTCACTCTTTTCGACCGATACCGTACCGACAAGCACGGGCTGTCCTTTGGCGCGGCATTCCTCGATCTGCTTGACGATCGCTTCGATCTTGCCGCGGATACTCTTGTAAACAACGTCGTTGCGGTCGTTTCTTATCATCGGCTTGTTTGTCGGTATCTCGACAACGTCAAGTCCGTAGATCTCTCTGAATTCGTCCTCCTCGGTCATGGCGGTACCCGTCATACCCGAGAGCTTTTTATACATTCTGAAATAGTTCTGGAAGGTGACTGTCGCTTGAGTGCGGTTTTCGTTCTGTACCTCAACACCCTCCTTTGCCTCGATCGCTTGGTGAAGACCGTTCGAGAAGCGGCGGTTGGGCATAATACGTCCCGTGAACGAGTCGACGATAACTACCTTGCCGTCCTGCATAACGTAGTCGATATCCTTTTGCATAATTCCGCGTGCACGGATAGCGTTGTTAAGATAATGCATCAGCTCGGAATTTTCGCCGTCGCCGATATTTTCGAGCCCGAAGTGCTTTTCCGCCTTGGCAAGACCTGCGGTCGTGAACATACAGCTTCTTGCCTTTTCGTCGACGATATAATCCTCGACAATATCCTCGTCGCTCTTCTTTGCATCGAATTCTTTGATACGGTAGCATTTGAGTCTGCGTACGAATTCGTCTGCCTTTTTATACATTTCGCTCGATTCGCCGCCCGCGCCCGAGATAATAAGAGGTGTGCGTGCTTCGTCGATAAGGATACTGTCGACCTCGTCGACTATTGTAAACACGTGACCGCGCTGAACAGTCTGATTCTTATAAACGACCATATTGTCGCGCAGATAGTCAAATCCGAATTCGTTGTTCGTGCCGTAGGTGATATCGGCGCTGTAAGCCTCCTGACGCTGCTTTGAGTCGAGTCCCTGAATTATAAGACCGACCGAAACACCGAGGAAACGGAAGATATTGCCGTTCCATTCGCTGTCGCGCTTTGCGAGATAGTCGTTGACTGTGACGATATGAACACCGTTGCCGGTGAGCGAGTTTAAATATGCGGGCAGGGTAGCCATAAGCGTTTTACCCTCGCCGGTCTTCATTTCGGCGATTCTGCCCTGATGAAGCACGATGCCGCCGATAAGCTGAACGTGGTAATGGCGCTTGCCGAGCACTCGGTGCGATGCCTCTCTCACCGTTGCGAATGCTTCGGGGAGTATGTCGTCGAGCGTTTCGCCGTTTTTGAGTCTTGCCTTGAAGAGCTCGGTCTGACTCTTTAACTCGGAATCGCTCATCGCGGAATATTTATCCGAAAGTGCTTCGATCTTCTGCGCGATCGGCTCTATTTTCTTTAATTGCTTTTCGCTGTAAGTGCCGAAAAGCTTTGTAAATAAAGACATTCGGTTTCTCCTTGTCCTTTGAAAATATACAATAATACAAATAGTATATTAACACAGATTCGAGAAAAAGTACATAGTTATTTGTAAAAATATTGCAAAGTCGGAAAAAAAGAAGTATAATAATATGAATTTGTATGTTTTGGAGTAGATTTATGACTACTGTTGCTGCAATCGGTACGCCTCACGGCAAGGGCGGCGTGGCTATGGTCAGGGTAAGCGGAGAATCCGCTTTCGAGGTCGCAAGCCGAGTTTTTGCCCCCTCATCGCCGAAGAAATTTTCGGAATTTCCCCACGGCGTTGCCTGCTACGGAAGCTTTACCGACAAAAAGGGAATATTTGACGACGGTATCTGTATTTTGTTCCGCGCGCCCCATTCCTTTACCGGTGAAAATATTTGCGAGCTTTACTGTCACGGCGGTCTGCTCGTGACAAAGCGTTTGCTTGCCGCCTGTCTTGCGAGCGGTGCGGTTATGGCGGGCGCGGGCGAATTTACAAGGCGCGCTTTTATAAACGGCAAAATATCGCTCACTCAGGCAGAGGCTATCGGCGGAATTATAGATTCTGTCAGCGAAAAGCATCTGGAAATATCGGCGCGTCAGGCAAACGGCTCGCTTTCGCGCAGTCTTGCGTCGATATACGACGAGCTCAAGCTTTTGGCGGCATCGGTCTACGCATATATAGATTATCCCGACGAGGATATGACAGACGTCAGCATCGAGGAGATGCGCGAGCGTCTTTCGGAAATCAAATCAAAGCTTTTGCGATTGTCGGGAAGCCATACCTACGGCCGCGCGATAAGCGAGGGTGTTGTCACCGCGATCGTCGGCAAGCCGAACACCGGCAAAAGCTCGCTTCTGAATTCGCTCTGCGGCGAGGAGCGCGCAATAGTTACCGATATCGCGGGGACCACGCGCGACGTCGTTACCGAAACGGTTCATCTCGGCGATGTGATTTTGCGTCTTTCCGACACGGCGGGGATAAGAGAAAGCGAGGATACGGTTGAAAAAATCGGAATCGAGCGCAGTATAAAGGCGATCTCCGATGCGGCTCTCGTGCTTGCGGTGTTCGATATGTCCCGCCCGATAGACGATGACGACAAACGGCTTATCGAGTCGATTTTTGAGCTCGGCAAGGAGTCGAAAACCGTTTGTATACTGAATAAATCGGATATCGCGAATGAATTCTGCCATAAGCTCCCGTTTGAAAGAACGGTAACGGTGAGCGCGCTGAACAACGAAGGGCTCGACAGTCTGGTCGAAACCGTTTCGATGATGTTCGGTGCGGGCGAGATAGGCGAAAACGACGAAATCGTTGTAAACGCAAGACAGGCGGCGGCGGTCGACAAGGCGTTGAGCGCGGTTTCGAGTGCCTTGGACGCGCTCGACGGATTCACTCAGGATATCGCGGGAATGGATATCGAGCTTGCGCTTGCGGCAATCGCCGAGGCGGACGGAAGAAGTGTCAGCGAGGACATCGTGAACGAAATATTTTCTCATTTTTGCGTAGGGAAATAATCGCTACGCTCTCGACACGAAACGCAAGCGTTTCGGTCGGTTGCCGCTGCGGCGGGTTTTGTGGACATCGTGCGCTCGCGCCTATATACCCCAAAAATCTTGCGATTTTCGGGGACCCCGTAACACGCGCCTCGCTTTGCTCGACACTCGCGATGTTCCAAGGTATAAAAATCGAATGGGGTCCCCGAAAACACTTGTGTTTTTGGGGCGAAACGCGCATGTCGCCGATTTTTATGGGATTTTTATTGTATAAGTCGCTTCGCGAATGCCCCAAAAATCTTGCGATTTTCGGGGACCCCGTAACACGTGCGCCTCACTACGCTTGTTGTCCGAATCCTCGGCGCTCTGAGGTATATTTTTCAAGGCGCATGTCCTTGAAAAATATGGGATTTTATTGTATAGGTCGCTTCGCGTGTATAGGTTGCTCGCGATGTTTTAAAGTATAATTCTTATTGACAAGTATTTGAAATTTTTGAAAGAGGGCGCGAGAGAAAACTTTTGGAAAAGTTTTCTCTCGTAAGCAACAGTTATGATAAAATACACAGCAGAAAAAATAGACGTTGCGGTTATCGGTGCGGGCCACGCGGGAATCGAGGCGGCGCTCGCCTGCGCGAGAATGGGTGTCAGCACCGCGCTGTTCACTCTCACTCTCGACCTTGTCGGAAATATGCCCTGCAACCCCTCGATAGGCGGCACGGGCAAGGGACACCTTGTTTTCGAGATCGACGCTTTGGGCGGTGAAATGGGCAAGGCGGCGAACGAGGTTATGCTTCAGAGCCGTATGCTCAACGCATCAAAGGGCCCTGCGGTGAGATCGCTCAGAATGCAATCCGACCGCGTGAGATACCGCGATTATATGAAGAAGGTTATCGAGAATACCGAAAACCTGGTGCTCAAGCAGTCGGAGGTGGTTTCGGTCGAGGCTGACGAAAACGGTGTTTGCGGTGTCACAACCTCGTTCGGCGCGTTTTATCCTTGTAAATGCGTTATCATCGCAACGGGAACCTCGCTCGGCGGACGTATTATCGTCGGTGAGGAGGCTTATGAATCGGGCCCCGACAATACTCTGCCTGCAAAACGGCTTGTCGATTCGCTTTCTTCGCTCGGAGTAAGGCTTACCCGCTTTAAGACGGGTACACCCCCGAGAGTTCACGCCGACAGTATTGATTATTCAAGGCTCGAGCGCCAAGACGGCGACGAGGAAACGACTATGTTCGGGTTCGCAACGCCGAAAAAGAACCTTTTGCCCTGCTATATCGCATATACGAACGAAAAAACACACAGCATAATCCGCGAAAACCTTTCGCGCTCGCCGCTTTATTCGGGCGTTATTCACGGCACGGGGCCGCGCTATTGCCCGAGTATCGAGGACAAGGTGGTGCGCTTTTCCGACAAGGAACGCCACCAGATATTCGTCGAGCCGATGGGAACCGATACCAAGGAGGTCTATCTTCAGGGACTTTCGAGCTCGCTTCCCGAGGAGGTACAGCTCGAGCTTATCCACAGCATCGTGGGACTCGAAAACGCGGTATTTATGCGTACCGCTTATGCTATCGAATATGATTGCTGTGATCCGCTTCAGCTTAAAAGCACACTCGAATTCCGCGATATAAACGGACTTTTCGGTGCGGGACAGTTCAACGGAAGCTCGGGCTACGAGGAGGCGGCGGCGCAGGGACTTGTTGCGGGTATCAACGCCGCGCTCAAGGTCAAGGGGCAAGAGGAATTCACGCTGAAAAGAAGCGAAAGCTATATCGGCACTCTTATCGACGACCTTGTGACAAAGGGAACCAACGAGCCATACCGTATTATGACGTCGCGCAGTGAATACAGATTGCTTTTGAGGCAGGACAACGCGAAAACAAGGCTTTTGGAAAAGGGATATGCGCTCGGACTTGTCAGCGAGGAGGCACACGAAAAATTCCTCGAGGAAGAAAAAATACTCGCCGAGCTGATATACTCGCTCGAGCACGAAAGTATAAAGGGCGGAAGCGCGCTCGACGACCTGCTCGAAGCGCGGGGATATGCGCGCACCGGCGCGGGTATTGTAAAATCCGAGCTTTTGAAGCGCCCCGAAATAACCATAAACGATATTATGCAGCTTTCGGGCAGCGAGGGAGTGTATGATAAGGATATCCTTGCGCGCGCCGAGACCGAGATAAAATATTCGGGATATATCAAGCGCCAGCTTGCCGAGGTAGAGCGGTTTGCAAAGCTGGAGGAAAAAATGCTCCCCGAAGGGATAGATTATACCTCTATCCGCGGACTTCGTATCGAGGCGGCACAGAAGCTCCAGAAGCTCCGCCCCGAAAATATCGGCAGAGCATCGAGAATAAGCGGGGTATCGCCCTCGGATATTCAGGTTTTGCTTATCTATCTCGCACAGGGAGGAAATCAATGAGCTTTTCCGAAATAACAAAAAAATACCGCGGTTCGCTTTCCGAAAGCGAATGCGGCTCGCTCGATATTATCGGGCGGGAGCTTTGCGAGACCAACAAGCAGATGAACCTTACCGCGCTCACCGATGAAAAGGGTGTCGCACTGCTTCATTTCTGGGATTCGCTCACTCTGCTCGATACAAAGCTTTTCGAGAACGCAAGGGTTATTGATATCGGCTGCGGCGGCGGTTTTCCCTCGCTTCCGCTTGCGCTCTGCGCGAAAAGCTGTGAAATAGTCTCGAACGACGCGACGGCGAAAAAGCTTAATTACGTTGCCGAAACCGCGAAAAAGGCGGGGATAGCCAATTTGAGCACCCTTTGCGGTCGTGCGGAGGAGCTTGCACTGCTTCCCGAGCACCGCGAATGCTACGATATCGCCGTGGCGCGCGGTGTCGCAAGGCTGAATATCCTCTGCGAATGGTGTATGCCGTTTGTCAAAACGGGAGGATATTTCGTTGCGATGAAGGGCGAAAAGGGCAGAGAAGAAGCCGACGAGGCGAAAAATGCGATAAAGATCCTCGGCGGAGAATTGGTTGACATAATTGATATCAAGGTTCCCGAGTACGATTATCTCCACACGCTTGTGATCATCAAAAAGGTGAGCCACACTCCGAAGCTTTATCCCCGCAAAAACAGCGTTATCAAGAAAAAAGCTTTATGATCGCTTCGCTCTCGAGTCGCTTGCGCTCTCGATTAAAATCTCACGATTTTAATCGGTTTTTGAGATGCCCGTACGCTCGCGCAAAGTGCGTGCGCACCGCTTCGCGTCTTGTCCGCACTTTCGGGCATCATAGGTATATTTTTCAAGGCGCCTGTCCTTGAAAAATATAGATTCTTATCCGAGTCGCTTGCGCTCTCGTGAAATATTCTTCGAATTTTCCCCGTTTTTTGTGAGCGTTGTGCGCTCGCGCCTATATACCCCAAAAATCTTGCGATTTTCGGGGACCCCGTAACACGTGCGCCTCGCTTTGCTCGACACTCGCAACGCCCTAAGGTATAAAAATCGACGCGCATGTCGCCGATTTTTATGGAGTTTTTATTGTATTGATTGTATTGATTTGAATTGACATAACACCCTCGCGGAGAGAGGGAAAGGAATAAAAATTGCCCTCCAACGCGGGAGGAAGAAGATTTTGCCGAGCTTTTGCAAAAGCTCGGTGGGAAAAGATTTTGGCACACTTTTTAAAAGTCGGGTACTTGCAAGAATAGGTGTATGTGTGATACAATAAAAGAAAAAAGGACTGATGACAATGCATATAAACGAAATACTCTCGAAATGTGACCACACACTGCTTTTGCAGACCGCAACACCAAATGAAATAATCGCGCTGTGCGATGATGCGCTCGAATACAATACCGCGTCTGTTTGCATTCCGCCCTGCTATGTTCGCCTCGCAAGCGAGTATTTAAAGGGCAGGGTTAAGGTCTGCACTGTTATCGGTTTCCCGAACGGCAACGCAACAAGCGAGGTAAAGGCGTTTGAAACGGCAGACGCTGTCAAAAACGGCGCCGACGAGATCGATATGGTCATCAACGTCGGTGCACTCAGAGCGGGAAATACAGAATACGTTCTGAACGATATAATCGCGGTGCGTAATGCCTGCAAGGGAAAGATATTAAAGGTTATTATCGAAACCTGTTTGCTTACCGACGAGGAAAAGAGGATAATGTGCGATATCGTTTACCGCGCGGGAGCAGACTATATCAAAACAAGCACCGGCTTTTCAAAGGGCGGCGCTACATTTGACGATATAAAGCTCTTCGCCGAAAACCGCCCGAACGGGTTGAAGATAAAGGCGGCAGGCGGAATTTCCTCGATCGAGGACGCCGAAAGATTTATTTCGCTCGGTGCCGACCGCTTGGGCACGAGCAGAATTGTTAAGATCGCGAAAGAGAATAAGAAAAATGAACAATAAGGAATTGATAGAGCTCGCCGCGAGCGCGGCAAAAAATTCATATTCGCCCTATTCGCATTTCAGAGTCGGTGCGGCGCTTCTTTGCGACGACGGAAGTGTATATCTCGGCTGTAATATCGAAAATTCTGCGTATTCTGCAACAGTCTGCGCCGAACGAACGGCAATCTTCAAGGCGATAAGCGACGGCAAACGCGGATTTCAAAAAATCGCGGTGGTCGGCGGCGAGGACGGTCTTTTGGAGAAACAGTGCGCCCCCTGCGGTGTCTGTCTGCAGGTGATGTCGGAGCACTGCGACGCAAGCAACTTTGTTGTATTGCTTGCCGATAATGAGGGTATACACGAATACACCCTCGGCGAAATGCTGCCTTATGCATTTAAAAAGTGATCAATCGGAGAAAATTATGCGTATTTACGATATAATCGAAAAGAAACGCTTCGGTAACGCACTGACCGAAGAGGAGATCCGCTTCTTTGTCAACGGCTACGCCGCAGGCGAAATATACGACTATCAGATAAGCGCACTGCTTATGGCGATATGTATAAACGGAATGAACGATTCTGAAACCGCTGTACTTACCGACGCGATGGCAAAATCGGGCGATATGCTCGATCTGTCGCGCTTCGGGGCAAATACAGTCGATAAGCATTCAACCGGCGGTGTCGGCGACAAAACCACACTCATTGTTGCGCCTATCGCCGCCTCGCTCGGCTGTAACGTGGTAAAGCTTTCGGGCAGAGGGCTTGGCCATACCGGCGGTACTATCGATAAGCTTGAATCAATACCGGGCTTCAGAACCGAGCTTGATAATGCCGAGTTTATGGCTATCGCGGAGAAATGCGGTCTTTCGGTCTGCGGTGCGGGCGCAAATATCGCACCGGCGGATAAAAAGCTCTATGCTCTGCGCGACGTTACGGCAACTGTCGAAAGTATCCCGCTTATAGTTTCGAGCATTATGAGCAAAAAGCTCGCAGGCGGTGCAAAAAACATTGTCCTCGACGTAAAAACAGGCAGCGGTGCCTTTATGAAAACACTCGAATCCTCGCGCGAGCTGGCAAATCGTATGGTGGCTATCGGCAAGCTTTCAAACAAAAATATTTCCGCTGTTATCACAAATATGGATAAACCGCTCGGATATTGCGTCGGTAATGCGCTCGAGGTTGCCGAGGCGGTCTCTCTGCTTCGCAATAATCAAAGCGACGGCGACTTGTATAATATATGTGTGACGCTTTCCTCCGAAATGGTGTCGCTTTCCAAAAATATCCCAATAGATGAGGCGGTACTTCTTGTCAAGGACGCGATAGAAAGCGGCAAGGCTTATGAATGCTTCAAATCGTGGATATCGCTTCAGGGCGGCGATGTGAGCGTTTTTGACGATTTGGACAGCTTCGTGAATGCAAAATACATAAGCTGTATCAAAGCCGAAAAGGATTGCTATATCACCTCCGTCAATGCAAGCGAGGTCGGCGTTTCGGCGATGATGCTCGGCGCGGGCAGAGCAAGCAAGTTAGATTCAATCGACTATTCCGCGGGCATCGTGCTCCACCGCCGTGTCGGCGATAGGGTAAAGAAGGGCGATATCATCGCAGAGCTTCGCTCGAGCAGTGTGAGCGATCACACTGCGGCAAAAAATCGTTGCCTGGGTGCGATTACCTTCTCGCAAGAAAAGCCGTCTGACGAATTGCTTATTTACGATATTATAAGATAAAAAAGACTTTACAAGGTTGATTCCCATAAGTATGATAAAAACCCCGACAGATTTTAAATCCGTCGGGGCTTTCTATTCGATGAATCGGGATTCTATAGTTCTGAATTTGATAATAGTTCTTCTGCAGTTCCTTCCTGCCAATTAAACTTGTGTTGAAAGTCACAAAAGCAGTTTTCACATACCCAGTGATACATATCTTCGGTACAATAAAATGTGCATTCTTTGTCTGTTAATGCCTTTTCCCAGCAGAATTCACAATGTTCATGCCAAAAGTGTCGGATCTTTTCACCCTCCAAGTATTCGTGACCGCTGTTGGTTTCCTCGACATACTTTTTAGAATCGCTTTCAATTTTTCGGAAAAATGCATTTTTGTCTTTGTACGCAGTTTCCCAAAACTTCGGGAATGTAATCTTATAAAGAGTCTTGTTTAACAGATATTTTTCCTGTCCTGTAAGGCGCCAATCTGACATAAAAACCTCCTTCGTTGAATTATTTGTCGAAGCGATTTATAGGGCTATTCACAAACTCATTTTATCATAACGTATTCTTCGATATTGTTAACGCTCTGTTCCGACTTCGTCGGAGAGATGTTTTGCTTTATACAATATAAATTTCGCAGGGAATTCTTCTGCGCTTTGCGTAGCTGATGGTAAATTCGGTCCCCCTCGATTCGCCGTCCCAAAAAGCGATAACAAGATCGGCGTTGTCGACGATCAGCTTGTCGCGGATAAGCGGCGCCTGCTTGCCGTATAATTCGTAATCGGGCAAAAGAATAAGCTTTTTTATCCCGTGCTCGTCGGCATATTTTTCCGCGAGCGTGTCGACACCGCGCGCACCGCCTGAAATGATAAGTGTCGTGTCGGGCGGGATACGCTTTGCGATGTCTGCCTTCGTTATCGTGCGTGAACCGATGATTGCAACCTTCATTTTTTGTTCCTTCTGAAAACAGATAAAAGCTTTCTTGTGCATTTGCGTAAAAATACAGTGTTTACCCAAATGCGTGAATAAATTATATAGCCGACAGATTCGACCGAGCGCTTTTTGCCGTTTCTCTCGTAGTGAGTCATTATTGCGATAATTTCGCTTTCGTCGATCGGGCTCTCGTTTTGTGTTTGATTGTCGCCGCGGCAGATAAGTCCGCCGTTCAGCTTGACAACTCGGTGGAGCGTAAAATGCTCACCGTTTAAATAAAAAACCACGTCGTATTTCTTTATTTTGCCCTTGGGCTTTTCGAGATATACCGTGTCACAGCCGTCGCGGAGTAACGGCTTCATGCTGATACCGTGCGTGATGAACGACGCACTCCCGCCCGCTAAAAGCTGTTCGTTTATAAGAGGGAAGACCTCGTTAAGCGTTACCGCCTTCTTCAAAAACGTCTGCCTCCTTCATCTTTTGAATAAAGGAAGATACGTCGCCGAGTGCACTTTCCTCGTCGATATCGTATTCCTCGGTGATGCGTTTTGCGATTTCGGAAGCGCCGAGCCCCTCGGCTACCGAATCCCATATCAGCTTGCCGCTTTCGTTGAGCGTGATCATACCGTTAAATGAAAGCTCGTTGCCGATATCGAGCACAACGTAGCTCCCCGCGACCTCGCGCAGAACCAACCCTTGCTTGATTTTCACACTCATCACCGCCTTTTGATCATTGTCGTTATAATTATAAACGCAGTCACCGATTTTGTCAACGATTATTGAATTTACCGCATTAAAAACAGCAATATAACGGTTGATTTTGATGTGGGGATTTGTTATAATTTATGTATCTTTGTAAAAAGGGTGAGAATTTTGAAATATATAGTAATGCTCGGCGACGGAATGGCAGATCTGCCGTTGGCGGCGCTCGGTAAAAAAACACCGCTTGAGGTTGCAAACAAACCGAATATGAACTTCCTCGCCTCCCGCGGAATCAATGGTACCGTCGACACCGTGCCCGAGGGAATGGTGCCCGAAAGTGATACCGCAAACCTTGCGGTAATGGGCTATGACCCGCGCGTTTATTCAAAGGGTCGCTCGCCCTTGGAGGCGGCAAGCATGGGTATCGAAATGGCAGACGACGAAACCGCTATCCGTGCGAATATCGTTGCGCTCGGCGGCGACGGCGAATACGAGGATCTTGTTATGCTCGACCATTCGTCCGATGAAATACCCACCGATCAGGCTCGCGTTCTTATCGAAGCGGTTCAAAATGAATTCGGCAACGAATTTCTGAAATTTTATTGCGGTATCTCCTACCGCCACTGCCTTATCTGGAAGAATTGCCCCGAATTCAACGATTTCTCGCGCCCTCACGATATTATCGGCAGAAGGGTGGGGGATTATCTTCCCGAAAGCGAATCCTCGCGCCCGATGCGTGAGCTTATGAAAAAGTCCTATGATTTTCTGAATAACCACCCGCTCAACGACAAGCGCGCATCGCTCGGCTTGAAGCGCGCAAACTCGCTCTGGCTCTGGAGCCCCGGCAAAAAGCCCGCTCTCCCCTCGTTCGAGGAAAAGACGGGATTGAAGGCTTCGGTCGTCTGTGCCGTCGATCTGATAAAGGGTATCGGCTTCTGCGCTGGAATGAATGTTCCCAACGTCGAGGGCGCGACCGGCGCGATCGAAACCAACTTTGCAGGTAAGCGCGACGCCGCTATCAAGGAGCTCGAAAACGGCGCCGACCTTGTTTATATCCACGTCGAAGCGCCCGACGAGGCGGGACATCAGGGCAAGGTCGACGAAAAGATAAGGGCTATCGAGAATATAGATAAACACATATTGGAGGGACTTATCGGCTATCTCAACGAAAAGGGCGAGGATTACAGAATCCTTCTGCTCCCTGACCACCCGACACCGATAAGCGTGCGTACCCATACCCGCGCCCCCGTGCCGTTTGTGCTCTATGATTCGGCAAACGAATCGGAAAGCGGTATCGCAAATTATTGCGAATCGACCGCTTCGCAAACGGGGCTTTATCTCGCTCGCGGCGAGGATTTGATGACAATGCTGATCGGAGGAAATAAATGAAGGCTATAAAGGCTTGCGGATACGTCACACCGAAGGACTATTCCGCCTATCTCAAATTCAATCTTTTAAAGGGCAGATATTATCGCTACAAGGTCGTCGCGGTGTTGCTTTCGCTTACGATCCTTTCGCTTGCTCTCGTTTTTATGGGTATCATACGCCAAAATACAAGTCTTGTTTTCGCCGGCGGCGCAATAGTGCTTTGCTCGCTTATGTTCTTCTATACCGTCAATAACAACGTGAAAAAGATCTGCAACAAATCCGCAAAGGTCATTCGCGCAAAGCAGCGTGTCGAATTCGGCAAAAACGGATTCGCGTTTGAATTGATGTTCGATAACCCCGAGGAAAACGAATACAGCGAGATTTTCTACGACGAGCTCGAGGCGATCTATCTCGCGCCCAAGGCGATGTATATCTATATAGAAAAACGCTCGGTGATCGTTGTCCCCAAGCGTAATTTAGAAATAACTCCCCCCGAAGCAGTTGCGTTTTTGCGTAAATACCTTCCTGCTCAGAAGCTTGTTCTTTGCGTCTGACAATATTCGATAAGCGAGTCTGTTTCCGCGGTGCTTTCGCCGCGTGCGACGATACCGATCCTGCGCTTTGTCGCGGTGTTCAATATTTTTTCGCAGTATTTCGAGAATTCAAAAGAGCTTTCTCTTTGCATTCCTAAGTAAAGGTCGAGAATCGAGTATTCGCGCTTGATACCGTCAAAGCATACCTGCATAACCGAATATGCCTTGCCCGCTTCGTAAACGAATATTTCGCGCTCGATGCAAAAACCGTTGTCCCAAAGGTATCTCCGCAATTCCTCCTGCATCGACATCGGCTGAAGTATCAAAAAAATCCTTTTGGCAATTTCGCTTTCGGCGATTATCCTTGCGATCAGCTCGCCGCCCATACCGCATATCGCGGCGGAGGTGAGAGGGAACGATTCGAGCGATTTAAACCCGTCCGAAAGTATAAAATCTATATCAATACCCGAAAAAGCGGCGTTCTGCCTGCCCTTGATAAGCGGAAGCTCGTTTATATCGGAGGCAACCGCACTCTTTGCGATATTGCGCTTTACCGCCTCTATCGCGAGATATGCGTGGTCACTGCCGATATCGGCAAAAAGAGTGTTGTCCTTTGCGCCTTGAAGCAGCATCAGCGCGGCTTCGAGCCTGTCACCCAAACGATTCATATGTAACTCTCCGTTATAAGCGGGGAATCGGCAAAAAGCCGTCCTCCCGCGTGATACAGCCCGTCAGGGCATAAGCTTGTCTTCTGCCGCCTTGAATGCCTTTTTCGCCTTTGTGCTGAGCTTTTGCGAGCAACAGCAGTGCGAGGTCCAGAGCTTCGCCGCGAAGCAGCCCATAGCCGCTCCGAGCGCACTCATCATAAGGCAAACGCATTTTTTGTTGTCGGCAACCATTTTGTTAAAATTCATGTTTTTCACCTCGATGCTATTATGCATCGGCGAAGTCAAAGTTATACTAACACAATTTTTGATTTCTTTCAATGATTTTTAACCCCTTTTTCCCGAAAAACACAAGTTTTTTGGGGAAAACTATTGACAAAACCGAACTTCAAAGATATAATGGACAGTGCGCTTTTGCGCTTAAAGGAGCATACTTATGCTTGATTTAAAAAAGCTTCTTGACGGAAGCGTCGACTCGGTTGATTTTGCGCTTTCGCTTGATGAACTTGATTTTATTGATGATGCCGTCGACGGAATCGCAAATGCAAGCGGCGTTATCACAAACCATTCGGGACTTATTCTGCTGAACGGAACGGTAAATCCCGAAATCACCGTAAGCTGTGCACGCTGCGGAAAGGAATTCGTCTATAACGAATCTATCGCGCTCGAAGCGAAGATAACCGACAAGCTCGCCAACAAGGACGAGGACGAATTCATCATAATGCAGGACTTCGCTATTGATATCGAAGAGCTTGTACGAACCGCGCTTATTCTCGAGCTCCCCTCGCGCTATCTCTGCAAGGAGGATTGCAAGGGCTTGTGCCTGAAGTGCGGCAAGGATCTTAATTCCGGCGAATGCGGATGCGATCTCAAGGAGACCGATTCGCGCTGGGACGTGCTGAAGGATTTCTTCAGCGAATAAAACGAAAATAAATAAAAATATATAACTATCAAGGAGGATAAAGGCGATGGCTGTACCCAAGAGAAAAGTATCCAAGGCAAGAAGAGATAAGAGAAGATCTTCTGTATGGAAGCTCGACCTCCCCGGAATGACCAAGTGCCCCAAGTGCGGTGAATACATTCTTTCTCACCGTGTTTGCAAGAACTGCGGCAGCTACGGCGGTAAGGTTGTTCTTCAGGTTAAGGATAAAGACTAAGCCCACAAGGCTCACGAAATAGCGTGTTGCACCCCGCAACACGCTTTTTTGTAGGTTAAATCGGGAGGTTTAAAATGGTAAGCATTATTGCGGTCTGCAAGGGCTCGTATGCCGACAGGGCGGGAATACTTCCGGGCGATAAGCTCGTTTCGGTCAACGGCAATACGATAAACGACGTGCTCGACTACCGCTTTTATATAATGGACAAAAGGCTTAATATCGTTATAAGCAGGGAAGACATCGAGCTTTCGTTCGATATTGTAAAGCCGGAATACGACGATATCGGTCTTGAATTCGCAACCTATCTTATGGACGAAAAGAAGCGTTGCAGAAATAACTGCATCTTCTGCTTTATCGACCAGAACCCGATGGGTATGCGCGAAACGATATATTTCAAGGACGACGATGAGCGCTTGAGCTTCCTTATGGGCAACTACGTAACGCTCACCAATTTAAAGGAAAGCGATATCGAGCGTATTATAAAAATGCGTATTTCGCCCGTGAATATCTCGGTCCATACGACCGACCCCGAATTGCGAGTGATGATGATGCGTAACCGCTATGCAGGCGACTGTCTGCGCTATATCGAAATGCTCGATAAGGGCGGTATCTCGATCAACGCTCAGCTCGTGCTTTGCAAAGGAATAAACGACGGCGAATATCTCAAAAAATCGCTCTCCGACCTGCTCTCGCTCCAAAATATCGAAAGCATCGCGCTCGTGCCCTGCGGCTTGACCGCGCACAGAGCCGGACTTTACGATTTAGAGCCCTTCGATAAGGAAACCGCTTCCGAGGTAATAAGGATCGCCGACGCGGCGGGCGAGAAATCACTGCGCGAACGCGGAATGCGCCTTGTTTACGCTTCGGACGAATTCTATCTTCTTTCCGAAACCGAGATTCCGAGCGGCGATTATTACGAGGGCTATCCTCAGCTCGAAAACGGTGTCGGAATGATTCGCAGCGACAGCGACGAATTTTATGAATGTCTTGCAAATCTGCCCGATTTGGAGTATAATAGAAGAGTATCAATAGCAACCGGCTACGCCGCTTATGATTTTATCAAAGGCTTGGCGAGCGCGGCAAACGAAAAATTTCAAAAACTTTCGGTAAACGTGTTCCCGATAAGAAACGACTTCTTCGGCGGAAGCGTTACCGTAAGCGGACTTGTCACGGGCGGCGATATAATCGCACAGCTTCGCGGCAGGGATTTGGGGGACGAGCTTCTTATCCCCGAAAATATGCTTCGCGCCGAGGGCGATATGTTCTTGGACAACGTCACTCTCGAATCACTCTCAACCGAGCTTTCGGTTCCGGTGCGTGTTGTTGCGCGCGGCGGATTTGAGCTTTGCGAGGCGATGACGGGAATGCTCTGCGAGCTCTGACGAAAGGAATGAACTTAAATGGCAAAATGTACTGTTGCCGTTGTCGGCAGACCAAACGTCGGCAAAAGCACCTTTTTCAATAAAATAGCGGGCGAGCGTATCTCGATCGTCGAGGATACCCCGGGTGTAACCCGCGACAGAATCTACTGCGACGTCGAATGGAACGGCAGACAGATGCTGTTTATCGATACCGGCGGTATCGAGCCCACTACCGAAAACACTCTGCTCCGCCAGATGCGCGATCAGGCACTTATCGCTATCGGCTCTGCCGACGTGATAATTTTTATGACCGAGCTTCACACAGGCGTCACCGCCGCCGACAGAGAGATCGCTTCGATGCTCAAAAAGAGCCGCAAGCCGATCGTTGTGGCGGTCAATAAGGTCGACACCGTCGGCGAAACCCCCGCGGGATTTTATGAATTCTACGAGCTCGGCTTCGAGGATGTTATCCCCGTTTCCTCGGTTCACGGCACCGGCACGGGCGATATTCTCGACTGTGTTATCTCTTATCTCCCCGAGGAATATTCAAACAGCGACGACGAGGGCTCGATAAGAGTTGCGGTTATCGGCAAGCCGAACGCGGGCAAAAGCTCGATAATCAACCGCATCACCGGCGAGGACAGATCGATAGTTTCGGATATCCCCGGCACAACGAGAGATGCTATCGACAGCTACGTCGAGAATAAATACGGTAAATACGTGTTTGTCGATACCGCAGGTATCCGCAGAAGCGCCAAGGTCGAGGATAGGATCGAAAAATATTCTGTTCTCCGCGCCAACGCCGCTGTCGAAAAGGCAGACGTTTGTCTTGTTATGGTCGATGCCAACGAGGGCGTCACCGCGCAGGATGAGCGTATTGCGGGACTTTCGCATAACGCGGGCAAGGCAAGCATAATCGTTATTAATAAGTGGGATTCGCTTATAAAGGATAATTCCTCGGTGAATAACTTCAAAAAGGAGGTTTACACCGCACTCGGCTATATGCGCTATGCACCCGTCGCGTTCGTTTCGGCAAAAACCGGTCAGCGAGTAGAAAAGCTCTATCCGCTTATCAATGAGATCTATGAAAACGCAAACCGCCGTATCACAACAGGTCTTTTGAACGATTTCCTCGCGGATATCACCTCGCGCGTTCAGCCTCCTTCCGATAAGGGCAGAAGACTGAAGATCTATTATATGACACAAACGGGTGTCACTCCGCCCACCTTTGTTCTCTTCTGTAACGATGCGGAGCTGTTCCATTTTTCATATCAGCGCTATATCGAAAACTGCCTCAGAGAAGCGTTTGACTTTTCGGGCACACCTATCCGACTTGTTATCAAGCAAAAGGGTGAAAACCCCAAAGGAGTTTTATAATGAGATATCTATTTCAGCTCGATCCCGAGCATAAGGTTCTCGGCTTTATATACGGTATCGCAACCGATATGAGCGTTCCCGCAAGAAATGCCCTCATCATCACGGCGTGGGTGCTTTGCGCGGTTATCGCATATCTTCTCGGCTCGCTCAATTCTGCGATCATCGTTTCGAGATATAAATATAAGCAGGATATCCGCTCGTTCGGAAGCGGCAACGCGGGTCTTACAAATATGCACCGCGTATACGGCAAGGACGGCGCGGTCTATACCCTCATCGGCGATATCGCAAAACAGCTTGTTTCGGTCATCGTCGGCTCGCTCCTTTTGGGAAGAAGCGGTGCTTATCTCGCGGGCGCGTTCTGTATGATCGGCCATATTTTCCCCGTGTATTATCGCTTCAAGGGCGGCAAGGGCGTTCTCACCGCCGCTACTATGATTCTCATCATCGACCCGATGATATTTGCGGTGCTCTTCGTTATCTTTGCGCTCGTGCTTATTTTTACAAAGTACGTTTCGCTTTCCTCGATAATCGCGGCAATAAGCTATCCCGCGGTTATCCGTATCGCTTACGGTATGGAGCACCCCTTCGAGCTTTTCTTCGCACTGTTTACCGGCTGTGTCGTAATATTTATGCATAGAACCAATATTTTCAGACTCTTCAATAATCAGGAATCGAAATTCTCCTTCCGCAAAAAGCCCGAAACACAAGAAATTCTTGATATGGAGGATAAGGAAAACGATTCCGACAATACCTATTATCCTCCCGCAACCAAGAAAAACAAAAAGAAGAAATAAGAGGTTAGCGTAATGCCGCTTGCAGATAAGGTCAGACCGAATAGCTTCGACGAGGTAGCAGGACAAAAGCACCTGCTTTCCCGTAATGCGCCTTTTCGCAGGATCATCGAAAGCGGCCATCTGCCCTCACTTGTTTTTCACGGCCCTCCCGGCACGGGTAAAACCACCGTCGCCGAGATCGTGGCGCGCTCTGCGTGCAAGGAATTTTACCGCATCAACGCAACTGTCGCCTCGCTTTCCGATATAAAGGATATCCTTTCGTTTTCACATTCGATCACCGCAACCGACGGAATAATCCTCTACATCGACGAGATTCAGTATTTCAACAAAAAGCAACAGCAATCGCTTCTCGAATACGTCGAGGACGGCAGAGTCACTCTCATCAGCTCGACCACCGAAAACCCCTTCTTCTCGCTTTATCCCGCTCTGCTTTCGCGCTCGAGCGTGTTTGAATTCAAGCCCGTCGACGCGGAGGATATGCTCCCCGCGCTTCGCCGTGCGTTTGATATCTGTAATAAAGAAGAGGGAATGAACAAGGAATGTTCCGACGAAGCACTGCTCACCGTCGCAAACGGTTGCGGCGGCGACGTAAGAAAGGCTATCGGCGCACTCGAAAATCTCTATTTCGCTTCCGAAACGGTTTTGGAGCCCGAGCTTGCAAAGCAGCTTGCACAGCGCTCGGGTATCCGCTTCGACCGCGACGGGAACGAGCACTATGATCTTCTCTCGGCGTTCCAGAAATCTATTCGCGGCTCCGATCCCGATGCCGCTGTGTTCTATCTCGCACGAATTCTTGAGGGAGGCGACCTTATCTCCGCCTGCCGAAGATTGATGATAATCGCCTGCGAGGATATCGGGCTTGCCTATCCGAGCTGTATTCCTATCGTAAAGGCTTGCGTCGATATCGCAAACTCTGTCGGGCTTCCCGAAGCGAGTCTGCCGCTTGCCGATGCAGTCGTACTGCTCGCAACCGCGCCGAAATCCAATTCCGCCCACGATGCATATTTTGCCGCTGTCGAGGCGATAAATTCGGGCAGGGGAAGGGATATCCCCTCGTACCTGCGCGATACCCACCGTCCCGATGCCGATAACGGATATAAATATCCGCATATCTACAAAAACCACTACGTCGAGCAACGCTATCTCCCGCCCGATATAAAGGAAGGCGAGTTTTACAAATTCGGCGACAATAAATTAGAGCGTGCCGCTTTGGAATATTATAAGCTTATCCGCGGCATATCCGAAAAAGACAAAAAATAACCTCGAAAGGAAGACTGCTATGGATTTTTCCAAATCCCTGCCATATTACCGCAAGGTATTTGCGGCACTGCTTTCCTTTTGGGGTTATTTTCTTGTAAAATATCTCGGTGAGGCATTTGTGCTCTCGTTTTACGTGAATGCCGACACACAGTTCGTCGGTATCCACCCCTCTTATGCATATATTTGCCTCATTTTCGGCTTGGTGCTGCTTGTGCCCTATTCCTATGATACCGCACTATGCGACGAAAAGGGCTGCTATGAATATATTCTTGCACTCGATGAGAAAGAGGAATTCTCGTTTAAAAACGAGCTGATGACACAGCTTCGCAATCCTCTGTTTTACGTCGGTATTGCTATCTGGCTCTTGTTTGCGACAATCTGCTACGGCTTTTGGTGGGGATCGCTCATCACCGCGATATCGGCTTTGACCGAGCTTTTCGCGAGAAGAAGCTGGTTCTTCGCCCGCAAAAGCATCGACCGACTCAAGCCCGACAAGATCTATGCGATCGCGATAATCAAGCATATTCTTCTCTGGGCGGGAATCATCTGCGGCGCGATATTAGCAGTCGGTATGATAAAGCTCGGCTTTGCGTCTGTCTGGAATACGCTCAAATACGTCGTTGCCGGAATAATCATTCTTTCGGTCGTGCTGGCGATACTGCTCCGTATCAGAAATCTGTTCCGCGTTCTCCGCGTTCAAAAGCGCTTTTTTGCCCGCTTGGAGCAGGTCTGCCGCGATAACGGTATTCGATTCCGCCGCCCGATGAATATCTATTCGTCGACCTTGCTCTCGCGTAATATCGGATTTGTTCTCGAATCGCGCCACAAGCGCTATAATTGCATCGTTGTTCTGACTCTTCGCCGCTCGACACCGCTCTACTTTGTCGAAAAGGGTGTCATACAGCGCATAAAGTCGTTCAAGATATTAAAAATCGAGGTTTCCAACCGCGATAAATTCATCGAGTATCGATTCAAGGACTCCGAACGCGAACAGCAAAATATTCTGCTGCTGTCGCCCGTCCCGCGTGAGATTTTTGTCGGCCCTCCCGGCAATCCGACTCCTACCGATAACGGCGAGGATTTCCACGGCGCGCTTATCTATACCGGAAGCGCATTTTGCAATTATCTCGAGCGCGAGCTTGCCGATAACCGCATTTACGAAAAGGAATCAAATATTTCCCACTAAGTCAGCGCATTCCGCAAATGCAAAAGCGCCCTTGCCTCCTTGCGCGACACCGTGACTTGTGTCATATTCAAAATACGTCCGACCTCGGACTGTGTCATATTTCTGAAATATCGTAGCGTGATAATTTCGCGCTCACTGCTTTCAAGTGTAGAGATCGCCTGCTCCAAGGCGATCTTTTCGTTTATTTCGGGGGTGAAATCCACTCCCAAAAGCGATTCGAGCGTCAGATCGTCGCCAATCGTTTCGGACAGCGATACAGTGTGCGCCGTTGCAGCTATGCTTTCAACCGTTTCCTCCTCGCTCAGCTTGCAAAGGCTTGCAAGCTGTGAAACCGTCGGCTCGCATAGATTTTCGGCAATATATTTTTCGCGTGCCGCCATTACCAAAGCACCTCTGCGCTTCAGCTCGCGTCCGACCTTGATCTCGCCGTCATCGCGCAAAAATCGCTTTATCTCTCCGATTATCAAGGGGACTGCATAGGTAGAGAATGCGGTGCCTCGGCTGATATCGAAATTCCGTATCGCCTTTATCATACCGATATGCCCTATCTGGCATAGATCGTCGTAGTCGACGTTGCGTCCGGTAAAGCGTAATGCGATCGAGCGCACAAGCCCCGTGTTCTCGCAAACAAGCCGCTCGAGCGCTTTTTCGTCGCCCGCCTGCGCTCGCTCGATAAGACTGCATTTTACATCGTTCAACGTCTGTTAAGCCTCATTTCAAGCATAACCGTCGTACCTTTCCCGACAGCCGAGCGCACTTTTATCCCGTCGGCGAAGGTCTGCATTACCGTAAATCCCATACCGCTTCGCTCGCCCTCGGTGTCTGTGGTATATAAGGGCTGCATTGCAGTTTTGATATCCTCGATTCCGCGCCCCTTGTCCTTTATCTTGATTTTAAGTATATTCCCCTCGGTGATTTTGCAGTCTATGTATATCGGACAGAGTGATATATCCTCTTTTTCCGAATAGCCGTGAACGATACAGTTGGTGACCGCCTCGCTCACGACGGTTTTTAAATCCGCAATAACTGCGACCGAAGGGTCATACTGCGCCGCAAACGCCGCTACCGCGCTTCTCGCAAAGCCTTCGTTTGCGCTCTTTGCAATAAATTCGATCTTCATACTGTTTATGGATTTGCTCATAATTCAATTCTCTCTTTCGATTTTTATAATTTTGTCCATTCCCGCGATCTCGAGTATACGCATCGCGGCAGGGGAGGGGTTTCTCACAACCATATTGCTCCCGACCGATTGGCATTTCCTCATTCTGCCCATAACAAGCCCCAAACCCGACGAATCGCAAAAGCTCACCCCCGAAAGCTCGAGCTTGAAGGTTATCGGTCTGTCGCGTTCGATTATCCCGTCGAGCGCGCTTCTTGCCTCCTTGGCATTGTGGTGGTCTATCTCGCCCTTGATAAAGGCAAGCGTCGTTCCGGAAACACATTCGCTTCTTATTTCCATATTTATATCTCCTTGCGTCGATTTTTGATATTCTATCATTTCATACGTGTAGAAATTTGCCATACTGTGCGAAAAAATAATGTTTTTCTAATATTTGTTATCAAAAACACACAAAAATATTGACACGTTTGGCGAAATGGTGTAGAATATAAACCGTAAGTTGAGCAACTGTCGGTTTATAATTGCTCATTAATATTTTTAAAGAGGTGCTCTTATGTTAAAGAAAATTGCAAGCCTTCTTTTGTGTCTCGTTTTCGCGGCGTCCGCGTTGCTTATGGTCTCCTGCGGCGGCTCGGAGGACACTTCGGACGGCTCTATTGATGTTTCGGGCGAAACCGAAGGCTTCCTCAACCCCGAAAAGAATTGGGAAGGTCAGACTGTAAATATCCTCACCTGGAAGGAAGACGCTCACCACTTCACCCACTGCCAGATCGACGCGGCAGAGCTTGAGGACGAATCGGTTAACGACGCTTTCTATGAAAGAAACGCATTCATTCAGGAAAAATACGGCATTGATATCGTGGCTTGCCACGCTCCCGAGGGCAAGGATTATATCCAGATGCTCCGTGACGATATCATCAGCGGTAACAACGAATTCGATGCTATCTGTGCGGCTATCACTTATGTAGCTCCCCTCGGTATCGAAGGCCAGCTCTACGATTTCAACGCACTCAACAATTCCTACCTCCATCTCGACAAGGAATGGTGGGATCAGCCTCTTATGACCGACACCGCTATCAACGGCAGTGTTTATATGATCAGCGGCGACGCTATCGTTGAAGACGACGAAGCTACCTGGGCTATCTTCTTTAACAAGGACCTTGTCAAGTCCTACGGTATTGAAGATCCTTATCAGCTCGTACGTGACGATAAGTGGACCTTTGACAAAATGCACGAGCTCTGTTCTCAGGTCGAGCTTACTCACGGCGCTACCAAATCCTACGATCCTGCAGTCGGTGACCAGTGGGGTATGGTAATGCAGTCCTATGACATTCTTATGTTCATGCAGGGCGGCGAACAGACCATGGTTGACAACACCGGCGACGTTCCTGTGTTCCGTATCGATGACCAGCGTAACATTCAGGTATTCACCAACCTCACCAACTTCATCTATGACGAAAAGAACGTCGGTATCGCAGACAGACACGGTCACTGGGAAGTTATGTACACCAACGAAGGCAAGATCTTCGAAAACGGTAACGCACTCTTTATGCCCAACTCCATTTCTCTCGTAAGCTCGCCCGGAATCCGCGATGCTGAGATCCACTACGGTATCCTTCCGATGCCCAAAGCTGACGAGCTTCAGGAAGAATATACCACCTCTATCAACGTATATCACTACGGCGTATTCGCAATTCCGATAAGCAACGTTGAAAAGCTCGACGTAACCTGCTATGCTCTCGAGGCTATGGCATATTACGGCAAGGAAAGAGTAACCCCCGAATACTACGACCGTACTCTTACCTATAAGCGCTTCACCGATGATGAATCGCGCGAAATGCTCGACCTCATCTTCCGCAACAGAACCTATGACCTCTCCACCATCTTCAACTTCGGCGGCGGCAGCGGTTCGCTCTACTTCTACACTGCTCTTATCGGCAACCTCAGCACCGACATCGTATCGCAGTATGAATCCAAATCATCTATGTACGAAACCGGTCTTCAGGAGCTTATCGATCAGTGCTACTGATATCAAAAACAGCTTAAATAATAAAAACTCACCGAGGCTTTAGCGTGTTATCCTTAACGGAGAACACGCAGTCAAATCCGTCTTCGACGGGTGAAATCCACCTCTGGTGGATGAAATCGCGTTTGCGATGAAATCCTGCTTCGCAGGGTTGTATTTAGACGGA
>SVRD01000005.1 GCA_015064955.1 Oscillospiraceae bacterium
GCTCGAAAGCATAGGTATTACCCCAAATATGAACTCATAAAAGCCAAACAGCTCGGAGATCGTTGTGACCTCGGAGCTGTTTTCATCTGTATATAAAGAAAAATCCGACCATCTTTTCGATGATCGGATTTTCTCTTGTCCCGTACCGGCTTTCACCCATTGGTCAATTTTTGTCCCTTTGAGCGAAAACCCAAAGGGTGCGTGGGGTTTTGTTATTCAATAACGGAAGGACTTGAAGGGCGCGTTGGGTTTGTTTTTTAGTTCGCGTTTTGCTTGCAACTCGTCGAAGCATATGTTATAATAAATATATAACGTTTGTTTGATTCGGAGGAAACGATATGTCGCAATTTGATCCTATTTTATCGTCTATGAAAAACGAAGATTTTCCCACAAAAAAGCACTTGTTGGAATATCTACTGCATATCATCAGTAATATCAAGAATGAAAAAAAGCCGCTTGAGCAAGAGGATACGGCAGCGATGCTCGAATATGCATACAGCGAAGTCGATGAGATGCTCGCGGCGATCAAAAACGCCGAAACGTATAAAGAAAAGGACGTTGTTTTCGACTGTGAGGATTTGCTTTTGGGTTTGATTATGAATCTTTGCCCGACTCCTCAAAGCATACCCGAAAGTATTCTCAAAAAAATCGATTTGCTGGTTCAAACGGTAAACGCCGAAAGATATATCGAGAATACTGTTGACGAGATTTTCAAGCAAGATTCAATCGAAGCTCCCGAAACGGAACGGTTGCTCGGTTTAGTTGCCAAGACCACCGACGAGTACCAAAAATGCAAGCTTTATGCCGGACTTGTTCATTACAAAAACGATCTGTCAAAATTTTCGCGATCCGCAAAAGAACTCGTTTCGACTCATCTCGAAGCAGAGCTCAAGCGATATCTTTCGGTAGAACAGCTTAATGAAGATCATATCGGCAACCTCGAATTGATATCAGATATCAGTAAGTCTTTTATAACCGAGGAAATCGTATCCTTGCTTTACGAGGTTTTGAAGCTCCGCCGCAGCAACATTGATTACTACGCCGTCGAATCCCTGCTTTCATCGGGTAACGGCGTGCCCGAAGAAACCATCGTTTCGTTGGCACGGAATTTGGAATACGCAAGCCTCACATATGGTATGCTCGGCAGTTTCGGCAAGCAAGATCTTTTCCCAAATGAATACACCTCTCCCGAGTATCTTGCGAAAAGCGATATGGTGCACTGGCTTGTTTACCCTACCGAGCTCGGCAAGGAGCCCGATGCAATCGAGTACGTCGGGAAAATATCCTATCTTTTTAAAAAAGAAGTTTATCACGTTTTCAAATTCCGCTCCGACAGCGACAACCTTACAGATGATCTTAAAAACGAATGGTTGATAGTCTGGTCTTCGGACAAGGGCGGAACATTCAGTAATTTCGACAAGTATTCTGCTTTTGAAAAAGAAACTGTCCAATCAACGCTTAAAAACATAAAGAAAAACCTGATTGGTTAAATCTCTCAACCCTTGCATCCTCTTCAAATTACAGCCGGTCTTGTTCTTAATCAAATCAACTATACGAAAATTGAGCTTCATTTTTATTTGAAGCTCAATTTCTATTAAATAAGTAATTTGTAAATCATTGTATTTTAAAAGGTATTTCGCAAAATAATTCGACCGCTGTACCACGTCTTTCTGCAGATTTAATTTAAATCCGCAATTATTTCATAAGCTCGTCGCTGAGTCTGATAATTTCGGGGGCGATTCTTGCGCGTTCCTTCTTTGCGATACGGTTATAGAGCGGATATGCAAGGCAGGCAAGTACGATGCCGACAACGCCGACTGCTATTCCGACCGGTGTTGCGATATTCTCGTATGCGCCGAATATTTTCGAAAAATCGGACATAACAAGGCTCATACCGATGCCCATAATCAGAACGCCGATTATACCGAGAATGAGCGAAGCGCGCGACGCTTTCTTTGTCACACTTGCGTCCAAGCGGCGAAGCTGAGTCATTTTATCCTCTTTTTCTTCGCTGACAATATATTTATTTCTTATCGTTTTGATCTCGTCTTGTTCCTTTGCGGAATAGGTATATTTGAAATTTTCTTTATTCTCCATAATTGATCTCCGTCTTTAATTTTTTCAGTTTTTTATTGCTCTTTACGATCATACAGACCGCAAGAATTATGATAAAAGCAGATATTGCCGCGCCGGACACGGCGAGCATCGTTTTGCGAAAGGTGATATCCAAGCCACTGCCGCCAAACGTAGTGAGCATTGTGGATTCGAGCGTGAGCATCGAAACGCAGGCAGAGGCAAAGCTGATTATTTTAGCCGCCGAATAAACGGGGCTGTTATATTTGCGGTATTTTACAATACTTATTATCGAGGCGGTAAACGCCGTAAAGGTATATGCCGCCAACGCAATCGTCGTTATTTCGTGGTGAATGAAGCTACGGTTCCAATACACCATAAAAAAGATGATAAGTGCGAGCGCGAGGTTCATAACCAGAAAAACTATCCCGCAGGCGCGGTATCTGACAAGCTCATCACGCATTTTTTCGCCCGCTCTGTGCTGACGGGCATAGCGCACCAAAAAGAAGCGCATAACCGCCAAGGAGAGATAATAACACGCCAAGGAGCAAAACCAAAAGGTTCTGTGCCAAATACCAAGCCCCAGATGTAACAACGCATATGCACTGTTCCAGACAAGTGTTCCGTATAGTGAAACCTTGATTCTGAACTGTATATCGTTCCTCAAACGGCTCAAAATCTTATTTTTCTGCCCGAACGATTTGAAAAAGCGTATGATTTGCGGCAGCTTGAAGCACCAGACCGTCAGAGTATATGCAGCAAGAACATAGGAGCATATCGCCGCGATCGACGCTGTCCCACAAAAAATCATCGAATACACAAGCAAAGCAACCGAAATCGGTACAAGGCAGATCATTATCGCGATATGCGGAAACAGTAATGCTTTGCCGATTATCTTCCGGTCCACTTCAACTCCTCCGTATCTTTACGGTAAAGGTAGTGCCTTTTCCGACAGCGCTTTCGACAACTATCTCGCCCTGCATAATGTCGATCACTCTTTTAACAAGCGCAAGTCCCAAGCCGTTGCCCTGAACCGAATGGGAGGTATCGCCTTGATAAAACTTCTCGAATATATGTGTACCTACTTCTGCGCTCATTCCACAACCGGTATCCTTCACTTTAATGACTGCGTGATGCTCGGTAGCTGTAAGCTGTAACGATACAGCGCCGCCCTCCTCGGTGAATTTAAAGGCATTGGAAAACAGATTATTCCACACAAGAGAAAGAAGCTCTGCATCGGCCTCCACCTTGATATCTTCCGCAATATCGGTATCTACCTCAATATTCTTCTTTTCCCACACATTCTCAAACTGCAATAAGCATTCGCAAAGCTGTTCGCCCAAATCAAATTCGGTCGTTTCGGGGAATATCTGCTGATTCTCAAGTCGGTTAAGCTTCAGAATATTCGTCATCATCTCGGAAAGCCGTCGGGAACCGTCGGTTATACCTTTTGAATATTCGATACGCTTTTCCTCGGACAACCCCTCCTCCTGCAAAAGCTTTCCGTAGTTCTGCATTACGGCGAGGGGTGTTTTCATTTCGTGTGATACGTTGGCAATAAAATCGGCGCGCAGGGTTTCGACGCCCGAAAGCTCCTCTGCCATTTGGTTTATCGCCATAGCGATCTGATTAAATCCCTCCATGCCCGAGTTTTGCATCGGAGAAATACGAACCGAGAAATCGCCCGACATAATCCTTTCGGTAGCCTCGGTGATGATCCTTGTCGGTCTCTCAACCATTATTTTTCGGCGGATATAATCCGCAAATTTGAAAAGAAAGGTAATCAGAATCACGTTCCAAAACGTCACCTTTGCGGCTGTGGCAATATTGTCGGCTGTGAGTGTCAGATCCATAGTTTCCGACAAAACACTCACAAACAGCATCATACAGCAGGATACGATAAACCCGACCGTCAGGAAGAACAACAAAAAGCTGCTGAGCGACCCTAACGCACCTTTAACTGTCGGCTTCTTCACTTGATCACCGCCTTATAGCCGAGTCCGTGAACGGTTTTGATTTCAAAATCCTCACATTCGGACAGCTTCGAGCGAAGCTTTGTCATATATACGTCGACAGCGCGGGGTGCGGTTTCGGTGTCTGCGTCCCAGAACTCGTCCATTAGCTGTGATCGGGTAAAGGTCTTTTTCGGATAGCTGAGCAATTTATAAAGAATACTGAATTCCCGGTTGGTGAGCGAAATTTCCTCATCACCCAAGTATGCGGTATGCTCGTCAGCGTCCATCACAAATGAGCCGATCTCGAGCTTTCTGCTCGATGCTATCTTTGCACGGCGCAGAAGCGCACCGATACGCAAAAACAGCTCGTCGAGGTCGATGGGCTTTACCATATAGTCGTCCACACCGATACGGAATCCGCGTTGCTTCGACGCTATATCGTCGCGCGCGGTCATAAAAAGAATCGGAATATCCTCATTAAGCTCGCGCACGTTTCGTGCAAATTCAAAGCCGTCGATTCCGGGCATCATAATGTCGGAAACGATAAGATCGAACATATTCTCGTATAGTGCATCATACGCTTCGTTCGCGTTGAAACAGCCGATTGCTTCGTAGCCGTTATGGTTCAGATAAGAGCAAACCGTTTTGTTCAACTCTCGGTCGTCCTCCACAACTAATATTCCAAACATCGTGTTACCTCCGTTTATTGCTTTGGTTTTGTTTATTATAACACGAAAATGTTAATGTTTTGTTTATTTTTCGCTTCGGCATATAAATCCGGACCTATTATTTCTTTTTTGCCGCCTCGTAGCGCTCATTTGCAGCGGCGATTCTTTCGTTTGCCTCGGCGATCTGCTGATTTCTTTCCTCCTGCATTTTCGCCTTTCTCTCGTCGACAGTCATATTAGCTTCCTCCCGGCGCTTCTTTGAGTCCGCCTTCGCCTTTGCAAATGTGTTATGGAATTTGTTTTCCTCGAAGTTTGCTTTGCTCTCTGCCTTAACTGCTTCAAAGTTCGCCTTGTCAACCTCGTGCTGCGCCTTTGCGGACTCTTTCATGTCTGTGAATGCCTTCTTAAAAAATTCTTTCATTGTCTTTTCTCCTTTGATTTTTTATTTTTTGTATTTTGCATCGTATGGCTTTATTATAAATTTATTTGTTTTTGATATTTTTGAAAAATGTTTATCTTTTATTAAAAAGAAAAAACTATCAAATTTTTGCCCGTATTACTGTTTTCTTAAAATATTGACTAATATTTTCCGATGTGATATAATGAAGCATCATCTTGAAAGGCGCATATATTATGAAAACTACGCGCAAGCTGTTCAAGGACTTCTCCTTGATATTGCTTTTATTTTCGATCGCCGATCTGATTAAATCGCTATACAGCCTTATAACTGCATTGAATCAGCCGTCGGTTTTCAGCGAGCTTGATTATGAAATAGTTGACGAGCTGTTTCATATCGGAGATTTGTTCAATATAATCATTTTCCTTGCGTTTTTGCTTGTGATCATTCCGATTGTCTGCTGTATATATATATCAACAAGAAGCTTGATCAACATGAGCAAAGGCATCGAAACAAAAGGCTATATCCCCGCTTCGATAATTCTTTCGGTTATTTTTGCATTGATACTTGCGTTAAGCATTTTCGGCTTGGTCAACTCGACCGACGTTCAGAATTCGCTTCTGACATTGGCATTCCATTCCGCACAGCTTATCGCGATAATCTCCTATACCGTGATTATTATCATTGATAAAAAGCAGAGCAAATAGATCAAAACGGCAGGAAATAAAATTCCTGCCGTCATTTTTTTCGCAAAAAAGAGCCCTCCCTTTCGGGAGGGCCTTTTATTTGAATTAAATCGTCAAAACCGTCAGAGCGAATTATTCTTCAGAGGGAAGAAATTCAACTGCTACATCAACAGTACCTTCGATAACGAATGTTTCGAAGTAGTGACGCTTAACGAGAATGTAGTCGTACTGGTTAATTTCGCCGTCTCCATTTGTGTCTGCCGCGAGGAGCTGACCTTCGTTAAGAACGATGGTGTTGAAGTAATGACGCTTGATGAGGATGTAGTCATACTGGTCGATTTCGCCGTCCATGTTAACGTCGCCGAGAGCGATTTCAACAGTTGCGGGAGCGGATTCACCGGGAACGTCGAGAGTGAAGTCAACGGTGCCGATAGGTGCGGTCCAAGGATTATCGGGATCGTAGGTAGCTACCTGAATCATAATAACGTCGCCTGCGGTTACGTCGATAGTTTCGGAAGCAACTACTTCTTCATCATCGGACCAGTGCATATCGCCATACTTGCCTGCGGTTACGTTGTTGATAACGTAGAGCCAGCCTGCTTCGCTGTTGATGGTGATAGTTACGGTGCCGTCTTCGGTAGCGGTGTACTGATAGTATACGCCTTCGGGATACTTATCGGTAACGTCTGCGGTGTAGTCGCCGTCCTTGTCGAGAGCGATGGGATCATCCATAGTGTCGCCAACGATAGGAGCTGCGAGAACTGCAACGATAGCGGAATCTTCTTCAGCGCTGTTCTTGAATTCAACAGTGTTTTCACCTGCGGGAAGCGGAGCTTCGAGGTTACCCATTCTGTTGGGCCAGTATTCAACGCCGTTTACAACTACGGTTACATTCCACTGACCTGCGATAGTGATAACGAGATCCTTATCGAAGTTGGTGTTTGCGATAGCGGAGTTGAGTGCGGGAACGGTGATTTCGTTTTCGCCTTCAACGAGTTCAACCTTAGCGGGAACTGCCTTGCCGTATACTTCGATTTCGTTCAAGAAGGAGAAGGGATTACCGATCTTCATTTCGAGCTTGACGTAACGAGCGGTTACTTCAAGATCTTCGATGCCGGTCCAGTATGCTGCGGACTGAACGTCCTGAAGAGCAACTTCGCCGAGGTCGGTCCATGTTTCGTTGTCTGCGGATACGTAGAACTTAACGTATTCGGGCTTAGCAACGCCGGAAGTGGTTTCGTTGATAAGGTTAACTGCAACTCCGGAGATTACGTAGTCGCCTGCGAGATCGATGATAGCGGTACCAATGCCTTCAACGGTGTTGGGAGCATTGAATACGAACCATCTGTTGTCATAAGCCATACCTGCGTATGCATTACCGTCGGTAAGGTTAGCGTTGTAGGTAGCGTCTTCTGCGCCGGAGAGAGTGTAATCCTTGCCGAGAGCTACGTTTACGGGAGCGTTGGGATCTACCCAAACTTCTGCGTAAGCGTCGGTTTCGGTGGTGTGGTTAGCGAAGTCAACGCCAACGAAGTTAACGATGTCGCCAACCTTGAGTTCGTTCATAAATGCGAGTGCGTATGCACCTGCAGATTCGGGAGTATCGCCTGCAGAAGACCAAGCCATCCAAACGAAGCCGTTTTCGGGAATGGTAAGATAGTTACCGGTAGTAGGAGCTCTTACTGCAACTACTTCATAGTAACCGTCCATATCTGCAACGGGAGCGAATGCAACGTGGATCCACCAGTCGTTGCCGCAAGCAGCGTAGATATCAGCGTCGTCATAGATGAACGCGCCGGTAGCGCCGCCGTAGGAAGCCTTGTAGCCGGTGGGGTTGAAGTCAGTAACTACTTTAGAGGTAACGGGAACGTATTCGTTCACTTCGATTTCAGTGAACATATTGAAAATAGCGAAGGTATGAGGCGAAACGCCCATGGAAACTACTACGGTGATTTCAGAAGCGGTTACTGCTTCGTCGAGTTCAACAACGATAGTACCGATGTTGTTTTCATTACCGTTGATGGTAGCTTCATACCAAACGTCGTTGATAACGAAGGATACTGCATCGGGAAGAGTTACGCCGCCGTTTACAAAGTCGAGAACGTAAAGAGTAACTGCATCGAATGTGGTTTCTTCGATAGTGATATCAAAGCTGTATTCAGCTGCGTCGAGGACGCTGTTGCTGAAGCCGTAAAGCTTGTCGGTATTGCCTTCCCAAGTGTTGATTTCGTCAACGCCGGTGTAGCCGTCGGTCATAACTTCTACGCCTGCGCCGGTGCCCCATACTGTGATGTTTTCGGGAAGACCGGGGATTACGGGTTCGGGTTCAGTAGCGGGAACGATTGCAAAGCCTGCGTTTTCAAGAGCGATGCTGCCTTCTGCGCCGCGGAAGGATTCAACGTCTACGTTGTAAAGAACGATAGAGTCGCCAACCTTAGCTGCGAGGAGAGCGTCTGCGCCTGCTTTGTTTGCATTGAGACCGATGATGTAGCCGCCTTCGGGACAAACAACGTCGGACTTAACGCCGTCGGGTCTGCCGAGAGTGGTGTACATTTCGGTGATTACGTTGTCTGCGCCAACAACTGCTACGTAGAAGTAGTTCATATCCTTTGCTTCGCCGATACCGAGAGTGGTAAGGTCTGCAACGGTCTTGTTGTCAGCTGCGAGGATTTCGAAATAAGAATCGTGAACGTAGCCCGCGTAATCGAGAGCAATTGCGCCTTCGGGAAGTTCAGGTTCGGGTTCAGGAGTGGGTTCGGTACCGGGAGCGTATGCCTTAATGATCTTGGGCTCGTCCACTGTGGTATCGATAGCCATCGTAGTGCCTGCGGAAACGTCCAATCCGTTGAGAACGAATACGTAGTTAAGGAGTGCGCCTTCGTCTGCAATTGCGTATGCGCTGTTTGCACTGAAGGTGTAGAACAAGAAGCCGCCTTCGGGAACCTTAACTGCATAACAATCGGGAGAGTTCTTGAGATAGCTGGTAGCAACGTACTTGCCGTCGATATTTTCAACGGTGTATACGATCCACCACTCAGGCTTCTGATTGATTACGTCAACAACAGTCTTGCCGTCGCCGGAGATAATCATCGATTCAAAAGTACCCCAGTTATACAAGTTAACGTGAGAAACCTTGATATCGAGATCGGTGGGAAGCTCGGGATCGGGAGTAGGTTCTTCTTCAATGGGAACGTCTGCGTAAACTTCAATTTCGTTAATGAAACCAAAGATACCATCGGTTTCAACGTCAAACTTAACAAAGTTTGCAACCAAGTCAACTTCTGCAGTTGCTGCAAAAGTAGCGTTCAATATACCGGTAGGTATATCTAATACAATCGCATCAGACCAAGTTTCACCGTCTTCAGAAACATAAGCCTTAATCGATTTGATTACCTTAATACCGGAAGCGCCGTCAACATCGATGGTATATACCTTAAGATCGGTAATATTATAACTACCGCCAAGATCAACCACAACAGTACCCACGCCATCAGTTACGTTGATGTCATCAGGGAAACCTGCGTTGTTATAAAATGTGAACCAATTGCCGTCATAGGAAATAGCTTCTGCGATGTTACCATCGGTAAGGTTTGCGGTATATTGCGCATAAGATTCTTTGCCGTTACCGGAAGTAACGTCATAATTCTTTCCGAAAGCAACGTTCTTATTTTCGGTAGGAACCTCGGGTTCGGGATCGGGGGTGGGTTCAACATACCAGTTGTTGTAGGGGAGGTTTGCAAGACGGTTGCCGCCTTCACCTTCTACAACGGGAGGATAGTAGAGAGTACCAACGCCGTCAAAGGTGTTGATATAGTAATCGAATGCACCGTCAACTGCGCCGAGTTCTTCAAAAGTAACTGCAAATTCAACAGTGATGGATTCTTCGCCTACAACGTAAGCGCCTGCTGCGGTAGAATCTTCGATAACCGCGCCGTTGTTTGCTGTAAGAGACTGGTTGTACTTACCAACTACGGAATCAGCCTTGATGTCGTAGAAAGAAGTATAAACGGTAGCTTCGTCGTTGGTTCTGAACCAAATACGGAGACCGGTAGATTCAACAACGGAAAGTTCAGCTGCAACATAGAGGGTTTCGCCGTCATCGTACATCTGGAACTTATAGGGAGCATCTGCATTTTCATCTGCAGGGAGATTCTGCCAGTAACCGTTTTCTGCGTTTACTTCAGTCCAGTTGTCTGCCCATTCGGAAAGATCGCCGTCAACAGTCATTTCGATAGGAGCGTCCTGAACGGTAGCGGTAGCTTCGGTAGCGGTGCCTGCTTCGAGGTCAACGCCTGCGAGAGTAATTTTGTCGCCTGCTTTGAGTGCAATTGCAGCAACCTTGTCCTGCCAGTTTGCATACTCAACTTCTGCATTGTAGTCGCCTGCAGCGTTGGGTCTGGAGCCGGACGAGTGAGCCATCATAACGATCTGGCCTTCGGTCAAAGCGTCAACGTGAGCTTTCCAGTCGCCGGTGCTCTGAGGTGCGTTGTAAACGGTAACAACCTCATAAACGTCGCCTTCAACGGGATTGAGAACGACGCTAACTGCCCAACCGTTGGTGGTCTTCCAAGTTTCGTCACTTGTGAAGATCGTGTTGGTTTCGTTAGGTGCTACGTTTACGCCTGCGATGTCAAACACGTAGCCGTATGCGTTAGCCGCAGTCATATTGCCGCCGTCAGCGATGGTGTAATCGCCTTCTGCCCAGTAAATGTCAACTGCGCCGGCAGTAACTGCAAATGCCGCAAAAGAGCTGAGCAACATAGCGCAAACTACGAAAATGCTCAAAAATCTTTTGAACGTGAATTTCTGTTCCATAATTTCCTCCTTGATTTTTTAAGGCTTTCAGACCGTTTCCGCGGGGTTGGAACGTATCCCGTTTCTGTTGCCCTACTTGCCTGTTTTATTCGCCGCGAGACCATGCGACGATTTTAGTGATAATATATTATCACACTTTTTAAAACAATGCAATAGTTTTTTGACATTTGTAACAAAAAAATCAAATTTCGACAAATTGTTCAAGTGCTAATACCACAAATTGTTCAAAACGCGCTAATTTGATAAAGTGCGTTTTTATTTTGAAATCCGAGTTTTTATTTGAAAATACAAGCTATTTAAATAAAAAAGAAGGCTTGTAAAAAACCTTCCTTTTATATTATATATAATTATTCGGCGCGCTTACCGAGCATATAGACCTGTTCTTCCTTGAAGCTCTTCCAATTACCCTCGGAAATGGCGTTTCTGATCTTTTCCATAAGCTTATTATAGAAATAAAGATTGTGAATGACGCACAAGCGCATGCCCAAAAGCTCGCGCGCTTTGAAGAGATGGCGGATATATGCGCGGGTGTAGCTTTTACAAACGGGGCAATCGCAATTCGGGTCGATAGGACGCGAATCGAGCATATATTTCTGGTTGTTCAGGTTCATAAGTCCTTCGCTTGTGAAGAGGTTACCGTGTCTTGCATTACGCGAGGGCATTACGCAGTCGAAAAAGTCGATACCTCTGTCGACAGCCTCGAGAATATTCACCGGTGTGCCGACACCCATAAGATATCTCGGCTTTTCGGTGGGATAGAAAGGAAGCACTGCATCGAGAATGCGGTACATTTCCTCGGCACTCTCGCCGACGGCAAGTCCGCCGACGGCATAACCCGGAAGATCGAGCTTTGCGATCTCCTTGATATGACGGATACGGATATCCTCGTAAACGCCGCCCTGACCGATACCGAACAGCATCTGATCCTTATTGATTGTTTCGGGGAGCGAGTTCAGACGGTCCATTTCCTCTTTACAGCGGTAAAGCCAACGGGTAGTGCGCTCGACCGAATTGTCGATATACTTATGAGTCGCAACAGACGAGGGACATTCATCAAACGCCATGGCGATAGTCGAAGCGAGCTTCGACTGAATCTGCATACTGACCTCGGGGCTCATAAATATCTTCGCGCCGTCCATATGTGACTGGAAATGAACGCCCTCTTCGGTTATATTGCGGAGCGACGCGAGCGAAAACACCTGAAATCCGCCGCTGTCGGTAAGCACGGGCTTGTCCCAATTAAAAAATTTATGGATACCGCCGAGCTGATAAACGACGTCCTCGCCCGGACGGACGTGGAGGTGGTAGGTGTTGGAAAGCTCGACCTGACAGCCGATATGCTTTAAGTCGCCCGTCGAGATCCCGCCCTTGATCGCCGCACTCGTGCCGACGTTCATAAACACGGGGGTCTGTATATCGCCGTGTACGGTATTGAATGTACCTGTGCGTGCCGTGCCGCAGGTTTTATGTATAGTGAAGCTCATATTTGTCACCTGTCGAAATATTTTTCTATCTCCCGTTTGGGAAGCTTTTTGATAAACGGTCTGCCGTGGGGACAGAAGCGCAAATGGGGATTATCGGCAAGCATTCTGACAACGTTTTCGTCGTCCTCGGGGCGATTTTTCACCCTTGCCTTCAGCGCCGCCTTGCAGGCAACCGTATAAAGCGCTCTGTCGCAGCGTTCGGCAAACGAGAGTCCGTTGCCGTCGGAAAGGGTTTTTGCGAAGTCCTCGAGAATGCTTTCGATTCCCTTTAATCTTCCGAGAGTTGCGGGAACGGTACGAACGATAACCGCACCTTCTCCGAAATCCTCGATTCTGAATCCCTTTTCCTCGAGAAATTCGGCATTTTCGAGAAGCACCGCCGCCTGCTCTCTGCCGAGAGTTACGGGCACGCCGACAAGCAATTCCTGAACATTCAGTTCCTTGTTCGCCGCGAGCTTTTCATAAAGCACTCTTTCGTGTGCGGCGTGCTTGTCGATCACGAGAATGTTTTCCTCGGTCTCGACGAAGATATAGGAGTCATACGCCTGCCCTATCATTCGCCAAGCCGGCGCTTCGGGAGCGATGGTTATCTGCTCCTGCTCGATTTGCTCGGGCTGTTTTTCCTCGATTTCGGTTTTCAGAGATGTGTTTGCGGAATCGCGCAAGACAAAGTCGCCCGACGAATCGAAAAGGTCCTCCTCGCCGATATCGGCGCGGAACGCCGCGTTTTCGAGCTTGGGAGATGTATTTATCTTCTGTTCCTCGCGGTTATCGAAAAAGCTTATATCCGTAAAAGCGGGTTCTTTTTTCGCTTCGGGCTTTGACGGATCGACAAACGGATCGTTTTCTTCGCAATTATCCAAAGGAACCGCCCTTACGCTTTGCTTTACAGGCTCACCCAAGGGCTTATCCTCGGGTTCTGCCTCGAGTGCATTCTTCACACCGTAGTAAACGGCACGGAAAACGTCGCGCTCGGACGCGAATTTAATTTCGGTCTTTGCGGGGTGAACGTTCACGTCGGTAAGCTCGGGCATAAGATCGACGAAAAGCACACAGCCGGGGAATCTTCCGCGCGGGATAAACGAGCGGAAAGCCTCCTCGAGCGCCGCTTGAACGGTTTTGCTCTTTACGTATCTTCTATTTACAAAAACGGTCTGCATAGCGCGGCTTCCGCGGACAGCATCGGGCGGGGTGATATATCCGTTGACCGAAACGCCCATAAGCTCATATTCGACCTGAAGCAGATTTTTTGCGAATTCACGTCCGAAAACGGCATATATCGCAGGGTAAAGCTGACCGTCGCCCGAGGTCATAAATTTACGTTCGCCGTCGTTTATGACAGTAAATGCGATCTCGGGGTGCGACAGCGCCAATCTTTCAGCCGCCGCAACACAGGACGCACCCTCTGTGCCGTCCTTTTTCAGAAACTTCTGGCGCGCGGGGGTGTTGTAGAATATGTCGCGCATCGAAACCGTCGTGCCGTCGGGACAGCCGATATCCTCCATTATCACGCCGTTTTCGTCGGCGGTGAGGCGGGTTCCGATATCCTCGGAACGACTTTTTGTGATAATTTCGAGCCGAGAGACCGAGCCGATAGCCGCCAATGCCTCGCCTCTGAAGCCGAGCGAGCGGATACCGTTGATATCGTCGCCGCATTCTATTTTGCTGGTCGCATGGCGAAGCAACGCCTTCGGGATATCCTCGCGCAGAAATCCGCTTCCGTCGTCTGTCACGCGGACAAGACTTCTTCCGCCGTTGCGTATTTCGAGAGTGATATTCTTGGCCTTTGCATCTATTGAATTTTCAAGCAATTCCTTTGCGGCGGAGGAGGGGCGCTCCACCACCTCGCCCGCGGCGATAAGGTTCGCCGTCTGAGCATCAAGTACGTTGATAATTCCCAATTAGTCAAGCTCCTTTTTAAGCTCATAAAGAAGTGTGATAGCTTCATAGGGGGTGAGCGTGTTTATATCGATCGATTTGATCTTCTCGATAACACGCGCTTCGTTGAGTGCCTCAAAGCTGATATTGTCGGATTCTTCCTTTTTCCTTGAGGCGACAGGACGCGACGCTGTTTCGACAAGCGAGGAAAGCACCTGCTTTGCGCGGTTTACTACCGTTTCGGGTACACCCGCAAGGTGAGCTACCTCGATACCGTAGCTGTCGTCCGCCGCACCCTTGATGATCTTTCGGAGGAAAACAACGTCGTTGCCGCGCTTTTTTGCGGCGATATTATAGTTCACAACGCCGTCGGTTTCGCCCTCGAGCGCAGTCAATTCGTGGTAGTGTGTGGCAAAAAGGGTTTTCGCACCGATCTTTTTCGCGGTATATTCAACAACCGCCCGTGCGATACTCATACCGTCGTAGGTGCTCGTGCCTCTGCCGATCTCGTCGTAGATAATAAGGCTTTGCTTGGTTGCGTTTTTAAGAATATCGGCAACCTCGTTCATTTCGAGCATAAAGGTCGAATTGCCGCTTGCAAGGTCGTCCGAAGCACCGACACGTGTAAACACGCGGTCGACAATGCCGATTCTCGCCTCGGTCGCGGGGACAAAGCAGCCCGACTGTGCGAGAATCACGCAAAGCGCGATCTGACGCATATAGGTCGATTTACCTGCCATATTCGGACCGGTTATCAGCATCATTCTGTTTGCAGCGCAGTCGAGAGTGCAATCGTTCGGAACGAAATAATTGCCGTCGAGGAAGCGTTCGACAACGGGGTGTCGGCTGTTTTTAAGCACGATCTTGTCGGAGCGGTCGATCTCGGGGCAAACGTACCCCTGCTCTCTTGCGACGGTCGCGTTTGAGCAGTAAACGTCGAGCTCGGCAAGCGCATTTGCCGCAAGCTTGATTTTGTCGAGATATTTGAGCACAAAGTCACGCAGAGAAACGAAAAGCTCGTATTCCAAAGCGTAAAGTCTGTCTCTCGCGCCGATAACTCGGCTTTCGGTTTCCTTTAATTCGGGGGTGACGAAGCGTTCGCCGTTCGACAGAGTCTGTCTGCGGATATATTCCTCGGGCACTTGGTCGAGGAAGGTCTTCGATACCTCGATATAATAACCGAAAACTCGGTTGTATCCGACCTTCAAGGTCTTGATACCCGTTTTTTCGCGTTCGTATTCCTCGATCTTGGCTATCCAAGCCTTGCCGTTGGTGACCATTTCGTAAAGCTCGTCCACTGCGGCGTTGCAGCCGCGGCGAATGATGCCGCCCTCCTTGAGCATCGCGGACGGTTCCTCGGCGATCGTATTTTCGATCGCTTCGGCAACTTCGGTGAGCGTATCTATCTCGGAATCTATCCGCTTGAGCGAGCTCGAGCGGGCATTTGCGATAAGCTCCTTAACAGTCGGGAACAGCTTTATCGTCTTTTCGAGTGCCTTGAGGTCGCGTGCGTTTGCCGTTCCGTAAACCAATCTTGTGGTAAGACGCTCGATATCGGTAACGTCCTTCAGCACGGAGCGAAGCTCATCACGCAGTACTCCGTCGGAATAGAGCTCCTTGACAGCATCGAGTCTTGCGCGGATAGCGTTTTCGTTTACAAGCGGTTTTTCGAGATGTCTGCGCAAAAGTCTTGCGCCTGCGCCCGTTTTGGTTCTGTCGATCGCCCAGAGCAAAGATCCCTTTCTCTGCTTTGCGCGCATTGTTTCGGCAATTTCGAGATTGCGACGCGAAGCCGAATCTATTCCCATAAATTCATCGCAGGAATAGAAATTTATCTTTTGAAGATAGGAAAGGTCGATCTTTTGGGTGTTTTTTATGTAGGCAAGCAGACCGCCGACGGCACGCAACGCATATTCGTTGTCTGCCGACGGTGCTTTGCCGTATATCGTTTTTATCGATTCAACCGCATATCCGAGCAAGAAATCGCTCAGATCACCGTTTGACACAAGCGTATTGAAGCGCGAATTGAAAAGATTGCTTATTGCTTCGGGATATTCCGGAGGAACGATAAGCTCGCTCGGCAAAAATGCCGCCGCCTCGGAAACGACTCTCGCCGTGAGGTTGTCGCCCAATATCTCGGTCGCGCTGATCTCACCCGTCGAGACGTCGGCAAATGCGATACCGCAGCCGAAATCGTCGCATATCGACGCGCAGATATAGTTATTCTTCTTTTCGTCGAGATATCCGCCCTCGGTAACGGTGCCGGGAGTGATGATTCTGACAACGTCACGCTTGACAAGACCCTTTGCGGTGGCGGGATCCTCCATCTGCTCGCAGATGGCAACTCTGTACCCGCGCGAAACAAGCTTGGCGATATATGAATCTGCCGCATGATGAGGCACACCGCACATAGGCGCGCGCTCCTCAAGTCCGCAATCCTTGCCGGTCAACACGAGATCGAGCTCGCGCGAGGCGGTCTTTGCGTCCTCGAAAAACATTTCGTAGAAGTCGCCGATACGGCACATCAGGATACATTCGGGATGCTCCTGCTTGACCTCCAAATATTGCTTCATAAGCGGAGAAAGAGCCATAAAAACACCTCCGGTGTTTTGAAGTAAAAGGTAATAGTGAAGAAGTGCGGTAGCCTTTTGCGCGCAAAAAGCTATAATTCTTCAAAATGAAAAGCATTTTTACAATAATCCTTTATATTTTGAGCCTCGCAGCCTCGGACAAGCCGCAGGCGCGCACGAGATTGGCGCGAGCGAACGAGGCTCACAAAAACCGACCAAAATGAAAAACATTTTGCGTCGAGAGCGAAGCGTCATTCATTGAGATGCAGAACAGATGCAGAATGAACAAACAAAACCCGAAGCTGCAGAAATCTACTGCGAGCGGTTTTGTTTGTTAATAGCACGGGACGCCGTGCGGTCTGCGCTGTTATGCGCTCAATGACAGCCGCCGCAGGTAGAGCAGTCGTGAGTACAATTAGCCTGCTCGGGCTCGATGGTGAAGCGAACTGCGTCGTTGATCGCGCTTACGATTTCGGAAATACCTGCTTCTGCTTCGCGCATTGCCGCAAGGGTTTTGCTTTCGCTGATAGAATCGTAGCATTCGCGGAGACGTGCGGAGATGCTTTCAATAAGCTGGGTGTCGCGTTCTGCCTCGGGCTTTCTGCCTTCGGTTTCGAGAAGGGTTGCCTGAACGTTATATTCGTTGATGAGCTTGTTGAGCTCCGCATCGGAATCGTATGCTTCCTTTGCGGTATTATATGCCTTTAATTCTTCGCTTTCCGCGAGTGCGTTTTTAAGAGTTTCGATTGCTTTTGTCATTACTTCGTTCATTGTTGTATTTCCTTTCGGTTTTAAATATTTTATTTTATTTTTCCGCCGAGCGCATAAGCACCCGCGGTTTCAATCAAAATATCGACAAACTGCCCTGCGGGGACAAATTTATCATAGGTGACTATCTTGTTTTGCGAGCTTCTGCCGCAAGGGATACCGTTTTTATTAACGCCGTCGGAAAGCACGCGGAGGGTTTTGCCGATGAATTTATCGTTGAGCGATTGCGCGATATCGTTTTCCATATCCGAAAGCGATTTGAAGCGCGCATTTGAAATTTCCTTCGGTATCTGCCCTTCCATTTTCGCGGCGACGGTATCGACACGCGGCGAATAGATGAAGGTATATATCATATCGAATCCGACCTCTTTGACGAGCGACATCGTTTCGGCGAAATCCTCGTCGGTTTCGGTCGGAAATCCGCAGATTATATCGGTCGTGAGCGAGATATCGGGGATTTTTGATTTTATCTCACGCGCCTTTTCGAGATAACGCTCGCGGTCGTATTTACGGTTCATCAGCTTCAGAACTCTGCTCGAGCCCGACTGCACGGGAAGATGAAAATGCTTTGCGACGTTTTTGTTTCTTGCGATAACGTCGACAAGCTCGCTCGATGCGTCCTTCGGGTGACTTGTCATAAAGCGCACTCGGTATTCTCCGTCGAACGATGCACATTCATCGAGCAAAGTCGCGAAATCACAGCCGCCGTTATAGGAATTTACGTTCTGCCCGAGAAGAGTTATATCCTTGTATCCCTTTTCGACAAGCTGTTTTACCTCGGCAACAACGTCCTCGCGCTTTCGCGAGCGCTCGCGTCCGCGCGCATAGGGCACGACGCAGTAGGTGCAGAAATTATCGCACCCGTACATAACCGGAACCCAAGCCTTGTATTCGCTCTCGCGCAGGACGGGCATTCCCTCGCTTATTATGCCGAATTCGTTGTGAGGCAATTCGGTCACAAACGAAAAACGTTTTTTTGCATTGAGAGCGGTTTCGATTATTTCGGGGAGCTTGTGATGCATATCGGTGCCGAAAACAAAATCGACGTAGGGATAGCTTTTATATATCTGCTCTCTTCGGTGAGATTGCTGTGCCATACAGCCGCAAAGACCGATTTTAATGCTTCTGTCGCGCTCTTTTCTGCCTTTGAACTGACCCGCTTCGGAAAGTGCGCGGATTTCGGCGTGCTCGCGGATAGCGCAGGTGTTTATGATTATCATACTCGCTTCGTCGGCGTTGTCGGTCATTTCATAGCCGCAAAGCGTCAGTGCCCCTGCGATCCTTTCGCTGTCGTTTTCGTTTTGCTGACAGCCGAAGGTTATCACACAAGCCTTTTTGCCCGCGGTGACAGCTCTGAGCGAATATGCGATTTCGTGCTGTCGTTCTATTTCGTTATGCGGAATAAAAATATCGTTCATCAGAATGCAGTTCCCACACAAATCATATTTTCCATTAAGTATTGGTTTTGGTCGAGACGCTCGATCGTTACCCTGCCCTTCGAGGCACTTGCGTGGATGATCTCGTTGTCGCCGAGATATATCGCAACGTGGCCCTTGAAGAAAATAAGGTCGCCCTTTTTCGCCTCGTCAAGCGGAATGGCGCGGAGGTTTTCGTTTTTTTCGAAATCGGCATCACGCCAGATGTCGATTCCGTTGAAGCGGTACGCATTGAAGGCGAGCCCCGAGCAATCGACACCGTGGTGGGTTCTTCCGCCCCAGCGGTATTGAACGCCGAGATATTCCTTTGCAACCGAAACGATTCCCTCGCGGGTCTCCTCCTCGGTCTTTTCTTTGTTTGCCTCGGATAGAAGCTTGATATGGTTTTTATGAATGTAATAGATACGCTTGCTCGGAAGAACGGCAAAGCCGTATCTGTCCTCCTTGTGAGAAAAGCCGACGTCTACCTTTGCGCCGCGCGGAAGCGTGATCGGCGGTTGGAAATAATTTCTGCCCTCGAAAAGCAGATCGGCAAACGGTGTTACAACGATATGGTTTGCGTCGTGGAGCTTCTCGAAAAGATTGGGCTTGATTATCCAGCCGATATATCCGTATTCGGTCTTTACACGGTAAAAGCCGCCGAGTGTATCGAGAATTTCAACCTCTTCGCCGTAAAGAATCTCGTCGACCTGCTCGGACATGAGCTCGGGAGTGGCATAAAGAGGAGCATAAGGAACACATACTACCATAAAATCAACCCTTTTAAAACAAATTTTTGGTTTGCATATTAAAACACACCGCAGGAAAAATAAATCCGAAGGGAGTGTTATTAATTTGAAAATAATAAAATTCATCGTTGCGGTTTCGTTGATATTCGTATTGATCGGAACCGGCGCAGATGCATATTCGCCAAACGAGCGGATAAATTGGTTCTATAAATCCGAAACAGAAAACACCCGCCCCAATATTCTTGCGGGGAATCTGCCCAATGGAATCGAAAACGCGATATATCTCGGGCCGGAGGGCGAAAAGAAGGTTTATCTCACCTTCGACGCGGGCTATTGCAACGAAAACGTTATAAAAATACTCGACGTTCTGAAAAAGAGAAATATCAAAGCCGCGTTCTTTATTCTCCCCGGAATAATCAAAAACGATCCCGAGGAGGTATTACGTATGGCTGACGAGGGGCATTTGGTCTGCAACCACACGACGACTCACTGTGATATGTCGAAGATTACCGATATCGAGGAATTCAAGCGCGAGCTTTCGGGGGTAGAGGCGCTTTACAGCGAGAGATTCGGGCTTGAAATGGAAAAATATTTCCGTCCGCCCGAGGGAGCTTTTTCCGAAAAAACGCTTGAATTTTGCAAAAATCTCGGTTATACGCCTGTCTTTTGGTCGTTTGCTTATGCCGATTGGGACAACGAAAAGCAGCCCGATCCCGAAAAAGCAAAGGACAAGATATTCTCTCAGCTTCACGACGGTGCGGTGATCTTACTCCACCCGACAAGCAGGACGAATGCCGAGATACTCGATGCCGTCATCGACGGTATAATTTCGCGCGGTTATTCGTTCGGAACGATAGACGAGCTGAAAAAATAAATGCAAAGCGTAATTCATTATATTATACTCCAAAAACGACGATAAATCAATAGAAAAAGGAAGGTTTGTCGACCTTCCTTTTATTTTTTATTTCATTTCTGACGCGATTTTTATCCTTTGCGCTGTTTTCAGATAATACAGGGCATAGAACGTACAAAATCCGAGGTAAAGTAAGGCAAACACTCCTATAAGCGCAAGCGGATAATAAAATCGAGTATTATCACCGTCTGCCTTTGCAATGATATGGAACACCGTCACCGCCAAAAATGATCCCAAAATACCGAAAATGCTTGAAAGAGAGTAGATTATAAGACTTTCCACAAGTGTCATTTTCTTTATATCTCGTTGCGACATACCCGCCGATTTAAGCAATGCAAGCATTCGCGTGCGGCTTTTAATATTTGCAACAGACGACATTGCGGCAGAAATAAGCGATATTAAAGTAAGTGATATCCCCATCCAAATCGAAGTAAGCGCAAGTGGATCGGCTTTTAAGGGATTGTATTCTCCGTTCGACCAAGAACGCATCATAAAAACCGAATAAATCGCTACGACAAGAACACTGCAGAGCGAAAGCGAAAGAGATACAGCGCGTATTCGCGGTGCATAATTAATATAGCTTGCCGCCGAAAGCCTGCCGATATACCCGAATCCTCTTTTGCAAATCCGCTCGATAATTCCCTCTCGTTCACTTATATTTATTCGTTCAGCTCCCTTTGACGATTCGGAAGGCGAAATACTATAAACCCGCAGCACCGGTGTTACAGTTGCCGAAATCAAAGCAAAAAGGCAAACCGCAATAGTTAAAACCGCGACTCTTGCGGATGAATCGAACTCTATATGCCTTATTGCGATATCGGTCCCGTAAAACTCGCCGTAAAGATCAAAAAGGTATATTTGCATTTGTGAATCATAGAAAGAAACGTATGATTCCGCAAAGCTTCTGCCGAGAAAAAAGCCCAAAGCAGTGCCGATAACGCCGTAAATCAAATTTTCGATAAGCAGGGTAAGAGAAGCCTTTAAACGAGTCATACCCAGCGAAATCAGTAATCCAAGCGTTTTCGTTCTTTCGCCGAGATTCACGGCGAATACCGAGCGCATTATAAATACCGCAAGGAGCGAAACAAGCAATACAAGAAACACAAACACGTTCCTCGATTGTACGTCGTTCGTGTTGAACGCCGAAAAGAAGAAGCCGCAACAAGCAGATATTGTACACGCGGCAAGTGTTATGCACACAAGGCTCACCGCGGCATATAGCTTTTTGCTTTTTATATTTGCCAAAACAAGCCTGAGCAAAAGCATATTTTCACCTATTTCAACGCCGAGGCGATATTGATTTTATAGATCTTCAGAGTTGCGTAAACCGCGAAGATAAGGCAAAAAACAATATCTATGCCAACAAATACGAGCCATTCGCGCCAAGGAAAATGAAACCACTGAACCACTCTCGAGGTCCACAGCAAAATATACTGCACCCAAACCGACAGATAAGAGCCGATAAGTCCGAGCACGACGGCATAAAACATTATAAATATGCTTTCACAGCACATAAGTCTGAGCATATCGCCGTTGGAGAGCCCCATTGATTTCAATGCGGCAAATTCGCGTTTTCGGCTGTTTATATTCACCGTCATACTTCCGAAAGCGCCGAGCAGGACAACGGCTGTCAACACAAATGCGATAACTATTGCGCTCGAGAAGAACGGGTCGCCGTAAGCATTATATATGTCGTCTTCCCAATAATCCCACATAAAAAGCGAATATATGCTCACAAAAACGATCTGCGCGCAGGGCAGTGTCATTGTTACCGAGCGGTATTTTGCCGAGTTGTTATCATAATTCTGTCCCGCAAGTCTGCCTATACGTCCGAAAAAGCGGCACATTATCTTTTCAAAAATACCCTCGCGGAGAGAAATATTGATACTGACGTCGGTTTTGAGCGAATTTATAACAGAAAGCCTCGATATCCGCTTTATCGGCTTGGAGGCAGCAATAAGAGTCACCAATACCGAAAAGGCAAACGCCGCCGCAAGCAACCCGAAGGGAGCGGTGAAGGAGAAATACTCCGACTGCTCATAGCCTCTGTTTGCATAATGCTCTGCCATTCCGTCGTTCATCAGTCGGATATGCCAGGCGGAAATAAACCTTCCCGCCGCGGTTCCGACAAACGAGCCCGACAAGGCATAGAAACACGACTCGACCGAAACGAGCAGCATTTTGTTTCGGTTTGTCATTCCGACGGTGGCAAGAAGACCGAGAAGATTTACCTTTTCGCCGAAATTTATGGCAAACACCGCACGTATGAGCACGATTGCAACCGCCGCGACCGCAACCGCGAGCGACACAAACACCATCGCTTGCATAGTATAATCCGGCGACGTTGGGTCCATTTCCGATATCATCGAATAGCAAAAGCAAAGGATTACCGTCAACAGCGTCGACGACAGAACAACGCCCAAAAACGTCATCACCGACGAGGAGGGTGATTTTTTGATTCCCGCCCACGCCAGTTTAAGAGTCAGCATTGTTGTTCCTTTCGTCCGAAACGATTTTGCCGTCCTCTATCCTTATCACCCTATCGGTCTGTGCGGCTATGTTCATATCGTGCGTGACGATAATTATCGTTTGGTTGTATTTTTTGTTGGCACGGCGGAAAAGCGCCATTATCTCGCTTGTGTTTTTTGAATCGAGGTTGCCCGTCGGCTCGTCTGCAAGCAATATCGAGGGTTGGGTGTAGATCGCTCTTGCTATCGCGACACGTTGCTGCTGTCCGCCCGAAAGATACGGCGGATAGTGAAATTCCTTCTCGAAGATACCGAGCGTTTTCATAGTCTTCGTCAGCCGCTCCTCGTCGGTAGGCTTTTTGTCGAGCTCGCTCGGAAGCGTGATGTTATCGCGCACGTTCAGCATCGGAATCAGGTTATACGCCTGATATATCAGCGAAACCGTTCTTCTGCGGTAGAGCGCAAGCTCGCGCTCGTTCATTTCGTGAACGTTCTGACCGTTTACGCAGACCGAGCCCGCTGTCGGAGTATCGACACCGCCGATTATATGGAGCAGAGTGGATTTTCCGCTTCCCGAGGTGCCGACGATCGACAAAAGCTCGCCCTCCTCGACCGAAAAGCTGACCCCGTCGAGCGCGCGTACCTCGCTTTCGTTGCGTCCGTATACTTTATACAAAGATTCAACCGATAAAATACTCATCGCAGTACCTCCTCTGACAACATCGTAGCACACGGCAAAGGAGTATTGCAACAAAACCGAACGAATCTTTACGAAATCTTAACGCTTTGAAAATTCGCGTATTTTTTCCACCGCGCTCTTTTCGAGCCTCGAAACGTAGGAGCGCGAGATACCGAGCATTCTTGCAACGTCGCGCTGTGCATAGTGCTTTCCGCTTTTGTTGAGTCCGTATCTCAATGTCATTATCTTTCGCTCGCGATCGGTAAGCACGGTCTTTATCGCGGTCATTATCTTTTCAAGCTTTATCTTTCTGTCGATCGAATCGACAATGTCATCGGGCGAGGCTATTATTTCGAGATAAGTGAGCGGATTGCCCTCCTTGTCAACGTCGACCGGCTCGTTTATCGAGGTTACGTTGGCGTGCTTTTTTTGAGATCTGAAATACATAAGTATCTCGTTTTGCAGACATTTTCCCGCATAGGTGGCAAATCTTGCCCCGTTTTCGATATTGAAGCTGTCGATCGCCTTTATAAGACCTATCGTGCCGACCGAAATAAGATCGTCCTGATCGGGAGAAGCGGTGTAATATTTTTTAACAATATGCGCGACAAGCCTTAAATTGTGCTCGATAAGCTTGTTGCGCGCGGATATGTCCCCTTTGCGCGCCTTTATAAACAGCTCGTGCTCCTCGTCGCGCGGAAGCGGCGGCGGAAAGGAGTGAGTGTCGGAGGTACGCAAAATAAGGCAAAAGCATTTGGAGACCATATTCAAAAGAAAAGACAGCATAGTCAGAAATCACCTCCTGCAATAAATATGCAAAAAGGGAGCTTTTTATTTCCGAAAGGGGTGGAAATGTTTTTTGTTTTCTGTTATACTTACTGCACAGACCGCCAAAAATGAAACAAGGAAGGTTTTTCGTATGAAACAGTGGCACAAGGATATAGTTGCATATCAGATATACCCGAAAAGCTTTTGCGACACGAACGGCGACGGCATCGGCGATATAAAGGGAATAATCGGAAAGCTCGATTATTTGAAATCGCTCGGGATAAACACAGTATGGCTCTCGCCCTGCTATCCCTCCCCCGGTGACGACAACGGATATGATATTTCGGATTACCGCGGAATCGCTTCGGAATACGGCACGCTCGACGAATTCAAGGAAATGCTCGACGGCATGCATTCCCGCGGAATCAAGCTTTTGATGGACCTTGTTGTTAACCACACCTCCGACGAGCACGAATGGTTCGTGCAAAGCCGCTCCTCGAAGGACAATCCCTACCGCGATTATTACATCTGGCGCGATCCCGTCGACGACCACGAGCCTAACGAATGGGTTGCCGCATTCGGCGGAAGTGCTTGGGAATACGACGAGTTAACCGGGCAGTATTATCTCCATCTGTTCTCGAAGAAGCAGCCCGATCTGAATTGGGAAAATCCGAAGGTACGCCAAGAAATCGCCGATATGATCAATTATTGGCTCGATATGGGTGTCGACGGATTCCGTTGCGACGTTATAAACAACATCAGCAAGGATTTCACCCGTGCCTATGCGGGCGGAAACGGCCCCAGACTTCACGAATATCTCCACGAGCTGCACGTAAAGGCGCTCGAGCCTCACGGTGCGTTTACTGTCGGCGAGACTTGGGGACTCACCCCCGCGCAAGCGCTCGATCTCACAAGCGAGGAGCGCGGCGAGCTCACCACCACGTTCCAATTCGAGCATCTTTTGCTCGGCAGAGTAAACGGCGACAAGTTCGACCCCGAGCCCGTAGACCGCAAGGCATTTGTCGATATTCTCGCAAAGTGGGAATACGGCTTGAGCGAGGACAGCTATCCTGTGTTGGTTATGGAAAACCACGATCAGCCGCGTGCACTTTCGCGCTTCGGCGACAAGAATTACCCCTATGAAAGCGCAACGATGCTCGCTTCACTTCTTTACGGTATGCGCGGTGTGATATTTATTTATCAGGGGCAGGAGCTCGGTCTTCACGACCCGATATTCAATTCGCTCGACGAATACCGCGATATCGAAACGCTCAACGCCTACCGCGATCTAAAATCGCTCGGTAAATTCAGCGACGAGGAATTGCTCCGAAAGATGCAGTTCGGATCACGCGATTGCGGACGTACTCCGATTCCCTGGACCACCGAAAAGGAGGGGGGATTTACAAACGGCACCCCCTGGATAAAGACCCAGGTCGACAAGGGATATACTGTTGAGGAGCAGGACGGCGACGAAAAGTCGGTGCTCAATTTCTACCGCAGACTGCTTTCTGTAAGGCGCAGCACCGCTTGTATGGGCGACGGCAGATTCGAGCTTTTGCTTAACGACGGCAAAACAAGCGTTTATACCCGCACGCTCGACGGCGAAACGGTATACGTTGTCACAAGATTCGACGAAAACGAATGCGTAATGCCCGAATGTGTCCCGACCGATGCGAAGGTTATACTCAATAACTACGACAGCTTCGGCAATACCTTGAAGCCCTATCAGTCGGTCTGGCTCAAAAAATAATAACAAAAAACAAAACTGTTGTGTCCGCTTGAACACAACAGTTTTTTCTTTAAAAGTTTTCGGGAGAGAGCGCGAGAGAGGGTCTTTTTTCAAAAGTCCCTCTCTCGTTATCGTTATGTTTTGTATAGTCAAACGAACAAACGGATGCAGACTGCGGAAACGGAGGTATGGCTGTAGATTCCTACTGCCTTCATCGACGTTTATGCGGTAGCGCCGTTCAGACGCCGTTTGATTTCAGTGGAACGCGGGGACAGGCAGGATGAACGGATGCAGACTGCGGAAACGGAGATATGGCTGTAGATTCCTACTGCCTTCGTCGACGTTTATGCGGTATGCGCCGTTCAGACGCCGTTTGATTTCAGTGGAACGCGGGGACAGGCAGGATGAACGGATGCAGACTGCGGAAACGGAGATATGACTGTAGATTCCTACTGCCTTCGTCGACGTTTATGCGGTATGCGCCGTTCAGACGCCGTTTAGAGTACGAAGTGGGCTCCTTTGGAGATCATAATCTCACGTACTTCCTTACCGTCGACTTGTTTGGGAAGGATATCGCGGTCAAGCGCGAGCGCCGCACCGATGCCCGCAGCTTCGCCCGATGCGCGAACCGAATGCTGAACGCGGAGAGAGCTTTGTGCAAGGAATTCCGCGCCGAGACAGCGTCCGGTGATATAAAGGTTATCTATTCCCTTGACAACGAGTGAGCGATAGGGAATCTCGTACCAAGGCTTGCCGTCGTCAACGGGTGCGAGGTTGGATTCGCACTTGAGCTGCTTGCCGTGGATATCTACGGGGTAGTTCGATTGACAGAACATATCGTCGAACTTGACACGGCGGAGAAGGTCTGCCGCAGAAAGCACGTATTCGGTTTCGATGTTGCGACTTTCGCGGATACCGACCATAGTTGCAATTTCGGCGATATATGCCTTTTCAAAGCCCTTCATATACTTCTTGTAGAACTGAAGCTGACGGAGTATGCGCTGCTTGCCGCGGATCTGGGTCTTGGTGAGGTGATCGGGGTTGGTGCCGTCGACCTCATCGAAGAATTCGGGGTTGTTGAAGGCAATCGTATTTTCTCTGCCCGCAACCATAAAGCCCTGCCAATAGTTTTTGTCGTCATCGATAAGATCGCCGTTCTTTATTGCCTCGTCGAATATGTCGGAGAAGGTCCACTGATCACCCGCACAGCAAGCAACATAAACCGAGCTTCCGTCATAAGATGCGGCGTAATTTTTGCCGGTTTTCTCGATGGTTTCGTTTATAAATTCGCCGAAGGCGCGGATATCTACGTTTGCAACGATATAACGGAGCGAGATGGGCTGATTTTTGCCTGTTTCGGGATTGCCCTTTGTATAGCCTGCGCCTGCGCGGACACAAACGTCGCCGTCGCCGGTGCCGTCGATGAATATCTTGCCCTTGATGAGTCCCAAGCCGTTTTTGTTTGCAACAACGATAGCCTCGAGCTTGTTGTCATTAACGATGGTTTCGGCGATAAAGGTATAGAAAAGCATTCTCACGCCCGCCTCGTCGCAGACGGTTTCGAGCACGGTCTTCATCAAAAGCGGGTCGAAATTCGCACCGTTTGCGCTTGCGGCGCCAAGCTCTACCATTTTATCGCGCACGATGTTTGCGATATAAGAGCACTGGGGATTTTCGGGGATATGGGTATGCATTATAGGAAGAACCAAGCCGTTTGTTGCCGTTCCGCCGAGTGCGCCGAACTGCTCTACGATAAGTACGTCCTTTCCCATGTCTGCTGCCGCCTTTGCAGCAAATGCGCCTGCGGTACCGCCGCCGCAAACAACAACGTCTGCTTCGGCAAATACGGGAAGTTTGGAATAATCCATAATGTTTCTCCTTTTTCTGTAAAGCCTTTATTTGTTTATTATAGCGAGGAACTCTTCCTCGTTGATTACGGGGATACCGAGTGCTTGCGCCTTTGTGAGCTTGCTGCCGGCATCGCTTCCGCAAAGCACAAAGCTTGTTTTTTTGGAGACCGAGCCCGAAGCGTTGCCGCCGTGCAGACGGATAAGCGCTTCTGCCTCCTGCCGCTTCAAAGTAGGCAGTGTGCCGGTGACGACAACGGTTTTGCCCTCGAGCGAATTGCCCAAAGGCTTTTCCTTGCTCTCGCAGCAGACACCCGCGGCTATCAAGCGCTCGATAAGCGCTTTTACGTGGTCGCCCTCGAAGAAGCGCACAACCGATTCGGCGCTTTCTCTGCCGATATCGTCGACGGTGCAAAGCTCCTCGACAGTCGCATTCATAAGCGCGCTTATATTGCCGAAGCGCGAAGCAAGCGTATGCGCCGCCTTTTCGCCGATATGACGGATACCCAATCCGCAAAGAAGCCTTTCGAGCCCTGCTTCGCGGCTTTTGTCGATCGCTTCGATTATATTGCCCGCGCTCTTTTCGCCCAAGCGGTCAAGCGAGGCGATATCCTCTTTTTTCAGATAATAAAGGTCTGCCGCGCTCTTGATAAGCTTATTTTCGATAAACTGCTCGATAACGCTTTCACCGAGGTTGTCTATATTCATCGCTCCGCGTGATACGAAATGAATAATGCTTCTGCTTAACTGCGCGGGGCAGTCGGGATTGATACAGCGTGTTGCAACCTCGCCGTTTTCGCGCGTGACAAGCTCGTCGCAGGAGGGACAGCGAGCGGGCATTTCAAACGGTACCGAATCGTTCGGCCGCTTATCAATAACTACCGATATGATCTCGGGGATAATATCGCCCGCCTTGCGAAGTCTTACCGTATCGCCGATGCGTACGTCGCGCTCGCGGATAAAGTCGATATTGTGAAGCGTCGCATAGGAAACGGTACTGCCGGCAAGATGCACCGGAGTCAAAACGGCACGCGGTGTAAGCACACCCGTCCTGCCGACCTGAATGTCGATATCGACAAGCTTTGTTTCGGCTATTTCCGCGGGAAATTTATATGCAACCGCCCAGCGAGGCGCCGCGGCAGTGCTTCCCAATCGCTCGCGGATCGAAAGCTTATCGACCTTTATTACCGCGCCGTCGGTATCATACGGGAGCGAGGGGCGCGATTCGCCGATAGCCTTTACCGCACTTACGACCTCGTCGGCGGTGCGGCAAAGCGTACAGCCGTCGGAAACGGTAAAACCGAGCGAGGTGAGGCGCTCGAGTGATTCGATATGGCTTTCGGGCATAATATCGGCAAGCTGAAGATTGAAAATAAATATCTGAAGTCCGCGCTCGGCGCAGATCCTTGAATCAAGCTGCCTTAACGAGCCCGCCGCCGCGTTGCGCGGGTTGGCAAAGGTTTTTTCGCCGTTAAGCTCGCGCTTTTCGTTGAGACGGGCAAAGGTCTTGCGCGGCATATACACCTCGCCGCGAACGATTATTTTGCCCGAACCGCCGTTGAGCTTTATGGGAACGCTCTTTATCGTTTTGATATTTTCGGTCACGTCCTCGCCTGAGATCCCGTCGCCGCGGGTCAAGCCGCGGACAAGAGTGCCGTTTTCATATTCGAGCGATACCGAAAGTCCGTCGAATTTCTTTTCAACGGTAAATTCGGCTTCGGGGTACTCGGATTTGATCTTATTGACGAATTCGTATATTTCCTCCTCCGAAAAAATCTTGTCGAAGGAATCCATAGGTACCTCGTGGCGAACCTCCTCGAACCTTTCGGCAACCTTACCGCCGACACGCTGTGTTGGCGAATTCGGGTTTGCAAGCTCGGGGTTTTCGCGCTCGAGAATCACAAGGCGCTGAAAAAGCGCATCGTATTCCTCGTCCTGAATTATGGGGGAATCGAGCTCGTAATAAAGCCTTGAATGGTAATTCAGCTGTTCCTCAAGCGAACGCATTTCGCGTTCGGTTTCTATGCCTTTTTGCATACTATCGCAACCCAATCGTTCTTTTCTTTGATCTCCTCGATCTCAAAGCCGTGTGCGGCAAGCGCATCGAGGACAAATTCCTTTCTCGGAGATATTATACCGGAGCAAACCATTTTTCCGCCCGAAACAAGACAAGAATCGAAAAGCGGAAGCATATCGCTGATAATATCGGCAACTATATTTGCAAGAATGATATCGTATTTTCTTTCGGCGAACGATTTCCACATCGGCTCGTCGGTGAGAACGTTACCGCAGTAGACCTGCATTACGTCGGCGGGAACGTTGTTCTTTTCGGCGTTTTCCTCGGCAATACGCGCCGCAACCATGTCTATATCGACAGCATCGATATGCTTTGCGCCCAAAAGCGCCGCGCCGATACCCAAAATGCCGCTTCCGCAGCCCATATCGAGCACGTTCTTACCCTCGGGCGAGATCGTTTCGATCGCCTCGAGGCAAAGCGCGGTGGTTTCGTGTCTGCCGGTTCCGAAGGACGATGCGGGGTCGATCTCGATAACGATACGGCCGTTGCCCTCCTCCTTTTCCCAAGAGGGTACGACAAGGAATTTTTCACCGATGGGGAGCGGATGGAAATATTGCTTCCAATTGTTTTCCCAATCCTTTTCATCGGTCACCGAAAGCTCTGTTTCCAGACTTCCGAGCCAATCCTCGTTTAATTCCCTGAGCTTTTCGATTCCTGCGAGTATACCCTCGAGCTGAAGCTGTCCCTGCTCGTTTTCGGCAAGATAAACGCGCACGAGCACGTCGCCGTCCTCGCGGAGCAAGCCGTCCTCGACGTAATCGACGGGAACGTATTTGTTTTCCAGCAATTCGGCAAGGTCACGCGGGTCATCGACCGAAAAGCAGCTTATGCCCTCGTTGAAAAGTACACCCGAAACGACCTCGCTTCCTGCGGTGGTGGTATGAATTGTGATTTCGTTGAATTTCATTTTTCTCAACCGTCCGATGCGGACGCCTCTCCCCATATCGGTATCGCCTCGCCCAAAAACTTCGGCTCGGGCTTGAATATCGCGTCGAGCAGATATTTGGGTCTTGCGGCGAGTTCTCTTATATCGTTCATTAAATTTCTTCCGTATGCGCCCGTGTCGCAATCGACACCGTACGCTTCGAGCCCGAGCGCGTTTGCGATAAATACCGCGCGCGACAGATGAAAGCCCTGTGTCACGATAATTACGCGCTCCGCCTTGAATATTTCTTTCGCGCGGTACATCGTATCGTAGGTGTCAAATCCCGCGTGGTCGGTGAAGACGACGTTTGCCGCTATCCCGCGGGACACCATATATTCCTTCATCGCGCCGACCTCGTTATAATCGGCACGCGAATGGTCGCCGCTCAAAAGCAGTCTGCCCGATGCGCCCGCAAGATAAAGCTCCGCTCCGCATAAAGTGCGCTCGTAAAGCAGATTCGACATCGTCCCGTCCGGCTTTACTCCCGCGCCGAGCACGATTATGCAATCGATATCGCCGAGATTTACCGCCTCGTCGAAGCCGATTATTTTTTTATCGGCAGAAGCAACGACGATAATATTGCAGACCGCAAGCGAAACGATTCCGAAAGCGACAATCGCCAAAATAATATTTCTGATTAGTCTTAACCGTTTGCTTTTTGATTCTTTATTTTTGTCTGATCTTTTCTCTTTCATAGGTCATTTTCATAATTACCGCATCGTCCGACTGAGTTCCCGCGGATTCACAGATTATCGTAGGCGAAACCCCGAGCGAGACCATCGCCTCGGCAAGCGGCTCGAAGTTTGGACCGTAGATATCGTCGTCAAAGGTCAAATGCTTCTTTTCGCCCATATCGGTATACATTATCTTTGAAAAGTGGCAGTGCAGATTTTCGGCATACGATGCGCCGAGCTTTTGGGAAATACGGTCGAACACGTATTTGTAATCGTCACTGCCGAAAAAGAAGCCTCTTTCGCGCGCGTTGAGATGACCGAAATCGACAACCGGTGCAAAATGCTTTGAAATCGTGCAAAGCTCAAGCACCTCGTCGAGTGTTCCGAGCTGGTTCACCTTGCCCATCGTTTCGATACCGACTATCGTTTTGAATCCGTTGTCCGACATCATTTGGGCAACGCCCGTCAGCGTTTCGCGCGCATAGGACATAGCGGTCTCACGGCTTATCTTTGCGCAGGAGCCGCAATGCACGACCATCGTTTCCGCGCCGAGCAATGCGCTTACCTCCGCGCTTCTGCGTATGTAGCCGATGCTGTTGTCGCGCTTTTCCTTTTCTACCGAGGAAAGCGAGATGAAATAGGGCGCGTGGAAGGACATTTTTATCCCGTGCTCCCTTGCCTTCCGTCCGACCGCAAGAAACATTTCGTCGCTTCCGGTGATACCGTTTCCCGCCTCGTATTCATAAGCGTCAAGCCCCAATTCCTTTACGAATCCGGGTGCTTGTAAAGTAGATCTAAAGCCTGCGGCGCGGAATGAATCCGAGTTTCCGCCGGGGCCGAATTTTGCATTGTTACTCATCCTTTTTACCCTTGCTCTTTCGAAGCTTTGCCATTACGTTTTTCGGATTCAGCCAATCAAGCTTTTTGACAAACGGGCGCTCGAAAAAGCGCTTTATTTTGAAAAACAAGCTTTCGACCGGTTGAATCGGCTTTACTATCGCGAATTTTATTCCCGCGCGGTGAGCCGCGAGGCAATCGGTGAATATCTGGTCGCCGACCGCGATGACCTCGCTTTTATCAAGTCCGAAATGCTCGATGCATTTACGAACGCCCTTGGGCGACGGCTTTCCCGCCTTGCAGACGTAGTAAAGACCCAAGCCCTCGTTGAAGGTCGCAACGCGCGGACCCTTGTTATTTGAAACGAATGCCATTTTTATACCCGCATCGCGAAGCGAGGCGAAATAGCCGTTCATTTCGTCGGTGGGGCGTTCTATTTCATAGGGCGCTATCGTATTGTCGATATCAAACACGACGCCCTTCACCCCAAGCTCCGAAAGTGCTTCGGGTGTGATCGTGTATACGTCGCAAAACGCCATATCCGGCCGAAAAAATCCAAATAACATACTCTGAAAAACTCCGTTCGCACGGCAATTATTTTGCCGTCGCATATACTATCGAAAGCGGCGGGATCTTTACCTTTCCCTTTCCGTTTTCGATCTTCATTACCCCGTCCGTATCGCCGGAAAGGATATATTCTCCGTCATCGAGACCGTAGGTATAGCTTACCTCGGCTTCGTTTTCACAAGCGTTTACTATAAGAAGCAGCTTTTTTCCGTCGTTTCTTTCCCAATGCTCCGAAAAGACCGCACTGTGCTCGACAAGTCCGCCGTATGCCTCCTTACACCGAGTGGTGCGAATGAGAGGTTGGTCATCGGTAAACTCGGGCGAGCGCAAAAGCCTGCCGTTATACATATATGAACCGACTTTCGCTCTTTCGTGCACGCATTTTTTATAGAAATCCTTGTGCTTCATCTGCATATAGAGATCGGGCGCGTTCCAGCCGAGCTGTTCGCCGAAGGTAAAGGACTGCGCGATGTTTATACGCTGACCCTCATCGTCGTCATAGGGCATATAGCGGTAGTTTCTGCCGAACATCGAAACGTATCCCGAATAGACCGCGACAAATGCGGGAACCTGGCGGTTATGCACCCAAAGCCAAGTCAGATATGCCTGCATCCGCTTCATAAACGGATCGGCTGTGCATTCGGTGGAAAGTCCCTTTTCCTCGGGGCGAATACGGTTGACGTGGTCGAGAAGATTATTATATCCCTCTACCCACCAGCTGCCGCCGCCCGCACGGTGAGAATGGGTTCTGTCCTCGCACATTTTCGGTGCCGCCGCGGCGATCTGATCCATATAAACGGCATTAACGCCGACCTCGTTCAACAGCTTGTCCACAACAGAAGTTATCGTTTCCTGCCAGCAGGCTGTCGAGGGGCACATTATCGAAAGCTTAACAGGACTTCCGTCGGCTTCCTTCGAACTGTACGACTCTATAAAAGGAACTCCGTTTCTGTCCTTTGTGCAGTTGGGCTTTGCCTTTTCGGACCATTCCCAATCCTCCATACCTCTATCCTTGGTGTCCCAGAGGCGCGCATTGATATAGGGCATTACCCTTACACCGTTTTCCTGCAAGCGCTTGACACCGCTGTGAAACGCCTCTTTTGCAGGGAAATAGTGGGGATAATCGTTATCATATGGAATCTTGAACCAATCGTAAAGATGGATCGGGCTGTCGTATCCCAGATCGGCGTTTGCGGCAAGCACGTCGTCGACGTACTGCTCGTCGTCCTTCATACGAACTATCCACCAATGGTTTTCCTTCTTCATCCAATCGGGCTGATCTTTTCTGCCGTTTTCGTCGGTATCGGGCTTCCACACGGCGTTGTTAAGGAAGAATTCGCGGTAGCGCATTGATGCGTCGTACCAATCGCCGTCGAATATTTCCCAAACGCAAACGCCACAGAGCGATTGCGAATTACGTGCGGTGTCGATATCCGCAAGCGGCATTTTGCCGCAAAGGGTGAAGAATTTATCGTTCTTTTTCTTTTCAAAATATATCTTTTTATATGCGGGCGCAGGGTCGTGAAGGCCGTAATAGATACCTCTGCGCCATTTTTTGTTCCAAAACGCCATAAACTGCATACTCGCGCCATAGGAGGGATAGTCCTGGCAAGAGCGGCATTCATCGAGCCCGTTCCAAAGCTCGCCCGGGCCGTTGGGCGACAAAAACCAAACGTCCTTTTTTGCATCGAACGAAATCATCGGGTAGTCGCAGGAATAGAGCGAATAAGAATCGTTTCCACTGATAAGGCTTGTCGTCCATTCGATACGGTTTCCTGCCGTGTGGGCGCAAAGTATCACGGTTACGCCCTCGAGCTCCTTATTGTCCGAAAGCAAAATAATACTGTCGGCTCCGACTCGCTCGATGCGGATATCCTTCCAACCGTTTTCCGACGAAACTGTAAGCATTTCGTCCGACGACATCGAGCGCGCAGTGAGGGTAAACAGCGGGCGCTTTTGGCTCAAAAAGCTCTTTTTGAGCTTTCTGTCGCGCAGCGCAAAAAGTGAAACGCCGCTTTCTTCAACGGCAAGAGTACAGCCAAGTTCACCCGCGGTGATATAGAAAAGACGGTTCTTTTTCATTTCATACACCCTTTTTCTTTAAAGTATTGGTTTTCGCAAGAGTAAACATTACGACCGACCGTGACACTCTGCCTCGAAGAAGCGACGCGCAGGCGGTGATCGTTGCACCTGTTGTGGCAACGTCATCGACAAGAAGCAGCTTTTTATATTCGGGTTCCTCGGGGAAAGTGTCCTTTACCCTGAACTTCCCCGCTATATTTTTTATTCTTTGATCGCGGCTCAAAAGCTTTTGCTCGACACCGCCGACACGCTCGAGCGTTTCTATCATCGGGATACCGTAGATGCGCGAAAGAGATTTTGCAAACTCGCGGGCTTGATCGCGGCCTGCGCGCCTTACTCTTCTTTTCAAGCGCGGAACGTAGGTCACAGCATCGTACGAGGGGATATTTATACCGCTTGAATTCACTGCAAGCTCGGCAATAAAATCCATCGAGCGTATATCTATTCTGTTTTTGAGCATATAAATAACGTCACGCGAGATGCTGTTACCGAAAAAGAAGCCGAATCTGATCTTATCGTTATCGACACAGCGGCAGGACGACGGCGGTTGTCCGCAAGTCTTGCAGGGCGCCGTCACAAGAATCTGCATCTGCGAAATGCAGGCACTGCAGACCGGAAGCTCCTCGTGGCTGACGTTATACAGACAGACCATACATACGTGCGGAAAGATATGCCTGATTTTCATATCAGACAAGCTCAAGCAGATGCTTGAGTGCGGTATGCCTTATCGGGATACGGTCGTTGCCGACCATAACCGCAAGCGATCTTTGAGAACCGACGATAACCACCATTTCCTTTGCACGAGTGACCGCGGTGTAGAGCAGGTTTCGAGTCATAAGCGGAAACGGTGCATCGAACGACGGGATAACGACGATTCGGTATTCACTGCCCTGGCTTTTATGTGCGGTGACCGCATAGGCGTGCTCGAGCTCGTCGAGCTGTGAAAAATCATAGGTCGTGATACGGTCCTCGAAATCGACTGTCAGTGTTTCGGCGCGGGTGTCGATCTCGATTATTCGTCCCATATCGCCATTGAAAATACCGCTTCCCGATTCCGCGCCCTTTGTCCAGGTAAGATCGTAGTCGTTTTTGATCTGCATAACCTTGTCGCCCTCGCGGAAGATAATGCTTCCGTATTTCTTTTCGGTCTTTTTCGGGCTTTTCGGGTTGAGCGCCTGCTGAAAAAGTACATTAAGCTCGGTAGTTCCGAGCGAGCCCTTTCTTGTGCAGGAGATGACCTGTATATCGTCCATCGGGTCGGCATCGTAGCGTTTGGGGAGTCTTTCCGCCACAAACGAAAGAAGCAAGGCGGCGACGTCGTCGGTATTGCTTCGCTCGACAAAGAAGAAATCGTTATCGCGCGAGGACAAAACGGGAAGCTCGCCGCGATTGATCGCGTGGGCGTTCATTACAATAAGGCTTTGCTCTGCCTGACGGAAGATTTTATTGAGTCTGACGACATCGAACCTTCCCGAACCGATGATATCGTTCAGACAGTTGCCCGGCCCTACGGGAGGGAGCTGGTCGGGGTCACCGATAAGTATAAGATAGCTGCCGGTTTTTACCGCCTTTAAAAGCGCACACATAAGGTTGGTGTCCACCATCGACATTTCGTCGATGATTATCACCTTTTGTGTTATCGGGTTTTCCTCGTCGCGCTGGAAATGGTGCTTTCCGTTGTCCGAAATGCTCGCCTCGAGCATTCGGTGAATGGTTTTTGCCTCTTTCCCCGACGATTCAAACATTCGCTTTGCGGCTCTGCCGGTAGGCGCGGCGAGCACGCTGGAGAATTTAAGTATATTGCAGATATCGAGTATCGCCTTGATTACCGTTGTTTTACCCGTGCCGGGACCGCCCGTGATAACCGTCACTCCGCTTGTGAGCGCGTTGGAGATAGCTTCTCTTTGCTCGGGTGCGTAGCTGATTCCGTGGACTCTTTCGAGCTCGTCTATCTGCTCGTCGAGTCCCTCAAGCACAAACGGGAATTTATAATTGGCAAGCGCGTGAAGCTTTGCGGCGATATAAACCTCCGCCGAGTAAAGCTCGCTGAGTGCAAACGCATCGCCATCGACGATTTCGAATTTTTTCACCTTCTCGAGTGTTACAAGCCGCGATAACGCGGCATAGGCAACTTCGGGCTTTACCCCGAGCACGCGCGCCGCCGCATCGACAAGCTCGTTTTCGGGAAGATAGCAGTGTCCGCCGTTGACAGAAGCGATATTGAGGGTATGGATTATTCCCGCCTCGGCACGCTCGGGGCAATCGGGTGAAAATCCGAGCGACATAGCCACACGGTCTGCCTTTTCAAAGCCGATTCCGTTGATATCGTCGCACAGTCTGTACGGAGTTGCCTTGATAATATCTATCGCCGCGGAGCCATACGCCTTGAATATCTTCACTGACAGCGCAGGGCCGAAGAATTCGTTGCAGAACATCATAACCGTTCGCATACCGAACTGCTCGACGTAATTATTATGTATTTCGTCGGCGCGCTTTGGCGAGATACCGCGGATATCGCAAAGCCAGCGCGGGTTGTTCTCGATTATATCGAGTGTATCCTCGCCGAACCGCCCAACGATTCGTTCGGCGGTAACGGGGCCGACTCCCTTTATCGCGCCCGACGCGAGATATTTAAGTATTGCCGCCGAGGTGGTGGGGAGCTTTTTTTCAAAATAATCGACACGGAACTGACGTCCAAACGTCGAATGGACCTGCCAATCGCCCTGAACCCGTATCGTTTCTCCCTCGCCGATATACGGCATTATCCCGACAAGCGTTATCGGCTCGCCTCCGCAGCTTATGGTGCAGACGGTGTATCCGTTTTCGTTGTTCGAGAATATTATGTCTTCAACAATGCCGTCAAGATACAGCTCGCCCAAAACAGACCTCCGTCTTTGATTTCAAAACTTTTTGATATAAACTCTTCTGCTTTCGTCGGAGCAGACGCGCCGAATAATCTCCTCCTGCTCGGCATCGGTCCGGCAGATAATAAGCATATCGGGCTTTTCGCCCTCGAGCAGCCGCTCGTCGAAGCACAAACAGATAAATTCAGCCTTCCTTGCACACCGCACACGGACAAGCTCGAGTACCGAAAGCGCGATCCCGAGCGATGCCAGCACGGCAAGCAAAACACTGCCGAAAACAGACATGATCAATCACCTCTATTATATTATATGCACATATAAATTGCAAGTGATTTTAAAGTTTTTTAACATACAAAAAACCCTTCCGCGAAACAGTGCGAAAGGGTTCTTTTTTTGTTGTTTAAGGGTTTGTAACGTCGTAATAGCTCATACTCGAGGGAACGAAATAAACGTCGCGGTTGCCGAGGTGGGTGTTCAGCTTTATAATATCGAATCCGTCGTAGTGATATTCGACACTGCCGTCGGGGTAGCTTTCGTATTCGATATCGCCGTTATCGGCATCTCCCTTTGCGGCTTCGAGGATCGCGTCCACCGTGAGTTCGCCTCTGTTGAGGACAATTTCCAAAAGCTCGGCGCTCTCGCCCTCGCCGACAGTCATTATCCCGCCGACAACGTAGACGACACGCTCATCGTTGTAAAAAATATAATCTACCGACGTTTTGTTGCCTGCGGTGAAGCTCAATCCGTATTTGTTCGGTTGGGAGCAGGCGGAAAGCATCAGTGCAAGGATCAGTACCAAGGAGACGATCAGCCTTTTAAGCATTGTCGCCCTCCTTCTTGCCCTCGCCGTTCATCTTCAGCTCGGCAAACTGCTCACGCGTGATAAGGATATTGCGCTTTTTCGTTGCGGCATCGAACTCGCCGATATAGCCGCGGCGCTCCATTTTGTCGATAATTCTTGCAGCGCGGGCATATCCGAGCGAAAGTCTGCGCTGGAGAAGCGAGGTCGAAACGGTGCCGCTCTCGATCGCAACCTCGATCGCGTCCATAAACATAGGATCGGTCTTTTCGTCGCCGTCGTCGGCTTCGGCAGCCGCGGCAGCGCCCTTCTTGCCCTTCATACCGCAAAGCTTCGCTTCCTGCTCGATCTGCTGCATGATAGCCTCGTCATACTGGGCGTGGGCGGCTTCCTTGATAAACTGAGTAACAGCGGCAACCTCGCCCTTGCCGTCGACAAATGCGCCCTGAACGCGCAACGGCTTCATAGCGCCGACGGGGTAATAGAGCATATCGCCCTTACCGAGAAGCTTTTCGGCGCCGGTCATATCGAGTATCGTACGAGAGTCGACCGCGCTTGTGGTGGTCAACGCGATACGTGAAGGGATATTTGCCTTGATAAGACCCGTGATAACGTCTACCGAAGGTCTTTGAGTACCGATAACGAGGTGGATACCTGCGGCACGCGCCTTTTGTGCAAGGCGGCAGACCGATGTTTCGACGTCGTCGGGTGCGGTCATCATCAAATCGGCAAACTCGTCGATAAAAATAACTATCTGAGGAAGCAGACTGCGCTCGGGATCGTTTGCGACTGCGCTGTTATATCCCATAAGATCGCGCGCGCCGACCTCCTGAATAAGCTTATAGCGGTTTTCCATTTCCGAGCACGCCCAATTCAGCGTTCCCGCCGCATTCTTCGGATCGTTTATAACCGGAACAAGAAGATGCGGAATATCCTTATAGTCCGAAAATTCAACTGTTTTCGGGTCGATAAGTATAAGCTTTACGTCGTTGGGGTGGTTGCGGTAAAGCAACGAAATAATAAGCGAGTTTATACAAACCGATTTACCCTGACCGGTCGCGCCCGCAACGAGAAGGTGGGGCATTTTTGCGATATCGAGGTAAACGGGACTGCCTGCTACGTCCTCACCGAGCGAGCAGAACAGACGGCTCTTGTTGTCGCGGAATACGGGATTATCGATAAGACCGCGCAAACGGACCGTCGAGGTGGTTCTGTTGGGTATTTCGACACCGACAGCCGCCTTGCCGGGAATATTTTCGATTCTTACCGCGGTTGCGGCAAGGTGAAGCGCGATATCGTCCGCAAGGTTGGATATCGCCTTGACTCTGACACCGGTTTCGGGCTGAAGCTCATAACGTGTTACGGTAGGTCCGTAGGTGGAATTTATAACCTTTGCCTTTACGTTGAAGCTGGCAAGGATCTCCTCGAGCTTGCGGCTCGTACGTTCTACCTCGGTGCCGGTCGGGCCGCCGCTTCCGTTTGCCGAGTCGGCAGTGAGAAGCGATATCGGCGGGAAGACGTAGGGAGTGTCCTCGATCGGCTCGAGACAAAGCTCCTCGTCATCGTCTTCTTCTGTTCCCTCGATCATTTCGGGAATGGTTTCGGGGGGATTGTCGGGATCAAAGGGGAGCTCGTTGCCGTTATCCTCGTCAAACGGGTCGGGAGCGAGCGTTTTATCGGTATCGGCTTTTGCATCATATTCCGAAATAACTTGAAAGCCGTTGTCTTCTTGTTCAGCGGGGTCCTCGGGAAGCTCGGGCTCGACAGTCCCAGGAAGCTCGGGTTCTTCGGGCTCGGGAATTTCTCTCTTCTTGCGCTTTTTGGGAGCTTCGGGAATTTCCTCTTCCTCCTCGTCCTCGTCGTCATCGTCATCGCGGGCAGCCATTTCACGAAAACGGTTGATTATCGCCATAACGGTGTCCTTCGGGGTCGCGCCGAAAAGCAACACGGTGCAGATAAATATACCGAGTATCGCAAGCACCATAGATGCGGTTTCGCCGATGAGCATAATAAACAGCATCGCTATCGAACCGCTTATAAGTCCCGCGCTCTGAAGCTCGATTCCTTTTGAATAAAGCTCACGCACGGCTATGTCCTCTCCGCCCGCAACAGCAACCTGAACGACGAGCGAAATAAACACAAATTCGAGCGCATAGATCAGATATTTGACCTTTGCGACATTGTTTTCGTGATCCTTGCCCCAAAAAATAACGATAATAAAAATAATAAAGGGGACCACGTAATACATCGGACCGAACAAGCCCTTTAAAAAGCTTGCGATCGCGTTGCCGAGCCAGCCGTTGTTTACAAACGGGAAAAAGGTGAGCACGATAAAAAATGCCACAAATCCCATTACCCAACGGATTATCTCGGATTTTTCTACCTTTATCTCGGTCTGCTTGGGTGCAGATGATTTTTTACTTGTCGTATTATTCTTTTTTGTAGTAGTCTTCCTGCTTTTTTTCTTGTCCGCCACAATAGACTCCTTTTATACTGCCAAGACATCCGCGATTATCGCGGCTATGCCTGCCAACATACAGTAGATCGCAAAAAACGACAAATTCTTGTTCTTGGTGAGATACTGCAACAGCTTGATCGCGAAAAAGCCGACTGTCGCGGCAACGATCGCGCCGATTGCCATAGGGGTGAGCATCGCGCTGTCGATACCCTTATCGAAAACGTCGGGTAATTCGGCAACGCAGGCGCCCAATATTGCGGGGATAGCCATAAGGAACGAGAACCGAACGGCTTCGTCGCGGCTGTATCCCAAAAATCTGCCGCCCGTGATAGTCGAGCCCGAGCGCGATATACCCGGCATAATGCCGAGGAACGCCTGCATAAGTCCGACACCGACAGGGCGGAGGAAACCGCCGGTTTCGACGGTTTCCTTGCCTGTTTTTATACGGTCGCTTACAAAAAGCAATACTCCGTTTAATATCAGCAGTGCGCCGATAGCCCAGCTTACCGTGCTGAGAAACTCGATCTTTTCATCGAAGCCCAGAAGCTTGAGCGGTATCAACGGAAGAGTTGCTATACAAATAACGAGGAACAGCCTTTCGCCGCTGTCAAGCCCATCTTTTTTAAGCCTGCCCGTGAAAAGCTTCTTTGCCAAGGAGAAAAAGCTTTGGATAAGCCCCAGCACTTCCTTGCGGAAGACGACGACGATCGAAACGAGAGTGCCGAGATGGAGCGCGATATTGAATTCAAAGCCGTATTGGGTGTTTGTGCCGAAAAAGTTTTGGAACAGTGCAAGATGCCCCGAGCTTGATATCGGCAAAAATTCTGCGATACCCTGAACGATGCCGTAAATTATCGCTTCTAAAATACCCATTGCTTCTTTCCTTTCAAAAGGTTATCTTATTGGAAATCCAAATCCTCGAGCATATTCTGAAGCTCGGTTTCAGCCTTGCTGATGCAGGACTCAAAGCGAGACGCGATATTTTCGTTGAGCGACATATATTCGCCGACGATACCGCCCCAGCTGTATGCACAGCCAAGGTCGAAGGTACGGGAAGCGAAGATAAGGTCGAGCATTTCGCCCGATTCATCGTCACGCGAATCGCGGTATTTGAGCTGAACGTCGTAGTATGCGGGGGTTACAACGTACTTGGAATACTCGGAGATTGCGGAAATAACGGTACCGAGATTTTCGAGATCCTCTGCGGGAATGGTGGTGGGAAGGAACATAACGGTTGCGTTATCTCTGGAAACGGTGTGGTAGTATCTGTCCTGAGCCTTGGAGTACTTCGGAACGGGAAGGATACCGAATTCGTCTTCCATCTTTCTGAAGGAAGCAACGTTGATAAGACCGCACATATAGAAGAGCTCTCTGCCCTCGACAAAGGACTTGTGAACGGTTTCTTCCCAAACGTTAGTGAAGCCCTTGTTGGTATAAGGAGGTGCGTTTGCAACCATAACGGTGCTCTGGTCATTGTAGAATTCGAGAACGTCGCCGAGGATCTTGTAGGTCGCTTCGGTGTCGTTGCTGAGGGTGAGGTAAGGAATATCCTCGTTGTCCTTCTGCGCGATCTTGTGGCCGCCGGCTACAACGTGAACGTAAATGTTGTAGGTTTCGGTACCGAACGCCCAGGTATCCTTTTCGTCGAGGACGCCGTCGCCGCTGGAGTCGGAGGTTATATCGCTCTTACAGATTTCAACAAATTTGTCGAAGGTCCAGTTATCATCGCGAACGATCTGATAAAAGTCTTCTTCGATGTTGAGCTTGGATTTGAGGTTCTTGTTGAAAAGAACACACCAGGTACCCTGATCATCGTAAGTATTAATGTCGCCGCAGGTGAAGAAGACCTTGTCGGAGATAGAAAGGTCGGCAACTGCGTTCTGGTCCCACCAGGGCTTGCTGAGATCGATACCGGGAACGGTTCTGATATCGAGAAGCATATTTTCGAGTGCGAGAGTAGATGCTCTGCCGAGCGAGTCGAAGCAGATATCATAGGTATGAAGACCGGAGGTTACCTGGTTCTTTACGATATCCACAACAGAGGTGCTGTTAATACCGTCGACCATTTCGCCGACGATCTTACAGTTGTACTCGGATTCGATAAAGTCGACAACCTGTCTCTTTGCCTCATCGACCGAGCTGGGATTTTCCTCGGCGTAAATAATTTCGCCGGTGTAGCCGAGAATCGAGTTGGAGTTTGCGCCAAAGTGATGGCAAAGAACGTTGATCTCTCTTCCGCCGAGATCGACAACGGGGGTCGTCATCACCATCGAATTATCGACTTCGGAAGCAGAGCTTTCGTCCTCTTCGCTGCCGCAGGCTACCATAAGGGGAGCGAGCATGCAGAGAGCCATGAGAATGAGCAAAAGCTTTTTCATGATTTTTTCCTTTCTTAACGGCTTACCATACGTTGATCCGAAGTACAGCATCGTCGGGATTCGGACACGGTGCTTCGGATGAGCGCATAGCGCCATATTATATGTATTTTACATTATAACGATATATTCACAAATTGTCAAGCGAATATTCGATTGACAAACGGCGGGCATTGGTGTATAATTGCTTGTTGTGAAATGAATAATGCACCACTCTGACTATAAATCTTTAAGGAGATGAGCCTTTGTCTTCCGCATTCAAGAATTTCTTTATAACCTTTGCAATATGTCTGCTTGTTTTTATACTTCTGGCTTTCTTGGTGTTCAAACCGCTTGTTATCGATCTTCTGAGCGATGACGGCGAGGATACTCCGGCCGACGAATCGGTTGAGGAAAGCACCGATATCAGCGACGAAAGCAGCGGCGAAACAAGCCAGCCGGTAATCGACCCGAGCTACGACGAAAACGGCGATATCTTCACCGCGGTCGTTATGTGCGTCGATTCCAACGGACGCGCGCTCAACTCGGTATTTATTGATTCCAACGGCAAGACCAAGCAGTTTATTTACTGCACCGTTCCCTCTTCGGTGAAGACCGCAAACGAGATCGGCGCAACTATTACCGTTGGTGATCTTTTCGCAACCCTTACCCCCGATGCGATCTGTCAGAGCATCACCGCGATGACGGGAATACAAACCGATTACTGTCTGCGCTTCGACCGCAAGGGCGTGCGCGAGATCGCAAGATCGATCCCCGGTGCGAGTGTTGTGCTCAACGAGGATATAATCATCGTCAACCCCGCATATTCCGACTACGTCGCAGTGCCCGGTCAGCCCTATCCCGACGATTACTACATCACGATATCCAACGTCGACGGCAGAGTTCTTTTGAACGAGCAGCTCAACGGCAAATCGAAGCTTGACTGGCTGCTCGAATACAACCCCAACGTCGACGGAAGCGAATACAACACTCTTTACTCAATGATCGCGAAATCGGTAATACGCCAGTTCTTTGAAAACGAAGCCGCTACAAAGAGCACCGCTTCTATGACGAATATTCTCAAAAACTGCGAAACCAATCTCACTCTCGACACGGCAAGCGCTATGCTTGAAACCATCTTTTCTTACAACGACTTCACTCGTCACGAGCTTCAGTATCCTTCCAACTGGGAGACCGCGGTAAACAAGCTCCGCCAGCTCGACGGACGATTCGACTAATAAAAAAGGCGCAGGAACAAAGATATGAAAAAAGAGTTTTCTCCCGCAACACAATGCATTCACTCGGGCTATCACCCCGAAAACGGCGAGCCTCTCGCGCTCCCCATCTATCAAAGCACGACCTATTCCTATTCCTCCCCCACCGATATCGGCAAGCTTTTTGATCTCACTGCCGACGGACATATGTATTCCCGCATCTCCAACCCGACCGTTGCCTGTGTCGAGGAAAAGATCGCGGCACTCGAGGGCGGAATCGCGGCACTCGGAACGTCATCGGGTCAGGCGGCAAGCTTCCTTTCGGTTGCAAACATCGCTTCCGCAGGCGACCATATTCTCGTTTCCTCGAAGATCTACGGCGGCACGACAAACCTTTTCGGTGTCACGTTGAAGCGCTTCGGAATCGACTGCACGTTCTTTGATCAGGATATCTCCGACGACGAGCTCAAGGCGCTCATTCAGCCCAACACAAAGCTTATTTTCGGTGAAACCATCGCCAACCCCGCGCTTTCGGTTTTTGATATCGAAAGAATCGCAAAGGTGGCTCACGGCGCGGGAATCCCGCTTATTATCGACAACACCTTTGCGACCGGTGTGCTTTGCAGACCGATCGAATACGGCGCAGATATAGTCGTGCTCTCCACCTCGAAGTATATGGACGGCCACGCGGTCCAGCTCGGCGGCTGTGTTGTTGACAGCGGTAATTTTGATTGGACTCAGAACGATAAATTCCAAGGGCTTTGCACTCCCGATGAATCATACCACGGAATCGTTTACACCGAATCCTTCGGAAAGCTCGCATATATAACCAAAATGCGTGTTCAGCTTATGCGCGACTTCGGTGTTTACCCCACCGCGCAGGCGGCATTTTTGCTCGATCTCGGTATCCAGACTCTCGACGTGCGCTTGAAGCGTCATTGTGAAAACGCGCTCGCCGTTGCGAAGTTTTTGGAGGAAAGCGGCTATGCCGAATACGTAAATTACCCCGGACTCGAAAGCGACAAATACCATTCTCTCGCTTTGAAATATCTCGAAAAGGGCGCAAGCGGTGTCGTTTCGTTCTGTATAAAGGGCGGAAGAGAAAAGGCGGAAAAATTCATGAACGCGCTCTCGTTCTTTGTAAACGCGGTTCACGTCGCAACAGTCCATTCCTGTGTTCTCCACCCCGCAAGCTCGACTCACCGTCAGCTCAGCGACGAAATGCTTGTCAAGGCGGGAATCGACGGCGGACTTATAAGAATCTCTGTCGGCATCGAGGATATCGAGGATATCATCGCCGATCTCAAGCAGGCACTCGCAAAAGCGTTTGAGGACTAAAGATTTTATCAAAGTTTTTTGTTAAAGTGTCGAATAACCTATTGAAATTACGGATTAATTGTGATATAACGTAATTAATAACAACGGAGGTGTACTACTATGGCATATTCTATCAACAGCGATACTTGTATCGGTTGCGGCACCTGCGAGGCTGAATGCCCCGTAAGCGCTATTTCTGTTGCAGACGACGGCAAGTACGTAATCGACGCCGATCTCTGCCTCGACTGCGGCGCATGCGCAGGCGTATGTCCCGTCGATGCTCCCCAGGCGTAAAATTTAGGGCCGAATCCCGATAATGCGTTCATAGGCCGAATGCCTGTGAGCGCATTATTGTTATTTAGCGGCGGAAAATTCCGCCGATTTTTGAAATATAATGGGAGTTTTACGATTTTTTTACACAAAAATGTCCCAAAATACGACATAACCGTGTTATAATTAACGGTGCTTTTATGATTACGAACAAAATTAATGCAGATATTATATTAAACGAGCTCGAAAGCGGGATTCGCTTCGGGACAGACGCACTGTTGCTCGCCGATTTCGCATCGAACGCAAAAAAGGGGCTTTGTATCGATCTCGGCACCGGCTCGGGAGTTATCCCTCTGCTTATGCTTGCCTCGGGAAGCAACGCGAGCTTTATCGGACTTGAGCTTCAGCCCGAATATGCAAATATTGCAAGCGAAAACGCCAAAAGCAACGGTTACGGCGATCGGTTTCGAATTATCAACGGCGACGCCGCCGATTACAAAAGCTTATTTGAAAGCGGCAGGGCCGACTACGTTGTAACAAACCCGCCCTATATGAGAGCAGACTGCGGAGCCGAAAACGCTTCGGATGCACTCAACGTGGCAAGAAGAGAGATCGCGGGCGGGGCGGAGCTTTTTTGCAGAGCGGCGGCTTGGTGTCTGAAAAGCGGCGGCGGCTTTTTCGCGGTTTACAGACCCGACAGATTGGTCAATCTTTTCACCGCGATGAAAAATTGCAATATAGAGCCGAAGCGGCTGCGCGCGGTTATCCCGTCGGTCGGCAAAAGACCGTCGCTTATCCTTGTCGAAGGGCGCAAGGACGGACGCGAAGGGCTTATTTATGAAAACGATCTGATCATTTACACAGACGAAACACACTCGGTACAGACCGAGGAAATGCAAGCTATTTACAGGCGGTTTTGAGGAAAACAATGACAAAAAGGACGGTTGCGGGAATTCTTATAGTTTTGCTGCTTCTGCCTGCCGTAATTTCGGCAGGGAGTGTTCTTTTTGCGCAAAATTCGCTGCTTGAATATATAGATTCGCTCCGCGAGGATGCCATTTCGCAGGCATTGGGAAACAAGATCGGCACAGACGTAAAAGCATTTGAAATTCCCGAAACCGACAGATACATCGTTCGATTCAAGGAAAGCGCGACCGATTCGGAAATCGAAAAAGCGCTGAAAAACGTTCCCTTTTCCCCTCTCGCAGACAGTAAATCACGACTGTTTGCAATAAGCACGGGTGACGGAAAATTCATTTCGGATTTCGAAGATATTATCGACTACGCCGAGCCCGATCTTCTCCGCGAGACTCAGGCATATACCAACGACCCGATAGAAAATATCTCGTTTGAATCTGTCGGTGTCAATACCGCTTGGGAAGCCGTAAGCATCAAAAGCGAAATTATCGTTGCCGTGCTCGACACCGGCGTTGACCGCAGTCACGAGGACCTTCGGGGCGCAAACATTCTTGCGGGATACGACGCCGTCGAGGGTATTGCAGGGGTTGATTCCGACCCTGTCGGACACGGAACGGGTATTATCGGAATCATCGCGGCGGTTGCCGATAACGAGCTCGGAACGGCGGGTGTTGCAAGCGGTGTTACGGTATTGCCGATAAAGATCTCCTCGAGCAGTACCGCTATATATTCCTCCGCACTTATCGCGGGGATACGCTTTGCCGCAGATTCGGGCGCAAAGATAATAAATCTGTCCGTCGGCGGATATTCCCCCTCGTACGCCGAGCAGGAGGCAATAAACTACGCGGCTTCAAAGGGCTGTATACTCATCGCGGCGGCAGGCAACGGAGGCAACCGCCCCTATGCCGATCAAAAAAGCTATCCCGCCTCATACGAGGGTGTTATTTCGGTCGCGTCCTGCGCGCCCGACGGAAGCCGAAGCGATTTCTCGCAATATAACGACGCCGTCGACGTTGCCGCTCCCGGCGAAATGATAAATATGCCGATAGTCGATTCGGGAGAGTCGCTCTACCGCGCCGATTCGGGAACAAGCTATTCCTGCGCGCTGGTAAGCGGTATCGCCGCGCTTGCGCTTTCGGCTGTCGACGACGGAGTGCGCTTTGATAACGACGAATTCTTGTCCCTTATAATCGATTCCTGCGGAAGCAGACGCGACGACGAGCTGGGATACGGCATAATAAACGCTTATGACATTGTAAGCCGCGCAAACTTGCCGATAATAACGGGAGCTGTAAACGGCGCGACCTATTCCGAAAGTATTAAGATCGGCTTTAACCGCGGTACAGCGACGCTTGACGGCGATCCGTTCAACGACGGCGACACCGTGATGGCAAACGGAAGCCACTATCTTGTGGTGACCGACGGCGAAATCGAGCGTACCGTTCGTTTCAAGCTCGACCACGACCCCTTGAAATATGAATTCAAGGAATTTGCAAGCTTTTCTTATTTTGATTTCGATCGCGGAAGCGCATTTCTCGACGGATTTCCCTATAAATCGGGAGAACGAATATCCGCGGGCGGAAAGCATTTATTCCGACTCATCGACGGCGAAGAATATCTCGAAAAAGAGATATATCTGCAATATTCACTGCCCGAGGTATTCGGTATCGAGGACGGTATGGAATATACTTCCCCCGTCGATATCCGAATCATCGGTGACGGAAGCGCGTTTCTCGACGGAAAAGAGGTTTACGGCGAAGCCGCGGTTGCCGAAAGCGGAAAACACACGCTGACGGTTAAAAGCGGCAACGGCGCGAACACAAAGAACTATAATTTTACGATAAGCTTCCCCTATGCAAATATCATCGACGGTGATTACGAAACCGCGTCCGCGGCGGTCGACGAGGAAAACGGTTATTTCTGCCTTTACGGCGAATCGCTCGTCGGTGCGCGCATTTACGATATCGAATCCCCCGAAAAATACAAGCATTTTCTGCCTGTCGGCAGGGTATATTCCCATGCACTGCTTGAAAACGAGCTTCTTTTGTTCGGCGACGGCGGCGTGACGGTTATAGACCGAAAAAGCGCTCCGGACGGAAATGCGGCTGTTGTGAAAACGGTTTCTGTCGAGGGAATGACCTATTATACCTTTGCAAACGGTGCGGTTTACTGCTTCGGCAACGGAAATATGTATACTTTCGATATCGAAAGCGAGACCGCGGAGCTGTTTGCAGAGCTTGATTTCGAATGCGAAGTCGCATTCTTCGAGGACGGCAAATTCTATCTCCTCTCCCCCTCCTATGACCGACTTGTCAGAATTCTCGAAAGCGAAAGCAAAAGGATATCGTCGTTTGAGATCGACTATTCGCTCGAGGGGAAAAAGCTTTGCTTCGGAAACGGATATCTCGCTGTGGGCAACAAGCTTATCGAGCTTTTGAGCGGAAACACCGTTCTTGAATTTTGCTCGGTATTGCCGGTTATGATAGAAAACGGATTGATATATACCGAAAGCCGTATAATAGACATCGCATCGGGCAGAGAGCTTGCAAGCTTTCCTTTTGAGGTTTCATCTCTGCAGGTCTGCGAAAACAGCACCTATCTCTTCGGCGTCGAGTCAGATTTTGCGATTATCGGTAACGAAGCCGAGGGATTTGCGTCGTTCGGTGCGGCGGATCGGATCGACAAAGCGTTCTCCCTTCCCGAATCAATAAACGACTACCGCACGAATATCTACCACGATATTTATCAAAACGTGATCTCGGCAGCTTCGGGAAGCGAAATGCTTTATATGCTTTTCGAAAACCGAAATATACTCTATTCCTGCTCGCTTTCCGACTTTTCGGAGAATGAGCCGGTGCCTCTCCGCTATTCACCCAATGAAATCTTTGTATCGGGAGGATATATAACAGTTTCCTTTGAATCGATTCCCGTAGTCTACGTCGCGCCCGAAAGCGATATCGCCGCAGGCGTTTATATCGAGCTACCCTCGGTCTGTGTTTCCGCCGCGATCTCAAACGGCATACTTTACGCCATCGCGGGCGGCAGACTTGTTCACTGCAGTGCCGACGGAAGCGAACCCCCGATAACATTTATCCGTGCGGAGCGAGTGCAGGCAGACAGCGAAAGAATCTATCTGCTCTCGGGCGGTATTCTTTCGGTTTATACTCTGTCGCTTTCACTGATCGCGAAGCTCGAGGTAAACGGCGACGATCTGCTTCTGGGAAGCGGTATAGCGGTCGGCAACACGGTTTACGACCCGATGCTGAACCTTGAATATCTCGTTCTCGAGGAAAAGATAAAAGCATATACCGGCGACGTTATCCTCACCGAGCGCGGATTATACGATGCACTGAGCGGCAGTTTTGTCGGCTCGCTCGGAACCGACGAAGCCGAAATCACGGTTTTGGGCAAAAACAAATCGCTTATTACGATCACAAACGCTTGTATTTCGAGCTGCTCATTCGGCGACGGAAGCGAAATCACCGTCGACCCCGCGATCGACGGCATAACAGATGGTAAATTTTACCTCGACAGCGTTGTTATTAATTATCAGCACGGTATCGGATTCCTCGACGGAAAGCCGTTTGAGTCGGGCTCTGCCGCCACCGGTGCGGGAAATCATATATTTCATATCACCCTTCCCGGCGGCCGCTCGGTGACTATCGGATTTACTATCGAAGCGTATATCGACAAAATCGAATTTCTTTCTCCGAGCCGCACAATGTCGGTCGGAGAAACGATCTCGCTCCGTGTCCGCTTTCTTCCCGAGGGCGCAAGCTCGGTTCCCGTCGTATTCACGACCGAGGACAAAGGAATAAGCGTTGACGAAAACGGTGTTGTAACAGCTCATCAGGTCGGTGTATTCACGGTAACTGCCAAAGCCGAAACCGAATACGGTGTATTTGAGTCCGACTGCAAAATAACCGTCCGCGACGACCTTATCGTATTCCTGCCCGACAGCGAGCTTGTTATCGACCGCGACAACGGGTATATATTCGGCACAAAGTCGGGTATCACCGCCGAACAGATCAAATCGCTTCTCCAAAACCCGACAAATGCAGAGGTTATAGATAAAAGAGGCGAGATCGTCGAAGGTATTATCGGCACGGGCGACAGACTGGTTCTCCACGACGGAAGCAATATTACCGACGAGCTGAAAATCGTAATAATCGGCGATACCGACGGCGACGGGTATATTACGGCATACGATCTTTATACGCTCGAGCGTATTTTAAAAGGATATTATTACGATGCCGAATATGTGTCTGCCGCAGATATAAACCGAAACGGCATAATCGCCGATACCGACCACAGAATTCTGAAAGAGGCTTTATTTGCAAACGAATTGGAGGTAAGCACCCCTCCCCCCGCAAGCCTTTTCGGGCTCGCAACGGTCCAGACGGTGACGAATATTGCCTCGGGAGATATTATCGACGTTGCGGTATGTATAAGCGGTTGTAAATACGCGCTCGGTGTTTCGGGCGTGCTCGGGTTCGGCGACGGACTTGAATTTATCGACGGGTATATAACCGGCTGGGATGCGGGATTCCAAAAGACCGAAAACGGCATCGCGTTCTATGCACACGACCCCGACGGCGAGGAATGCGGAAGTGCGTTCAAGCTGCTTCTCAATCTTCGATTCCGTGTCACTGCCGAAGCGGGAAGCAATATCGACTTTTCGTCCGAGGGCTTCTGTGTCGCGTTCAAGGACGGCTGCCGTATAATCCGATTCGAGCCGATATCTCCGTTTGTTTATTCACAGCCAAAGGGCGATTTCGGAATAGAATTCCTGAACGCATACTCGTTTGAATTCGACCCCGAGGTTTACGAATATTCCGCGGTCATTCCCTACAACGCCGCGCTTGCCGATATCCGTGTCTTCCGCGGGGATATGAGAAGTATCGATATTTCGAGTCTTGTTGTTTCGGATTCGGGCTATACGACGGTCACGGTAACGGCAGTCGATCAAAACGGCACAAGCAGGATATATTCCGTTCGGGTACGGCGGGATAACGAACCGAGATTCGATTCCAACTGTATGCTCGCCGATCTCGAGGTCGAGGGACACAAGCTTACCCCGAAATTCGATCCCGAAATATACGAATACGATATAGCGGTTCCCTACGGCACGGAAAAGATCAATATTTACTGTGTGGCGCAAAGCTCATCGGCAACGGTCATTATCGGCGACACAAGGCTTTACGGCGATAAGACAAGGGTGACGGTAACAGTCGGCGCACCCGCAGGCGAAAGCGCAGTCTACACGCTGAACGTAACTGTGCTTCCTCGATCCGAGGAAAGCGACGTAAGCGAGCCGACAGTCGATCCCGACGGAAGCCGAAGCACTCTTATATGGCTTGCCGTAATCGGCGGAATCGCGGCAATCGCGCTCTTCCTTACCTTGTATTTCAACGTATATAAGCGTGCCGAAAGCAAGGACGCCGAGGAATCGGAAGCAGAAGAAAAAGAACCCGAGAAATCGGAAGCAGAAGAAAAAGAACCCGAGAAATCGGAAAATAACGAATAAAGAAAAAGGACAGAGCGTTCTCTGTCCTTTGTTTTTGTTATTTATCCTCTAACTGCTTGAGGTCCTCGCTGACGTCATCCTTGACCTTTATCATACCGAGCGCCTTGAGCTCGCTCTTGACGAAGATCTTTATCGATTGGTCGCTGTTCATCTTTACCTTGATCTTTCCGGTGAGGAAGCTGCTTTCGACGATAACGCCGCGCCCCTTGGGAGTGTCGACGATGGTGTCGACCTTCGGGAAGGTCGCGTATTCTCTTTCGTAGGTGTCGTGCTCGAAGCGGAGACAGCACATAAGACGTCCGCAAGCGCCGCTTATTTTCGAGGAGGAAAGCGAAAGGTTTTGCTCCTTTGCCATTTTTATCGATACCTGCGCGAAATCGGGAAGGAAGGTATTACAGCAGAAAGGTCTGCCGCAGCTTCCGAGACCGCCGAACAGCTTCGCTTCATCACGCACGCCGATCTGGCGAAGCTCGATTCTGGTTCTGAACACCCCTGCGAGATCCTTTACAAGCTCGCGGAAGTCGACTCTGCCGTCGGCAGTGAAATAGAAGCAAAGCTTTGCGTTATCGTGAGTGTATTCAACGTCGACAAGCTGCATATCCAAGCCGTTTTTGGCAACCTTTTCGTGCCAGATAGGTCTTGCGCTCTCCTCAAGCTTGCGGTTTTCGGCGTTGCGGTCGTCATCTTCCTTGGTTGCCTTGCGAAGAACCGGCTTCAATGGGAATACCACCTCGGATTCGCCGACCATTTTATTGCCGAGCGCAACCTCGCCGTATTCGACGCCGCGCACGGTTTCGACTATCGCGTGCTCGCCCTTCTCGAATTTGATATCGAGCGGCGAAAAATAATAGATTTTACTGCCGCCGCGGAATTTGATTCCGACTACCTCGATATTCTTTGCCTCCTCGGGCTTTTCCTCGATAGGCTGAGGGTCGTAGTCGAACATATATTTACGCTCGGGCTCGGGCTCGGGAACAAATCCGCTTCCGACTGCTTCCTCGGCAGGCTCGGGCTTTTTCTTTTGTTTGTTTTTATCGTTGCGGTTATTGTTGCGGCGGTCCTCACGCGGTTGCTTGCTCTCCTTGTGCTCGGGCGCAGATGCCTCGGCAGGAGCGGTAGCTTCCTCGTTCTTTACCGCTTCGTTGACATTTTCGTTCTTCGGCTTTTGGCGGTTGTGGTTGCGGTTATGATTATTTCTTCCGCGGCGGTGATGGTGATGGCGGTTATTGCCACCGTTGCCATTACCCTGAGGATTTCCGCCGTTGCCGTTATTTGTATTTTCACGCTTTTCGTTGTTTTCCATTTTTTGCTCCTTTATCTTGATGCCGCACTCAAAAGCTCGATCGAAAGCTTTGATGTCGCGGCGGTAACGTTCGCATTGTTTTCGAGCGAAGCCATACAAGCCAACGCCGCTTCACCCATACGTGCCAGGGCGCGCTTTGATGCAGACGCCAGCCTTTCGGAGATCTCCTTGCCCTCGGGCAGATTCGCGGGGACGCCGTATTTTGATTTCTGTGCCTCGGTCACCAGCGAAACAAACTCGGCGAGAATAGAGCCGAGCTGGTCGCGGCGGTATTTCGGAAGCACGAGTGCGCTTGCAAGCTCGTAGTGCTTCTTGCCGAGCGCCAGAATCAGCAGAGCCTCCGCCTTTGCGCGAAGATTCACGCTTTCCTTTGAAAGATATTTTTCGGCGGCGCCGTAATTGCCGTTTGCGAGCTTTATGGCTGTTTTTAGCTCCTTATAAGCGATCTTTTCCTGCTTTTCGAGCAGTTTTTCCTCGATCTCGCTGTCGCGCATACCGTCCAAATGGATCCTTTGCCCGCGCGAAAGCACGGTCGGAAGCAGCGACGAGCGGTTTTCGGTAAGCAGAAACAGGCAAACGCTTTCGGGCGGCTCCTCGAAAAGCTTCAAAAGCGCGTTTTGTGCATTTTCGTTCATTCTGCCCGCGTTGCAAACGATAAACACCTGCTTGTCGGAATCGTTCGGCTTGAGCGATGCACGGCGGATAAGCTCGCGCACCTCGTCGATCGAGGCGGTCTTCTCTTTTCCGATTATAAACACGTCGGGGTGATTCGACGAGGCAAGCTTCAGACAGGAATTGCAATACCCGCAGGGCTTTGATCTTTCGGTACAGAGGATCGCCTTTGCACACTGAAGCGCAAAATCAAGCTTTCCGATACCGTTTTCGCCGTCGACGATATATGCGTGCGAGCAGATACCCTGATTCGCTCTCAACGAAAAAAGACGTATTTCGTCGCTGTTATACACCGCCGACCCCTCCGAACAATTTAATCTCATTGTTTATAATACCACAAAAAAACGGTATTGAAAAGGCTTTGGCAAAAAATAATTTGACAAAACAGCAAAAAAGATATACACTTAATTGTCAAGGTATATCTTTTTGTCCCGGAGGATTTTGTAATGAGCATTATAGTCGGTATAGACGTCGGCGGAAGCACGACAAAGATAGTCGGATTTGACGGCAAAACCCTGCTTGCGCCCGGTCTTGTAAAGGCAAGCGACCCGATAGCTTCGGTCTACGGCGGATTCGGAAAATTCACAACCGACAACAAAATATCGCTGTCAAGCATCGACAAGGTTATGGTTACGGGTGTAGGCTCGTCCTTCCTCGAGAATAATATCTACGGTATCGAGGCTGTCCACGTGAACGAGTTCATCGCAAACGGCAAGGGCGGTCTTTATCTGAGCGGTATCGACGAGGCGATCGTCGTAAGCATGGGCACCGGCACCGCATACGTTTACTCAAACGGCAAAACCGGCGAATACGTCCATTTGGGCGGTACGGGTGTCGGCGGCGGTACCTTGGTCGGACTTGCCGACAAGCTTATCGGCATGCGCTCGATCCAGAACATCGCCAATCTCGCACTCGGCGGCGATCTCAGCAATATCGACCTGAGAATATCCGATATTACCGAAAACGACATCAGCCCCACGCTCTCGAACAACGCGACGGCATCGAACTTCGGCAAGGTGAGCGATCTCGCCTCACGCGAGGATATCGCGCTCGGACTTGTGAATATGGTTTATGAAACGGTTGCGATGCTCGCGATCTTCTCCGCTCGTATGAAAAATATCAAAAACATCGTTCTGATAGGAAACCTCGCGGTGCTTCCTCAGGCGGAAACGATATTCAGCTCGCTCGAAAAGATGTTCGGAATGAATATAATTATCCCCGAAAACGCCGCTTACGGAACGGTTATCGGTGCGGCACTCGAGGGAATTTGCGATTGACGAAAGGGTTCGTATATGGCAGAAAACAACAGATGGAATAAAAAAATATTTGCGATGCTGTTGACCGAAGCAAAGGGAGTTCGCTCCTGGCGTCAGTTTGCGGCAGACTGCGATATAAGCTACGTTCAGATGCGCAAGCTCGCGCTCGGAACGCAGGAGAATCCCCCGCGTCCCAAGCTTATCCGCAAGGTTGCTTCCCACGCCTTCGGTGAGATCGACCTCGAGGATCTGATGTTTGCCGCAGGCATACACACCGGTGACTCGATGGCATTCCGCGAAAATACTCAAATGCCCGAAAGCCCGATCGACAAATACCGTTCTCTGCCGCTGAAGGAGCGGAAGATAATAGATAAATTTATCGAATTTCTCGCAGAAGAGATCAAAAAGGGCAACACAATCGTTTAAAAGAAAAGCAAAAAGGCGATCAAAAGCGCGAGAATATCGTTCTCGCCGTCGGAATCGAGCAAAATCAAAAGCCCTATTCCGATAAGTATAAGGTCATCTGCCCGTAAATCGCGCAGAAAGTCGAGAGACAGTCCTCTCTTTCTCTCGGTTTCGTGCTCGGATTGCTTTTCGGGCGTATGGATTTCCTCTTTGTCGCGGTCATAGCGAGCGCTTTGATTGTATTCGTTATATTCACGCTCGTAATTATAAAGCTGTCCGTCGCTTTTTATCCCGCCGAAATCGCGGCTATACATTTTTATCCCCTCACTTTCTGAAGCTTTTCATCATAGACGACAGCATCAACGCTCTTGTAAGCGAATCTATCTTGCTTCGCTTTTCCTCGCGCAGAAGCGGCTTTATCGAGGAAAGCAGAGCGATGCGCGGATCGCTGTCAGCCGAGAACGCCGGCAAGGGCAGATTCGGCAGAGGATTTGATTCCGATGCGGAAGCTTCGCCCGCGGTCGCTACGCTTTCGGGATCGCTTTTCGTCAGCCCCGAGGCGATCGAAGCTATTTTCGACATCGCATCGGGATTTGAAAGCACGTTTTTCAGCTTTTCTGTGAAATCAGCGTCCAATATCCACACCCCGTTCGCGAAGCAGGCTCAATATTTCCTGGCTTTTTTCGGCGCCTGCGCTGTTTATCAGCATATCTGCCTCCTCGGGTGTGAGCTTGGAAAGCCTGCGCTTTAAAAGCTCGGGGTTGGAAAGCAGCATTTCGGTCTTCATTTTGTTTGCGCCCGCCGCCGAAGCGATGATTCGTGCAAGCTCAACAAAGCTTTCATCGTCCATTGATACCAGCTTTTCGAGTTCTCTGCGGTCAAAATTCATAAATATGTTCCCCCGTTCATAGTAGTAAGTTATAATAAGGAGTAGATCGTTTTGTATATCTGTAAGCCGGAAAGAAACGTTAAGCAGACAAGAATATTGCTGTTCACCTGTGTTCTCGTTACGCTTTCCTTGTTTTTTGCCTCCACGGTAGTGCCGAAATTCCATTCGTTTGTTGAATTCTGCGGCTTTGCGGCGTTGGCGGTTTCGATTCTGCTGATAGTAAGATATTCACTCACCGAATTCGAATATGCTGTCGGCAACGGAGATTTTTCGGTAACGAAGATAGTCGGAAACAAGCGTACGGTAGTTTGCGTTATCGCGCTCGAAAGCGCAGTCGGGCTTTATACCCAGCGCGATTACGATCATCTCCCCTCCTCCGAAAAGGCAATAATCAAATATTCGTTAAATCAGAACATGGGCGCAGACTGCCACGTGTTCCTTTGTGTTTTCAACGGAAAGCGGACAATGGTACGCTTTGAGCCCAACAATGCATTTGCCGCTATCGTCAGAGACGAGATACGCAAGTCAAAGCAAAGCTCCGAAAACGAAAATTAACAGCTTTTCTGTTTTTATTCTATGCAAAAGCGATTAAAGGGTTGCTTTTTTTGAAAAAATATTTATAATGTTATAGGTTTTGACACATATCAGAAAAAAGTAGCATTGAGGTCTTATAATGTATGACGTAACGATCATCGGAGGCGGCGTTTGCGGCGCGGCTATCGCGATGTATTTATCAAAATACGATATCAAATGCTGTCTGCTTGAAAAGGACAACGACATAGCGATCGGAACCACCCGCGCCAACAGCGGTATCGTCCACGCGGGCTACGACCCCGAGCCCGATACGCTTATGGCACGTCTGAACGTCCGCGGTGCAGAGCTTATCGAGGAGCTCGCGCTGAAGCTGAACATACCCTACCGCAAGGTCGGCTCGATGGTTATCTCGTTTGACGCAAACGACGAGGAGCATTTAAAGGAGCTTTACGAGCGCGGTGTCGCAAACGGCGTTCGCGGTATGGAGCTTTTGGACAAGGAATCGCTTCTCGCGCGCGAGCCGAATCTTTCCGAAGAGGTGACCGGTGCGCTTTATGCACCCTCGGCGGCGGTCGTGAACCCTTGGCGTCTTTGTCTTGCGATGGCAGAGACCGCGGCAAAGAACGGTGTCGAATTCTTCCTCGACAGCGAGGTAACGAATATCGAAAAGGTAAACGGCGCGTTTAGCGTAACCGCAGGCGGCAAGCTTTACGACACGAAATATATTATCAATGCCGCAGGACTTTATTCCGACAAAATCGCAGAGCTTGTCGGTGCAAAGGATTTTGAAATACGTCCCTCGAAGGGGCAGTATTACCTTTTGGACAAAACTTCGGACTGGCTTGTCAAATCGGTCATCTTCCAATGCCCGACCGAAAAAGGCAAGGGAGTTCTTGTTTCGCCCACCGCAGAGGGCAATATAATCATCGGGCCGAACGCCGAAAGCGGAAACGAGCGCGACGACGTTTCGACCACCCGTGAAGGACTCGATTTTGTCGCTCAGGAGGCGGCAAAGACCACAAAGCTTATCGACTACCGCGAAAATATCCATTCGTTTGCTGGCTTGCGTGCGAACTCCGACAAGCGTGATTTCATTATCGGCGAATCGGCGCTTTGCAGACACTTTATCAACGTTGCGGGTATCAAATCGCCCGGACTTTCCTCGGCACCCGCTATCGGCGAATATGTTGTCGAGATCCTCGAGGACTGCGGAATGCTTCTCACCGAAAAGGATAATTGGGAATACCCCGCTCCGCATATCTGCTTTGCCGAGCTCTCCGACGAGGAAAAAGCCGAAATCTGCAAGCGCGAGCCGAAATACGGCAACGTCATCTGCCGTTGCAATCTCATAACCGAGGGCGAAATACTCGATGCGCTCAATTCAAACATCAAGCCCCGCACGCTCGACGGCATCAAGCGCCGCACGGGAAGCAGTATGGGCAGATGTCAGGGCGGCTTTTGCGGTGTCAGGATTCACGAAATAATTTGTAACTACTACGGCATACCTGCCGAGCGAGTGCTTTGGGATAAAAACGGCTCATACATCGTTGCAGGAAAGGTCGGTGGAAAGAAATGACTAAACGCGACATTGTAATAATCGGCGCAGGACCTGCAGGCTTGGCGGCGGCTATCGCCGCATACGAAGCCGGTGTGAAGGATATTCTTTTGCTCGAGCGCGACCGCGAAGCAGGCGGTATACTGAATCAGTGTATCCACAACGGATTCGGTCTTCACCGCTTCGGCGAGGAGCTTACCGGCCCCGAATACGCGGCAAAATATATTGATATGCTAAAGGACACCTCGGTAACGCTTCAGCTCGGAACAACGGTTCTTGATATAGAAAACAAGATCGTTTCCGCAGTATCGGTTGAAAACGGATTTGAGCAGATCGAGGCAAAGGCGATAATTCTCGCCATGGGCTGCCGCGAGCGCAACCGCGGACCTATCTTTGTCCCCGGCGACAGAGGCAGAGGTGTTTTCACCGCAGGCGCGGCGCAGAGATATCTCAATATCGAGGGATACCTTGTCGGCAAGCGTATCGTGATCCTCGGAAGCGGCGATATCGGTCTTATTATGGCGAGAAGAATGACTCTCGAGGGCGCAAAGGTGCTCGCGGTTTCGGAAATTATGCCGTATACAAACGGTCTTTCGAGAAACGTGGCGCAGTGTCTCGAGGATTTTGATATTCCCCTTTATCTCTCCCACACCGTAACCAAGGTTGTCGGTAAAAACGCGCTTGAAGGAATAGAGATCTCTCAGGTCGATGAAAATATGAAGCCCATCAAGGGCACCGAAAAATATTTCGAGTGCGATACACTTCTTCTTTCTGTCGGTCTTGTGCCCGAAAACGAGCTTACCCGCTCGGCAGGAATCGAGCTCGACCCGAGAACAAAGGGCGCAACCGTCGGCGAGGATATGCAAACGCTCGAAAGCGGTGTGTTTGCCTGCGGTAACGTGCTTCACGTTCACGACCTTGTCGACTACGTTTCGGCAGAAAGCGAGCGCGCGGGCAGAAGCGCCGCCGAATACGTGCTCGGAAATTGCGCCGTGTCCGAAACACCTTCAAAGAACGTACGCAACGGACTTGACGTAAGCTATACCGTACCGCAAAGAATCAACACCGAAAAAATCGAAAAGTCGGTGGATATCTTCTTCAGAGTACGCAAAAAGATAAAGCTCGCCGAGATAAGAGTCGAATCCGAGGGCGAAAAGATCGCCGCCTTCCGCCGCGAATTCCTCGCACCTGCGGAAATGCAAAAGATCACTGTCCCGAAGGTATTGCTCGACAAGGCAAACGGCGATATCACCGTATCCGCAATCGAGATCGAGGAGGACGCACAATGAAAGAAATGATTTGTATAGTTTGTCCCCGCGGTTGTCATCTGACTGTTGACGAAAGCAATCTCACGGTTAGCGGAAACCACTGTATAAAAGGTGCGGAATACGGCAAAGCCGAGGTCAGCGCACCGATGCGCACCGTAACCGGCTCGGTCGGGATCGAGGGCGGCATACATTCGATGCTTGCAGTGAGAACAGACAAGGCGGTACCAAAAAGCAAGATTTTCGAAATAATGGACGAGCTCCATCAATTCACCACAGTTTCCCCGATAAAACGCGGTCAGATACTTATCGAGCGCGTTTGCGGTACCGATGCCAACATTATCGCATCGAGAGATATGTAATATTTTTATCCGTTCTGTCGGTTCAAGCCTGCAGAACGGATTTTTTGTTAATATATGTATTATTATGTTGAAAAAAGGATTGTGCTGTGGTATAATCAAGAGATAAAACGAATGGGCGGTTGTCTTTCTGCTCATCATAAATGTCAACGGGAATTTTTAACCGTAAGCGTGACAATTCAAGAGTCTTTTTCGTCATATATCCGTCGGAACGATCATATGGATTTATGTTGCTTCGGCGTATTTCGGATTTCAAATTACGAGGTTTAACGATGGCTAAAAATCAAGCTTTCTCCGCAAGGAGCAAAAAGGAAATAATGATCGCCATACTGCTCGCCTGCTGTCTGCTTTTGGGCGTGGCGGTGATGGTGTTGGTCGAAAACAAGGTCGGCACTCCCGTTTTTTACGACGGCGAGATGAAGAATATCTGCGTGCGGATAACCGAGGTATGCTCGTCCAACAAGTCGATAATCGCCACCGACAACGGCGAATATCCCGACTATATCGAGCTTTACAACTACGGCGACACCTTTAATCTTGCCGATTTCGGTCTTTCCAACGAAACCGGAAACAGCAAATCCTATTCGTTCGGCGATATAACCTTCAAGGAAAACAGCTATCTTATCGTATTCCTCGACGGGATCGACGTTCCCTTTAAGCTTTCCTCCGAGGGCAACGAATATCTCTCGCTCGTTTCCTGGGACGGAACGGTTATCGACAAGCTCACAACAGTAAAATCCCGCTCCGACGAGGTTATGGTCTGGAACGGAAGCGAATATGAGCTTTCGTCGAAGGCATCGCCCGGATATCCCAATACCGACGAGGGCGTTGCGGCGTTTTTGCAGGGTGCCTCCGACGGAACACTTTCGCTTGCAATAAACGAAATACTTACCGCAAACGGCTCTGTTTTGCCCGACTTCGAGGGTGATTTCTGCGATATTATCGAAATCAAAAACACCTCCGCGGCGGCGATTTCGACAAAGGGATATTTCATTTCCGATACAAAAACCAACCGCGCGCGCTGTGCGCTTCCCGATAAAACGCTTGCCCCCGGCGAAATGCTTCTTGTTTTCGCATCGGGCAAGGACCTTGTTACCGAAGACGGCGAATTCCACACCGATTTCAAGCTTTCGGCAAACGAGGAGGTAATCCTTTCCTACGGCAACAATTTCGTTTCGCAAGCTGTTGCGAGATGCGACAGCAACTATTCGCAATCGCGTATGAGCGGCGGAGAATACGTTACGATGCTCGCGACCCCCGGATTTGAAAACGACGAGGCGGGCAGAGAGGCACTCGAGCTCACCCGAATCAATCCCGATGCATCGCTTATCATCAGCGAGGTTCTTCTTTCACAGGATCTCACCGCATACGGCGGTAAGCTCCGCGACGTTATCGAGATCTGCAATATCTCCGACCACGACGTTAACACAAGCGGCTGGTATATAAGCGATTCACCCGACGACCCCTATAAATTCGCACTACCCAACAAAAAGCTCGCACCGAACGAATGCCTTGTTATCTATGCCGAAAACGGCGAGGGCGAGAATATCTGCGGATTTGCGCTTTCCTCGGGCGAATCGGTATTCCTCACCGCGCCCGACTACCGCAGAGGCGAATATATCCCCTGCTCTCCCGCGGGACGAGGCAATTCGAGAAGCTGTAAGATCGAAAACGGCGAAACCGTCTACACCGACGGCGCGATCTCGATAGGATTTGCAAACAGCCCCGACGGCGAAAAGGAATATGCAACGAGCGTTCGCCCCAAGGAAGTCGAAATAAGCGAGCTTGTCGCAACAAACACCTCGTTTATCCCCGGACCCTACAAAACCTATCACGATCTTATCGAGCTTTACAACAAGACCGACAGCGATATCGACCTTACCGGCTGGTATCTTTCCGACGACCCCGAGCAGCCGAGAAAGGCAAGTCTCGACGGTATCACCATCGAAGCAGGCTCGTTTTTGGTTATCGTTCTCTCGAGCGACGGGATCAACACCCCCTCGGGATACCACGTCGCCAACTTCGGCATAAACGCATCGGGCGAGACGGTAACACTTTCCAAGGGCGACGAGATAATCGACTGTATGCCCGTCCCCTCGCTCGGAAGCAATACCTCATTCGGCAGACCCGAGGGCGAGGACGGATTTGCAATCCTTGCGGGCGCAAGCTTCGGTTCGACAAACCGCACTCGCTCGGAGGGAATCACCGCAACACCGGGAAGCTCGCTTCCCCAAGGCGTTTATTCCGACGGAGTAAGCGTTGAATTGAGCGGTGAGGGCAAGATTTATTACACTCTCGACTGCACCGAGCCCAACGCAAGCTCGACCCTTTACACCTCGCCGATAAAGGTTTCTTCGACAACGGTTATCCGCTGTATCGCGATTGCCGACGGCAAAAAGGCGAGCAAGGTAAACGATCTTACCTACATCGTCGGCGAAAACGACAGTCTCGAAGCGATATCCTTGGTCACAGCTCCCGAAAATCTTTGGGATTACTACCACGGTATATATGAAACCGGCCCCCGCGCAAAGCCCAATTTTCCCTATGAAGGCGCAAACTACTATTACCGCTGGGAGCGCGATGCAAGCGTTTCCTTCTTTGCACAAAACGACGAGGGCTTTTCGGAAAACTGCGGAATTCGCATTTTCGGCGGTCTTTCGAGAGCGCTCCCCAAAAAATCCTTTGCGTTGTTTTTTCGCTCGGCTTACGGCTCGGGCGCACTGAATTACAAGCTCTTTGACGACGAGGATCTTTCCTGCTACGAGGCACTCGTATTGAGAAACACGGGTCAGGATTTCAAGTATTCCTCGATGCGTGACGCGATGGTCACCTCGATGGCGCGCGATATGCTCGGGCTCGACGTGCAAAACTGCCGTCCCGTTGTGCTTTACCTCAACGGCGAATATTGGGGACTCTATTTTATACGTGAAAAGCTCAATGAAAACTACGTTGCGGCGCATTACAACGTATCGCCCGACGAAGCCGAGGTTGCTGTCGCAAACGGCAGAACGAGCGAGGCATACACCGCGCTTGTCGACTATGCGCACACTCACGATTTAAGTGTTGCCGAGCATTACAATTACGTAAGCTCGATTATGGATATCGACAATTATATCGACTATATCGTTGCCGAAATGATAATCTGCAACACCGACAACGGAAATATCCGCTTTTTCACCTATGAGGGCGGAAAATGGCGCTGGATAATGTACGACGTCGACCATGCGTTCCGTTCGGCAAACTACAACACCGTTTCGGAGCATCTGAACCCCGCGGGCACGGGAAGCAGCGATATGTTCTCGACAAGGCTGATAAACGCACTTTTGAAGAACCCCGAATTCAAGCGTATGTTCCTCGAGGAGATCGCTTATCAGCTCGAAAACGTCTGGACGAGCGAGAATATTGATGCTTACGTCGACGAATTCAAGGCGATGATAGTCAACGATATCGGCAAGGACTGCACCCGCTGGAACCGTAACTACACCACTTGGGAATCCTCGGTCGAAAGTCTTAAAAGCTTTGGCAGAAACCGCGAAAGCTACGTTGAAAGCTACGTAAAGTCGTATTTTTCGCTTTCCGACGAGGAAATGCGCTCCTACGGCTTTGATATAGAATGAGGAGGCGGTGTATTTATGGCTGAACGCCGCGAAGAAAAATATCTGATCGATATGAACGAATACGCCGTTATAGCGAATCGGATAAGAAGTATCCTCAAGCCCGACAAAAACGGCAAAAACGGTAAATATTCGATATGCTCGCTTTACTTTGACGATCCGTTCGGTAAAGCGCTTGCCGAAAAGGAAGACGGCAACTCGGTTCATATAAAGTTCCGAATAAGAACCTATGACGGAAGCAGCAAAATGATAAAGCTCGAACGCAAAACAAAGCGCGGAACCGTTACCGAAAAGCACTCCGCGCAGATAAGCGAGGACGAGCTCAAAAAAATCATAAACGGCGAAGCGATCGACGAAAACAGCGAATGCTTCGGCTTGGTTTCGGAAATGCGCGCAAGCGCATTCCGCCCCGCTATCTCGGTCCGCTATGACCGCGAGGCATACGTTCTTCCCGAATTGGGGATCCGAGTCACCTTTGACAGCTTTGTCGATTCGCTCCCGCCCGATGCGGAAACGCTGTTCGGCAAATGCGAAAGGGCACTCCCCGCAATAGACAGAGGCAGTGTTATTATGGAGATCAAATATTCCGAGCGTTGCCCTTCGTTTATAAGAAAATGCTGTGAAACCTTTTCATCTCAGCTTTCGGTTTCTAAATACGCGCTGTGCAGAAATGCCGCCGCTAATTAAAGGAGATATAATATGAGTATTCTTGACGCAATCAAAAAAAGCGTTTTGGAGGGCTTTTCCTCTGAAATAACCCTGCCCGACATAATCATTTCGCTTGTCGTGGCTTTCCTTTCGGGGCTTTTTATCCTGCTTATCTACCGCCTCACGCTCCGCGGCGTTTCGCGCAACCGCACCTTTGAAATAACACTTTTGCTTATCACCCCGATCTCTGCGATGATCGTTTTGACGATAACCTCGAACCTCGCTTTGTCGCTCGGTATGGTCGGTGCTCTCTCTATTATACGCTTCCGTACCGCGATAAAGGACGCGAGCGACACCGCGTTTATGTTCTGGGCAGTAGCCGCAGGTATCACCGCGGGCGCGCATTTCTACAAGATAACCATTATCGGCTGCCTGTTTATCGGCTTGGCGGCATTTGTTGTGCTCAAGCTTTCGTCGGTCGGCGCACGCCCCTACCTTTTGGTCGTTCGTTCGAGCTCCGACAAAGCGATCGAATACACCGCAAGGCTTCTTTCGGAAAACAACATAAAGAACCGTCTTTCCTCGCTTGTCAACAACGGCGAATACCACGAGGTGATTTATGAAATCGCTATCTCGGGCAAGCACCAGAAGATAGTTTCCGCACTTTCAAATCTCCCCGACGTTGTAAGCGTTTCTCTTGTAGACTGCAGAAATTAAAGAAAAAAGCCCGCCATATCGGCGGGTTTTCTTTTACAAACGGCGCCCCTGCCGATCAGCAAGTGTTGCCTTCTTTTTTTAATTCTACAACACGCTTTATTGCGATCGCGCCGAGCGGAAAGGCAAACAAGCCGAATATACCCATCAGCTTCAAGCCGATATACATCGCCGCGAGCGATGCAAGCGGACTCAAGCCGATAAACTTCCCGACTATCTTTGGCTCGATCACCTGCCGCACGACAGTTATGACCGCATAGGTGACAAGCAGACCGATGCCGATGCCGTAGTTCCCCGCCGTAATCGAGATTATGCCCCAAGGGATAAGCACGGTTCCGGTTCCGAGCACGGGCAGAATATCAACAAGCGAGATAACGAGCGCGAACACAAAGGAATATTCTACTCCCATTATTACAAATGCAAGCAAAAGCTCGCCGAAGGTGATGAAAAACAAGACTCCGTACGCACGCAGATACTTCCCCACCGTTTCGGCAAGTATATCGCGGAATTGCTTCAGTGTCGGGCGGACACTTTTCGGAAAAAGCGAAAGAAAAAAGCAATTTATTTTCACTCGGTCGATCGCGAAATAATAGGTAGCGATTATCACAACGGCAACACACAGCAACGCATTCGGCAAAAATGCGGCGGCGTTTGCCGCAAGGTCGATCAAACCGCCCGAAAGCCTTTCGGCAAAGGAAACGAGTATCGACCAAAGCTCCTCGTCGAGATTGGCGCGCGATTCCCACATTTTCTCGCTCACGTCGACAAAAGGAATCATACCGTTTATCTTTTCAATCATTTCGCCGGCGTAGCCGTCATCGACGCGAAAGAGCTCGAGCGCTTCCCTTGCGCTTGCCGCGAGCTCGCTTATTTCAAAATAAACCTGCCGCGCTATCGCAAACACAAGTCCGCTCAGCGCCGCGGCGGCAAGCAATATTACAAACAGCACAAAGCTCTTTTTGGGAAAGCTTTTGTGGCTTTCGGAATATTTCACGATCGGGCGGAAGCACTCGGCAAACAGATAGGCGATCAAAAACGGGAGCAGTGCGCCCCAAAGGTAATTGAAGATAAAAAACGCCAGCGCAATACCCACAGCGGCATAAAGCGTTATTACGGCGAATTTTTTATATGGCTCTTGCGGCAGCATAATGACCTCCGACGGTGTGATATCTTCGCTTGCATAATTCGGTGTGTTATTTTTTATTATATACCGTTTTGCAGTGATAAATCCGAAAAAAGAGGTTCAAAATCCAAAATTGATAAAAATTTGTTGTTGACAACCGCGCATTGCTGTGTTATAATATCCAAGCGCGTTAAGAAAAGTTAATAATTAATATGGAGAAGTCGCTTAGCTGGTCGAGGGCGCACGATTGGAAATCGTGTAACGGATAAAACCGTTCGTGGGTTCGAATCCCACCTTCTCCGCCAGAAAAAGACCTGTGCTTTGATACAAAGCACAGGTTTTTTTCAACGAAATAAATCCCTTACGGGATTTGTGAAATACGCTTCGCGTGTGAAATATTGCTTCGCAATGTGAAATGCCCGCGGGCGTGAGGGGATTTATTTCATTTCACTTGATGCGATAGCATCAAATTTCACAATTTACGGAGTAAATTATTTCACCGTGAGCGTAAGCGAACGATTTCACTAAAAACTAACGATTATGTAAGAGTTCGAATTCATACGCGAAAACGGCAAAAATATCTTTTTCGTAGTCTTTAGACAAAAACAAAGAGGGTACAAAGTTACCCTCTTTTGTTTTTGATTTGAAGAGATTCGGTGCCCGCTATTGAAAAAGTGAATACAATATGTTAAAATTCATATAGCGACACCCACAACAAGCAACCGAAAAAGGATGGTCGTTATGAAAAGAATTATTGCGTTTGTACTGTGTGCAATTTTAGTTTTTTCTTTGGCGGCATGCCATAATGAAGAGTCCGAGCTATCCGAAGTCTTATCGGAAGGTTTGGAGAATGACGAATCTTCCGGTGCTTTGCGTGACGACGAAGCTGCGCAAAACAAAAAAATCGAAGCTATACGGTGCTGTTTTGACGGAGAGATCGATAGAACTCTCTTGGCGACTGACGTTTTTTACGAACGTCCGTATACAGTGAGCCGTCCGGCGAGCGAAGAGTACCCCGACAACGGCAGCAAGCTTACAAACGGTCAAAGTATGGATCTGATATACGGATCGTACTCCCACGTAGGTTGGAGCGGAAGCGCATCGGTTAAAGTTACAATAGATGCAGGCGAGGAAATTCGCCCTGTCGGAGACATAGCAGTTTGCTGTGTGCGTCTTCTCGATTATTCCTACGACCTGCCTGAAAGCGTGACGGTCGAGGTTTCCGACGATGGCAAGAGCTATACTGCCATATCGACACTCAACACACCGAACGATCTCGAAAACAACGTAAAATACACCTATTATTTCTCGTTTCCGCAAGCGGTTCAGGCAAGATACTACCGTATAGTATTCAATCATCCGCGGGGATATATGTTCTGTGTTGATGAAATTATGGGGTTTGAATACAGCGAAAACGGAAAATATTCAACCGCGGTTATCGAGGATATAGACGTAAATAATACCATAACCGACTTTTATAATTACAACCTTAATCTAGACGAATCGAACGTCGCGGTAAGCGAAAGCGACGAGGACTACAACGAGATCCGCAATCTCGCTACAATCGAAGGCGTCGAATTCCAAATATCCCATTTCGAAGCATTTTTCGAGGGCCATTCCAACAGCGGTATGGAAGATATCGGATTGCTTACCGACGGTTTTCGCGGAGAGGATATCGCAAAGGATTATTTTATATTCTATCGCGGCGGCGGACGCCACGTTATCGCTGACTTGGGTAAAATAATGTCGGTTAAAGGTGTTAATATTTCTTTCCGCGACAAATATACCTGGGGTGTTGCAACGCCTCCCGTTTATTACATAAGCGTCAGCGAAAACGGCAGCGATTGGGTGACCGTTTTTGCCGAGGAAAATGCCGATTACGGCAAGGTCGAACGCGAAAAAGACGACAGAATCTGCAATTTCAAAAACGAATTCAAGGCGAGATACGTTCGCTTGACCTTTGAAACCGTTCCGGCAAACAATATTTCGAGCTCGGTTTATATCGGCGAGATCGAAATTATCGGCAGAAAGAACCCCGAATCCGCCATTACTGCGGAGTATGACGATTCTATTGTTTACGGCAACTATCCCTCCCCCGAAAAATACGGAGTTTCTGACATACTTTTCGCCGGTATCGGTGATGATTACGGCGTGCACTGCACCGAATATCACGTATTATCCCAAGAGTCCGCATTGGAATATCTTGCCGTTCTCGATGAAAACGGCAACGCCACCGAGCGTTTTTTGGATTCTTTTGCTTTCACCACAAGGCATCAGCTGAATTCACATCCCGCACGCGACGAGGGCTTTTCCTTCTTCCTTGACGAGCTGTTTTACGAGGGAGTAAATCTCGATGCGGTTGAAATTGCACAGGCGAAGATAAATCAGGATCTCGGCACCGACGACAAATGCAAGGTATGGGTTTCGGTCAACTGTCCTGTTATCGGCGATACATTTTTCGGAGAAACGATCTCGACCGCCGAGGATTATATAAACTGTCTTAAATGGCAGGCAGATGAAATAATCAAACGTTTCAACGAGCAAAAATACAACAACGTTGAGTTGGCAGGCTTCTATTGGCAGTCCGAAACCATGCGTCCTCATCCCGTTCACGACCCCAAGCCTGCCCACGACTACGAGGCGGCTGCCGCATTCAACGAATATGTGCACAGCTTGGGCTATTTATCGCTTTGGTGTCCTTATTACGATTGCGAGGGGTTGTATTTCAACCGAGTGCTCGGCTTTGATATCACCTGCTTGCAGCCCAATCTGATGTGGTATTGGACAGAGCCGGGCAGAATCACCAACGCCGCTGAAATCGCAAAGCTTTACGGCTGCGGCATAGAGATCGAAATCGAATGCTCCGCTCAGTCCAAGGAATCCTTTGGGCTGTACCGCGATTATCTGGGAACCGGATATGATTATGGCTGTATGAATGCCGTAAATGCATATTATCAAGGCGCGATTCCGGGCGCGTATATAGCGTATCGCCACAGCGACAAGCCGATAGAAAAAGCAGAATGGGAAGAAACTCTGCTTTACGTCACGGGTAAATTGGATAAAAATTACAACAGTATCGAAAAAGCTTTGGATCTTTCTGCATTTTCCGACGGTGAGATCACAACTCCCGCGGGAAGCGCCGCGTCCTGCGAGATCGGATCTCTGAAAGGCTATTCCTACCGTATCACTCAGTCGCCGATCTTCGGCAGCCTTACGCTGAATGAAAGCGGAAAGCTTGAATATAAAGCGATGAAAGGCTATGTCGGCAACGACAACGTGAAAATCACCGTTTACGACGGTGTAAGCGAATACAAAACTATTGAGATCAAAATAACTGTCACAGAATAACGAATGATGCGGAGACAGCACGGCATAGCAGTGCGGAAGCTCTCCTTCATTTGCATTGATAAAATATTACAGATATAACACAAGGGAAAGGTGAAAATATGAAAAAAGTTCTTGTTACAATTCTGATATTATGCTTTGCCGTTGCGGCATTTAGCGGATGCAACCCCGGAACGAAATACGAGCAGGTGTTGGAGCTTATCGAAGATGAAGAATATGAAGAAGCATACCTGCTTTTGAACGAAGCGGTTCACGGCACAGAAAACCTTAACGAATGTCGCGCGCTGCTGAAACATTTTGAAGTAGTATACAAAAAGACCGAAACCATAACTCATACGCTCGATCGTTCGGATTTATATAATCCGAAGAAAATCGAGATATTAACTACGAACGAATTGGATGACAAGGGCAACGTTATCCTTGATGAAGATCGCCGTGAAGATACCGTTCTACATAAATATACCTATTCCTACGAGTATGATGATAACGGCAACGTATCAACTATGCTCACTTACGATATAAACGGAAACTTGATATATAAACGGACTTATGAATATGACGAGCGCGGTTTGCTTCAGCTTATTACCGCTTATTCTCTGAACGGAGAGATGGGTGGTGGTCAAACGAAATACGAGCGCAAATTTGACGATAACGGATATATGACCGACGTGTTCACGTACGACGGAAAAGGCGAGTTCAATAGTCATACCAAAAGAGAATATGACAAATACGGCAACGTAACACTTTTGGCAAATCTCAACTATCTCGGGGAAATCGCTAGCAAAAGAACGTATGAATATGACGAAAAAGGAAATCTGTTGCTCGAAACCAAATACATCTCGGGCGAGTATTGGGAGAAGACCGAATATCAATACGACGAAAACGGAAATTTGACGTTGACGACCAAATACAGCGCCGATAAAAAGCAAAGTCCGGTTAAAGTCCGATATAAATATAACGAAAACAATGATTTGATAAGCATAACCGAGCTTCCCTATCGCGTCAACGGATACAGCAGCCTCATAATAGAATACGTTATGGAATATGATGAAAAGGGTTTTCTCTGCAAAAAGCTTACTTATTGCGACTCGACGTTGACCAAAGAAAGCACTTATTCCGACCCGATAGTTTTGTATCACCCGTATATTGACTGAAGCTAATAACGCTGCGCCGAAATAATAAGAAAAAAATCCTCCGAATCAATTCGGAGGATTTTTTGGTGAGCTGTATTATTTATATGCATCGCTTTTTATAAAAATCGAATCAGTCTATAAGCAGTTCTTCCGGGCATATATCATCGTTCCGCAAAGGAACAGTGATTTCGAGACATATCGTATCCTCGGAGAATATTTTATTGTCAGACGGCGATAACCCACAGAACACAACATCTTTTCTAAGTTCAGTAAAAGACTCGTATCTTGATGTAGTTTTAAGACCACTGTGCATTATACTGTCAAGATTCGCTTTGTCTGTATAATGATAAACTTTTATTTTTCATTCTCCTTTGCGGTATTGATAGAAGCAATTAAGATACGACGGACCGTGCCACACTGATTATAAAGGTCTGTTGCTGTATCTCTATTCAGAATATCGGATTTTACAAACAGTTCAAGCCAATATTCCGTTTCGTAGCATTCTTTTAAAGCAATCTGCAATTTTGCAATAAAGTCGGGTTTGCCGTGGGCATAGTTCGCTTCATGAATGTTGGCACCTATCGAGGTCGCAGAACGCTCCAACTGATTAACAAGAGAGTAATGACCTTTAATCGTTTCGCAGAGTTTTATGATTTTCACTGCAAAGTCTGTTGAAAGTTCCCTGAGTTTAGATTCTGCCATGCAAACACCGCCTTTCTTATAGCAATTATACTACATCAATCAGAATGTTCGAAGTGAAATATCCTTCGGATGTGAAATAATGACCTGCGTTCATTGTGAAATATTCGGTGTGCCACCGAATGTGAAATGAAATAAATCCACTCACGCCAGCAGGCATTTCACACGCCGCAGGCGTATTTCACGCGCGAAGAGCATTTCACAAATCCCGCAAGGGATTTATTTCGTTGAAAAGAAACACCTTTTGTCTATTGACAAAAGGTGTTTCTTTTCTGGTGACCCGTAGGGGAGTCGAACCCCTGTCTTCGCCGTGAGAGGGCGACGTCTTGACCACTTGACTAACAGGCCGTGCTATTATATATAGCACATATTTTCGGATTTGTCAATAGTTCTTTGCACTACTTTTTCAGTTTATTGCCGCGCCGATGACAACAATTCTGTCGGCATCGTCCCCGCCGTAGCAGGTGGAGAGCGTTATAAGCTGTTGATCGTAGGTCGGTGTGAAATCAATTTCATACAATGCCTTGCGTTTGATATATTTTATCATTTTGTCATAGCTTTCTTGATTGCGCGCATTGATAAAATCATACCAATCGTCGTTGTTCGTAAAGCGAACGACGGCAAATACCTCGTAAAAGGTTACGCCCTCGGCGGTCTCGAACTCGATATAGCGGTGTTCCTCGTAAAACGATCTGTCGCGGTAGTTTTTAACGTCGGCAAACATCGTTCCGTTTTTCATATTGTGGGCGTATATAAGCAGATTGTCGCTTTCGATGGTGCAATTCCACTGCAAAAACGGCACACCCGAGAAGCTGTATTCCCCGTCGATATCACGGTGCAGATATTTTTGCGGCTGTCGAGGAGTATGCATAACCGGATAGTTGATCGCGCTGTTGTGAACATATATCCAACCCACGCTGTCGCTGTTGCGTTCGAAAAGCGGCTGCAGATTACGTTTGTGAATGATTTCGGGCTCGGCAGGCTCTTGCGAGATTTCCTCTCCGCTTTCTTCCGAGGGCGAACCGCTTTCTTCGCTCGGAGCGGGCTTACTTGTATCGCGCACGGGGACGTAATAGGATTCATCGGGGTCGGTTTCGAGCATAACAAGGTTTGCGATATCCTCAAACTGCTCGTTTTCCTTGCTGCTTTGCAAAAGCTCGCGCGCCAACAAAACTCCGGAAATTATCATCACCAGAGCAAGCACGATTATTAAGCTTATATATATTTTCTTTTTCATATCCACCGCCGCTTGAACATATATGCGTATTATAGCACATAACCGAGCCTCTTGCAAGAGTGTAGTTATTGGTCGCTTCGCTCTCGACACAAAATGCTTTGCATTTTGGTCGGTTTTTGTGAGCGCCGTTCGCTCGCGCCTATATACCCCAAAAATCTTGCGATTTTCGGGGACCCCGTTAAGTTTGACAAAAATTTTATCCTCCCGCTCCGACTTTTGAAAAAGTCGGACAAAAGCTTTTTCCTCCCGCTCAAACTTTTAAAAAAGTTTGACAAAAATTTTATCCTCCCGCGTTGCAGGGTTATAACATTTGTATCGCTCACACCGCGAGGGTGTTTTGTACTTCAAATTAATAAAAACAAAGCCGCGTTGAATAAACGCGGCATTCTGTTTTGTTTTTATTCTGTTTTAAAGTTTTTGGGAGAGAGCACGAGAGGACCTTTTTGCAAAAAGGTCCTCTCGTAATATCATAAATTAACCAATCACGTAAGTGCCGAAGTAGTGACGTTTGATCAGAATGTAGTCGTACTGATTGATATTTCCGTCGAGGTTAACGTCGGCGCGGGCCATCTCGTCATCGGTGAGATAACGGGTTTCGAAGTAGTGACGCTTTACGAGAATGTAGTCATACTGGTCGATTGCTCCGTCGAGGTTCACGTCGCCGAGCTTGCCCTTGTTTTCGGGAGCGGGCTGAGTAGCGAGAAGGAAGTTACAAACAGAGCAGCGCTGTTCCTTGCTTCCGTCGGAGAGTGTTACCCACGCGCCCGCGGTGTGACCCTTGGCAGCTTCGAGCACTTCTCCGCAGGTGGTGCAGGTCTGTGCGCTTGTGCAGGTTGCCGCTGTGCCGGGAGTATGAACGTGAGCTTCGCTGTAAGGTGCATAGTAAGAGGTGCAGACGTATGCATCGTCGTACCACTTGGTATCGGGAGTGGAAGTTGCAACAGTAGGAGTCAACGGGTTGATTCCATAGAACACAAATTTGTCGCCGACCGCCCAGGTCAATGCGTCGTTGGTTGCATTGGTACAGTTAGGAGAAGTATAGTCGATAGCAGTTGTATCGTCGGGGTAGAGATCGGGGTAGTTGTTACCGTAGTTGATCGCCCAGACAAATCCGCCCGCGGGGATAGAAAGTGCGGTTGCGTCGCCAAGATCGGTACCGTCGGAGATAGCGGTGATCTCAAATACGCCGCTCTTGCCCGAAACGGGAGAGAAAGCAACGTGGAGCCACCAAGCCGCGCCTTCGTATGCCTGAGTAAAGATAACGCCTGCCCCCTCGATGGTGTTGTCGCTGATATGGGTTACCCAGAATGTCTTTGCGTTGTCGGGAAGGTCTGCTTCGGTAAGTGCGGGGATCTTTGCAGAGTTAACGGTTGCGCCGCAAACGGTACAATGCTGTTCGCGTACGCCCTCGCTACCGAGACCTGCGGGAGTAACAACTACCCATTCACCCGCTACGTGATCGTGGTCGGGAATGTTGTTGTACGCCCCATATGCGCCGAGCTGAACACTCTTGTTATTGAGATCAACACCGTTGAGAGTGAAAGTTGCTCCCACTTCGAGTGCGCCGACTGCGTTGTAGTTGGCCATACTGCCGACAATAGGAGCTTCAACACCGGTTCCTTCCCAGCCGTGTGCGGCGATAAGGATTTCGTCGGATGCGAGAGTCACAGATTCGGTTTCGGTGCCGATTCCGTTGATCTTCTTGGTTACAACGTATGCGTTCTTGCTGCTGTTCCACTTTGCAACAACGCTGTTACACCAGCTGTGGTTTGCGTTGGAGGTGGTAATTGTACCCATCGCGGAGGTGAATACGTGGCAGTCGCCCGCATAGATATATTCGTTGACAGCGTCGATATAGAACGCGTTATTGATTGCTTTTTCGCCGGAGCCTACCTCGACCTCTTCGAGCCAGGTGTGGTTTCCGTAGTGATTAACAGAGATTCTTACGTATCTTTCGCTGCGCATAGAATCTGCCCAAGCGGTGATACGGTAGTTCTGCCACGAGTCGTCTGTACCGATCTGGATAGCTTGGGTCTTTGCCGCGATCTTGGTATAGGTTACGTTGTCGTTGGATACCTCGACAACGATTTCGGAAACGCCGAAAATGCCCCATTCGGTGTGTGAGTTACCGTATACGCGGTAGCCGTTGTGGTTGCCGTGGCTTGCGCCGAGGTCGATAACGATCTGTGCGCCGGTGCCGTCGCCCCAGCCTGCATATCCGGCGGTACCGCCGTTTACAGTGCCCTTTACGCCGTCGGTAAGCTTTGTGCCGTTATCTACCCAATCATCAGTGCGGTTAGTTGCATTGACAGTATAGCTCTTGCCTTGGGAGATTACGCTAAATGCGGGGTTATATGCCGCATTGAGAGTATTGTATGCGGAGGTACAGCTCGAATCACTGGGATCGGACGAATTATAAACGCTGACAGCGTTATTATACGCGGTTCTCAAGGTGTTGAGCTGGCTTGCGCTGTATTCGTGATAACGAACGCCTGCGCCGACGGTGTCGATGAGAGATTTGAGGTTTCTCTTTGCTTCGGATTCGGCAGGCTTGCAATTATTGTAGCCGTACTGACTCATTATCTGAGGATAGTTCTTGTAGCAGACGTTAACGTCGAGCATATCAAGACCGATTCCGTTGTATTCGTAGTCATACCAAGCGTACTGCCACATACCGCAGTAGTAGCTGTAATCGTAGTTATTGGGGTTGTACTGTGTGCCGTGGCCGTTGATCTTTACCCTCGGATACCAAAGGTCATATTTGGACTTGAACGAGCTCGAGAGCTTGTCGATAACCTGGCTGGCGCCGCCGTAAACGCCGGGGAAATAGCCGCGTGCTTCGAGAGTTTCGCACCAACCGAGACAGAGAGATTCCATCGCCGAGGAGCCCAAAGAGGTCTGGCCGCTGTCCTCTACGTCGTAGTAGATGGGATATTCGAAGTACATACCGTATTGCTCGATCTTGTTTGCAACCCAGTTTGCGTCTTCAACTGCGCCGTTATAAGTAGTTGCGAGCGAATAGAAATATACGCCCAAGGGCATGCCTGCGGCACGCGCGCGGTTGTAATATTCGACAAATGCGGTATCGAGGGTGTTTGTACGGGACGAGCTTCCCTCAAATCCGATACGAAGGATAACGAACTGACAGCCGTCTGCCTTCATCTTGGCAAAGTCAACAAGAGAATAATTGAGACTGCTGCCGTTTACGTTCCAGAACGAAAGGTCTGCGCCGTATGCACGGTAGGTGCTCGACTGTAAGCCGCCGCCCGCAATCGCAGATGCGTTCATTACGCCTGCCGAAAGGATCATCGAGAATATCATCGTGATCGAAAGGCAAAGCGCTAAAATATGTTTGATCGCTTTCATTATTTCCTCCAAAGCAAAAATATTTTAACTCATACATTTTAGCAGTGTTTTGGAATTTTGTCAATTATAAAGTCGTAAATAAAAGCTTTTTTGTAATTGTTGACAACATATCCTCTCCGCTTTTGGCGGTTATGACAAAACCGCCCTGCCGAGCAACAGCTCGATAGCAGGGCGGTTTGATTCTTTATTACAGCTTACAGCGTTGCCGCCATAACTGCCTTTATCGTGTGCATTCTGTTTTCTGCCTCGTCGAAAACGATACTGCGCTCGCTTTCGATAACCTCGTGGGTTACCTCCATACAGTCGATACCGAATTTTTCGTATATTTCTCTGCCGATAACCGTACCGAGATCGTGGAATGCGGGCAGGCAGTGCATAAAGCGGCACTGTGCGCCTGCGTTATCCATAAGCTCCATAGTCACGCGGTAGGGGGTAAGCTCGCGAATGCGCTCCTCCCAAACCTCCGCCGGTTCACCCATCGAAACCCAGACGTCTGTATAAATAACGTCGGCGTTCTTGGTAGCAAGCATCGGGTCCTCTATAAACTCGAGAACGGCACCGGTCTCGTCGGCAACCTTTTGACATTCCGCGATAAGTGCTTCATCGGGGAAATACTTTTTGTTGGTGCAGGCGACGAAATGCATTCCCATCTTCGCACAGCCGACCATAAGCGAGTTGCCCATATTATATCTTGCATCACCCATATAGACGAGCTTTTTACCCTTTAATCCGCCGCAATGCTCGATAATAGTCAAAAAATCGGCAAGTATCTGGGTGGGGTGGAATTCGTTGGTGAGTCCGTTCCAGACGGGAACGCCTGCGTATTTTGCAAGCTCCTCGACAAGCTCCTGACCGTAGCCGCGATATTCGATGCCGTCGAACATTCTGCCCAAAACTCTCGCTGTGTCGGCAATACTTTCCTTTTTACCCATCTGCGAGCCGCTCGGACCGAGATAAACAGGGTGCATGCCGAGATCCGCGCCGGCAACCTCAAAAGCGCAACGGGTGCGGGTGCTGTCCTTTTCAAAAAGGAGCGCGATATTCTTGCCCTCGCAAAGCTTATGCGGAATGCCCGCCTTTTTCTTTGCCTTTAAATCAATCGCAAGGTCGATGAGTGATTGGATCTCAGCAGGAGTAAAATCGAGCAATTTGAGAAAGCTTCTTCCCTTTAAAGACATAAAAATTACCTCCTAAAGCACCTTTGCAAGAAACGATTGCAATCTCTCGCACTTGGGCGCGCCGAACAGCTCGGCGGGTGTGCCCTCCTCGGCAATAATGCCGTCATCGAGGAATATTACGCGGTTGGATACCTCGCGCGCGAATCCCATTTCGTGAGTAACGACGACCATCGTCATTCCCTCTCCCGCAAGCTCACGCATAACGTCGAGCACCTCGCCGACCATTTCGGGATCGAGCGCGCTCGTCGGCTCGTCAAAGAGCATAACGTCGGGCTCCATACAAAGCGCACGAACGATAGCGACACGCTGCTTCTGTCCGCCCGAAAGCTGATTCGGATAAGCCGAAGCTCTGTCGGCAAGTCCGACACGCGCCAAAAGCTCCATCGCCTTTGCTTCCGCCTGCGCCTTTGTTGCCTTTTTAAGCATAAGCGGCGCGCAGGTGAGATTGTCGAGAATAGTCATATGCGGGAAAAGATTGAACTGCTGGAACACCATTCCCATTTTCTGTCTGTGCAAATTAAGATCGACCTTTTTGTCGGTAAGGTCCTCGCCGTCAAATACGATACTGCCGCCGGTGGGAAGCTCGAGCATATTGAGACAACGCAAAAAAGTCGATTTGCCCGAGCCCGATGCCCCGATAACGCAAACGACGTCGCCCTTGTAAATATCAATGCTGACGCCCTTTAAAACAGCGGTTTCATCGAACCTTTTTTCGAGATTTTTGACACTTATAAGTACTTCTTTTTCCATAATCATCTACCGTCGCTTTTGCGCAATCTCCTTTCCAGAACCGCAAGCAGCTTCGTCATCACCACGACGATAACAAGGTACACTAACGCGAGCATTATGATCGGGTTGACTGCGTCGAAGGTCTTATTTCTGATATTGGTTGCCGCACGGGTAAGGTCGACTATCGCAACGTAGCCCGCAACCGAGGTTTCCTTTAAAAGCGCGATACATTCGTTACCGATAGCGGGGAGAATGTTTTTTATCGCTTGGGGGAAGATGATCTTCCTCATCGCCTGACCTTTGGAAAGACCAAGGCTTCTTGCCGCCTCCATCTGTCCTCTGTCAACGGCGTTGATACCGCTTCGTATAAGCTCTGCCATATAAGCGCCCGAGTTTATACCGAATGCGATTATCGCAACGGTTACGCCGTTTGCCGAAACGAGAATGATATAGAAAAACATAAGCAGTAATACCGTCATAGGTATTCCGCGGATAACCGTTGTGTAGAAATCGCAAAGCCAATTCACCCAACGGAGCTTTTTGTTGCCCTCGCAAAAATACTTTGCGATTGCGATAACTGCACCTATAACGACACCGATAGCGAGTGCGCCCAAGGTGATCAACATTGTGTTTCCGAAGCCCTCGAGCAGCCACTTATAGCGTTCGCCCTCGATAAAGGTTTCGTGAAGCTTGTCAAACCAACTCATTTAATCTATTCCCTTTTTCGTTTTTTTAAGCGAAAAGCAGCTCCGCGAAATCATGCGGAGCCGCATTCGGTTATTTTTGATTTATTCGGGCTTCGAATAGCTTTCGCCGAAGTCGGAGAAGATCTTTTCAACAGTGCCGTCTTCGATGAGCTTAGCCAAAGCCTTGTCGATCTCTTCAACGAGGTCTTCGCTGCCCTTTGCAAATGCAAATGCATAGGGTTCTTCGGTCATCTTCTCGTCGAGGATCTTCAAACCGTCGCCTTCCTCAACCATCTGGATAGCGGTGAGGTTGTCAACGACCCATGCCTGAACCTTGCCGGTGGTGAGAGCAGCCTTTGCGTCTGCGTTTGCCTGGAATGCCTGAACGGTGAGGCCTTCGTCCTGACAGCCGGATTCAGCGGTGGTACCGGTCTGAACGGAGATCTGCTTTCCTTCGAGGTCAGCCTTGCCCTTGATGTCGCTGTCTGCCTTAACAACGATAACCTGTGCTGCTGTGTAATAGGGCTTGGTGAAGAGCATATTCTTTTCACGGTCGGGAGTAACGGTGATACCGGACATTGCGCAGTCATACTTTGCAGCCTGAATACCGATAAGTACAGAGTCGAAATCCATCTGCTCGAACTTGCATTCAACGCCGAGCTCCTTGCAGATGAGCTTCATAATTTCTACTTCGATACCTACGACTTCGTTGCCTTCGAGGCTTTCAAAAGGAGGAAAGTCGGGGGAGGTAGCGATAACGAGAGTGCCTGCTTCCTTAACTTCCGCAAGGGTCTTTCCCTTTGCGCCGCAGCCGGTGAAGCATACTGCTACGAAAAGAACAGAGAGTAAAAGTGCAATAAGTTTTTTCATTGTGATAAATACCTTTCTGATTAATTATTTAGCTGTTTTTCAACAAATTCTATCTGTTTTTCGCACGATTCAAGGCTCGTGCCGCCGAGTGAAATGCGCTTTGCAACACAGGTTTCGAGCGCTATTTCGTTATATATGTCATCGCAAAACAATTCGCTGTAATTTTTGTATTCGTCAATCGGTATATCCTCGAGAACACATCGTCGCTTAATACATTCGGCAACCAACGTGCCGGATATCTTATACGCCGTTCTGAAGGGCATTCCCTTTTTTACGAGATAGTCGGCGAGATCGGTGGCATTGATAAAGCCCTCCTGCGCCGCACGCTTCATATTTTCGGGGAGCACCGTCATCGTTTCGATCATCGGAGTCATAATTCCGATACACATCTTTACTGTATCGACGGCATCGAAAATACCCTCCTTATCCTCCTGCATATCTTTATTATACGCAAGCGGAAGTCCTTTAAGCACGGTCAGTATTCCCATAAGGTCGCCGTAAACTCTGCCGGTCTTGCCTCGGATAAGCTCTGCCATGTCGGGATTCTTCTTCTGGGGCATTATCGACGAGCCGGTCGTGTATGCGTCGGACAGCTCGATAAATTTGAACTCCCAGCTCGACCAGAGGATTATTTCCTCGGAAAGTCTTGAAAGATGCATCATAAGCACCGAGCAGCAGGAAACGAATTCGACACAGAAATCTCTGTCGGAGACACCGTCGATGCTGTTCATACAGATTCCGTCGAAGCCTAATCTTTCAGCCTCAAAGTATCTGTCGGTATCATAGGTGGTTCCCGCAAGAGCACAGCAACCGATGGGAGAAACGTTCATTCGCTTCAGCGCATCGCCGAATCGGTCGATATCGCGCAGGAGCATCATACAGTATGCAAGCAAATGATGTGCAAAGGTGATCGGTTGTGCACGCTGAAGGTGGGTATAGCCCGGCATTATCGTCGTTTTGTTTTGCTTGACGCGAACGAGCATCGCCCCGACAAGCTCCTTCAAAAGCGAAATTATTTCGTTTGCTTCCTCACGAAGATTCATTCTCAGATCGAGTGCGACCTGATCGTTTCGGCTTCTTGCGGTGTGAAGCTTCTTTCCGACGTCACCCAAGCGCTCGGTGAGCACCTGCTCGACAAACATATGGATATCCTCACACTCCATATTTATCGGAAGCGCGCCCGATTCGATATCGGCAAGGATCTGCTCGAGCCCTGCGATAAGCTTTTCGGCTTCATCGGGGGAAATGATTCCCTTTGCGCCGAGCATCGCCGCGTGAGCCATACTGCCCGTTATATCCTGACGGTACATTCTCGAATCAAAGGATATCGAGGAATTGAAATCGTCAGCCATTTTATCTGTTGCGCCGGCAGTACGTCCTGCCCACATTTTCGCCATTGTTTTTCTCCGTTCGGTTTTAGTGCTTTTCGATTAAAGCTTGCCCTGCTCGCGAAGTGCCTGAACCTTGGTGGGAAGACCCCAAAGGTTGATAAAGCCCTCTGCCTGCTTCTGATCGTAGTCGCTTTCGTCGAAGGTGACGAGGTTTTCGGAATAGAGCGAGTACGGTGAGGTGGTACCCGCGGGAATGATATTACCCTTGTAAAGCTTGAGCTTTACGGTACCGGTAACGAATTTGTTGCTCTCGTTGGCAAACGCGGTGAGTGCTTCCTGCAAGGGAGAATACCACTTGCCGTTGTAGATAAGATCGGCATAGTCAACCGCGAGCTTCTGCTTAACGTGGAGAGTATCCTTATCAACGGTGAGCATTTCGAGCATTTCGTGCGCGAAATAAAGGATAGTTCCGCCGGGGGTTTCATATACACCGCGGTCCTTCATACCGACAAGACGGTTTTCGACGATGTCGATGATGCCGATGCCGTTTGCGCCGCCGACCTTGTTGAGCTCTGCGATGATCTTGGAAGCCTTCATCTTTTCGCCGTTGTAGGCAACGGGTGCGCCTGCTTCGAAGTCGATGGAGATGTAGGTGGGTTCATCGGGAGCCATCATCGGCGAAACGCCCATTTCGAGAAAACCGGGCTTGTCGTAAGTAGGCTCGTTTGCGGGATCCTCGAGGTCCAAGCCCTCGTGGGAAAGATGCCAGAGGTTCTTATCCTTGGAATAGTTTGTTTCGCGGCTTATTTTAAGAGGAACGTTGTGCGCCTCCGCGTAGTCGATTTCTTCATCGCGGGATTTGATATCCCATTCACGCCAGGGAGCGATGATCTTCATTTCGGGAGCAAAGCGCTTGATAGCGAGCTCAAAGCGGACCTGATCGTTACCCTTGCCGGTAGCGCCGTGGCAGATAGCGTCCGCGCCCTCTGCGATAGCGATCTCAGCGAGCTTTTTGCCGATAACGGGACGGGCAAAAGCGGTACCGAGAAGGTAGGTTTCGTACTTTGCGTCCATCTTGAGCGCGGGGATAATGATCTCGTCAACCATTTCGTCGACAAGATCGGCAACGATAAGCCTGCTTGCGCCGGTCTTGATCGCCTTTTCCTCCAAGCCGTCGAGCTCGTCAGCCTGACCGACGTTGCCCGCAACCGCGATGATTTCGGGGTTATTGTAGTTTTCCTTGAGCCAAGGAATAATAATAGATGTATCGAGACCGCCCGAGTAGGCAAGTACTACTTTTTTGATATTTTCTTTGCTCATTTCACAAACCTCTGTATAATTTTTCATTTTGCGTTGCTATTATAATACCGAAAAATCCAAAAGTCAATAGCAAAAATGATAAAATATTCAATTTTTTAGATTTTTTCTTGTAAATATGTGCATAAAATTCTGAATACTGTGTATTTTTATGCATTTATGCAAGAATAAATGTATAATCGGGCAAAACAAAACGGAAGGGGCTTCCCTTCCGTTCGGTTATTTTCGGTTATTAAAGCAAATATCCAAGAATTTTTGACTCGAGCGTTGCGACGTCGGGCGCGGGCTCTTTTCCGCATCTTTCAAAAAGGCGCGACGGAGCGGTATATCCGTATCCGACGGGAATGAAATCTATCCCCGCGTTTTCCGAAACCTCCAGATCAGCCATACCGTCGCCGACAAAGAGTGCCTCCTCGGGCGAGCACCCGAGAGAATCGAGCACCGAAAGCGTCAGCTCGGGGTTGGGCTTGCGGTCGGTATCGTTCTTTACCCCGCGGACACAGGCAAAGCGGTCGCCGAAATAATGCTTTATCATCGGAACGGCGCATTTGTCGTCCTTGTTGGTAACAACGGCAGAGGCGATACCGAGCTCATTCAGCTTGTCCAAAAGCTCGGCGATGCCTTCATAAGCGCGGGAGAGTGAATACATATCCGATTCGTACTCGGCACGGAAGCGTGCGCGAACCTCGCGGCAGAAATCATCGTCGGCATCGGTTGCGAGTGTGCGCTTTATAAGCATAAGCGAGCCGTTGCCGAGAAAGCTTTGGATCTCCGCCACGGTGCGCTTCGGATATCCAAAGGCTTCGAGTGCACGGTTGACCGCGGCGGCAATATCACCGATGGTATCGATAACAGTGCCGTCGAGATCAAATATTATTGCCTTTTTCTTATGCAACTTCGTTTTCAAGATAGGTCGCGATATCCTTAACGGTTTTGAGTCCGGTCGCGTCGTCGGGGATAATGATATCCATTTCGTCCTCGAGAGTCATAAGCATTTCAACGATATCGAGGCTGTCTGCGCCGAGATCCGCAACGATTGCGGCGTTGTCGTCGATATCAGCGATATCAATACGAAGCTGTTTTGCTATAACCTCTTTAACTCTGTCGATCATCTGCATAATAATTTCCTTTCTGTCGGTCGGGCAAGCTGTATGCTTATCCGTGATAATAATCATATAATAATCGAACCGCCCGAAAAATACAAGTGGTTTTTTAATTTTTTACAATTTGGGGGTTAATTCAATGTTAATTCGGTTGACGAAAATGAAAAAATATGGTATTATATACTGATTTATTATATACCGATTTAATTTGCATCTCCGAGGAGCTTTTATGTTGATATTGGGAATCGATCCCGGGCTTGCTACGATAGGCTTCGGATTGGTTATGAAAAGCGGCGACAAATACCGTGCAATAGAATACGGCGCGATAACCACCGCGCCCAAGCAGATGATCGAAAAGCGGCTTAACGAGATATACGATTCGATGGTCGAGCTGCTGACAAGATTCAAGCCCGACTGTATGGCGATCGAGGAGCTGTTTTTCAACAGCAACATCACCACGGGTATCGACGTTTCGATGGCGCGCGGAGTAATATTGCTCGCGGCTTACAAATGCGGTGTCGATATTTACGAATACACTCCGCTCGAGGTAAAAAGCTCGGTTGTCGGATACGGCAGAGCCGAAAAACAGCAAATACAGTATATGGTAACGATGATGCTCGGGCTGAACGAAACACCCAAGCCCGACGACACGGCAGACGCGCTCGCGCTTGCGATTTGCCACGGAATGAGAATGAACAATTATTAAAAGGAGGCACGAAATGATACACTTTATCCACGGAACTCTCGCATCGCTCACCGGCGATTACGCGGTGATCGACTGCGGCGGTGTCGGATTCAAGCTCGGGATATCCGCTTCGACGGGCTCGAAGCTTTCGATGAAGACCGGCAAGGACGTGCTCCTTTACACCTATATGGCGGTCAGCGAGGACAATATTTCGCTCTACGGATTTTCCGACGAGGACGAGCTCACGCTGTTCACCAAGCTTATCTCGGTTTCGGGAATCGGCCCAAAGGCAGGCATTTCGATACTCGGAACCCTCTCGCCCGACGATCTGCGCTCGGCGGTGATGAACAACGACGCGAAAACTATCGCAACCGCGCCCGGTGTCGGACTGAAAACGGCGCAAAAGCTTATAATCGAACTAAAGGACAAGATCGCGCTCGGCGATGCCGATATTGCTGTCGCGGCAGGCCCCAACAACAGCGAAAAGCTGATTCAGGTGGTTGACACGCTCGCGCTGTACGGATTCCCGCGCGCAAAGGTCACCGAGGTGCTCAAAAAGCTGGACACAAATCTCCCGCTCGAAGAGCTTATCACCCGCACGTTACGTATACTCGGAAAGGAGGTCGGCCGATAAATGCCCATCAACTCCAAAATTCCCGATTACAGCGACGAGGAATTTGATTTTGAAAGCCGTATCACAGGTGCCGAATTCACCTATGAGGACGCCGACAACGAATATTCGCTTCGTCCGAAAACGCTTTCCGAATACGTCGGACAGCAAAAGATAAAGGACAACCTTTCGGTATTTATAAAGGCCGCCGCTTCCCGCGGGGAAAGCCTCGACCACGTATTGCTTCACGGACCTCCCGGCTTGGGCAAGACGACGCTTTCCTGCATCGTCGCAAGCGAGCTCGGCGTGAATCTGAAGATAACCAGCGGCCCCGCTATCGAAAAGACGGGCGATTTATGTGCGCTTTTAACCACGCTCGAGCGCAACGATATACTTTTCATCGACGAAATACACCGTCTTCCCCGTCAGGTAGAGGAGGTTCTCTATCCCGCGATGGAGGACTATGCGCTCGACCTTATGACAGGCAAGGGACCAGCGGCGCGCTCGATAAGAATACAGTTAAAGCCGTTTACCCTTATCGGCGCAACGACAAGGGCGGGACAGCTTTCCTCTCCCCTGCGCGACCGATTCGGTATGCTGTTCAGACTCGAGCTTTATACCCCCGAGGAGCTTTCGCTTATAATCACCCGCTCGGCAGGGATACTCGGTATCCCGATAACCGCCGACGGAGCGTATGAGATCGCACTGCGCTCACGCGGAACACCGCGTATCGCAAACCGTTTCTTAAAGCGTGTGCGTGACTTCGCAACCGTCGAGGGCAACGGCGTTATAGATTTCCATATCACAAGAAGAGCGCTCGATGCGCTCGAGGTAGACGGACTCGGGCTCGACGCGGTCGACAGAAGAATGCTCACCGCGATAATCAAGCATTTCGGCGGCGGTCCCGTCGGACTCGAAACACTCGCGGCGGTCATCGGCGAGGAGGCTGTGACTCTCGAGGACGTTTACGAGCCGTATCTGCTTCAGCTCGGATTTATCAACCGCACCCCGAGAGGACGCTGTGCCACCGCAGGCGCATACCGTCATTTAGGGCTCGAGGTCCCCTCGAATATGACCGAGCAGATAAGCTTTACCGACGAGGTATAGCCAAAGACAAAACCAACGAAGGAGCAAAAAATGTACTCTGCTGATAATTGGAAGGAATACAGACTGCTTGACGCCAACGGCGGCGAAAGGCTTGAAAAATGGGGTGACTACACCCTTATACGCCCCGACCCGCAGGTTATATGGAACGGCGAACGAAAGAATCCCGCTTGGAAAAAGGCGGACGGGATCTACCGCCGCTCTCGCTCGGGCGGAGGCGAATGGGTGAAAAAGGACGTGCCTGAGGAATGGATAATCTCCTATGGCGAGCTCAAATTCGGCATTTCCCCGATGGGATTCAAGCACACAGGTCTTTTCCCCGAGCAAGCGGCGAACTGGGATTGGTTCAGCAAGCTTATCAAAGACAGCGGCAGAGAGATAAAGCTGCTCAATCTGTTTGCATACACGGGCGGCGCAAGCGTCGCCGCGGCAAAGGCGGGCGCATTTGTATGCCACGTCGATGCATCGAAGGGTATCGTCGCAAAGGCAAAGCGCAACGCCGAGCTTTCCGAAATACCGCAAAACAAGATAAGATATATTGTCGACGACTGCTTCAAGTTCGTCGCAAGAGAGATACGCCGCGGCAATAAGTACGACGCCGTTATTCTCGACCCGCCCTCTTTCGGACGCGGTCCCGGCGGCGAAAGATGGGTTATCGAGGAATGTCTTGACGAGCTCGTCGGACTTGTTTGCCAAGTGCTTTCCGACGATCCGCTTTTCGTGCTTTTGAATTCCTATACAACAGGACTTTCCCCCGCCGCAAACGGATACGTTCTCCGCAAGAACACAAAGCATCTCGGCGGAAGAGTCGAAAGCCGCGAAATCGGTATTCCCGTCGAATCGAGCGGTGAAATACTCCCCTGCGGTGCGGCAAGCAGATGGACACCGGAGTTTAAGTGAAGAGTGAAGAGTGAAGAGTGAAGAGTGAAGAGTGAAAAAGTGAGGTTGATTTCCGCCTTGCGAAAATCTTCATTTTCATTATTAAAGCGTTTTAACATTCGTATATCACGGAGCAAAAACAATGTCGTTTATAGAAGCACGCGGAGTCGAATTTTCTTATTCGCCCGAAGAAGAAAAGGTAATAAACGGAATCGACCTGAAGATCGAAAAGGGCAGCTACGTTGCCATTCTCGGTCACAACGGCTGCGGAAAAAGCACGCTCGCAAAGCTGCTTTGCGGTATTATTATGCCAAGCGAGGGTCAGATTCTTGTCGACGGGCTCGACACCGCGGACGAAACAAAATCGTTTGATATCCGCAAAAAATGCGGAATGGTCTTTCAGAACCCCGACAATCAGCTTGTTGCAAGCATTGTCGAGGAGGACGTTGCATTTGCGCCCGAAAATCTCGGACTTCCGCGTGAGGAGATAAGAAAGCGCGTCGACCTTGCGTTGCAGACCGTCGATATGACAAGCTACTCAAAGCACGCGACATATAAGCTTTCGGGCGGGCAGAAGCAGAGGATCGCTATTGCGGGGATCCTTGCGATGAGCCCCGAATGTATTATTTTCGACGAGGCGACCGCGATGCTCGACCCGACGGGCAGAAAAGAGATCGTCGCCGCGATGAAAAAGCTCAACCGCGAAATCGGAATCACCGTCGTCACCATCACCCACTATATGAACGAAGCCGTCGAGGCAGACCGAATAATAGTTATGAACAAGGGCGAGATCATCGCCGACGGCACACCGAGCGAGATATTTTCGCAGGTCGAGAGACTGAAATCGGTATCGCTTGCGGTTCCGCAGGTGACCGAGCTTATGTATCTGCTCGAGCAGGACGGACACAAGCTCCCCCGAGGCGTGCTTCACGCTATGGACGCCGCCGACGTATTGGAGGCTTTTATCGGAGGGGTTGACAAATGAGCTATGCACTTGAGCTGAAAAACGTAAGCGTAATATACGGCAAGGACACTCCCTTTGAAACGGTTGCGCTCAACGATATATCCACCGGCTTCGAGCAGGGCAAGATAACCGGAATGATCGGCCACACGGGAAGCGGAAAAAGCACGCTCGCCGCACTGCTGAACGGATTGAACAAGCCGACAAGCGGCGAAATACTGCTTTTCGGTGAAAGCATCTGGGCAAAGCCGAAGGAAATGAAAAAAATAAGAAGCCGTGTCGGTCTTGTTTTCCAATATCCCGAATATCAGCTTTTCGACGAAACCGTCGAGGCGGATATCGCGTTCGGCCCGAAAAACATCGGGCTTGACGAGGAGGAGATCAAAAGCCGTGTGCGCCTTGCCGCCGAGTTTTGCGGACTGAGCGAAAAGGAATTGAAGAAATCGCCGTTTGAGCTTTCGGGCGGACAGAAAAGGCGCGCCGCGATCGCGGGAGTTCTGGCGATGCGTCCCGAAATACTCGTGCTCGACGAGCCTGCCGCAGGGCTTGACCCGAAGGGCAAGGAGGAAATACTTTCGGGACTGACCGAATACAAAAACACCTACGGTGCGACGTTGATAATCATTTCGCACAGTATGGAGGATATCGCAAAATACGCCGACAGCATACTTGTTATGAAGGACGGAAGCGTTTATATGCAGGGCGGTGTCGAGGAGATATTTATGCAGGCGGAAAGACTTTTTGACGCCAAGCTCGACCTCCCCCAGATAACCAAGCTGTTTATCGAGCTGAAAAAGCGCGGTATCACCCAAAGCACCGACGTTTACACTGTCGGATATGCAAAAAAAGAGATAGAAAAAATCATTAACAGGGCATAAGAAAACAAAATGCTTAAAGACATAACATTCGGACAATATTATCCGGGTAATTCTCTTCTCCACCGCACCGACCCGAGAATAAAGCTTTTGATACTTGTTGAATACCTTGTTTTCGTTCTTATCGCAAGCACCGAGCTCGCGATGGCGGCAACGCTGTTATTCACCGCATTTATTATCGCCGTTTCGGGCGTGCGCTTCGGGATACTCATAAAGTCGGTGAAGCCGCTGATATTCGTTTTGATATTCACCGCGGTGATGAATCTTTTCTTCACTGTCGGCGAGGGCGAGCCACTTGTTGCCTGGAAATTTATAAAAATATATGAAAACGGAATACGCAACGCGGTATTGATGCTTTTGCGGCTTTTATCGTTGGTGCTCGGCACAAGCGTGATCATATCCTTCACCACGAGCCCGCTCGAGCTGACCGACGCGATCGAGAGCCTGCTTTCTCCGCTGAAAAGGATAAAGGTTCCGGTTCACGAATTTGCGATGATGATGTCGATCGCGCTTCGTTTTATCCCGACTCTTATCGAGGAAACCAACAAGATCGTTTCGGCGCAAAAGGCGAGATGCGCGGATTTTGAAAGCGGAAATATATTAAAGCGTATAAAGGCATTGATTCCGATCCTCATTCCGCTTTTCGTTTCGGCGGTGCGCCGTGCCGAAGAGCTGGCAGATGCGATGGAATGCCGCTGCTATCACGGCGGCGAGGGAAGAACCAAGCTGAACGTGAGAAAAACAAGCGCGGGCGATATTGTTTTTCTTGTTGCGGTAACCGTTTTTGCGGTATCGGTATTCTTCCTTGATACAGTCAGCTGGTCGGAGGTAACAGAGTTTTGCAGGGGTATATTCTCAAAATAGCATATAAGGGCACGAATTATTGCGGTTGGCAGGTACAGCCCGGCAAGCCGACGGTGCAGGCGGCGGTACAAGCCGCGTGCGAAGCGACGTTCGGCGCGGCGGTATCGGTAACAGGCTGCAGCAGAACCGATGCGGGCGTTCACGCAAGAGGATTCACCGCCTTGGTAAGCGGAGATCTTCCCGAAATACCGATAAATTCGCTTCCGCTTGCAATAAACAGCCATCTTCCCGACGATATCGCGGTGACAAACGCGGAGGTGGCAAAGGAAGGCTTCCACCCGAGATACAGCGCACTCGGCAAGGAATATGTTTATACGATACACAACTCGCGGCTGCGCGATCCGTTTTCCGAGGAATATTCCTGGCTGTTCCCGAAGCATATCGACGAGGTCAAGGCAAACGAGATATGCAAAGCATTTGTCGGAAAAAAGGATTTCCGCGCATTTATGGCGGCTGGATCTAAAATAACCGACACGGTTCGCGAGATAAAATACTTCAAAGCCGAAAGGATCGGCGACGATATAATTTTTACCGTTGCGGCGGACGGATTCCTATATAATATGGTAAGAATAATGGTAGGAACCGTTGCGGAGATCGCATCGGGCAAGGAATTAATGGATATCGAATCAATCATTTCCTCGCTCGACCGAAGCAACGCGGGCATTACTGCACCTGCAAAGGGGCTGTATCTGAACAAGGTCTTTTATTGATATGAAGGGAGGAAGCTATGGGGGCTTTTTCGGGCTTTCGCGACAAAAAGAAAAGCAAGCAGGAAACACCGACGGTAGAAGCTTATTATAACGGGCTCGCCCGCAAGGCTTCGCTCGTAAGATACGCGGTGCTTATATTCGCCGTCGTTTTTGCGGTTTATTCCTTTTCTTTCCATCCGAACGAAATAACTATCGAAAATTTCGAATATATGATGAAGTTTCTGAACGTCAACGAGGAGGAAAACACCCACGCGGGCTCTCTTATCGCATTTGACGGAAGCAAGGGCAACCGCGGACTTATTTACAAGGGCGACCTTGCCATACTCAACGAAAACGGACTTACCGTTGCCGGCTGGGACGGAGATATAATACTCCGAGAGGTATTCACCTTCGACCACCCGAAGATGATCGAAAACGGCATAAACATCTTCTGCTACGATATCGGCGGAAAGGAAGTGCGGATATTCAATTCCTATTCCCAGCTTTCAAAGCTCAGCTTCGACTACCCTGTTTATTGGGTAACGGCTTCGGCAAACGGCGAATTTGCGGTTGTAAGCTCGGCAAAGGGATATCGCTCGGCGGTATACGTTTACGACAAGGACTTCCGTATAAGATATTCGCGTTTATTCGGCGATAAATACGTCGATTTTGCCGCTATCTCGCCCGACGGTCAAAGCTTTTTGACTGCGGCACACTATTCAAAAAACGGCAACCTTGTAACACAAATATCCAGATTCAACATCAATCAGGAAAACGCGGTATACAGCACCGAATTCATAGGCGAGGTTCCGCTCGGCATATATTACACCGACGGAGGCTATTGCCTGCTCACTACCGACACACTGCGTATGTTTGACAACGACAACAACATAACGGGCGAGGTCGGATTTATCGGCAAGGAGCTTTTGTCGGGCAGAGTTTTCGGCGACAGAGCATTGATAAATTACAAGCTCGACGGACTTTCGGGCGGGACCGAAACGGTGATTTACCGTCTTGACGGAAGCATCGAATTCCAAGACAGCTTCCCCACCGCGCTTTCCGACACGTTGATTTGCGGAAACAAGCTTTATCTGCTCTCGCCGGGCAATCTCACGGTATGCGATATCGCTTCGGGAAGCAAGGAATCATACAGTATTCCGACCTCGTATTCGTCGTTCGTTGCCGACGGCGAGGAAATAATTCTGTTTTCCGAAAACCAAGCCGAATATTTTGATTCGGGAAAGGAAAATGCACAATGAGCTTTATTCTTGACTTGATTATCATAATCATCGCGAGTGTGACAGTGTTTTTCGCTTGGAAAAACGGATTTGTCAAAACCGCGATAAGCGCCGCATCGTTTCTTATCGCGATCGCGGTAACGGCGGCGTTCTCTACCCCGCTTGCCGAAGCACTTGCCGAAACCTCGATTGCCAACTCTATCGAGGAGGCGACCGAGGAAAAGATATCCGAAATAATCGGCGAAAGCACCTCGGGGATCGCCGGTCTTATCGACGGCGAATCGAGCGAATTCAACACCTTGATCTCGATTGCGGGATTTGACAGCGAGGAAATACGCGATTGGTATCACGGACAGATCTGGTCCGAAGACGGCGAATCGGCACTTTCAAAGCATATCGCAGAGCCGATCGTCGACGTTATCGCGATGCTCGTTGCGGTGGTTGTGCTCTATATCGGAACACAGGTGTTGCTTTCGATCGCGGGATTCTTCCTCGACAAGATCGCAAAGCTTCCGATCCTCCGCACAGCAAACAAGAGTCTCGGTATCGCTTTGGGCGCTGTTCTCGCGCTGTTCAGAATTTGTCTTTTCTGCTTCGCGGTGAACCTTCTTATCGAGCATTCCGCTTTCCTCGGAAGTGACTTTATAAACAGCCTTAATGCCGACAATACCCTTTTGTTCGGGTTATTCAGTAATATCGACATTTTCGCGTTTTTCATCTGATATAATTTCCAAGCAATAAAAGAGGTAGACTATGAGACACATTCCAAACATACTTTCGGTAATAAGATTGTTGATGATACCGCTGTTTGTGTTCTGCTATTTCGAATACGACGAAATGCCCGACACCTATTACGCGGCGGCGGTCTACGCGGCGGCATGGATAACCGATGCGCTCGACGGATATCTTGCAAGACGGTTTAATTGGATAACCGACGTCGGCAAGATTCTCGACCCGCTCGCAGACAAGCTTATGCAAATAACGGCGGCGATCTGCTTCGTTATCGACAACCGTATTTTCCTTTTACTTGCAATTCCTCTCGTTATCAAGGAATTTGCGATGCTTGTCGGTGGAATAATAGTTATCAAGCGCAACAAGAAGGTAACCCAAGCGCTTTGGTACGGCAAGGTTGCGACTATCGTTCTCTTCCTTTGCGCTTTTATAAGAATAATCGTACGCGACAGTATGGTTCTTGATATAACGCTTTGCTCGATAATGCTTGTTATGCTTATTTTTGCATTCGTTATGTATTATTTGAAGGTCTACAAGGCAAAGCCCGAAAAGACCGAAAGCAATCAATGAGGTGACTTTTTAATATGGAACTTAAGAGATGCTCGCGCTGTAAGGTACGCCCCGCAATAATTTTCGTTCAAAAGAGCGTTGCGGGAAAGGTTACCAGCGAGGGCTACTGTATCAAATGTGCTCAGGAATTGGGCATAAAGCCGATCGACGATATTTTGAATCAAATGAATATGAGCTCTGAAGACATCGACGCGCTCACCGAGGGAATGAACGGACTTCTTCCCGATATTTACGGCGAAAACGACGAGGAGGGCAGAGCCCCTTCGATAGATATCAATTCCTTTTTCGGAACTTCTCCCCGTAATGTCGAAAACGGCGAAAAACGCGGCGAGGGCGAGGAAAAGGCAAACGGCAAGCCCAAGGGACGCCGCGGAAGCAGCTATCTGCGCGATTTTTGCATTTGTCTGACCGAAAGAGCGAGAGAAGGCAAGCTCGACAACATCGTCGGCCGCGACAGCGAGCTCGAGCGTGTTGTGCAGATATTGACAAGAAGACAGAAAAACAACCCCTGCCTTATCGGCGAGCCGGGCGTCGGCAAGACCGCGGTGGCAGAGGCTTTGGCACAAAAGATCGCGCTCGGCGACGTGCCCTATAAGCTCAAGGACAAGGAGATCTATCTTGTCGATATGACCGCGATCGTAGCCGGCACTCAGTTCAGAGGTCAGTTTGAAAACCGTATGCGCGGTCTTATCGAGGAGACCAAAAAGGCGGGCAACGCAATACTTGTTATCGACGAGGTCCATTCTATCGTCGGTGCGGGCAACGCCGAGGGCGGTATGAACGCGGCAAATATTCTTAAGCCCGCGCTTTCGAGAGGCGAGATTCAGCTTATCGGTGCAACAACGCTCAAGGAATACCGCCAATATATCGAAAAGGACGCCGCACTCGAAAGAAGATTCCAGCCGGTTATGATCGGCGAGCCCTCGATCGAGGACAGCGTCAAGATACTCGAGGGTATAAAGAAATACTACGAGGCTCACCACGGTATTTCGATTCCCGACTATCTGCTTCGCAGAATGGTTACCCTTTCCGAGCGTTATATTACCGACAGATTCCTGCCCGACAAGGCGATCGACCTTATGGACGAGGCTTGCTCGCATATGGCGATGCACTCCCCTGTTATAAACGAGCTTGCGCTTGTCGGCGACGAAATAAAGCCGATACGTGCCGAGCTTTCACAGCTCGAAGGCAAGGAAAATCCCGAGGAAGCTGATTTCAAGCGTATTGCCGACCTCAAAACAGCGCTTTTGCAAAAGGAGGCACGCTTCAATGAGCTTTCGGCAGAGCGCGACAAGCTCGAGCTGAGCGATGCGGATATCGCAAGAGTTATCGAGGTTTGGACGGGTATCCCCGCCACCAATATAAGCGAAAACGAATTTGTAAAGATAGAACGGCTCGAGGACGAGATCAAAAAGAGGATCGTCGGTCAGGACGATGCCGTCACCGCCGTTGCAAAGGCGATAAAGCGCTCGCGCGCGGGTATTTCTTATAAAAAGAAGCCGGTTTCGTTTATCTTTGCGGGCAGTACGGGCGTCGGCAAGACCGAGCTTGTAAAGGTGCTTGCGAGATATCTTTTCGATTCGCCCGAATCGCTTATCCGCCTCGATATGAGCGAATTTATGGAAAAGCATTCGGTTTCGCGTATTATCGGCTCGCCTCCCGGTTACGTCGGATATGACGATGCGGGACAGCTTACCGAAAAGATAAGAAGAAAGCCCTATACCGTGGTCCTTTTCGACGAGATCGAAAAGGCGCACCCCGACGTTATGAATATTCTGCTTCAGATCCTCGACGACGGCAGAATAACCGACGCGCACGGCAAAGAGGTCAATTTTGAAAACACGGTTATTATTATGACGACAAACGCCGGCAGTAACGAGGGCAGCTCGGTTGCGGGATTCGGCGAAAGCGTTACTCAAAACGACCGCGCTCGAGTTATGAAGGCGTTGGAGGCATTCTTGCGCCCCGAATTTATAAACCGTGTCGACGAAATCGTTGTTTTCAACCGTCTCACCAAGCAAAACTTCTTTGCTATCTGCCGTATAATGCTCGGCGATCTTCAGTCGGTGCTTGCCGAAAAGGGTATGATGCTCGATTACGGCGACGGATTGGTTGAATATCTCGCCGAAAAGGGCTATTCCGAAAAATACGGTGCGCGCAATCTGCGCAGACTGATACAAAGCGATATCGAGGACGCGATCGCAAACGAGATCGTTGCCTCCTACCGCGATCCGATCAGAAAGATCTACGCCGATGCAAAGGACGGCAGCGTAGTGATCAAGACCGAAAAATAACAAACCCAAGAGGTTTTTATAATGGCAGAAAACGGAAAAGAAAAATTGAAAATGAAAACCGTTTCCGGCACAGAATTTGACGACGAGCTGACCTTTTCGCCCGAGGAGATGCAACCCTTTGAGGTTGCGGAGGTACTCGAAAGCGATCTGATAATGGGCAAAACGCTCAAGCAGATAAAAAAGGCGAGAAGGCTTTTCGGCCCGAACGATATACGGAGTGAATTCCGTCTTTCCTTCCGCGAGAGTCTTAAAAATCAGGCAAGAGGGCTTATCGGTCTGTTTTTGCTGATCTGCTCGACCCTGATGTATCTCTTCCGCCCCAACGAGCCGACCTATCTTGTTATGGCATTTGTTGTCGCGGCGATAATCTTTTTGAATGCCTTTGCCGAATTCCGCGCAAGCATCGCGCTGAGGCTTCCCAAAAAGTATTCGTCGCTCAAGGCAAAGGTTGTGAGAAACGGCGAGGAAACGTTGATCGATTCACGTCTGCTCGTTCCGGGTGATCTGATAACGGTAGAGGAAGGAATGATGGTCCCTGCCGATTGCCGACTTATCGACGATATGAGCCTTTTCGTGCTCGAAACGCATATAAGCGGTGTCGAGGGAAGCGTTCCGAAGAACAGCCGATTTATCGCGCGCGACGGAATCGGTGCGGTGTGCGAGAATATGATATATGCGGGAAGTATAGTCACCTCGGGACACGCCGCCGCGATAGTCTGCCGCACGGGCGGAGATACTCTGATTCGCAGAATGCGCTCGGGAAGCGATGAATATACCCCCGCGATAATGAAATACGTCCGCAATCTTTGCAGATTTATGTCGGTCGCATCGCTTATCGTCTGCTTTGTGCTTCTCTGTATCGGCGTTGCCGCAGGTGCGGATATCACTCAGTGGTTTATCGTTGCTCTTTCTATCGGGGCAAGCTCGCTTTGCGACAGCATGGTTTCGCTGTGCGCCTCCTCGCTCGGATTCGGCGCGAAAAAGATGGCAGAGGACGGCATGGTTATCAAAAACTACGGCTGTATCCAAACGCTTGCCAAAACGAATACGGTTATGTGCGGTAAAAATCTGGCGTTTCCGCCAAAGAGGATAACGCTTACCGGATTGTACTTCTCGGGAAGAAGCTACGACCGCCAAAAACGGCCCGACGAGGCGGCAGAGGAGCTTTTGAAGCTGATGCTCGTTTGCTCGGACGCAAAGAGAGTTTCCGCCGCGGAAAAGAAAAAGACACGCGGACTGCCCGAATACAAGGGCTCTCCGCTCGACAACGCCATAGTCGAATATTTCGAGGAATGGAACAAGCCGATCGGTATGATCCGCGAGCAATATATTAAAATGGACGCCGAGCACACACTCTCGGGCGACGTTTCACGTATGCTCGCACTGAAAAACGGCAAAAACACTATTATCGTGCGCGGCTCGCCGGAGAACATACTTTCGCGCTGTGTCGGATATACTCTCGACGGAAGCGATTACAAATTAAGCGATTTCACAAGAAAGAAGATCCTTGCGGCGGCAGAGGACAGCGCGCGCACCTCGAGCTTTCTCGTTGCGATAGCTGTCGGTGAGACCGATGCCGAAACACTGCGCGATATCGAAGCAGAGCAAAGACTGATATTCAAGGGCTTTGTTTCGTTTGCAAGCTCGCTCGACCCCGGTGTTGCCGAGGCGGTCTACCGCTGTGAAAGCGCGGATATCGAAACCGTGCTCAACTCCAACGACGCATACTACACCGCGCTCAATTCGGCGAAAAGCGCGGGAATAATCCAAGACGAAACGCAAATAATAACCGCAGAACAGCTCCGCTCCTGCTCACGCGGGCTTGTTATTGCAAATGCACCCTATTACAAGCTGTTTTTGAATATCGACGACAGCGAATGGCTCGATATAATCACGCTCAGAAAGGACAGCGGCAGAGTTACCGCAGTCACCGCCGAGCGAATAAACGAGCTCCCGATAATCGCAAAGGCCGACGTTTCGATAGTGCCCGAAAGCTCTTGCGATACGTTGAGAATGACAGCCGATGCGATGATGCTCGGAAAGGGTATAAATCTTATCGCAGACGGAATTCTGAACGCAAAAACCATCTGCCGAAGGATAAGCTCGGTAATAAGCTATCTCCCCGTCGGCATAATTATGATGCTTCTTGCATCTATCTTCTCGGTTTGCCACAACCAAGCCCCCGCATTCCGCGCGCAAGATATACTTTTCGGCGGACTGCTTTTCAACCTCGCGTTTGCGTTTGCGCTGGCATTTGAGCCGCGCAACGTGAAGAATCTGCGCGAAAGCTACCGATTCCCGAAGGAAAAGCCGAATCTGAACGATTTTATCTATCCCTTGATGTTTGCCGTCGGCGGAGGATTGACTCTGTTCTTTATCTTTGCATTTACGGGCAGCTACACCTGCGGTATGATCTCGCTTTCGACTCTGCTGTTCCTTTATGCCGGCTCGATCGGAGCACACGGCGGTGTATTCTCGGCTCGTCGGTTCGGCAACAGAATACTTTATCTTTGCGGACTCGGAGCGCTCGCAGTTATCGCGTTGCTTGTATTCACGACCTTCGGCCACTCGGCGTTTGGCTACGGTGTGCCCGAAATGCCAAAGGCGATGCTCGCGCTGATATTCACTCTTTCCTATTTTATTCTTACTCAGACGGCGCGTTATTTCATTTCCCCGAAGGGCAAAACAGCAAAATCCGAGGAATCCGACTCCGAAGGCGTCGAAGCAGAAAACGGCGGGGAGGAGCAGGATTATTCCGAGGAGAAAAACAAAAAAACGGGAAATATTCCCGACTATTTCTTCGAGCAAAGCGACGAAGAAGACGAAGAAAAAGCAAAAAATGAAAATAACTCAAACGAAAGGAGCAACGACGATGACTAAGATTACAGCAGATATGCTCGTTGGCGACGTTCTCGACGCACATCCCGAGCTTTCCAAGTACTTTTTAGAGATCGGTATGCACTGCCTCGGCTGCCCGATGTCGCGCGGCGAAAGCATCAAGGATGCTTGCTCGGCACACGGTCAGGACGCAGACGCGCTTTTGGAAAAGCTCAACAGCGCAATCTAACCCTATCACAAAAAAACGAAAGGATTTAAGAAAATGGCTAAAAAAGAAGGATTTTTCGCGGAGTTCAAAAAATTCATAACCAAGGGCAACATACTTGATATGGCTGTCGGCGTTGTAATGGGCGGAGCGTTCGGTAAGATCGTCACCTCGCTCGTTAACGACGTGATCATGCCCGCTGTCGGCGCACTTATGGGCGGTCAGTCGGTATCCGATCTTAAGTACGTTATTACCGATGCTGTTCTCGCCGAAGACGGCGTTACCGTTGTAACCCCCGAGGTTGCAATCAAATACGGCTCGTTCATTCAGTACATAGTCGACTTCCTTATCGTTGCTTTCTGTATGTTCTGCGTTATCAGAATCTTTATGAAGATGCGCACCAAGCTCGAAAGCATGAAGAAGAAGGAAGAAGAAGTTGTTGAAGAAGCAGCTCCCGCAGAGCCTACCGTTGAAGAAAAGACTCTCGCAACCCTCAACGATATCAAGGCACTTCTCGAAAAGAAAGAAAACAATGACTAAATACCTTTTGGGTATTGACGGCGGCGGAAGTAAGACCGATTTTTTGCTGTGCGATCTCGAGCTCAACGAAATCGGCAGGCTTATCTCGCCGCGCTCAAACCCAAACGATATCGGCATTGATCGACTCGAATCACTGCTAACAGAGGGTATAAACAGCCTGCTTTGCAAATGCGGTGTCGAAAAAGAGGAGATTTTGTCCGCCTTTGCGGGTATTGCGGGGCTGACAAGCGCGGATTATTCGGTTCGTGTGAAGAATCTGCTTTCAAAAATGCTCCCGAATGCAAAATGCGATGCCCTCCACGACGGGATAAACGTGCTTTACGGTGCGTTCCCGAAGAGTGACGGTGTGAGTATAATTTGCGGTACGGGGTCGTCCTGCTTTGTGAAGATCGGCAATACTATCTTCCGAATCGGCGGGTACGGCAGCTTTGACCTTGTCGGCAACGGCTATGAGATCGGCAAATCGGCAATCGCCCACTCACTCAGAGTGTTTGACGGCAGGGCGGAAAAGAGTATTCTTTCGCAATCGGTAACGGCGCGCTACGGAGAAGACCTCGTCGCAAGCCTCGACAAGCTTTTGGCGATGACAAAGGACGAGCTTGCCGCGCTTGCGCCGGTCGTTTTCGATGCGGCTTCGCAGGGCGACAGCGCCGCGTTGGCGATAATAAGAGCGAATATGGAATATATTGCCGAGCTGATAAACAAAGCGGGTGATTATTTCGAGAGCGAGTACCGTGTTGCGCTCGCGGGCGGTATACTCAAAAACGAAATCGCACTCGATATGCTCTCCTCGCTCGTCGACAGCAGAGCGATTCTTGTTACAAGCGACCGCGCCCCCTCGTTCGGTGCGGCGGCAAAGGCATATTCGTTGATTGATTAAATCCATAAAAAAAGGACTTCCCTCTCGGGAAGCCTTTTTTATTATAATCTCAGTGCCAAGAGTTTTTGGGAGTCAAGAACCCTTTTTGCAAAAAGGGTTCTTGGGACAAATCCATCGTTCTTGGTACAAAGCCATCGTTCTTGTGGCAAAAAGCCGTTCTGTAAAAAGCCGCTTATTTCGCCTTGGTTGCGATTTCGAGTGCGAATTTTGCGAGCATATCGTTGACAGCCATAGCGCCGAGATCCTCGCCCTTGCGGTTACGAACCGAAACGGTGCCCTCTGCCTGCTCCTTCGCGCCGACGATGAGCATATAGGGGATCTTTTCGAGCTGAGCCTCGCGGATACGCTTGCCCATTGTTTCGTTTCTGTCGTCAAGACGAACGCGGACACCGCCTGCGGTGAGTGCCTTTGTGATTTCTGCCGCATAGCCGTTCATATCGGCATTTACGGGGATCACGCTGACCTGAGTGGGAGAGAGCCACATCGGAAGCGCGCCGGCATACTTTTCGAGAAGGAGCGCGAGCGTTCTTTCATAGCAGCCCATGCTGGTACGGTGAATGATATAGGGGTTGACAAGCTTGTTTTCGGAGTCGACGTATTCCATACCGAACTTCTTTGCGAGAAGCATATCGATCTGAATGGTAACGATAGTATCCTCCTTGCCGAAAACGTTCTTGCACTGAATGTCGAGCTTCGGGCCGTAGAATGCCGCCTCGTCGATACCGATCTCGTATTCTATGCCGATGCTGTCGAGCAATCTGCCCATAATTTCCTGAGCTTCGTTCCACTGCTCAGGCGTACCCTCGTATTTGTCGGTACGGTTGGGATCCCACTGCGAGAAGCGGAAGGTGCAGTCCTCCCAAAGACCGAGTGTTTCGAGGCAGTACTGAGCGAGCTCGACACAGCCGCGGAATTCCTCCTCGAGCTGATCGGGACGGAGCACGAGGTGACCCTCGGAGATGGTGAACTGACGAACTCGGATAAGACCGTGCATTTCGCCGCTGTCTTCGTTACGGAAGAGTGTGCTCGTTTCGCCCAAGCGCATGGGAAGATCGCGGTAGGAGCGGCGCTTGTTGAGGAAGACCTGATACTGAAACGGGCAGGTCATCGGACGGAGCGCAAAGCATTCCTTGGTTTCGTCATCGGGATCGCCCATAATAAACATACCGTCGCGGTAGTGGTCCCAGTGGCCCGAGATCTTATAAAGCTCACGCTTTGCCATAAGCGGAGTTTTGGTGAGAAGATAGCCGCGCTGCTGCTCGACGTCCTCTATCCATCTCTGCATAAGCTGGATAACACGCGATCCCTTGGGGAGAAGTATCGGCAAGCCCTGACCGATAACGTCGACTGTGGTGAAATATTCAAGCTCGCGGCCGATCTTGTTGTGGTCGCGCTTGCGTGCTTCCTCGAGCTGAGTGATATATGCGTTCAGCTCGTCCTTGCTCGGATATGCCGCGCCGTAAACGCGCTGAAGCTGTTTGTTGTTCTGGTCGCCCTTCCAATAAGCGCCGGTGCACTGCATAAGCTTGATAGCCTTGACCGCGCCGGTCGAGAAAAGATGGGGGCCTGCACAGAGGTCGACAAATTCGCCCTGGCGGTAGAAGGAGATGATTGCGTCCTCGGGGAGCTCGTTGATAAGCTGAACCTTATAGGGCTCCTGCTTTTCCTCCATAAGCGCGATCGCTTCTGCTCTCGGGAGCTCAAAGCGCTCGATAAGGAGATTTTCCTTGACGATCTTCTTCATTTCGTCCTCGAGCTTTTTCAAAACCTCGGGAGTGAAAGGAACTTCGCTGTCGAAATCATAGTAAAAACCGTTTTCGACGGCGGGGCCTATCGTAAGCTTGGTTTCGGGGTAAAGTCTTTTAACCGCCTGCGCGAGAATATGCGCCGCGGTGTGACGGAAGACCTGCTTTCCCTCGGGCTCGGCAAAGGTGAGAAGCGCGATATCGTCGCCCTCGTTTACTGCGGTGCTCAGGGCGCAAACGGCACCGTTGACCTTTGCGGCGATGACTGCGCGGCTGATAAGCTCGGCTTCTCTTGCAGCCTCATAAACGGTGGTTGCGTTTTCTGCATTGAATTCGTTTCCGTTGATGATGAGTTTCATAATTCGTCCTCCAAAAATAAAATAAACCCGACAATTTGTTTTACCAAACTGTCGGGGTGCAAATCAAAATTCGCACGGTTCCACCCGTACTTTTAACTTTTATAGACTTTTCGACGCTAAACAGGCGGTATTTTTTACGGCGTTGCTTTATTGCACTTTCAGCCCGTGATGCAAATTCTCTGTAAGCCGTTTCGTAAAAAACTTGTTCTGTTATCCTCGCGCTCTGCTAATTAGTATACCACTTTTTTATGATTTGTCAACACTTTTATTTTTTCGCGCGCTTCGATTCTTATGCAATTTTTCACAAAATCCCTCTCGAAATACGCTTTACACCGCTCCGCCCTTGAATTCGCGTATCCTCATCTGACGTTCCTTTGCAGTGGCGATGCTTCCGTATGGAACGTCCTTGTTGACGCGGTGGGGCGCAAATCCGCCCTCGAAGATAAACGGGCCGCAATAGCCGCAATCCTCCAAAAGACCGATAAGCTCGTCCCAATTAATAAGACCGTTGCCGCAAAAATAATGCTTTTCGTCGACAAAATCGTAGTCGCTCATATGGCAGGTGACTATCATATCGCCGAGCGATGAAACAAAATCGCGGTGGCTGCAGCCGAATTCAAGAAGCAAATGATTTACGTCGAAGCAGACGCGCAGGCGCGCATCGGCAGACAAAAGCTCCTTCATTTCGGCAATATTATGGCCAAGACAGCTCCGCGGAAGGTTTTCGACACAGAGCACGGAATCGTATTCCGCAACAAATTCGGCAAGCTCGGCAAGCGAGCGTTTTGCTTGCGCCATACATACTTCGCGGTCGGAGTCGGCAATCGGCTCGTAGCTCGGGTGGAGAACAAATCGCTTTATTCCGATTCCCGCCGCGCAGGAAACGAAATATTTGACCTCCTCGCAGGCGTTTTTGCGGTTTTCCTCATCGGGCGAGGAAATGTCGGTCAGCTCGCCAAACGGGATATGGTACGACAGCAGAGCAACGTTTGCGTCGTCGGCGTTTCTTTTGAATCTTGCCCAATCGCATTCTTTCGCCCTTTGCGCCGAGACCGAGTATTCGATTCCGTCGATACCGTTTTCTTTGAGCTCGCACAAATATTTATAATCGTTTCTTGTCGAGGAAATGGCGGTTGTCCATTCGGTATGCTTCATAACAACACCTCGTAATAAGTAATACTCCCCCGAAAAAGCTTCTCGGGGGAGAGAATATTAAATGCTGTAAACGCTTTCGCCGTCGAGGATATCACAGCCGTGAGCCTCGAGCGCGGAGATCGCTTTTTCGTTGTCGGCAACGCGCATAATAAGATAAGCGCGGTCGTGCTCACGCGAAATAAATGCATACATATATTCAACGCCAACCTCTTTATCGGCAACCGCGGTGATCGTTTCGGCAAATCCGCCCGGTCTGTCGGGGATACCTACCGCGATAACGTCGGTAAGCGAAACGGTAAGGCCTGCGTCCTTGAGCACCTTTTCTGCATCATAGGGCTTATCGACAACAAGACGGAGAATACCGAAATCGGTAGTGTCTGCGATAGAGAGTGCGCGGATATCTATACCCGCATTTGCGATAATAGTGGTAATTTCGGCAAGTCTGCCGTCCTTATTTTCAACGAAAACGGAAAGCTGTTTGATATACATATCGGTTATCCTTTCGTGTTTGATTTATTTTATTTTACGTTTGTCGATAACGCGCTTCGCCTTGCCTTCACTGCGAGGAAGCGAGCCGTATTCAACAAAACGTATGCTTGCATGGACGTTAAGGGTGCTTTGCATCGCGCCTTCAAGCTTCTTTCTTGCCGTTTCAAGATCCTTTACGGTATCCGAGAAGGTTTCGGCGGACATTTCGACGTCTACCGTGAGAGTGTCCAAATTGTTGACTCTGTCTACGGTGATGATATAGTTGGGCTGCATACCCTGAGAGAGCAATACGTGCTCGATCTGCGAGGGGAACACGTTTACGCCGCGAATAATAAGCATATCGTCGCTTCTGCCGACGGGCTTGGACATACGCACTGTGGTTCTTCCGCAGGCACACTTCTCGTGAGTGAGCGAGCAGAGGTCGCGGGTGCGGTAACGGATAAGAGGAAGTGCCTCCTTGCCGATACAGGTGAACACCAATTCGCCCACCTCGCCGTCGGGGAGAACCTCGAGTGTTTCGGGGTCGATAACCTCGGGGTAGAAATAGTCCTCGTTCACGTGCATACCGTTGTGGCATTCGCAGTCGAAGGAAACGCCGGGGCCGGCAATCTCGGAAAGACCGTAGATATCGTATGCCTCGATGCCTAAAAGCTCTTCGATCTGCTTGCGCATTTCATCGGTCCAGGGCTCTGCACCGAAGATACCTGCGCGGAGCTTTAAATTCTCGAGAGGAATATTGTTGTCGCGGCGGTATTCGCCGAGATAGAGAGCATAGGAGGGAGTACAGCAAAGCACGGTAGAGCCGAAATCCTGGAAGATCTGCAGCTGACGCGCCGTGTTGCCGGTGGAAACGGGAATCGCGGTGGCACCGAGCCATTCGGCACCGTAGTGTAGTCCCAAGCCGCCGGTGAAAAGTCCGTAGCCGTAGGAAACGTGAACTATATCGTCCTTACTGCCGCCGGTCGCAACGATCGCGCGTGCCGCGCTTTCAGCCCAAACGTCGATATCGTTTTTGGTATATCCGACAACAGTCTGCTTCCCCGTTGTTCCCGACGATGCGTGAACACGCACAAGCTCGCTGTTGGGAACGGCAAACAAGCCGTAGGGATAATTGTCGCGCAGATCGGTCTTTAAGGTAAACGGAAGCTTTACAATATCGTCGATCGACTTGATATCGTCGGGGGAAACACCCGCTTCGTCAAGCTTCTGCTTGTAAAAGGGCACGTTGTCATACGCATTTTTTACCATTTTCTTGAGACGTTCTGTCTGGAGCGCCTTCATTTCACTTCGTGAGGCACATTCTACCTCGGGCTTAAGAATTCCCATTGTGTTTTGCTCCTTTTATGTAAAAACTAAATATTGTAGCCGAGATCAAACGCCTTTTCGTTCACGGCAACCGTTTTCGGAGGTACGGTCGCACGGATAGCCTCGAGACATTCGTTTCTGTCAAATCCCAACTGCTTTGCGGCAATACCCAAAAGCACGATATTGACAGCCTTTGCACTTCCCGCCTGCTCGGCAAGCGAAAGCGCATCTGCGGAAATAACCTTTACTCCCGCGTTTTCGATCTTCTGAAGAATATTTTCGGGATATTCGGCGTTGCCCATAATAACCGGCATCGGATCGATCTCTGCGGTGTTGGAAATGATCACACCGCCCTTTTTGAGATAAGGAAGCCAACGTGCGCTTTCGAGCGCCTCGAACGAGATCATCATATCAGCCTCGCCCTTATCTATAACCGGAGAAAACACCTTTTCGCCCGCGCGAACGTAGGTGACTACACTGCCGCCGCGCTGACTCATACCGTGAACCTCGCTGACCTTTACGTCGAGTCCCGAATCAATGAATATCTTACCCATAAGCTTGGAGGCGAGCAAGGTACCCTGACCGCCGACGCCGACGATAAGTATATTAATGGAATTCATTATGCTCCTCCTCCTTTAATCAACCTTATTGATCGCGCCGAGACGGCAGGTTTCAACACAAACACCGCAGCCCAGGCACTGATTCTGATCGATAACCGCTTTGGTCTTGCCGTTTTCCTGCTTCTTCTGCGAGATAGCGGGACAGCCGACCTTCAAGCACGCCTTACAGCCGACACACTTCGCCGCATCGACAACAAGCGCCTTCGGGTGCTTGACGCTTTTAAGAAGCGCGCAGGGTCTTCTCGAAATGACGAGCGAGGGCTCCTCTGCCGCCAATTCCTCCTCGACGATTGCCTTTGTCGCTTTGATATCAAAGGGATCGACAACGCGCACGCGGTTGATACCGATCGCCCTTGCGAGTGCTTCGAGGTCGACAGCTGTTGTCGGGTCGCCCTTGATGGTTTTGCCGTTTAAGGGGTTGTTCTGGTGGCCTGTCATACCGGTTATCGAGTTATCGAGCACGATAACGGTAGAAATACCCTTGTTATAAACGATATCTATAAGTCCGGTAATACCCGAATGGATAAACGTCGAGTCGCCGATAACGGCAACCGATCTCTTCGCCGCCTCGCTTCCTCTTGCGGTATTATATCCGTGAAGCGCGGAGACCGAAGCACCCATACAAACGCAGGTATCCATCATCGAAAGCGGAGCCTGCGCGCCGAGAGTATAACAGCCGATATCGCCGCTGACGTAAAGATTCAGACTCTTGAGCGAATAGTAAAGTCCTCTGTGCGGACAGCCCGCGCAAAGCACGGGGGGACGTGCGGGAATATCGCAATCGAGCGAAATATATTCCTTTTCGGTACCGAAAACAGCCTTTTCGATGATAGACTGATTATATTCGCCGAGCGGAGAGAATACCTCTCTCTTGAGGTCATCAATGCCTCTTCTGCCGATAACCTTTACACCGAGCTTGATACAGTGTGTTTCGATAATATCGTCGAGCTCCTCGATAACGTAGAGCGTTTTTACCTTTTTCGAGAAATCAACGATAGCCTTTCTCGGAAGCGGATTTACCATACCGAGCTTCAGATAGCTTGCCTTTTCGCCCAAAGCCTCACGCGCATAGACGTAGGTCGAGCCTGCCGCGATAATGCCGATCTCGTCGGAAAAGAGTTCTTCCTTATTGACACCGAGCGTGAATGCCTCGGTATCGCCCCAAAGCGAAAGGTCTTCGTTGCGGTCTTCGACCTTGGCGTGAGCCTTTCTTGCCATCGCGGGCATCATAACGTTCTTCATAACGTCGCGCTTATAGGGCTTTAATTCAACCTCCTTGCGCTCCGAAACGCTGACAAGCGAGCGTGAATGCGAAATTCTTGTCGAAAGTCTCAAAAGCACGGGAGTATCGTATTTTTCAGAGATGTCATAGGCGATTTTTGTGAAATCGAGTGCCTCCTGGCTGTCGGACGGCTCGAGCATCGGGACCTTTGCCGCGATAGCGTGGTGGCGGGAATCCTGCTCGTTCTGCGAGGAGTGCATACCGGGGTCGTCGGCAACGGCACATACCATACCGCCGTTTACGCCGATATAGGAGGCGGTGTAGAGCGGGTCTGCGGCAACGTTGAGACCGACGTGCTTCATCGCACAGAACGATCTTGCGCCGCCGAACGATGCGCCGATCGCAACCTCAAAGGCAACCTTTTCGTTGGGCGCCCATTCGGAATATATTTCTTCGTATTTGCTCACCGCTTCGGTGATTTCGGTGCTCGGAGTACCGGGATAGGAGGAAACGACTCTGACGCCTGCTTCATAAAGCCCCTGTGCGACAGCCTCGTTACCCAAAAGAAGCTTCTTTTCCATATTATATCTTACCTTTACTTTTCGTTTCTTAAATCGAGCACACGCTTTGCCTTGCCGGTGAAGCGCTCGATAGAGTTGGGCTCTACAAGCGTTACCTTGATGGCGATGCCCAAAATGTTTTTGATATTGTCCTGAATACGCTTCTGGAGTGCGACAAGCTCGCTGTAACGGTCAAGCAGACCGCCGTCGATAAGCTCTACGCGCACCTCCATAGAGTCGGAATAGTTTTCTCTGCGGAGCACGATAAGGTAGTTCGGGCTGATCTCGGTCATGCCGACGAGCGCGCTTTCCACCTGAGAGGGAAATACGTTTACGCCGCGAACCTTTATCATATCGTCGCTTCTGCCGATGATCTTGTGCATTCTCGCGCTGGTTCTTCCGCACTTGCAGGGCTCGTAGTTGATGTTTGTAATATCCTTTGTGCGATAACGAAGCATCGGGAGACCGCGCTTTGTAAGGTTGGTCACGACAAGCTCGCCGGTCTCGCCCTTGTCGAGCACGTTGCCGCTCGCCGAATCGATAACCTCGCAATAAAAATGGTCCTCGTGGATATGCAAGCCGTCGCGGTAGATGCATTCGCCCGACATACCGGGGCCGTTGAGCTCGGACATACCGTAGTTATCGGTACAGAAGATACCCGTGCCCCAATGTCTTTCGATCTCGGCACGCATTTCGGGAGTACTGCCCTCGCTGCCGAGGATACCGTATTTGAGCTTGTACATATCCATCGGATATTTATCCTGCATTCCTCTTGCCGCCTCGGCGAGATACATACAGTATGACGGTGTCGCAACGATCGCATCGGTTCCGAAGTCGCGCATAAATTTAAGCTGCTTTTCGGTGTTGCCCGAGCTTGTCGGGACAACGACCGCACCGATCTTTTCGAGACCGTAGTGCAAGCCGAGCGCGCCGGTAAACATACCGTAGCCGAAGCAGATCTGCACGATAGTGCGCTCTGTCGCGCCTGCGGCAACGGCAACGCGCGCAACCTGCTCCGACCAATGCTCCATATCCTCGCGGGTATAGGCAACGACAGTCGGGTTGCCGGTAGTGCCCGAGGAGGCGTGGATACGCAAGATCTTTTCCATCGGAACCGATATCATTCCGAACGGATAGGTATCGCGCAGGTCGGCTTTGGTGGTATAGGGTATGTATTCGATATCCGAAAGGCACTTTATCTTGTCTGCCGTAACGCCCGCCTTTGCAAGACGCTTTGAGTAAAATTCGGAATTCTTTTCGCAGTAATCTACAAGCGATTTAAGCCGCTCGAGCTGAAGTGCCTCCATCTCCTTGCGGGACATACACTCCATTTCCTTGTTGAAAATTCTGTTTTCCATTATTTATTCTCCTTCAGAGAGATATTTCTTTATTTGTGTATCTATGCTCACCGCGATAACCGAAACGAGTGAAGCGACATTGTAATTCTGAATTATTATACTACCTTTTCTTGCAAATTGCAATAGCGCAATACCAAATTAAAGCAAATTAAAGCCTCTTTTTTGAAGTATTTTTTGCCACAGATTGCAAAACCGCCTTTCCTTCGGACAAAAAGCAGGGCTGTGCCCGCGGGTTGACCGAAAGCACAGCCGAAAAACCTTGAAATTTATATTATTTTTCTGCAAGAAGTCTTTGCAATTCGTCCATAAACGCGCCGATATCCTTGAACTGACGGTATACCGATGCAAAGCGGATATATGCGACCTCGTCGAGCCCCTTCAGCTTGTCCATAACCATTTCGCCGATACGGTCGGAGGTGATTTCGTTCTGAAGAGTGTTTTGAAGTGCGTTTTCGATTTCGGAAACAGCCGCGTCCATCTGCGAAAGGGTTACCTGACGTTTATCGCAGGCGCGAATGATCGAATTCAAAATCTTGTTGCGGTCAAAAGTCTCGCGCGAGAGATCCTTTTTAATAACGATGAGCGGAAGTGTTTCGATATTTTCATAGGTGGTAAAGCGCTTTTGACATTCAAGACATTCGCGGCGGCGGCGGATAGAGCTTCCGTCGGAAGAGGGGCGCGAATCTATTACCTTGCTTTCGCTATGTCCGCAAGAAGGGCATTTCATAAATAATTCCTCCGCTGTATAAGATGCTTTGATTATAACATATTCATCGCCGTTTGTAAAGCAAATTTTACTTTTCGCAATCCGAAAGGCATTGACTTGGAGGAAAAAGTAGTGTAATATAGCCTTATATATCAAAGAAAGGAATCCGAAATGGTACTTGAACTTAAAAATATCACCAAAAGCTTCGGCACAAAGGAAGTTCTCAAGGGTATCTCGCTTTCGACCGAGGGCGGAAAGGCTTTCGGTCTGCTCGGCAGAAACGGCGCGGGCAAAACCACGGCACTGCGTATACTTATGGGCGTTTTCCCTGCCGACAGCGGCGATGTACTTATAGACGGCAAGAAAATCGATCGCAAAATGGTAAAGATCGGTTATCTTCCCGAGGAACGCGGACTTTATCCGAAAAAGAAGATCATCGACCAGCTCGTTTACTTTGCCGAGCTGAAGGGAATGAACCGCGCAGACGCGGTAAAATCTATCGACTATTGGCTCTCAAGGCTCGAAATGAGCGAGTACAGAGACAAAAGGCTCGACACTCTCTCAAAGGGCAACCAGCAAAAGATACAGCTTATCACAACACTCACCCACGACCCGCAGATAATCATTCTCGACGAGCCGTTTTCGGGACTCGACCCTGTAAACGCGATGCTTTTGAAAAGCGTCGTGCTCGAGGAGATAGAAAAGGGCAAGATAGTTCTTTTCTCGAGCCACCAGATGAGCTATATCGAGGAATTCTGCGACAGGATCGCGATCCTCAACGGCGGCAAAACCGCACTCCACGGCGAGCTTACCGAGATCAAGCGCAACTACCCGCGCGACCGTCTCACCGTCCGTTCGCCGCAATACCAAGAAATATTGACCGATTTCGGCGAAAAATGCAAATATATTTCCGATGACAGCGTACTGCTCAGGCTCGACGACGAATCCGAAAAGCCCGAAATCATGCGCAGCTTGATCGACAAATACGATATCGACGAGGTGAAGGTATTTGAGCCCTCGCTGAACGATATCTTCGTCGAATACGCGGACAAGGAGGTATGACGGTTATGAAGCAATTTAAAACGATACTCTCGTTCGAGCTCAAAAACTATTTCAAAAGCAAGGTTTTTGTCGGAACAACGATTTTCTTTGTCCTTGTTCTCGCTGTGGTAACGTTTATTCCGCGCATCGCCGACACGATCTCGAGCAGCGATGAAGCGACCGACGGCAACGAATCAAAGCCGATATTCGTCGTCAATGCCGACGACAAGGCGCTTTCCGAGCAATACGCGCTCGCATTCAAAGCCGCTTTCACCGATTACGAGGTGGTTTCCGACACGCTTGACGAAAACGGTATTAAAGAAGTACTTTCCCACGAGCATATCGAATGTGTATTTGATATCACCTCGCCGACGACCTATATTTATTACGTGAACAACCTCTCGCTCTACGACTCCAACTATGTTCTCGGAAGCGAAATAATGCAGACCGTCTACCGCACGAATATGATGATTCAAAGCGGTATAAGCCCCGAGGACACTCTGACTATTCTTTCGACACAGATAACCGGCGAAAATATCAGTCTCGGCAAGGATCAGGTTCAAAACTTTTTCTATGCCTATATTATGATATTCGCACTCTATATAGTCATCATGCTCTACGGTCAGATGGTGACTACCAACGTCGCAACCGAAAAAAGCTCGCGCGCGATGGAGCTTCTTATCACCAGCGCCAACCCGACAAGTATGATGTTCGGCAAGGTATTTGCCTCCTGCATCGCAGGATTCACCCAGCTCGTTGCGATATTCGGCTCGGCTTTGCTGTTCTACAACATCAACCGCGAATATTGGGCAAGCTTTGAAATGGCAGAGCTCTTCTTCGATATCCCGCCCGCGCTTTTGGTATATATGCTCATATTCTTTATTCTCGGCTTCCTCATCTATGCATTTCTGTTCGGCGCGGTCGGCTCGACCGTTTCCAAGCTCGAGGAGGTCAACACCGCCATCACGCCGATAATGCTCATATTCGTCTTTATGTTTATCAGCGTTATGACCTCGATGGGAAGCGGAAACGTCGACAGCACTCTTATGAGGATCTGCTCGTATATCCCCTTCACTTCGCCGATGGCTATGTTTACAAGAATAGCGCTCTCCGACGTTGCGATGCACGAGATCATCATTTCGATCGCAATTCTCATCGGCTCGGTGTTCGGTGTCGGCTATATCGCCGCAAGGATCTACCGCATTGGCGTTCTTATGTACGGCACTCCGCCGAAGCTTGGCAATATTATAAAAATGGTCTTTGCAAAACGGTAATATAAAATCCTGCTTCAAGCGAAGCAGGATTTTCTTTTGTTTATCTTATTTATTCTTGAGCTTTTCGTCTATCGCGCTTGCGGCGGTTTTACCCGCGCCCATCGCGAGAATAACGGTTGCCGCACCGGTAACGGCGTCGCCGCCCGCATAAACGTTCTCGCGCGAGGTGAGTCCGTTTTCATCGGCGATGATTCCGCCCCATTTTTCGGTATCGAGTCCGTTTGTAGTCGATTTGATAAGCGGATTGGGCGAGGTGCCGATAGCCATAATAACGCAATCGACGTCGAGAACGAATTCGCTTCCCTCTTTAACAACAGGTCTTCTTCTGCCGGATGCATCGGGCTCGCCGAGTGTCATTTCGACACATTCCATACCGCCGACCATTCCGTTTTCACCCTTGAGGATACGGGTCGGGTTGGTGAGAAGCTTGAAGATAACTCCCTCTTCCTTTGCGTGCTCGACCTCCTCTGCTCTTGCGGGGAGCTCGTCAAAGCCGCGGCGGTAAACTATGTATACCTCGTCGGCGCCCAAACGAAGCGCGCTTCTTGCCGCATCCATCGCAACGTTGCCGCCGCCACAGACCGCAACCTTCTTTGCACGGAAAATGGGGGTCTTGCTGTCCTCGCGGTATGCCTTCATCAAATTGATACGGGTGAGGAATTCGTTTGCCGAATAAACACCCTTTAAATTCTCGCCCTCGATGCCCATAAATCTGGGAAGACCCGCGCCCGAGCCGATAAATACAGCCTCAAAGCCCTCCTCTGTCATAAGCTCGTCGATAGAAATCGTCTTGCCGACAACGTAATTGGTCTTTATTTCAACACCGAGTGCTTTGAGAGTTTCGATCTCCTTTGCGACGATCGACTTGGGAAGACGGAATTCGGGAATACCGTATACCAAAACGCCGCCCGCAACGTGCAAAGCCTCGAAAACAGTGACAGAATAGCCCTTTTTCGCCAAATCGCCCGCGCAAGCCAAGCCCGAGGGGCCCGAGCCGATAACGGCAACCTTGTGTCCGTTGCTCTTTACGGGTTGGGGGAGAGTATCACAGTGGGAATTGTGCCAATCGGCAACAAAGCGCTCGAGTCTGCCGATAGCGACCGGCTCGCCCTTGATACCGCGCACGCATTTGCTTTCGCACTGCGATTCCTGGGGACAGACTCTGCCGCAAACAGCGGGGAGCGAGCTTTGACGGGTGATGACCTCATAAGCGCCCTCGAAATCACCCTCGGCAACGCGGGCGATGAATTCGGGGATAGCGATATTTACGGGACAGCCCGAAACGCAGGGACGGTTTTTGCAATTAAGACAACGCTTTGCCTCGTCGATTGCCTGCTCCTCGGTATAGCCGAGTGCAACCTCTTTAAAATTGCGCGCTCTGACAAGAGCGTCCTGATGAGGCATTTCGTTCTTTTTCAAAGACATATTAGGCATTTTTGCTCCTCCCTCCCTATTATTCAACAGATTTATTCAAAAGATTGCAGGTTTCTTCATAGGAATGACGCTCGAACTCGCGGTACATCGAGCCGCGGTCCATCGCTTCGTCAAAATCGACCTCGTGTCCGTCGAAATCGGGGCCGTCGACACAGGCAAACTTGACCTTGCCGCCGACAGTAAGACGGCAGCCGCCGCACATACCCGTTCCGTCGATCATTATCGGGTTCATACTAACGGTGGTCTTGATTCCGTATTCCTTGGTAAGCTTGCAGACAAACTTCATCATAATCAGCGGACCGATAGCGATGACCTCGTCGTACTTTTCGCCGCTTTCGATGAGCTTCTTCAGCGCGTCGGTAACAAGTCCCTTTTCGCCGACAGAGCCGTCGTCGGTCATAATAAGATATTTATCGCTGCAGGCGGTGAATTCGTCCCTGAGTATAACAAGATCCTTGTTTCTGAAGCCGACGACAGAGTGGACCTCCGCACCGAGCTCGTGAAGCTTTTTCGCAACGGGGAGCGCGATAGCGCAACCGACACCGCCGCCGATAACGGCAACCTTTTTGATACCGTCGGTCTCGGTAGCCTTGCCCAACGGGCCGACAAAATCGCAAATATATTCGCCCTCGTTCTTGGAATCGAGAAGCTTTGTTGTGCCGCCGACTATCTGATAAATAATAGTAACGGTGCCTGCCGCACGGTCAAAATCGGCGATGGTAAGCGGGATTCTTTCGCCGTTTTCGTCGACACGCAAAATAATAAACTGACCGGGTTCTGCCTTTTTTGCAACCGCGGGCGCTTCGATCACCATTTTCGAAACGGTGGGATTGAGCGCTTCCTTTTTGATTATTTTAAACATATTAACACCCTATTTCCAAAATCGAAATTTTTTCCAATTAATTATATCACCAAACCTTAATAATATCAACCTTTTTTCTTGATTTTCAATAATTTCCATAGTATAATGTAAAATGTATAACGTTTGTGATTAATTTTTGTGACAATTAGGGTGTTAGCACAGCGCACTACAATAAAAAACCATAAAAATCGGCGACATGTGCGTCGATTTTTATACCGCAGAGTGCCGAGCGTTTGGACAAGACGCGAAGCGGCGCGCACAAACGCTATGCGAATGAACGGCACTCACAAAAACCGATGAAAAACCTTGTGTTTTTCATCGAGAGCGAAGCGATTTTCTTGATTTTCAATAATTTCCATAGTATAATGTAAAATGTATAACGTTTGTGATTATTTGTTATGCATTTTAGAACACATACGGAGGTTTAAAAATGAATCTTCTTATTAAAAACGTGATTCTTCCCGAGGAAGACAAGCTCAAAACAGTCGATATCGCAATTACCGACGGTATCATCGCAAAGATCGGCAAGGTCGGCGACGATTTCAAGGCAGACGAGATCATCGAGGGCAAAAACCGACTTGCGATACCCGCGTTTGTAAACGCGCACACGCATATGTATATGTCGACACTGCGTAACGCCGCGGACGATCTTCCCTTTATGGAATGGCTCTTTAACGGTGTTATGCCCAAGGAGGACAGACTCGACGGCGAGCAGGCTTATTGGGGCTCTCTGCTTTCCTGCGCGGAAATGATAAAGCGCGGCTGTGCGACGTTTTGCGATATGCACCTCTTCCCCGGCAACTCGGCGAGAGCGGCGGTCGAATGCGGTATGCGTGCCGTCGTATCGCGCGGACTTGTCGGAAGCGAGGGCGGACAAAAGCGTCTTGACGATCAGTTCGCCGAGATCGAGGAATGGAAGCACGAAAAGAATATTAAATTTATGCTTGCGCCCCACGCCATCTACACCTGCGACAGAGAATATCTTTTGAAGATCTCCGAGGAGGCAAAGCGTTTGGGACTCGGCTTGAACATTCACCTTTCGGAAAGCAAGGCGGAATTTTCCGACTGTATGCGCGACAACGGCTGTACCCCGACCGAATACGTCGCGTCGCTCGGTCTTTTCGAGAACAAAACTCTCGCGGCACACTGTGTTCAGCTCACCAAAAACGATATTTCGATCCTCGCGAAATACGGCGTTTCGGTTGCGTCGAACCCGAAATCCAATCTCAAGCTCGGCAACGGCATCGCGCCGATATATCAGCTCGACAAGGCGGGCGTAAACGTTTGTATCGGTACCGACTCGGCGGCATCGAACAACAGCCTCAATATGTTCTCGGAGCTTAATTATATGACACTGCTCCACAAGGGCACGAATTACGACTCCACCGCGATCCCCGCGAAAAAGGCGCTCGACTTCGCCACCGTAAACGGTGCGAAAGCGCTCGGATTTGACAATCTCGGCAAACTCGAGGAGGGCTGGGCGGCGGATATCGCACTGCTCGACACCGACGTACCCCAGATGATACCGCTCCGCAACTACTATGCAGCTGTCTGCTATTGCTGTGACGGCAGCGAGACCGACACTCTCATCATCGACGGCAAGGTCGTTATGAAAAACAAGGAGCTTCTCACCATCGACACCGAGCAGCTTTATTACCACATAAACAAAATCGTAGATTTTTTGGATAATTAAGGAGAATGAATATGTCTTACGATATCAGAGATATAAACCTTTGGGAAAGCGGCGAAACCAAGATCCAATGGGTAAAGAGCAATATGGACCTTCTTCGCGGAATCGAGGAGGAATTCAGCAAGACCAAGCCCTTTAAGGATCTCCGTGTTGCGCTTTCGGTACATTTGGAAGCAAAAACCGCTTATCTTTGCCGTGTGCTTGCGGCAGGCGGTGCCGAAATGTATATCACCGGCTCGAATCCGCTCTCAACTCAGGACGACGTTGCCGCGGCACTCGTTCACGGCGGACTCAACGTCTATGCTTGGCACGGCTGTACCGATGAGGAATACGAAGCTCACACCTCTCGCGTTATCGCGGAGGGCAAACCTCATATTATCATCGACGACGGCGGCGATCTGGTAAACCTTATCCACACCAAGTACCGCGAGCTTTTGCCCAACGTTATCGGCGGCTGTGAAGAAACTACGACAGGTATTATCCGTCTTCACGCGATGGCGCGCGAGGGCATTCTCGAATTCCCGATGGTTTTGGTAAACGATGCCGACTGCAAGCATCTTTTCGATAACCGATACGGCACGGGTCAGTCGGTTTGGGACGGCATCAACCGCACCACCAACCTCATCGTTGCCGGCAAAAAGGTCGTTGTCGCAGGCTACGGCTGGTGCGGCAAGGGCGTTGCTATGCGTGCAAAGGGATTGGGCGCATCGGTTATCGTTACCGAGGTCGATCCGATTCGCGCGATGGAAGCGGTTATGGACGGATTTGCGGTTATGCCGATGGAGGACGCGGCGAAGGAAGGCGACTTCTTCTGCACCGTTACAGGCGACTGCGAGGTTATCACCACCAAGCACTTCCCGCTTCTTAAAGACGGCGCGATCCTTACCAACGCAGGTCACTTCGACGTCGAGGTCGATATGAAGGCTTTGCGCGAATGTGCTTTAGAAACCTTCGAGGCTCGCAACAATATTATCGGCTATAAGCTCGAAAACGGCAACACCGTCTACGTTATCGCAGAGGGCAGACTTGTAAATATCTGTGCGGGCGACGGCCACCCTGCCGAAATTATGGATATGTCGTTTGCGATTCAGGCACTTTCGGCACTCCACCTCGTTACCAACAAGGGCAAGATCGAAGAAAAGCTTATCAAGGTTCCCCGCGAGGTCGACGAGGAGGTTGCCCGCAGAAAGCTCGCATTCTGGGGCTGTAAGATCGACACCCTCACCGAAAACCAGAAAAACTATCTCGGCGCTTGGCAGCATTAATCGCTTCGCTCTCGTGAAAAATTCTTCGAATTTTCCCCGTTTTTTGTGAGCGTTGTGCGCTCGCGCCTCGCGCCTCGCTTTGCTCGACACTCGCAACGCCCTAAGGTATATTTTTCAAGGCACATGTCCTTGAAAAATATGTGATTTTTATTGTATAAGTTGCTTCGCTCTCGACACAAAATGCTTTGCATTTTGGTCGGTTATATCGCTTCGCTTCGCTTGCTCTCGATGAAAAACACAAGGTTTTTCATCGGTTTTGTGAGTGCCGTTCATTCGCATAGCGTTTGTGCGCGCCGCTTCGCGTCTTGTCCAAACGCTCGGCACTCTGCGGTATAAAAATCGACGCGCATGTCGCCGATTTTTATGGGATTTTTATTGTATAAGTCGCTTCGCTCTCGACACGAAACGCAAGCGTTTCGGTCGGTTGCCGCTGCGGCGGGTTTTGTGAACATCGTACGCTCGCGATGTTCTACTGCCTGATTCACGTAAACTTCGCTAATGGCAGCGTAACCCAAGGCATGTGTATTCTTACCGATTGGAAACCGGGCGCGCTGGCGTTGCAATCCGACGATGGCGGTTTGCCAAAGCTTCGTCTTGTTCTTCCTGAGGAATATGCGGAATTTATGGCACAAATGGAAAGCATTTTCGATGTGCAGTATCCCGTTTTTCCAAAAAACCAATAGGCAATATTTTATTTGTATTTTGTATTCAAAATTTTTGAAGGGTATGGGAAACTTTTGAAAAAGTTTCCCAATAAAAAAGGTGATAAATATGTCTACTCCTCATAATTCGGCAAATATCGGCGATATCGCCGAAACAGTTATTATGTGCGGCGATCCGCTTCGCATAAAATACATCGCAGAAACCTATCTCGAAAACGCGGTCTGCTTCAACGAGGTCCGCGGTATGCTCGGCTACACCGGATATTACAACGGCAAGCGTGTTTCGGTAATGGGACACGGTATGGGTATGGCCTCGATCGGCATCTATGCCTATGAGCTTTATAACCACTACGGCGTAAAGCAGATAATCCGCGCAGGCTCGGCAGGCGGTATCGGCGACGGCGTAAACGTCCGCGACATCATCATCGCGCAGGGTGTTTGCCACGACAGCAACTTTGCTTGGCAGTATGAGCTCCCCGGCACATTCGCGCCGATAGCCGATTTCGAGCTTCTCAAGGCGGCAGATGCAAAGGCAAAGGAGCTCGGCATCAATGCAAGAGTCGGCAATATTTATTCCACCGACGTGTTCTATGCGCCCGAAAAGGTGAATGCGCAGTGGAAGGAAATGGGAATTCTCGGCGTTGAAATGGAAGCCGCGGCGCTCTATATGATTGCCGCAAAGGCGAAGGCAAAGGCGCTTTGCGTCTGCACGGTAAGCAACCATATGTTCACAAAAGAGGAGCTTTCAACCGAGGAACGCCAGACCGGATTCAACGAAATGATAAAGCTTTGCCTCGAAATAGCATAAAGCAAATTTATAAACATCAAAGCCTGCATTCGCGGGCTTTTTTGCTTGCAATCAGGGCGAGGGCTACACACAAACGAGAATTTAAAAGAGATTAAAAAAACGCTTTTTGTGTTGTTGTTGTTTCAAATGGTGTGCCCTATAATAACGTTACGTCTTAATACCACAAGACAATACGTAATACAGTGGTCCGTAACGGTTTGATATAACGTAAGGCTTATAGACTAACAAGACAATACGTAATATAGTGGTCTGTAACGTTTAAATATAACGATAGCTATTAAATTAACACAACAACACTTTATATAATAAATTTATTTCTTTTTTCTTTTTTACAAAAGCTTCTTTTTCTTTGCTTCTTTCTTTTTCTTGTCTTTTTTCTGTA
>SVRD01000006.1 GCA_015064955.1 Oscillospiraceae bacterium
GCGGCCTGATGGTCCCAAACCACCCGCTCTACCAGCTGAGCCACACCCCGATTTTGTATTGAATTTTTAAGTTTTTGCGTAGAAGTGGGACAAACTGTGGTCAAACCCGATTTTTACGCTTTTTTGAGATTTTGCAAAGTGCCGAAAAGGTGCATAAATAAAGGCTTTTTCGCACTTTTGATTTTTCGAAGCGGAGAAGTTTGTTCACGCTCCCAAACAGTTCGATATACCAAATTGCTCTATGGTGAATATAAAATGTATTCAGCCGCAAGCACAAAGCCCGAAAAATCGATCAACTCTATTTAAAGCCACCACAAATATTATATACACTTTTTGAAAAATGTCAAGCAAAACGCGAGATGCAGTCATCTTGTTTTAACGCTTTGCAGCAGCGTTGTCTCTTCTGTAGGATTTTGCGCAACGGTCAACGCTATATAAAGATTTTGCTATTGTTTTGCTCGAAGCGCATTCACTCGGAAATTGTCACCGAGAAGCGCATTGTGGTTTTCATTATTTTTCCTTCGGATTATTCTGCTTTTGACACATAGAATTATGTCGAATGTTATTGATTTATTTGCGTATTTATGATATAAATATTTTGATAAGCATAGCGGTTATGTGCCAAATTTGAAATTAAGTGAGGAAAAAATTATGCTTAAAATTACAGTATGCATCGGAAGCTCCTGCCATATCAAAGGCTCGCGTCAGGTAGTCGAGCAGTTACAGCGCTTGATAGCTGAAAATAACGTGGCTGATAAGGTGGATCTTGGCGGCACATTTTGTATGGGTAACTGCCAGCAGGGTGTATGTGTAACGGTTAACGACGCTTTCCATTCGGTCACTCCCGATAACGTCGTTGAATTTTTCGCAAAAGAAGTTTTGGCAAAGGTGTAAAAAATGTTGTTTGTTCAGATTTGTGTCGGCTCATCGTGCCATTTAAAAGGCTCTGCCGATATCGTAGCACTCTTTGAGGAAGCAATAGAAGAGCATCATATTGAGGATGAAATAGTGCTTTCGGGTAGCTTTTGTATCGGAAAGTGCAACCGTGTCGGTGTTACCGTTCAGGTAAACGACGAAATCCACGTTGGTGTTACAAGAGAAAACTTCAGAGAGTTTTTTAAAAGAAATATACTTGACTTGATCGAAAAAGAAGGGAAGTGACGGAAATGCCCAATTGCTTGACGCTTAAGAAATCCAACTGCAAGAACTGTTACAAGTGTATCCGTCATTGTCCCGTAAAGGCAATCAGGTTTTCCGGTAACCAAGCACACATTATCGGTAACGAATGTATTTTGTGCGGCCATTGCTTTGTTGTGTGCCCTCAAAATGCCAAGGAAATTGTAGATGGCACCGAAAAGGCTCGCGTTTTACTTCAAAGCGGCGATCCCGTCGTAGTAAGCCTTGCGCCGTCTTTTATCGCAAATTATGACGGCGTCGGTATCGAATCGATGAGAAAAGCACTTAAAAAGCTCGGATTCTACGATGTCGAGGAAACTGCAATCGGCGCTACCATCGTGAAGAAGGAATACGAGCGTATGCTTGCCGAGGAAAGCAGAGATATCGTCATTTCGTCCTGCTGCCATTCGGTTAATTTGCTCATTCAAAAGTATTTCCCGTCGTCGCTTCAGTATCTCGCCGACGTAATGTCGCCGATGCAGGCTCACTGCACCGATATTAAAAAGCGTATGCCGGAAGCAAAAACCGTATTCATCGGTCCTTGTGTTGCAAAAAAGGACGAGGCTGAATACTACGAGGGCATTGTTGACGCGGTGCTTACGTTCGAGGAGCTTACCAAGTGGTTGGATGCCGAGGGAATTGAACTTGAGCAGGAAACCGATAACCTTCCCGAAAGCCGAGCGCGCTTTTTCCCGACAACCGGCGGCGTGCTGAAAACTATGGCGCAAAACGCTCCCGGATATACCTATTTGGCGTTGGACGGTGTCGAAAACTGTATTTCTGCTTTGCGAGATATTGAAAGCGGAAAAATACATAAATGCTTCATAGAAATGTCGGCGTGTGTAGGTAGCTGTATCGGCGGTCCCGTTATGGAAAAATATCACAGCACTTCGCCGATCAAAGACTATATCACTGTTTCCGACTATGCCGGAGAACGCGATTTCGCGGTTGAACAGCCCGATCCGATGTATCTTAAAAAGAACTTTTCGGCAATAGAGCATAAGTTTGCTGCACCCTCCGAAATCGAGATTATGACAGTGCTTCGTCAAATGGGCAAATTCAAGCCTTCGGACGAATTGAATTGCGGCTCGTGCGGGTATAATTCCTGCCGCGAAAAAGCAATTGCCATTATTCAGGGCAAGGCGGAAATTTCGATGTGCCTGCCTTTCCTCAAGGATAAAGCCGAAAGCTTTTCGGATACTATCGTAAAGAACACACCCAACGGCCTCATCGTTTTGAACGAAAACCTCGAGGTACAGCAGATCAACAACGCAGCACGCGATATAATGAATATTCGTGCCGCTTCCGACGTTCTCGGCGAGCCGGTTGTTCGTATACTTGATCCTACCGTGTTTATTCAGGTTAAAAACAGCGGTAGAACTGTTAGAAACCAGCGCACCTATCTGGCAGAATATAAAAAATATGTCGAACAGACTGTGGTATATGACCCCGAATCTCATATGCTCGTCGGAATTATGCGCGATATCACCGAAGCAGAAGCCGAAAGGGATAAGAAGACAAGACTCAATAAGCAAACTCTCGAGGTTGCCGATACCGTTGTTGAAAAGCAGATGAGAATCGTTCAGGAGATTGCATCACTGCTCGGCGAAACCGCGGCAGAAACAAAGATAGCATTAACCAAGCTGAAGGAGTCGATCGACGATGAATGATTTGTGTGCAGATATCGGATATAAAAGCATCAATCATGTCGGCGAAGAGCTTTGCGGTGACCACGTAGACGTTGTTGAGGAAAATGAGAATTCGACTGTGATCGTACTTGCCGACGGTCTCGGATCGGGTGTAAAAGCAAGTATTCTTTCTACACTCACGTCAAAAATCATTTCCACGATGATGGCGGCGGGACTTCCGATAGAGGAATGCGTGTCGACTATCGCCGCAACCCTTCCCGTGTGCTCGGTACGCGGTGTTGCATATTCCACGTTTACGATTATTCATTTGTTGAATAATGAAGTTGCCGAAATTATTCAGTTTGATAATCCTCACGTGATCGTTATAAGAAATTACGAGAATTACGATTATCCAAAGACGGAAATCAATATCGGCGGAAAGAAAATATATAAGTCTACGATAAGACTTCAGGAGGAAGATGTTTTCATCGCGATGAGCGACGGCTGCCCCCATGCCGGCTTGGGAAATCTTTACAATTTCGGTTGGAAACGCGAGGATATCGCTGAATATATGCAGGTTCTTGCCGCAGGCGGATATACTGCAAAGAATCTTTCCACGATGCTCGTTGACGAATGTGACAGACTCTACGGACACGAGCCGGGAGACGACACCACAGCGTGTGTTGTAAAGATAAGAAAAAGAGAACCGATGAACATTCTCTTCGGCCCGCCCTCTAACCGCGATGATGCAAACCGAATGATGTCGCTGTTCTTCTCAAAGGAAGGCAAGCATATCATTTGCGGCGGCACCACTTCGTCGATCGCCGCGAAATATTTAGGCAAGCCTATTCAGGCGAGCTTGAAATTCGAGCGCAGCGACGTTCCCCCTATCGCGCGCATCGAGGGCGTGGACCTCGTGACCGAAGGGGTAATCACTATGAATAAGGTAATTCAGTACGCAAAGGATTATCTCGGTGAAAACGAGTTTTACGGGGAGTGGAGCTTCAAGAAAGACGGAGCATCGCTTATCAGCAGACTTTTGTTTGAGGAAGCTACCGATATAAACTTTTTTGTGGGCAGGGCAGTCAATCCCGCTCACCAAAACCCCGATCTTCCTATTAATTTCAATATTAAGATGAACCTTGTCAAAGAGCTTTCCGATTGTCTTAAAAAAATGGGAAAGCGCATTAAAGTAAGCTATTTTTAAGGACTGTGAAGAAGATGAAGAAAAAAGTAACAATTATCGGCGCAGGATCGGTTGGCGCTACTACCGCATTTGCTTTGCTGGCAAGAAATGCCGCATCGGAGGTCGTATTGATCGACATAAATACCGAAAAGGCACTCGGCGAAGCTTTGGATATAAAGCAAGCAACCCCTTTTATCGACAACTGCGATATTTATGCGGGCAGCTACCGTGATGCCGTCGACTCCGACGTCGTCGTTATCACCTCGGGTGTCGGCAGAAAGCCGGGTCAAACCCGTTTGGAGCTTGTTCAGACAAACGTAGGTATTATTCGTAATATATCTACCGAGATCATCAAATACGCACCCAATGCAATCTATATTCTCGTTGCAAACCCCGTTGATATACTTACCTATGCATTTTTGAAGTTTACCGGACTTCCCAAAAATCAGGTTATGGGTACCGGTACTGTGCTTGATACTATCCGTCTGCGTACCCGACTTGCCGAGATTTATAACGTAAACAAACAGCAGGTACACGCAAATATCCTCGGTGAGCACGGCGATACTTCGTTTGTTGCTTGGTCTACTGCGACAATTGCGGGCGTTCCCTTGGATGAGTACAATTCCTCTATTGCAACACCCTACAATATCCCGACCGAATACAAGAGAGAAGATGTGGAAACCTATGTAAGAAAATCGGGAGGAAAGATTATTTCTCGCAAGGGCTGCACGGTCTACGGTATCGGTATGTCTACCACTCATATCGTAAAGAATCTCAGCGGCAGTGCCGAAACTGCGATGACAGTTTCCTCCTTGCACGAGGGCGAATATGGCATCTCTGACGTGTGTCTCAGTTCTCTTTCTTTGGTTGATTCTACCGGCGTAAGATCAATAATTACTCAAAAGCTTTCCGATGACGAAATGCGTAAGCTTTACGAATCGGCAGAAGCATTAAAGGCAGTTATCAAGAGTGCCGGTTTGTAAGAGGTGACTTATGAGAAAATTTGATACAAAAGTCCAACACCTTAAATATAAGGTTCTCCGCGAGGTTGCAAGACTTGCGTGGGAGGACAGACTTCTTGATGATATTATAGATATCCCTACACGTCTATCGCCCGGAAGAGTTCCGACAATGCGTTGCTGCGTATATAAAGAACGCGCAATTCTCGGCGAACGTGTTAAGCTCGCCATGGGTGGCGACAAGTCAAACCCCAATATTATCGAGGTTATTGAAATCGCATGCGATGAATGTCCCGTCGGCGGCTATGAGGTTACCAATGCCTGCCGAGGCTGTCTCGCGCATCGTTGTGAGGACGTTTGTAAATTCGGAGCACTTACCTTCGACCAGAACCACGTTGCTCATATAGATAAATCCAAGTGCAAGGAATGCGGCGCATGTGCAAGAGTCTGTCCGTATACCGCGATTGTCAGCCGTAAAAGACCCTGTCAGAATGCCTGCAAGGTCAAAGCAATCTCGATGAACGAGGACAAGGCGGCAAAAATAGACAACTCCAAGTGTATTCAGTGCGGTGCTTGTGTTTATCAGTGTCCCTTCGGTGCGATCACCGATAAATCGTTCATTCTTAATGCTATTGATATCCTTAAAAACAGCGAACGCAATACAAACGATGGCGGCTATAAGGTTTATGCCGTCGTTGCTCCGTCTATTTCGAGTCAGTTTTCCTATGCCAAACTCGGTCAGGTTATAACCGGTCTAAAACAACTCGGCTTCAACGATGTGATCGAAGCAGCACTCGGCGCCGATATGGTTGCTATGGCAGAGGCAAAGGAGCTTTCCGAAAAGGGTCTTCTCACAAGCTCCTGCTGTCCTGCGTTCGTTCAGTATATCAAATCGACCTTCCCGAATCTCGTCGAGCATATTTCGCACAATATGTCTCCTATGGCTGTGCTGGCGAAATATATAAAGGAAACAACCCCCAACTCCAAGGTAATCTTCATCGGCCCCTGCACTGCGAAAAAGGCAGAAGCACAGCTCGAAGAGGTCAAGCCTTACGTTGATACAGTCCTTACCTTTGAAGAACTGCAAGCGCTCTTTGACAGCCGCGATCTTGATCTTTCGTCACTCGAAGAGGGCGTTCTCGATAACGCTTCCTATTTCGGAAGAATATTTGCGAGAAGCGGCGGATTGACCGATGCGGCGGTTCAGGCGATGAAGGAACAGAATATTGATTTCGAAATCAAACCCGTCGTATGTGACGGTATCGAAGCCTGCCGTGTTGCGCTTCTCAAGCTCAGCAAAGGTATGCTCGACGGCAATTTCATCGAGGGTATGGCTTGTATCGGCGGCTGTATTGGCGGCGCAGGCTGTCTTACACACGGAGAAAAGAACAAAGCCGAAGTCGATAAATATGGCCGTGAAGCCTTTGAAAAGACAATCGGCGATGCAATCTCTATTTTGAAATAATTAATAAAAGGTCTGCCCGACAGCTTCGGACAGACTTTTTTGATTTGTATATAGTTTGGAGTGCGGTTTATATATCAAGCAGATATGCCGCTAAAAGCTTGAGAGTGTTTTCAATTCCGTCGATATGTGTGCGCTCCATTCCGTGACTGCAATAGACCGCCATACCGAAAGCCGCCGCGCGAAGATTGTTGCCTGCACGCATCGCCGCGTTTCCGTCTGTGCCGTAGTGGTAGAAAATATCAACCGCATAATCACATTTTGCCGACTTGGCGTAGTTTATCAATCTTGTTGTCAGCTCGTAATCATAGGGTGCGGTTGCGTCCTTTGCGCAGATGCTTACCGCGCGCTCACTGCCCTCGTAACCCGGACCGATCAATCCGATGTCAAGTGCGATATATTCCGAAACCCCCTCGGGAACGTAAGTGCCGCCCAACCCGATTTCTTCGCTGTACGGGAAAGCAAAAATCGTTTTGTATTTCGGCTTTAAATTGTTATCTTTGAAATATTTCAACATTGTGAAGCAGCATGCAACAGCCGCCTTGTCGTCGATAAACCTCGATTTGATATAACCGTTTTCGGTGAACTGGCAGCGCGGGTCGATCGAGATAAAATCGCCGTTAAGAATACCGAGCGCGCGTACTTCGTCCTTGCACTTTACGTCCTCGTCGAGAATGAGTATCATAGTGTTTTCGTTGCGTTCCGCGGTTCTCGCATCGTCAAATACGTGTACCGAGTGCGATTGACAGGCAAGAAGTCCGGTGTATTCGCGTCCGTCACGAGTGTGTACCGTTGCCGTTTCACCCTCGAGATTGGAGTAATTTACACCGCCAAGCTGACGCACTCTTATCATACCGTCACTGTCTACCGTGCGCACCACCAAGCCGAGCGTGTCTGCGTGCGCGCCGATGAGAACCGTCTTTTCGTTATCCTCGCCATCAAGAGTGATGTATGCCGTGCTTTTGTTGTCGTATGTGACCTTTTCGCCGAAACTCAAAGCGTATTTTTCGATAACGGAGTTGAGCTTACTGTAAAAACCGACGGGAGAGGGGACCGATACGATGTCTGCAAAGCATTTTTTGAAGAACTCTATGTCAAATCTGAAATCCATAAAAACCTCTTGTATATTGTATTTTTTTAATTCTATCACCTTTTGCTATTCTTTTCAATACCCGACTACTTGTTTTCATATGAAAAATATGCTACAATTAATCATCAATTTTCAAGGAAATAAATATGATTTTGATTTTAAGACAGCTTTCTGTTCTGTATATTTTTATAATTATCGGATTTTTCTTCGGAAAGCTCAAAAAGGAGCAAAACGGACACACCGGAATACTGTCGTTCCTGCTCGTGAATCTGTTTTTACCTGCCAAGGTATTCAATACCTTTTCAAAGAATTTCACCGTCGAATATATTACCGAAAACAGCAAGACCGCTGTAATATCGCTTGCCTTGCTCTTGCTTCTCGTCGGATTTTCGCTTTTGGTTTCAAGGCTTGTTTTCAAGGATAAATACGACCAAAAGGTCTGCCGCTATTCATTGACACTTGCAAACTACGCCTATATGGGCTATGCTCTGTGCGAAAGCCTATTCGGTACAGAAGGACTTACCGATCTTATTCTGTTTTGTATTCCGTTTGCGATATATACATATACCTTCGGTTATGCGATGCTGACGGGAAAGGGCAAGACGTATAAAAAGCTTCTCAACCCGATGACAGCCGCGATCTTACTCGGTATTGCGGTGGGATTGTCAGAGATTGATGTTCCCGATATCATCGTCGACGTGCTTTCCGCATCGTCGGGCTGTGTCGCACCGCTCAGTATGCTGCTTACCGGACTGACTCTCTCGGCGTTCACAATGCGCGAGCTTGTAGCAGATTACAAAGCGTATATCGTTGTTGCAATCAGACTGATCGTCATTCCTGCGCTCGTTTACTGTGCTTGCAGACTGTTTGCGCTTGATTCTGTAATAATGCCCGCGGTTATGATGTCTTGTATGCCGTGCGGACTGAATACTATCGTGTTCCCGAAGCTCGTAAATGAGGATTGCGCTCTCGGCGCAAAGCTTGCAACACTGTCACATCTGTTTTCGTTGGCAACCATTCCGTTTTGGCTTTCGCTTTTGAAATAATATATCGGAGGATATTATATGAACAACGTGCCCGAAGAATTAAAAATACTTTTTATCGGAAACAGCTTTTCGGTCGATACAGCTCAGCATCTGCCCGAGGTTTCGCTCTCTATGGGTGTGAAAAAATTGCATATCGGCGTTCTCTATATCGGCGGCTGCTCGACAAAAATGCATTATGCAAATATAACCGAAAACGCAAAACTCTATGATTATTACGAAAGCTTCGGAGCAAACGGCGAATGGCGCTGTACCCAAGGCGTCAGCTCTAACGATACGATAAAAAGCGACGAATGGGATTTTATCGCGCTCCAGCACGGAACGCTCGACGGAAGCAGAAATACCGAACTTGCCGATTACGATAAGCTCGAATCTCTTGTGCTTGCGGTTCGTGAAATTGCACCCGAAAAGGCAAAGATAATTTTCAATCGCCATTGGGTAGGCGAGCCTTGGCACACCCATCCCGAGATCGTCTCGTTTGACGGCGATACAAAGAGAATGTACGAAATCGTCAGCGATATCGTTAAAAATCATATCGTGCATACAAAAGGGCTGGATTTCGCGACACCCGTCGGAACAGCTATTCAGAACGCCCGCGGTACGAATATCAAATCGCTCCACCGCGACGGATATCATCTTTCGCTCGGAATCGGAAGATATATCGCCGCGCTTGCGTTTTTTGCATCGGTAACGGGTGCCGACATCAGCAATATCGGCTGGTCACCCGACGACGTAGATGATTACGAAAAGAGTATTGCTGTCGAATCGGTAATCAATTCGTTAAAGAATCCGTACTCGGCTACAAAATCAAAGATATAAACAAAAGGCTGACATTATTTGTCAGCCTTATTTGTTATGTATTCAAGCGGAATATTATAGAAATTCTCGTAAACATTTTTCCATACGTCATAATTCTGCTTCATCATATATTCGACGTTTTCGGAAAAAGACTTTTCGCGGTCGGGATATATCGGCTTTGAAATATGAATCGTGTATTCCTGAACGTAAAATCCGTCTTCGCCCATAATATCACTGTCCTGCATTGTTATAAAGCAGGGAAGCACGGGGACCGAATTCCGCGCCGCAAATACAAACGCACCGTTTTGCAGAGGCTTCGGCTTTCGGTAATTCCACCACATACTTTGCTCGGGATAAACCAAAACAAAGTGCCCGTCGCGCAATAAAGTATTTGTCGCCTTTACGAATTTCGCCATCGTCTTTCTGTTCGATGAAAGGGGAAGAGTGTGGCAATTCCTCATTAAAAATCCGTAAAAACCGGGGAAAGAGGTGTAATTTCCCTCGCGGATCACACGGTAAAACCTGCGTTTTTTGTGCTTTGATGCCTCGTAAGCAAGCTGTATAGCGAAGCTGTCGAAAGCATTGAAATGATTACAGGTAACGATCGCGCCGCAATCAAGGGCTTTGAAATTCTCTATACCCTTGATATCCTTAACGATGAAATTGCCTGCCTTTATCTGTTTTTTCAAAAATCTGTGAGCGATAAAATAAGCAAGCTTTGATTTGAGCTTTTGGATAAGACTTTTCTTAATATATTCGATCTCGTCGGGCAAAAGCTCACGTGTAGGCGGATCGTCCTCGACATCCTCGTCAAATCTTCCGTCACGTTCGTATTCATCGATTTTTTTGAGAATCTCAACTCTGTCGCTTGCACGGGTGTTTTTGTTTATTCTGTTCAGATAGTTGTCCTCGCGGTTGATTTCGGTTATCGCGAGCTGTAAAAGCTTTTCCTGAACGAGTGCGTCGTTTTTCTTTTCTTCGTCGCTGTAATTATCAAGCTCCGCGGCAATCTCGTTATAGACCGATGTCTCCCCGGCATAGCTCCAAAATATGTCGCCGTGCTTGCAGTCTGCATAGTGCCAGGGCTTGCTTGTCATTATGTAGTGAAGTATCTTAGCCTCGCTTATATCATAGGGGATATCGCAAAATACCTCGGTGTTCCACCTTTGGTCGAGGAAATATACGTGGTCCTTGCAGATAAGGTTAAGATAATCCTCGTCCTGCGTAACGACAAAATTGTATTCACCAAGCTTGCTTATAAATTTGTAAAGCACCTTTTTGCTTCTGAATGCTTCGCAGTTTATAAGAATGATGCCCGCATTGAAGAAATTATGGCGGGATATTCCGACAACTTTTTCTGCGTAAGTGCCGTAAACGTCGACCTGAACCATCGCTTGCTCGTGGCATGCTCCGAGGTAATAGTCGCCGATATCGGTATTAAAAAGCTCACTGATGTCGTCGGTTACGATTGTATCGCAGTCGATATATATCGCCTTGCTGTATTGAGTAAACATCTCGGCGATAAAGAGTCTGTAATATGTCGATTTAGAATAGTAATCGCGTATCGGAAGCTTGTCGGAAATAGATTCGAGATAGTCCGAAACGTTTTCAAAGTTTATTTCAAAACATTCGTCGGCAAGCTCCAAAACGGCATTCATCATTCTTTCCGATATACCGTTGTGAAGAAAACAGACCTTGTATAAATAGTCACGAGACGCATTTTTGATCATTGAATGAAGCGAAACAATGCCATACTTTATGAAATTATCGTCACACGCATAAAACACGGGTACGATTTTCTTTTCCTTCATATTGCGCACCTTTCAAATTCTTCTTTTAATAATAGATATTCCTGCAGAATATCGTCAAATTGATTGTATTTAAAAATTCTATGTACTTCATCTACCTGCCACTGCTTAATATTTGCTGTGTGAGGGTAGGGGAGCCAAAACAGTCTTTTTGAAAAATGCCTTACGACCGTGTGCTTGTGCAGGAATTTTTGGTCGTTGAAGCGTTGCTTCAGCATTTTTTTCTTTGTTGTAGAACGTATTATCGCGCTTTGGTCAGCAAAAGTAAGCTTTTTTGTTTTTATCAATTCTCGTGCTCTGCATAAAAGTCCGCTTCTTCTTATCTCGCGCATATTAAGCAGTAAAACGCCCGCATTAATGTAATTCGGCTTTACGAGATATTTGCCGTAATGATCGCGCGCCGCTGCATATTCGTATCCCTCGATATCTATGTCATAAAGTAAATGTATATCACGGTTGAACATAATATCGGCATCGAGATACAAAACCTTGTCGGGAATAGCTTCTACCTTGTCGGCAAAAAGCCTTATCAACGTATACGGCGAGCAATATGCATCTTCGTTCGGGCATTTGCTGAATTCATTCATATAAAGCTCGGTAACGTCGATCTTGATTGCGCGGTTATTTATATTATACCGCTTTATCACATTCTCAAAAAAGCTTATCTGCTTATCGGTTATCGGAACGTAGCTGTCTTTTATATGCGAAACGTCCATTGTGAAAACGTAAAAGCAAAACGGCTCGGTTGACTGTGTGCGCTTAAGTATTGATAATGCGCAGGTCAGCATACCGTCAAATACCTTGTCGTTTCCGCAGAACAGAATATTAACCATTCTCTTGCTCTCTTTTAATATATTTGATTATTTCAATATCCGATTCCTTCGCCCGAGTGCACATCGCGTTGTAGACCTCGTCACGAAGTTTTTGCCTTCTTTCTCTTTTGGAAAGTGTTGAATCGGGATAAAACGGCCCGTCAATATAAGTGATGATTCTCGGCTTCCTGCGAAGCTTTCGCTTTTTATAGGTGTTGGTGAAGCAAAATACAGGAGTATCGAGATCAACGGGATACTTAAACGAAACGTCGGTAAAAGGACGAATCTTTGTATAGTAGGGCCAAATATGTGCCTCGGGATAAACAACGACAGTATTACCCTCGCCGATTCTGCGGTTGATTGCAGAAATGAAATTTTTATAAGCCTTTAAATCGTCGGGTAAAGGCAACGCCCCCAACGATGGAGTAATATGTCCCAAAATCGGCATCGAAACGTTGTTTGCGTGCGCTATGCAGTAGTCGGATTGCGGAAAGTTGATCATCGTCGGCAAAAACGCATCTCCGATATCTTGTGTGTGGTTGCCGTAAAGAAAATATCCCGTTCCCTTGAATGAATTGAGTTTTTTTCTGCCAAAAGTTCTGTGTCCGAAAGATATCTTTGTATATATAAACGCAAATGGGGTTGCAATAATTCTGTACCAAAAGAAGCGCGTAAAGCGCTTAAAGAGGGAATTGTGGCAATATATATAGTTTTCGTCGATGTTCTTCTTTTCGATTTGCGCGGTCGAAAATTCGTTATTCAATTCGTCGGTATAGTATATCACCTTGCGCTTGTCCAAGCTTTTACCCTCCGAAGCTATAAAAATTATAGCAGATAATTCCTGTCTATCAAGGAATTTAAACGATTATTAATGAATACTTTTTCGGTATATATAAGTAGAGTGTGTATAACTCGACTCTACCGAGAGTAGACCTCTTCAAATAGACTATATTACAACAATGTTTCGTTAAGGTTAACTTTGTTGAATATTTCAACGAAAAAAGAAAGCGCAAATAAATTCACGCTTTCTCTGAAACTTATTATTTGTTCTCCCCGAACCTGTCGATTTCCGAAACAGGAACGTACATTATACCGAAGTGGAATTCGGTGCCCTTGTCACATTCTTCCGCGATACGTGTATGCAAGCTCGAGCCCTTGCGGATAAACATACAGTCGGCATCAAAAGTCGAAATGATCGGAAGCAGATGCAGACAGTTGTTTACCTTGATTATCTTACTGTCCTCGGGAAGCACCTTTTTAAGCTGCGGAGAGAGTATCCACGAATAACAGCAAATAGCCTTCGGCTTGTGCTCGGGATAAAAATCCTTGTAAAAGTCAAGCGCCATAATAAAGGCTTTCTTGAAATTTTCGGGAGTGTATTCGACTCTCGGCGGAATGTGTATCTCAAGCGTGTGACTGCCGCCGCGGAGAAAATCGCTCCATTCCGATTTCTTGAATTCTCTTTGGGCAAGCTCTACACTGCCGTCGGGGTTGATAACGTTGCCGATATATTTTTCATCGTCCTCGTAAAACGATGTCATTCCGACCGATTTTTCCTTGCAGTCTACAAGCTCGCCCTCTTTGCCGACAAAAAATTCACCGCCCGCAAGCGAAATGTAATTCTTGCCGTCGGTAATAACGGGGAAGTCGCCCGTAAATTCACCGGGAACAAATTTTAGTATACCGAACAAAAACATACAACCCGCCGCGCAGAGCATATTCCAATGCCACTCGAGAATTCCCCAGTAACCGTTTTTGTCAAAGCAGGCTTGCGAATATCCGCGGAACGCGCCGATATTTTCCTCGTTGAGATCCTTCGGCGGTTGCTTGTTCTTCAGTGTATTTGCGAGCATGACCGCAACCAAAACCCAGCCTATCTGCTCCTTGTGAAGTCCCTCTACGTTGAAATGATCGTCCTGATAAATATAATTTACCCAAGGCACTCGCTTGTAAACCGTGAGCTCGGCGATAAACGAGGCACAGATATGAGCATCGTCGTCAGAATTGATGATTTCGGCACAGCGAAGCAATTCGTTTCTTGCGTCATCGGAAAGCGAGGTAGCATCTGCTACAAGGTTTACGTCGTCTGCAGACAAAACAGGCTTGCTTTTGCTGTATTCGGCAATAAAGCTGTCAAAATATTCCTTTGCGTATTCGGGCATTTGAAAGTTGTATTTTTCACAAAGCTCGGTGTATGTCATTTTATTCTCCTATAATGTATTTATTAATATTTCCCGTAATGCCCTGGGCAGTCACGTATTGAATAAGATCGGGTGCGATCTCGCTTTCATTGGCGTAATGCAGGTGTCCCGCAAGAACGGCAATAAAGCTTTCGGAATTTTTGCGGATCAACTCGATAAATTCAAGATTTTCTTCACAGCAGTTCTCAAAGTTAAGCTGGAAATAGACTCCGCTTTTTAAAAGAAGCTCTCTGTTGCCATCTGTCATTATCGGCACGTGTAAAACTAAAAGTATCTTCCTGCCCGATGCGATCTGCTCCTTCAAAAACTCGATCTGCTCACGGCTTATACTGCGTTTTGAATCGTCAAGCCCGATTATTACCATATCTCCCAAATCGAGTATCTGTATGCTGTTTTTCATACATTCAAGCGGCTGACCGCAGGGGATATCGTCAGCGTTTTCGTGGTTGCCGCAAACTGCAATAAAGGGAACAGCGTAATCCTCGAGTGCGGTTTTTGCAAGACGGATATTCGCGCCGTTTACATAGTCGAGAATATCGCCCGCCATAATCAGAGCATCACCGTCTTTCGCCGCTTCAAGCAAATTGTAAAAGTGTGTTTTGGGGGATTGCTTTTGCAATTCACCATAGGGCTCGCCGTATGCATCGCAAAATCCCTTGCGAACGCCCTCCCAGGCGTTACTCGAAGAAATTGCCTTTTCTTTTTCGGAAATATCGGAAAATTCGTCATATTCGGTAAGATGTGAATCGCTGAAATGATATATCACCTTTTTCTTTACCGATTTTATCGGAATTCGGAATTCGTGCAGTTGAATTTTTTCCATAAATACACCTCCGTTGAAAAAAATTATATCACGATTTGATGATTATGGCAAGTTTTAATTTGACATTTGAGAAAATATATGGCATTATAGAATAAGTAAAAAGTAAAGGAGAATTAAAATGATTTTATATATAATCCGCCACGCAGACCCCGACTATGCAAACAATACGATAACCGAATTCGGTTGGGAGGAAGCACACGCGCTCGCAGATTGGCTCAAGGATATACATATTGATAAAATCTATACCTCGCCCCTCGGAAGAGCAATAGATACCGCAAAACCGACCCTTGAGATCAAGGGTATGACCTCCGAAATACTTCCTTGGACCGAGGAGAGTATGGATTATATGGAATCACATCGGTTAAAGCCCGATTCCGATTGCTCATATAGCTTTTCCGTGCAGAAGGGCGTTTACGACTTCAAGGATTTTATGCCGACAGAACGAATGAAGACTGTCGAGAATATGCAAAAATGCTCCGATGAATTCCTCGCCTCGCTCGGCTATGAGCGCGACGGCGCATTCTATAAAATAACCCGCAACAATGATGAGAGCATCGCTGTATTCTGTCACGGCGGCTTTGGCGTTGCCTGGATCGCCCATTTGTTAAATACCGCACCCGGCGTTTTGTATCCTAATATTTCTCTAAATACAAGCAGCGTAACTACGTTTGAATTTCGCAACGCAGATGAGGGCTTTGTACGCCCCGTTCTCCGCAGACTCGGCGAAATCAACCACATCTATAAAGCAGGACTTCGTGTAAATAATCGCTGAATCGTTCCAAACACTTGCTTTTTATATAAAAAGGCGTATAATAGTGGTACATCATTTAAAAGAGGATAACGCTATGTCTGATAATAAATACGATTGTTTAAAGCTGAAGGGTCAGCTCTGCTTCCCGCTGTATGCCGCCGCGCGAGAGACCATAAAGCTTTATAAACCGCATCTCGATAAGCTTAATCTTACCTATACTCAATATATCGCGATGATGCTGCTTTGGGAAAAAAGTCCGAGAAACGTAAAAGAGCTCGGCGACGAGCTTTATCTCGATTCGGGTACACTGACTCCGATGCTCAAAAAGCTCGAAGCAAAGGGCTATATTGTCAGAACACGTTCTCAGGAGGACGAACGCAATCTCAACGTTTCGCTTACCGAAAAGGGCGAAGCACTGAAGGAAGAAGCTGTTGTCGTTCCGCACGAAATGGCAAAATGTGTCAATCTTTCAATGGAAGAGTGCCTAGAGCTTTACAATGGGCTTTATAAGCTTTTGGGAAAGCAATAATTATAAATAAAAAACCAAGCTTCAAAATTTCAAAGCTTGGTTTTTTTATTATGTTTGATTATTCAACAATGATTTCGATACTGTTGATAACAGGCTGCTGATCTTTAGAAATTGTGCCGTTGTTGTCGGTAGGTGTAGCGTCCTCGCAAATCTTGTCAACAACCTCCATGCCCTCGGTTACCCAACCGAATGCGGCATATTGACCGTCGAGGAATACGCTGTCCTCGTGGCAGATAAAGAACTGACTGCTTGCGCTGTCGTACGCCTGCGCTCTTGCCATCGAAATAACACCGCGCTTGTGCGAAATCGAGTTGCTGTGGCCGTTGGCGGGGAATTCACCGACAATATTCTTGTCCGAGCCGCCCGTGCCGTTGCCCTTGGGGTCGCCGCCCTGCATCATAAATCCTTCCATAATTCGATGGAAGGTAAGTCCGTCATAAAAACCGCTTTCTGCGAGAATCACAAAGTTTTCAACAGTAAGAGGCGCTTGCTTCTGGTCAAGCTCCAAAGTGATCTTGCCGTAATCCTTAATGTCGATAACAGCCTTGTATGTCTTTTCGGCATCAAGCGATGTCGAAACGTCGGAAGCAGATTCCTCCTCGGACGCTTCGGACGATTCGTCCTTGCTTTCTATCTTAAGGTCGGTTTCGATAACGATAGATTCGATAACGGGCTGATTCTTTTTAGGGATAGTGCCGTTGTTGTCGGTGGGTTTGGCATCCGCGCATACCTTGTCAACAACGTCCATACCGTCGACAACGTAGCCGAAAGCGGCATACTGTCCGTCGAGGAATACACTGTCCTCGTGGCAGATAAAGAACTGACTGCTTGCGCTGTCGTAATCCTGAGCTCTTGCCATCGAAATAACTCCGCGCTTGTGGGATATCGGATTGTAATGTCCGTTTGCGGTAAATTCGCCGACAATATCCTTGTCCGAGCCGCCGGTACCGTTGCCTTCGGGATCACCGCCCTGCATCATAAATCCCTCCATAATACGATGGAAGGTAAGTCCATCGTAAAAACGGTTGGAAGCAAGAGTAACAAAGTTTTCAACTGTCTTGGGCGCAGCCGTATGATCGAGCTTGACAATAATTTTGCCGTAATCAAGTACGTTGATAGTAGCATAATATGTCTTATTGGTATCGATAGTGACAGTAGTGAAGACAGGATTGCTTACACTGCTTTGATCGCTTGTTTCTGCTTCTTCACCGCAAGCGGCAAATAGGGCGAGTGCCATAACAACGATAATTAAAAGTGAAATTAATCTTTTCATAAAACTCTCCGTTTTGTCTGATTTTATTTATTATACGATATTCGATAGCATTTTGCAATAATAAATAACAAAACAACGCTTTTCGTTTGCCGAAAAGCGTTGTTTTTGATTAGCTTATAAAAAACTATGCGAACAACATGATTACTTTTGCCACAAGCACGATCGCAACAAGTGCAATCGGGTAGGTTGCAGCATAAGCCGAAGCAACTTCGTCTGTTCCTGCGGTTGAAATGAGCGCACCGAGAGCGGGTGTAGATGTCATGCCGCCGGTGATAGAACCGAGGTTGTTGAAAATACTGAGCTTGAAAACGTAACGTGCGAAAATATAGCCTACAACCATAGGAATGGTAGTAAGGGCAACGCCGTAAAGGAAGTATTCCAACTTTAAGTTTTCAACAAAGTTTACACCGCCGGGGACGCCCGCACCGATAAGGAAGAGAACGAGTCCTAATTCGCGGAAAACGTTAAGATTGTTTTTGCTGACCGAAAGGTCAATTGGACCAACGTGCGAGAAGTGACCGAAGATCAAGCCGGAAACAAGCGTGCCTCCCGATGTACCAAGCGAAAAGTTGATGCCGGGAATATTGATAGAACCGATAATAACACCAACTGCAACCGCAAGGAAAAACGGGAAGAAGTCAAGCGAATCGAGCTTATGAAGCTTACGCTTGGGCGCGGGAATATTGATCTGACCTGCAGCAATAAAGGACTCGCGTTCCTTTGCGATATCAACCTTTAAAATTTTCGGCAACAATTGAACGAACAAAACTACGCCCAATACGCCGTAAATGTACGCGATACCATAACCTGCGGTCGCGTTATTCGCCAAATCTTCCGAAACACCCTCTGTTGCTGCCGAAAGACCGGGTGTAGAGGTCAAACCGCCGGTAAGCAAGCCGACAGTCATGCCGGCGTCAACGTCAAACACTTTGATTATTAATACCGCAACAAGAGCACCGCTTGAGATAACTACAACGCCCATAAGAATGTATGCAAGTGATTTGCGGTTAAGCGTTCTGAAAAATTTAGGTCCTGCAATATAGCCTACTGCGGTTACAAATAACGCGGTGCCTATATTGGAAAATATCTTAAAGCCGGCTTGATTATAAAGATTGATCGTGTTTTCTCCAACAGTGATCTCGGGCACGTAGTGCACCATAATACCGTATAAAAGAGCAACAAGCAAAACACCCGCAGTACCGAGAGAAATACCCTTGATGCTGATGCCGCCGATAAGATAACCGACTGCCCCTATTGCAAATGCGATGAAAATAAGAGACAGCATTGAATTTAATACATCGCCTAAATAAACCATAAGTTGCCTCCGAATTAGCCGTTGACCTTTCTGGTGTAGTCGGGAAGAAGCTTGGGCGATACGGTATCGGTTGTAATACCGGCATCGGAAATTTCCTTCTCGAATTTTGCGACGTGGTCAAGGCTGAGCTTGCCGACAGTGATGTCCTTGCAAGCTGCGCCCGCAGATTTACCGGCGATTCTGCCGAATACGATGATATCAAGCAGGGAGTTGCCCATAAGTCTGTTCTTGCCGTGGATACCGCCGACAGCCTCGCCTGCAACAAAAAGATTCTTAACGTTGGTGGTCATACCATCGGGAGTAATATCAAGACCACCATTCTGATAGTGAAGGGTAGGATAAACAAGAATCGGCTCTTTTCTGATATCGATTCCGTACTTGCCGAACATTCTCATCATCGCGGGAATTCTCTTTTCGATAGTGCCTTCGCCGCCGATAGCCTCGATCATCGGGGTATCAAGCCAAACAGCCTTGCCCTGATCGGTTTCAACGCCGTTGCCGCGGGTAGAGCATTCGCGGATAATAGAAGCCGCGGAAACGTCTCTCGTTTCAAGCGGGTGCATAAATACCTCGCCGTTTACGTTAACAAGCTTTGCGCCGAGCGAACGTACCTTTTCGGTAACGAGTGCGCCGAAGATCTGCTCGGGGTATGCCGCACCTGTCGGGTGGTACTGAAGTGTTTCAGCATAAAGAAGCTTTGCACCTGCACGGTAACCGAGTACAAGACCGTCTGCGGTTGCACCGTAGTGGTTCGAGGTGGGGAAGCCTTGGTAATGCATTCTGCCCGCACCGCCGGTCGCGATAACTACAGTCTTTGCCTTTGCAACCAAAAGCTCCTTGGTTTCCATATTGAGAAGAACCGCACCTGCTGCGTTGCCGTTTTCGTCAAGAATAAGCTCGATAGCAGAGGTGAAATCAACAACAGGAATCTGTCTGTTGAGAACCTCATCGCGAAGCGTTCTCATAATTTCAGCGCCGGAATAGTCCTTTGCCGCGTGCATACGCTTTCTCGAGGTACCGCCGCCGTGGGTAGTTACCATAGTACCGTCTTCGGTCTTGTCAAATTCAACGCCGAGCTCGGAAAGCCACTGGATAGCATCGGGAGCATCGCAAACAAGCTTCTGCAAAAGCTCGCGCTTTGCCGCAAAGTGACCGCCGCCGAATGCGTCGATAAAGTGGATAGCGGGGGAGTCATTGGGCTTATCTGCCGCCTGAATACCGCCCTCTGCCATCATCGTGTTGGCATCACCGATACGAAGCTTGGTAACGATCATAACGTTTGCGCCCGCTTCGTGAGCTTCGATTGCAGCAGAAGAGCCTGCGCCGCCGCCGCCGATAACGAGTACGTCAACGTCGTAGTCGGGATTTTCAAGGTCTATATCAGAAGCGGTGATACGGCTGTGCGCCTGAAGTATTGCCGCGAGCTCCTTCGGAACCTTGTCACCCTTGTTGGGACCGATCTTCAAAAATTCAAATTCGTCCTGCTTGTAGTCGGGGTGGTATTCGGCAAGCAGGTCGGTTTTTTGCTGTGCTGTCATTCTTGCAGGCTCAAGAGCAATATTCTTTTCTCTTGCCGCTTCAACAGCCGCCAAGGATTTCTGGAATTTTTCAGAATACATTTCTTAAACCTCCTTATTTCTCGATTTCTCTTGTGTTGTAAAGCTCTTTCATCTCTTCGATAGGCTTCTGCATCAAAGCCTCGATGAGATCGTTAAACGTGCCGTCCTTGATCTCGCGAACTCTGTCTTCGAGATGATCGCAGTGAGGAGCGAGATATTTACCGTTGATACGGCGGGCAAGCATAGCAACCTGCGGGTGAGAAATACCTGCGGGGCAACGCGCAGAGCAAACACCGCACATAACACAGTCAAAGGATTCCTCTGCACACTTTTCGAAATCGCCGCGCTGAGCATATGCAATATACTGCATAACGTTGAGCTCCTGCGTGCAAGCCTTTGTGCATGCATTACAGCCGATACAAGCATAGATTTCGGGGTAAAGCTGCATCATAACCGATTCGGTTACGGGAACCTTGTTCATATCGTATACCTGCTTCACAAGAGGGAAGAAGGGAAGAGTTGCTATGTACATATTGTCTTCAACTTTAGTCTGGCAGGCAAGGCAAGCCTTGAGCTCCTTGTCGCCTTTAATGCGGTAGATGGTTGCGCAAGCACCGCAAAAACCGTTTCTGCATCCGCATCCGCGAACAAGCTGATAACCGGCATATTCCATAGCGTTCATTATTGTTAAATTGTCCGGAACTTCGTATTTTTTACCGAACAGAAAAATGTTGACCATATTCGCCATAAGTCGTAATTCTCCTTAAAACGTAAATAAATCCTGTAACGTCTTTTATCAATATTCGCTGGGGAGCTCGTCGAGCTCGTCAAATCTGAAAACAGGTCCGTCCTTGCAAACGTACTTCGAGCCGACGTTGCAACGGCCGCATTTGCCGATGGCGCACTTCATCTTAAGCTCGAGTGTTGTGTAAACCTGAGTCTTTTTAAATCCCAACGCCTGAAGTCCGTCGAGTGTGAACTTGATCATTATGGGAGGACCGCAAAGAACAGCAGTCTTGTCGGTATCAAATCCGAGCTCCTTTACGTAGTTGGGAACAAAGCCTACGTGTCCGTCCCAACCCTCTTGCTCTCGGTCGATGGTAAGGTGTACGTTAACACCCTCATCGGTCGACCATTCTTCGATGATTTCTTTGTACTGAAGAAGATCGTCCTTACTGCGCGAACCGTAAACGATATCGATTGTGCCGTAGCGTTCACGGTAATGTCTGCAGTAATTGATAACCGATCTGAGCGGAGCAAGACCTACACCGCCCGCTACGAAAAGCAGATTCTTGCCGACGAACGCATCGTCAACAGGGAACGGCTTGCCGTAAGGACCGCGTATGGTGATCTGCTGACCGACCTCAGCCTGATGAAGCCAATCGGTCACGCAACCGCACTTTTTGATAGAAAATTCCATATACTCGGTGTTTGTGGGGGAAGAGGTGATCGAAAACATCGCTTCGCCGACACCGGGTATCGAAAGCATTGCACACTGTCCGGGCATATGGTCAAATGCCTTTTTGCCGTCGGGCGTTACAACACGGAAGGTTTTGATATCGGGAGTATCAATACGAACGTCGGTGATCTCGGCAACTACCGGAATCAAGGGCTCTTTGATCATGTTCATTCTTCATTACCTCCCATTGTTCTCATAACCTTGGCGATATTCATCGAAATAGGACACTTGGCAAGACATCTTCCGCATCCGACACAGCCGAATATGCCGTCGTTATTTTCGGGATAATATACAAGCTTGTGCATAAATCTCTGTCTGAAACGCTCTACCTGGCTTATACGGTTGTTACCGTGTGCCATTTTGGTAAAGTCGGAATACATACAGGAGTCCCAGCAACGGAATCTGATAATTTCGTTACCGGTATTGAAATCCTTAACGTCATAGCATTGGCAGGTCGGGCAGACAAAGGTGCAGGTGCCGCAGCCGAGGCAGGATTCCGAAAGCGATTTCCATTCGGGGCGGTCAAAAAGCTCTTTTGTCTTGCCGCCGCCGAAGCCGTCGGTGGTGAGATTTGCGAGCGGAAGCTTGTCAAGAATCTTTTTGGTCGATTCCTTCTGTGCTTCAACCGCGCTTTCGTCACATTCTTCGAGACCGAGCGATGAAAGAAGCTTTTCGCCCTTTTCGGTGTTTGCCTGCCAATAGAGCGAATCTTCTGTCTTCCAGACAGAAATATCTCCGCCGGGATTGGTGCAGTCAATGCCAAAGGTCTTGCAGAAGCAGGTTTCGGTCGGTCTTGTGCAGGCAACCGAAATAATAACACCGTGCTCTCTGCTGGAAGCATAATAGCTGTCGTAGGGTTCAACAAGGAATACTCTGTCGAGAATATCAAAGCTTCTTACGTCGCAAGCGCGTACTCCGAATACGATAAAATCCTCGGATTCCTTTCTGATATCGTCAACAGAAATAGATTTGCCGCTGACCTTGAATTTCATAAGGTCTTGTACTTGGGGGAAGAAGAAATCCTTGGGACTCTTAACGGTGTTGAGAGCATCGCTCCATTCGGTTCCATTTTCCCATTTGGTGTATTCGGCGCGGCCGTCCTTGTCAGCAGGGAGATAAAGAGTGGCGTTGCTTGCAAGCTTCTCGAAAATACTGTTGATCGAATCGATCGAGCACTTAAACATTATTCGCCCCTCCTTTCAAATGCTTCGGACGGCTCGAGGTCGCCCTCGGTATAGTTTACAAGCGGCGCGCGTGAGCCAACCTCTGCGCCTGCCTGATAATCGCCGTAGAATTCGTTGATATCTTTAATAAACTTACGGTTCAAAAGATGAAGCGGAATGTGCTGCGGACATACTCTCGAGCATTCGCCGCAGTCGGTACAGCGTCCTGCAACGTGGAATGCACGAATGATGTGGAACATCTTTTCCTCAAATTCGTTTGCCGGAGCCTTGTTTTCAACACCGGATTTGGGGTTGTCGAAAACACACTTTTCACAAGTACAAGCAGGGCAAACGTCTCTGCAGGCGTTGCAACGGATACATCTCGAAAGCTCGTTCTGCCAGAATGCAAAGCGTTCGTCGGGCGTCATAGCCTCGAGCTTTGCAACCTCGTCGAATCTCGCGTTTTCGATTACATCACCGTCTTCACCCAAAAGCTCGTCAAACGCAACGTGCTTTTTGCTCTTGCAGTTGATGCAGCGTTCTGCGAGCACGTCCTTCGGGTCGATGAGTATCTTTTCATCGCTGTAAATTGTTGAAACAGCGATTTTTTCGCCGCATTCGATTTCCGAAATACCGTCGCCGACAGCTTCTCTTACCTTGTTGATATCCGCCATACCCTCGCAGGGAATACCGACAACGTATACTTTTTCGCGGTCGAAGCGGTGCTCGGTAAGGAGCTGGTTAAAGCTGTAAGTGTCGCAGGGCTTGAGGAAAACAAGAAGCTTGCCCTCCGCCTTGCGAGTCTTTTGAATAAGATATTTAGAGAAGTTTGCACCGCAAAAATCGTTCCAAACGAATTCTGCGTTCAGATCCTCTGTTGTAGTAAATACAGAAGGGGTTACGTCGTAATCAAATTCGCCCTTTCTCCAACCGAGGACAGCGCAAACACTGCCGTTTTCGAGAAGTGAAGCGGCCTTTTCGATCAAAGCGTTACGGGTTATTTTTTGCATCTCAGGTCCTCCAATCTCTTGTTCTCGCCCAATGCCTTTATCTTTTCGGCAAAATCATTCATCGTTGCGGCGAACTTTGCACCTTCTGCAGCAGATACCCATTCGAGTCTGGTGCGCTCTCTTTCGATACCGAGATAATCGAGCATCGAGAAAAGAAGCGTCATTCTGCGGCGGGTATAATAATTACCCGAGGTGTAGTGACAGTCGCCGGGGTGGCAGCCGCAAAGGATAACACCGTCCGCACCGCGCTGGAATGCGCGAAGCACGAACATCGGGTTAACTCTGCAGGAGCAGGGAACTCTGATTATCTTAACGTCAGCGGGGTAGTTGAGTCGGTTGTTGCCCGCAAGGTCGGCACCTGCATAAGAACACCAGTTACAGCAGAATGCGACGATAAGGGGCTTGTATTCGTTTACTTGCATATTGCATCCACCTCCGCAATAATCTGTTCGCTTGCAAATCCCTTAAGGTCCATAGCGCCCGAGGGACAAACAACTGTACAGCAGCCGCAGCCTTGACATACGGCAGGGTTGACAACTGCGATACGGCGCATAAGTGTGCTTCTGTCGGGCATACGGAACTCTTTGTCTTCATAAGTGATAGCACCGTAAGGACATACTCTTTCACAGCTCGAGCAGCCGTTACACATCATTTCGTTAGACTGTGCAACGCAGGGGTTGCCGGTGAGCTTATCCTTGGCAAGCAAGCCGATAACCTTGGATGCCGCCGCACCTGCCTGCGAAACGGTTTCGGGGATATCCTTGGGACCTTGGCAGGCACCCGAAAGGAATACACCCGCAGTAGGACTTTCAACAGGACGAAGCTTCGGGTGAGCCTCGGTGAAGAAGTCGTTTGTATCCATACTTGCGGTAAGCATTGTCGCAAGCGGACGAGCGGATTTGTCGGGCTCGATAGCCGCGGCGAGAACAACCAAGTCAGCGTCGATCTTGATCTGCTTGTTTGCAATAAGATCAGATGCCTGAACGATAAGCTTGTCTCCTTCGGGAACTACCTTGCCGACCATACCCTTAATATAATGTACGCCGTATTCTTCAACAGCTCTGCGGTAGAATTCATCGAAGTTCTTACCGGGGGTACGAACGTCTATGTAGAATACGTAAACTTCGGTGTCGGGATATTTGTCTCTTGTAAGCATTGCATGCTTTGCGGTATACATACAGCAGATCTTCGAGCAGTATTCCTTACCTTTTTCGTTGCAAGCGTCACAGCGAGAGCCCACGCACTGAACGAAAACGATCTTTTCGGGGTGCTTGTGGTCGGAGGGACGCAAAAGCTTTCCCGCGGTAGGACCTGCCGCGTTGGTAAGACGCTCGAACTCGAGCGAGGTAATAACGTCTTTGGACTGGTTGTATGCGAATTCATCGAATTTATCCATACTTATGGGATTGAAACCGGTCGCAACAACGATAGCGCCGTATTTTTCTTCGATGATCTCGTCCTTTTGAGTATAATCAATCGCGCCTGCGGTACAAACCTTCGAGCATACACCGCATTTGCCGTTTTTGAGCATATTACAGTAATCGGGGTCGATAGTCGCAACCTTCGGTACTGCCTGCGCAAAGGGAATGTAGATAGCGCGCTTTGTATCCATATTAAGATTGAAGTCGTTGGGGACCTTCTTCATCGGACACTTTTCGGTACAAGCACCGCATCCGGTACAAAGCTCTTCCTTAACGTAACGAGCCTTTTTCTTGATCTTAACGTCAAAATTGCCGACAAAGCCGCTGACCTCGGTGACTTCGCTGTAAGAAAAGATACGGATCTTTTCGTTCTGGGCAACGTCAACCATTTTGGGAGTGAGAATACACGCCGCGCAGTCAAGCGTCGGGAAGGTTTTATCAAGCTGAGCCATCTTACCGCCGATAGTGGGCTTCTTTTCGACAATGTCGACCTCAAATCCCGCATCTGCGATATCAAGCGCGGTCTGAATACCTGCGATACCGCCGCCGATAACAAGCGCGCGCTTTGTAACGGGCGATTCGCCGGGAGTAAGCGGTGTGTTCAAATTGACCTTTGCAACAGCCGCCTTGCCGAGAATAATCGCTTTTTCGGTGCCGGTGGGGATATCCTTGTGTACCCAAGAGCACTGCTCGCGGATGTTTGCGATCTCAACCATATAGGGATTGAGTCCTGCCGCTGCGGCAGTCTTTCTGAATGTAGCCTCGTGCATACGGGGCGAGCAGGAACATACTACGATACCGGTGAGCTTGTGCTCCTTGATCGCATTTTTGATAAGATCCTGACCTGCTTGTGAGCACATATACTGGTAGTTGTCGGAAAAGACAACACCGGGCTCGTTTCTAAGTGCTTCGGCAACGGCAACAACGTCAACCGTACCTGCGATATTAGTACCGCACCAGCACACAAATACGCCGATTCTTTGCATTTGTCTCTTCCTCCTTACTTAGTGTACTTTCTGAATGCCGAAACGATAAGCTGCTGAGGCGTGTCGTCATCAACGAGCTCGGGAATATCATTTGCGGTAAGTCTGTTGTTGCCTTGCTTGCGGATCGCGGCAAGACGTACTGCCTCTACAAGCTTTGCGGGCTCGACGCTTCTCGGGCATCTTTCAACGCAAGCAAAGCAGGTAAGGCATTTATAAAGCGATTCGCTTTCGAGCAACGGCTCGATATCGCCGCTTTCTACCATGTAAACAAATTGATGAGGATGATATTCCATTTCGTCAAACGAAGGGCAGGTAGCAGTGCACTTGCCGCAACGCATACATTTCTTCGGATTAACTCCGCTGATACGGATTATCTCCTCCTGAAGATACTTTTTGCTGTTACTCATTCGTATCCTCCTTCACTCCCAAAGCCTCGGCAAGAAGCTCGGTAAGATATACAACGGGAATATCACAGTCCGCCTTTTCAAGATTGTATTTGCAAAGCGGACAAGCGGTAACGATTACTTCCGCACCCGCTTTCTTTGCGCTGTTGATTACGTTTGCACTCTTCTTTTCGGCAAGCGTTGCATCGTCAAGACGTACGTAACCGCCGCAGCACTCGTTACGGTATCCGTAAACAACGGGTGTTGCGCCGAGTGCAGAAATAAGATTTTCGATAATGCTGGGGTTTTCGGGGTCGTCCATACGCATTACCGAATTGGGACGAAGCAACAAGCAACCGTAATAAGCGGCAATCTTTTTATCTTTAAGAGGATTTACAACACATTCCTTTATCTTCTCGTAGCCGATAATGTCGCGGAGAAGCTCAAGGTAGTGATAAATGCGGGTTTCGCCGTTGTATTCGCCCTCGGACATATAACGGTTTACCTTGCTTGCAAATTCCTTGTCGTTCTGCATAGCGTAGTTTGTCTGCTTTACAACGTTGTGGCAGGCAGAGCAAACTGTTACCAGATCCTGCTCCTTCTTAAGTGCGTCCTTGAGAATTCTGACAGAAGAAAGCTTTGTGGCAACCTCATCCTTTGCGGTGGTGAAAACGCCGCCGCAGCATTGCCAGTTTTCTGTTTCTTCCAGTGTAACACCAAGCTTTTCGGCGCATTTTCTTGCATAAACGTCAAGAATTTTTGCCTTGTTCTTGAGTGTACAACCGGGGAAGTAACTGAACTTCATTTAATAGTACCTCCGATTGAACTATCGTCGTTGTTATACAAATATGAAAAGTTTTTAGGAATCCGTGCAAGGAATCAAACCATTTCTTCGGGGTGGAATACCTCGTCAAAACGCTCTGCGGTGAGGAATCCGAGCTCTACGCAAGCTTCCTTCAGCGAAATGTTGTCCTTGTATGCCTTCTTAGCGGTCTTTGCCGCGTTTTCATATCCGATATAAGGATTGAGCGCGGTAACGAGCATAAGAGAATTGTGAAGATTGTGATGCATCTTTTCCTTGTTTGCGGTGATGCCGACAGCGCACTTTCTGTTGAACGAGAGAATTGCTTCGGAAAGAAGTCTCGCGGACTGAAGGAAATTGTAAATGCAAACCGGCATAAATACGTTGAGCTCAAAGTTGCCCTGCGATGCCGCCATGGAAACGGCAACGTCGTTACCCATAACCTGAACCGCAACCATAGTTACAGCCTCGCACTGTGTGGGGTTTACCTTGCCGGGCATAATCGAGCTGCCGGGTTCGTTTTCGGGAATGAAGATCTCTCCCAATCCGTCTCTGGGTCCGGAAGCAAGCCAACGAATGTCGTTTGCGATCTTCATCATATCGCAGGCAAGCGCCTTGATAGCACCGTGTGCAAATACAAGCTCGTCCTTCGAGGTGAGAGAATGGAATTTGTTTTCTGCGGTAATAAACTTTTTGCCGGTGATGTTGCTGACTTCTTCAGCTACTCTTTCGGCAAATCCCTTGGGTGCATTAAGACCGGTGCCGACCGCAGTGCCGCCCAAAGCGAGCTCGCGGAGCGGGTCGATAGAACGCTTGATAAGCTCAACGTCCTTTTGCAAGCTGGATCTCCAACCGCTGATTTCCTGACTGAACTTAATAGGCGTTGCGTCCTGAAGATGCGTTCTGCCGCTCTTTACGATGCCTTCGTTTTCTGCTTCGAGGCGGAGAAAGGTGGCGATAAGCTCTTCGGCTGCAGGGATAAGCTTATCCTCGAGAGCGATAACTGCCGCGATATGCATAGCGGTGGGGAAGGTGTCGTTCGAGGACTGGCTCATATTAACGTCATCGTTTGGGTGGAGAAGCTTTTTGCCAAGGATCTCGTTCGATCGGTTTGCGATAACCTCGTTCGAGTTCATATTGGACTGTGTGCCCGAGCCGGTCTGCCATACAACGAGAGGGAAGTGGCTGTTGAGCGTGCCCGACATAACCTCGTCGCAAGCCTTTTTGAGAGCTTCCAATTTTTCATCGGTCATTTTTTCGGGCTTGAGCGCATTGTTGGTTATAGCGGCTGCCTTCTTCAAAACACCGAATGCGTGGATTATTTCGGCAGGCATTGTTTCGATACCAACGCCGATTTCAAAGTTTTCACGGCTTCTCTGAGTCTGAGCTGCCCAAAGTCTGTCTGCGGGAACCTTCATTTCGCCCATCGAATCGTGTTCTATACGGTATTCCATTTTCTCTGTATTTCCTTTCGATTAAAACTCAATCGCGTTAATAACGTTTTTAAGTGCTTTTGCGCTGTTGTGAAGTGCTTCGATTTCCTTGTCGTTAAGAGGAAGCAATACCTTGCCGTGCGCACCCTTGTTGCCTACAATGTTAACGAGCGACAAACATACGTCGTCGATGCCGTATTCGCCGTCAAGCATAGTGGAAACGGTAAGGGTGGTATCAATACCCGAAAGAAGTGCTTTGACAACACGGCAAACCGAAATAGATACGGCGTAGAAGGTTGCACCCTTGCGAGAGATGACTCTTGCGCCCGATTTGCGTACGTATTCCTCTACCTCTGCTTCGTTGAGCTCGGGATAAACACCTTCGGTTCCGAGAAGCGATTCGCGGTAGTCCTTAACGGGAACGTTACTGATGTTTGCAAGCGACCAAGGAATGAAGCAGCTGTCGCCGTGCTCGCCGAGAACGTATGCGTGTACGTTCTGCTGATTTACGTGGTAGTATTCGGAAATTCTCGAACGAAGTCTCGATGTGTCGAGAATAGTGCCCGAGCCGATGATGTGCTCGTAAGGAAGTCCCGAATATTTACAGAAGGTGTAGGTGAGGATATCAACGGGGTTGCTGACGATAACGTATGTCGCATCGGGAGCATACTTCGTGATCTCGGGAATAATCTGCTTTGTGATGTTGACGTTTACTTGGGCAAGATCAAGTCTTGTCTGACCGGGCTTTCTTGCAACGCCGGATGTGAGAATGACAATGTCAGAACCGACCGCATCGGGATAACTGCCCGCGTAGATTGTGCAGGGATGACAGAAGGGAGTGCCCTGACGGATGTCAAGCGCTTCGCCCATTGCTTTTTCGCCGTTGATATCGATCATAACGATTTCGGAAGCGATGCCCTGAACGGTGAGGGTGTAAGCGATGGTGGCACCAACGCTGCCGGTGCCGATAATGGTGATTTTTGTCATAAAGTTCTCCTTTTGTGTTTCAGCAGATTTTGCCTTGCACTGTATGTTATGAAATTCTTTTTCGTGATTGTTCCCAACGGGGATTAGAAAAGCTTTGCGCGGAGAGAAAATATCATTAATATCATTAAATATAAAGGTACGGACTAAACCGACAATATTATAGCAGAAAAAATCGTATTTTGCAATTATAATTTTTGTATATCAGCATTATATTTATTGATATACCCCGGCAATCAAAAAAGCCTTTGATATTAAAGGCTTTTTGTGATATTTATAAAATTTTTGCGGTTGCTTTCGTGGAATCCGTAAGATAATCGATAAATGCGTTATCAAGCATCGAAAACTTATGATTTTTCCGGTATATCAGGGTGTCTCTGTAAAGCTTTCCGCTGCCGTCACAAGCGATTTGAACAAGACCGTAACGATCAAGCAGAATTTCGGGCAGGGGAGACATCCACATAAACGTTTTGCTGTTCTCCGCGAGCAGCTCCAATTGCGCGGCGCTGTCGAGCAGATATATTCGCTTCTCCGAGCTGATTCTTAAATCGGGCTCCTTGCTGTCAGAGGCTGTCAGCGTGGCTTCGTAGGGATCTGTATGAGTGATCTGTATAAACTCGGTAAGATCTCCTTCGGAAATAACCCTCTTCGTCGCAAGCGGACTCTTGGCAGAGGTGATTACGGTATATCTGAAATCGGTAATATGTCTGCTTTCAAGCTCGTTTTTGCGCAGCAACTCCTCAAAGTATCTCTGGGCATCTGCATCATACCTGATTATGCCGAGCTTGCATTCCGATGAAATGATTTTTTTGATTGTATTGTACGTTCCTGTTTCATCAAAAACGATTTCCGCTGTCTCGCCGTCAATACAGCGCGTAAATGCGGCAAACGCTTCGGCAATATAAGCCGCACGCGGTGCAGAAAGCGAAAACGTTTGCTTCCTCGGAGCTGACCTTTTATAAGCCGATTCAAATTCATCTATCTGATTCAAAACAGCTCTTGCACGTGCAATAAGGTCCTTCCCGTCGGCAGTTAAAGTCATGCCTTTTGCGGTTCGGTCGAATATGGCGATGTCAAGCTCCGATTCGAGATCCTTAATTGCGCGACTGATATTCGGCTGGGCAACAGCCAGACTCTCGCTTGCCTTGCTGATAGAGCCGAGCAAAGCGACTTCTACCGCATATTTCAAGTGAATTATATTCATAAAGCACCTCAAATATATCATTTTGAGATATTATATCACAGTTTGCTTGAAAAATCATCGTTTTTTTAAAAAAATAAAGAAAACCGACGCTTTTAAAACGTCGGTTCTTGCAAAATATACGGTTTTCTTTATTCAAACTTGTTCGACATCGTCTTTAAATTGTCGGAAATGATAGCGAGCGATTTATATAAAATCTCTCGCTCCTCGGGGGATACTCCGGAGGATGCGGTGTCGACTGCGCGTTCTGCCGTAAGCTTGATTTTCTCTGCGGCACTCATACCCTTTTGGGTAAGTACAAGCTTTGCACGGTAAAAGCTGTTGTTCTTGAGGTTTTTGAACAAAAGGCCCTTGCTTTCCATATCGTTGATTGCGCGCGAAACGTCGGCCTTGTTCCGCTCGCATATCTCGCTCAGCTGAGAAGCATTGAGCCCGTCGGGATGCTTAAACAGTGTGATAAGATATATCGCATACGGACCTTTCAATCCGTATTCCGCCATAACGCTTGCGGCAACCTTGTGCCAATACTTGTCGATCTCTGAGATAACTGTAATAAATTTTCCGAATCTGTCTGTCATATAAAGGAATCCTTGCTGAAATACTGTTTTGTTGCCGTCCAAGGATTTTACACAAAACGAGATAAATTGTCAACCGATTTTTATCCTTTATATTACATTTTACACTTTTTTAATATTTTGCGCGTTGCAAATGCAACGTAAAGTTTCCATAAATGAAAACTTGCCGGATTTTTCGATTTTACGACGGTAAAAAATCAATTCTCACTGCTTCCGATTGTGTCGCTTCAAAACAAAAATCACAATAACCGCGACAACAATAATTAACGCCGAAATTATTATAATTATCGGTGCTTTGCCGTTGTTGTTCACGGCATCGGGTGCGCTCGCATCGCTTTCTGCGCCTGCTACGTTTGACTCTGAACTTTCGTCCTCTAAAAAATCGGACGGTAATTCTGTCTCGGTGTCGTTCATATCAACAGCACGAAGCTCGCGCAGAGTCATTTTCTTACCGGGATCGCCCGATGCATATATCTGTATGCTTTTTATCAAGACGTTTCCGTCGCTTCCGACGGCACCGCTCGGAAACTCAACGCAGGACAGGTCTATTACGCCGTTGGCGGTATTGCCCTCGCCCTTTACGTCGCCGCTTCCCGAGGAAATGGTAACACCTTCAAAATAGGAATTAAGCTTGATATATCCGCCCGAAGCGAGATGAATAACAATACTCGTCTGCGAGCTCTTTTCCATATCAAAATCGTAGAATATACCTTGTGTGTTTACGTTGATTTTGATCGGCTCATTCGGGGTATAGCGCATATCGGGCCAGAGCCCGTCGGTGTTTGAAAAGGTGAGCGCACTTCCGTCGGTTTCAAGAATAAAGGTGCCCGAGCTTAAAAGCCAATCGCTTTTTTCCTTGGAGATAATACTTTCGCCGGAATAGACCGGCCCGTTTCCGAGCTCGTATCCGTTCAAAATCGCCTGCTTTCCGCTGACGATAAGCCTTTCGATGCTGCTTTTGAGTATTTTGCTTCTGCCGCTCAGATTAACAGCAAGAAGAAATCCGTTTTCGTCAATAGCAATATCCTTATCTTTGCCTGTCTCGGTTACCGTTTCGGTAAGAATATATCTGTTTTCAATATTATCGCACGGCGAAAAAGCAAATAACGCGCAATTTTTGAAATTAACGCCGTCCTTTGAGATTCTTTCTCCCCAAATTCTGTCGAAAATCACCCATTCGCCGCTTTTGACTTCGCGGTTGAAGCCGTCTATACCGAAAGCGCCGTCAAGTCCTTTAAGATAAAGCTTTATATGCGTTGCCGCCTTAGCTTCCGCCAAACCGTTTATCTGTCTGAAGCACACAGCGTCGCCGACTTTTATGCCGCTTATGTCGAATTTGTTTTCGTTTTCGTCAACTGCATTTTTGGAAATTACAATCACTCTGCTGTTTTGAGGGATAGAAACCGTTTTATCAGCACTGTCATATATATTTTTTACGGTAAAACCTATTTTGTCCTTATAATCAAGCGTGATAAAATATGCGTTTTCGGGGTCGGAAAGCGCATCGCGCGCGTCAAGCGAGAAGTTAGAATCATAAATACCCGCGTTTTTGTAATCAGCGCTTTGCTCGCGCTCGTTAATATAGTTTATCGGGAGCGAAATACCGCCGATGTTCACGGCGGGCTTTGAAATGACCTTGCCGTTTCCGTTTCCGTTTTGAGTCGGCTCCGAAAAATCAAAGGGAATTATAAATTCATCACGGAAGCCGTATTCGTCGGCATCGTCGCCGCGGCTTTCAAATGCGTTGAAGCTGTTCGTATAAGGAGAATAGGTGCGATGCTTGATAAACCCGCCGTCGATGTCAAACTCCATAAAACGCATAAAGCCGTTGCCGCCGTTAATGATATTCTGGTAGTTTGCCATCAGCTGATAAACGGTTCGGTCCTCGGCACCGTCGCCGTCATCGTCGATATAATCAACAAGCCTTGTCGAGTTGTAATTATGACCGCAAAGCACCGCTTTAACGTTCGGGTTTTTCAATACAACGCGGTTGAATATTTCGTTTCCGATTGCGGTTCTCGTGCCGTCTGCGTTCAGGTATTCGTGAAACATCAAAAACGCGTGCCTGCCGCTGTTTTCGGACAAAACCTTGTTCATCCAATCGTAATCGGCATCGCTGTGAGTGCCATAGCCGAGATATACGAAAATAAAATCTATTCCGCCGAGCGTAAGCAGGTCGTAGTGTCCTCTGTTTCCGTCGTATGCTTCGCCGAAGCAATCCTTGCCTTCAAAACGTGCGGTACCGAAATACTCCTTGAATTCGGTGTAATCACTTGCGTCGACGTCGTGGTTACCGGCAAGCACACCGTACTCAAGTCCCGCATCGTCCCATTTCTCATATTCCTTGCTTACAAAATCCCACTGCGCCCTCTCGTGCGGAAGGTCAACAAAATCGCCCGTGTGGATTATGTACCGGATATTCATACGGTCGTAGTTGTCGACCACCCAATCGTTCTGCTTTGTAAGAATATCAAAGTATTTGAACGAGTACCATTGCGGGTCAGTGGTCCATAAAACCGTGAATTCGCAATCCTCGTCGGGATTTATTGCTTCTGCGCTCGCCGAAAAGGGAAGAGGCGCAAAAATAAGTATAATGCAAAGAATAAAGCAAAGCTTGTTTCGCATAGCAAACCTCTTAGCGCTCGTTGAGCGGTGTGTAGTTTCTGTCGTCGATAACGCTTATGTATGCGGGACGTATTATCTTGCCCGCGTTCTGTATTTCTTCGATACGGTGTGCACTCCAGCCTGCAATACGTGAAATTGCAAACAAGGGGGTATAGAGCTCGTTGGGAAGATTGAGCATTTTATAAATAAGCCCGGAATAAAAGTCGACGTTTGCACTGACACCCTTGTACATCTTGCGCTTCTCGGCAATCATTTCGGGCGCGAGCTTGGCAACCGTTTCGTAAAGTGCATATTCCTCCTCGCGTCCCTTTTCGACAGAGAGCGATTTCGCACATTCCTTCAAAATATCGGAACGCGGGTCGGAAAGCGAATACACCGCGTGGCCCATACCGTAAATAAGTCCCGCGTTGTCAAAAGCCTGCTTGTCGAGCAAACGCTTGAGATAATCCTCAATTTCGCCTTGCTTTTTGACGTTGATGCTCTTTTTCATATCCTCGAACATCTTGACTACCTTGATATTCGCACCGCCGTGACGCGGGCCCTTGAGCGAGCCGAGTGCCGCCGCAACCGATGAATAGGTATCGGTACCGGAGGAGGTTACAACGTGTGTCGTAAACGTCGAGTTGTTACCGCCGCCGTGCTCTGCGTGAAGCACGAGCGCAAGGTCGAGAACCTTCGCTTCAAGGTCGGAAAAATCTCCATCCTTACGGAGAATATGCAAAAGATTCTCGGCAGTCGAGAATTGAGGTTTGGGCAATCTTATGTGAAGACTTTTGCCTCTGTGGTAATGACGGTAGGATTGATAACCGTATACCGCAAGAAGCGGGAACATAGATATCAATTGCATGCTTTGACGTAAAACGTTCGGGATCGATATATCGTCGGGATTGTCGTCATAAGCATAAAGCGCAAGAACACAGCGGGAAAGTATATTCATCATATCCTTTCCGGGTGCTTTTAATATCATATCGCGGACAAAGGATTTCGGCAGACTGCGGTATTTGGAAAGCTCATGAGTGAACTTATCAAGCTCCTGCTTGTTGGGAAGCTCGGAAAAGAGAAGAAGATATACCGTCTCCTCAAAACCGAATCTGTTATCCGAGCGGAATCCGTTTACAAGATCACGCACATCTATTCCTCTGTAGCAAAGCTGACCGTTGCAGGGGATCGCGTCGCCCTGCTCGTTTATCTCTTTTGCCTTTATTTTAGATACCTCTGTCAAACCGGTCACAACACCGTTACCGTTCATATCTCGCAAGCCCTTGTTTACGCGGTGCTTAAGATACATTTCCGGCTCGATATGATTGTTGCGGTTTGAGCGCTCGGCCATTTCAGCAATGTACGGCGTTATTACGGAGTATTTCATACTGTTTCCTCAATTCAAAAGTATTTCAATTATTATATAATACTTTACATGAAAAATCAAGTGCTATGCAGACGTATACTGTTAACACTTTATGAATCCTTTGAGCAGATAACTTGCAAAAAACGAAAAAATGCCCTATTTTTGTCGTTTGAAATTAAAAAAATTGCAATTTGCTATTGACAAAATTCACAATTCGTATTATCATATTAGCCAATGATGACAAGAAAGGAGCAAACGAAATGTTCGGAAAGTTTTACTTTTATTATTTTATAAAGGACTGCTCGTCTGCTCTGAACGCATAACACCTTCGTTCATATCAAACAGCAGTCCGCATCCGCTATGCATTTTTGGCATACGAATGGCGGATTTTTTGTTTTCATAAGGAGATATTCAAATGACTGAACTCGATATTGCAAGAAAGATCATCAACGCAACCGATCAGGAAATAGCAAAGCTGTTCGAGCAACGTATGGATGCAGTTCGGATGGTTGCCAACTACAAGAGAGAACACGGCATTCCGGTCGATGACCTCGGCAGAGAGGCAGAAATCATAGCAAAAAATTCGCAAGCCGTAGCTTCGGACGATTACCGCTCGTATTACGTTGATTTTCTTCGCAGCACCATCGACATTTCAAAGAAATTCCAACACCGTCTTTTAGACGGAATGCGCGTTGCTTACAGCGGTGTGGTGGGAGCGTTTGCAAATATTGCGGCAGAAAAGATATTCCCCGATGCAATATGTGTCGGCTATCCCGATTTTGCGGCAGCTTATAATGCGGCTCTTTCGGGTGAATGCGATTGTGCGTTGCTTCCTGTTGAAAATAGTTTCAACGGCGATGTCGGAAAGGTACTCGACCTCGCATTTTTCGGCGAGCTTTATATCAACGGTGTATATGAGGCGGAAATTATTCAAAATCTTCTTGCGTCGAAGGGTACCACGATCGGAGACATAGAACAGGTCGTTTCTCATCCTCAGGCGCTCGGTCAGTGCGCTCAATATATTGAAAAGCACGGCTTTGAGCCTGTCGAAGCAGTCAACACTGCGGTTGCCGCAAAGATGGTTGCCGAGTCGGGAAGACAAAATCTTGCTGCAATCGGAAGCGAGGAAGCGGCAAAGAAGTTCGGACTCGAAATTCTTGAATCACGTATTAACGAAAGCGGTACAAATACAACAAGGTTCGCTGTGTTCTCGCGTAATCACCGCGATTTCGCGGCAAACGACAAGCACTTCATAATGCTGTTTACCGTAAAAAATACCGCAGGCTCGCTCGGTAGAGCGGTCTCGGTCATCGGAGAGCATGGCTTCAATCTCCGCGCTCTGAAAAGCCGTCCGACAAAGGATCTCAGCTGGGATTATTACTTCTACGTTGAGGGCGAGGGCAACCTCGGCACGTTTGAGGGCAAGGCAATGCTTGCCGATCTCAATGCCTGCTGTAACAGTGTGAAGATAATCGCAACATACGAAAAAGAAATCAAGATATGACAATATAATTTCGATATCGTCGTGGGAGTAAAAAATGCTTATACCCGTAAAAACCCAAACAGGAATATACAATATCGTTCTTGAACGCGGTGTTATAAATAAAGCAAACGAATATATAGATCTTTGCAGAAAGGTTCTTGTAGTTACCGATGACGGCGTTCCGGCAGAATATGCCCAAACGGTTGCACAGATGTGTGAATCGCCGTTTGTCGTTACGATCAGTCAGGGCGAGCAGTCAAAAAACCTGAAAAGTTTCGAGCTTTTGCTCTCGAAGCTTGTTGAATACGGCTTTACCCGCTCCGATTGCGTTGTCGCGGTCGGCGGCGGTGTAGTGGGTGACCTTTCGGGCTTTGCCGCAAGCACCTATATGCGCGGTATCGATTTCTACAATATTCCGACAACTCTGCTTTCTCAGGTCGATTCCTCTGTCGGCGGAAAAACGGCGATCGATTTTATGGGTATTAAAAACATCGTGGGTGCGTTTTATCCGCCCAAAGCGGTGCTTATCGACCCCGAAACTCTGTCAACTCTCCCTCGTCGTCAGCTTTCAAACGGCTTGGCAGAGGCACTTAAGATGTCGATGACTCACGATAAAGAGCTGTTTGAAATATTTGAAAACGGCGATATAGATGAAAATATCGATATAATAATCGAGCATTCACTGCGAATCAAGAAATCCGTCGTCGAGTCGGACGAAAAGGAAAACGGCTTGCGCCGTGTTCTGAATTTCGGCCATACTCTTGCCCATGCGATCGAAAGCGCAAACGAAATGGAAAGCCTTTATCACGGCGAAAGTGTCGCGATAGGAATGGTTCCGATGTGTGACGAATCGGTCAGAGAACGCTTAATAACCGTTTTGAAAAAGCTCGGTTTGCCGTATTGCTTCTCGGGCGAGGATCTCGATACGGTTATCACTGCCTGCTCACACGATAAAAAGCTCACGGGTAACGACATCACAATAGTGTATGTAAACGATATCGGCTCATTCGAATTTCGAAAAATGCCGTTTGCGGAATTCATTGAAACAGTCAGAAAGGCGGTAAACGTATGAAAAACACCTTCGGGAATAATATTTCGCTTACAATATTCGGCGAAAGCCACGGTAACGCTATCGGCTGTGTCCTCGACGGTGTGCCCGCGGGTATTAAGATCGATGAGGAACGTATAAATAAGCTTCTCTCGCTCCGCAGACCGTCGGGAAGCATATCAACCTCACGCAGAGAAGCAGACGAATACAGCTTCCAGAGCGGTGTTTTCAACGGATTTACAACCGGAACACCGATTTGTATACTTATACCGAACAAGGATACGCGCTCAAAGGATTACAGCGAAATGTCGTGTATCGCAAGACCGTCTCACGCTGACTACACCGCGCATATCAAATACCGCGGATTCGAGGATTACCGCGGCGGCGGTCATTTCAGCGGCCGTATCACTGCCGCACTTGTCGCGGCGGGCGGTATACTGATTCCGGCACTCGAGAAAAAGAATATATTCATCGGCTCGCATATCAAATCCATCGGCAAGGTCTCGGACAGAAGCTTTGAAAACGTCAGAGCGGATATAGAAAAGCTTGCCGATATGAGCTTTGCAGTGCTTGATGAAGAAAAACAAACCGAAATGACGAATCTGATCCTTGCCGCAAAAAACGACGGCGATTCGGTCGGCGGTGTCGTCGAAACCGCTGTTTGCGGCATCGAAGCGGGCGTCGGCGAGCCTTGGTTCGACACACTCGAGGGCCTGATATCTCACGCCGTATTTTCGATTCCTGCGGTAAAGGGCATCGAGTTTGGCGCGGGCTTTGCGATCACCGAAATGAGAGGGAGCGAAGCAAACGACAGCTTTTACTCCGAAACGGGCAGGGTTTCTACCGAAACAAACAATTCGGGCGGTATCAACGGCGGCATTTCAAACGGCGCGGATATAATCTTCCGTACCGCGTTCAAGCCGACTCCGACTATTGCAAAAGAACAAAAAACGATTAATTATGTAAATAACGAAAACGCCATACTTTCCGCCGCGGGCAGACACGATCCCTGCATCGTTCACCGTGCAAGAATCGTTGTGGATTGTGTTACCGCATTGGTTGTCGCCGATGCACTTACAGGAAAGCACGGAGCGGACTGGTTGGCACTATGAAATACGGATTAATAGCCGAGAGAGTGGGTCACAGCTTTTCGGCTGAAATACACAAACGCCTTTTCGGCTACGATTACGAGCTGAAGGCAATAAAAAAAGATGAGCTTGAGCAGTTCATAAAATCACGTGAATTTCTCGCGCTGAACGTCACGATTCCATATAAGCAAGCGGTTATTCCATATCTTGATTATGTTAACCAAACCGCACTCGATATCGGCGCGGTCAATACTATCGTTAACCGTGATGGCAAGCTTTACGGAGCAAATACCGATCTGATGGGCTTGTGTGCGATGATCGATCACGAGGGCATATCGTTAAAGGATAAAAAAGTGCTCATTCTCGGCAGCGGAGGAACCTCAAAAACTGCATTCGCTGCGGTGAAATCACTTTCGTGCAGGGAAGCATACCGTGTTTCGAGAAGCGGTTCCGACAGCTGTATAACCTATGAAAATGCACTTGATCTTCACTCTGATGCGGAGATAATTATCAACACGACTCCTTGCGGAATGTTTCCTGATATATATGCTTCGGCAATCGATATAAAGGATTTCAGATCCGCCGAGGGTGTAATCGACGTAGTTTATAATCCTTTGCGGAGCAAGCTCGTAACCGATGCTCTTTCTATGGGTATAAAAGCCTGCGGCGGTCTTTATATGCTCGTCGCGCAAGCGGCTTACGCGGCTGAAATGTTTGTCGAAAAGACTGTTTCTCCCGAACGTATCGACGAGATTTATAACGATATGCTATCTCAAAAGGAAAATATAGTGCTGACGGGTATGCCCGGAAGCGGAAAGACGAGCACGGGCAAGCTTATTGCCTCGTCACTCGGACGTGAATTCATCGATACCGACGATGCGATCTTCAACAAGATCGGAAAGACTGCCGGCGATATCATTATGGAGCAGGGCGAAAAAGCCTTCCGTGATATCGAATCCGATGTTATAAAAGAGATTTCCGCGCTTCAGGGCAAAGTCATTTCAACCGGCGGCGGCGCGATTTTAAGAAAACAGAATATCGAATTGTTGAAGGAAAACGGCAGGATCTATTTTCTCGACCGCGATCTTGATTATATCGTCACAAGTGACGACCGTCCTCTTTCTTCAAACCGAGATGATCTTGAAAAACGCTTTAAAGAGCGCTATCCGATTTACTGTTCGACCTGCGATTGCAGAATTATCGCGGTCGACGGTAAGCGGTTAAATGCAAATGCAATTCTGGAGGATTTTAAAAATGAAAATTCTCGTAATTAACGGGCCGAATTTAAATATGCTCGGCATCCGCGAACCCGATATTTACGGAAAATCGACGTATTCGGACCTTTGCGAAATGATATATACACACGCAAAGCAAAAGGGAATAGAAATCGAAATCTATCAGTCCAATCACGAGGGCGACTTGGTTACTGCGATCCAGAATGCCTACAACGTCTTTGACGGTATCGTGATAAATCCCGCCGCATATACGCATACAAGCGTGGCGCTGTTGGACGCTATGAAGGCAGTCGGCATCAGAACTGTCGAGGTTCATATTTCCGACGTTTCCAAGCGTGAGGATTTCCGCCGGATAAGCTATGTCCGTGCCGCTTGCGAAAAAACGATTTCCGGTCACGGCTTTACGGGTTATCTCGAGGCTATCGACTATCTTCTCGGAGATTAGAATATGAATGTCAGAATTTTGCCGTCGATGGCGCAGGGAATCGTAAATGCGCCGCCGTCGAAAAGTATGGCGCACCGCGCATTGATTTGCGGTGCACTAAGCGAAAAAAGTCTAATAAATAATCTTGCATATTCGGCTGATATCGAGGCAACGCTCAGCTGTCTTTCCTCGCTCGGCGCCGATATCGAAAGAAACGGCTCGTCGGTGAAGATCGGCGGTCTCGATCTGATGAACGTAAAGGACGGAACGGTTCTTTATTGCAACGAAAGCGGAAGCACACTTCGGTTTATGATACCGCTTTGCTTGCTGACGGGTAAAAAAATAACTCTCACTGGAGCGAAAAGACTTTTCGAGCGTCCTCTATCGGTGTATGAATCGATTTGCAGAGAGCAGGGTATTCTGTTTGAGCAAAACGATAATTCACTCACTCTCTGCGGTACTATCCAAAGCGGAAGCTACCGTGTAAGAGGTGACGTTTCGAGTCAGTTTATAACCGGTCTGCTGTATGCATTGCCTTTGCTGGACGGAATCAGCATTCTCGAGGTTACCGAGCCCTTTGAAAGCTCGTCATACGTCGACCTTACGTTAAGCGCTTTGAACTCATTCGGTATCAGAATAACAAGAAACGGCAACCGATTTGTCATAATGGGCGGACAAAAATACCGCAAGTGCGAATACACCGTCGAGGGCGATTGTTCAAACGCCGCTTTTCTCGATGCGCTCTCCTTTCTCGGAGGCGATGTAAAAGTAAACGGTATTTCCGAAAAAACACTTCAGGGCGATAGGGTATATAAGGATTACTTTGAAAAAATCGCCCGTAACGAAAACGACATCGACCTTTCCGATTGTCCTGACCTCGCGCCGATACTGTTTGCCGTAGCCGCCGCAAAGGGCGGAGCGGGCTTTGTCGGTACGGCAAGGCTTAGAATCAAAGAATCCGACCGCGCAAATGCGATGAAAGAGGAATTGGCGAAATTCGGTGTATGCGTCGATGTATGCGAAAACAGCGTTACAGTGCGTAAATCCGCTCTTTTACCGCCGAATGTGCCGCTGAACAGCCACAACGACCACCGTATCGTTATGTCGCTTGCGGTGCTGTGCAGTCTCACGGGCGGGGTTATAGAAAACGCCGAGGCTGTTGCAAAGAGCTTTCCCGATTTCTTCAGCGTTTTGGAGTCCTTAAAGGTAGGAATAGAATATGAAGCTTGATGAATCAAAAAAAATACTTATCGTCGGCTTGGGTCTTCTCGGCGGAAGCTATGCCCAAAGCCTCACAAGGCAGGGATACTATGTAACCGCAATAACCCGCAAGCAATCGACGATAGATTATGCACTCGAGCATAATATGATAACCAAGGGCTCCGCATTTGTAGACCCCGAGCTGATAAAAGAGGCGGATATAATCATTTTCGCACTTTATCCCCATATTTTTGTCGATTGGATAAAGCAATACGGCAGTCTTATTCAGCCCAAAACCGTGATAACAGACGTTACGGGTGTAAAGCAGTGCATCGTGTATGAAATACAGTCGATGCTTCCGCAGGGTGTCGAATTTATTTCGGCTCACCCGATGGCAGGCAAGGAAACCGCGGGTATCGAATATGCCGACGAATCGATTTTCAAGAACGCAAACTATATCGTCGTGCCGACAGAAAATAATTCGCTCGATACTGTCGAGCTTTGCGGTGATCTCGGCGAAACGCTCGGCTTCCGTGAAATATCGGTTCTTTCGCCCGAAAAGCACGACCGAATGATCGCGTTTCTTTCCCAGCTTACTCACTGCATCGCCGTTTCGTTGATGTGCGCCTGCGACGAGCCCGATCTCGAGCGCTACACCGGCGACTCCTTCCGCGATCTTACACGTATCGCAAATATCAACGACGAAATGTGGTCGGAACTGTTTTTGTCCAACCGCGAAACATTGCTTGACGAAATGGATAAATACCGCGAGTCCTTCGACAAGCTGTACAACACCATTAAAAACGGAGACCGCGATGAAATGCGCGAAATGATGCGCCTCTCCACCGCACGCCGCCGCAAATTCAATAAAGAAAAAAAGTAAGAGGCAAATCATTATGAATATGCAATTTTTCCGCAAATTACCTATTCCCCAGCAGGTAAAGCAGGATTACCCCGTGACTCCCGAAATGGAGTCTGATAAAAACTCCCGCGATGCCGAGATCCGGTCGATATTCAAGGGTGAATCCGATAAATTTATCCTTGTTATTGGTCCTTGCTCCGCAGACCACCGCGAGCCCGTTCTCGAATATATCTCGCGCCTCAGAACACTTCAGGATAAGGTTGACGATAAGATTTTTATTATTCCCCGTATCTATACTAATAAACCCCGTACAACAGGCGAGGGATATAAGGGAATGCTCCATCAGCCCGACCCCGACGAAAAGCCCGATATGTACAAGGGCATCGTCGCGATACGTGAGCTCCATATGAGCGCACTGAAGGACTACGGCTTTACCTGCGCCGACGAAATGCTCTATCCCGAAAACCACCGCTATCTTTCCGACCTTTTGGCATACGTTGCGGTAGGTGCACGCTCGGCAGAGGACCAACAGCACCGCCTCACCGCAAGCGGATTGGATTGCCCGGTCGGTATGAAAAACCCCACCGGCGGCGACCTTACGGTTATGATGAACTCGATCCGTGCCGCTCACTCAAGCCATACCTTTATCTATCGCGGCTGGGAGGTAAAGAGCGCGGGCAATCCCTATGCCCACGCGATCCTTCGCGGTTACGTCGATTTCGCGGGTAAGAGTGTTTCCAACTACCACTACGAAGATCTTGTAAAGCTCAACGAGCTCTATCTCGCATCCGGCTTGGCAAATCCGTCCGTGATCGTAGATACAAACCACAATAACTCGGGCAAGCGCTATCTCGAGCAGATCCGTATCGCAAACGAGATAGTGGAAAGCCGAAATTATAACTCTGATGTCAAAAAGCTTGTAAAGGGCTTGATGATCGAAAGCTATATCGAGGACGGCGCACAAAAGATCGGCGAGCATACCTTCGGGAAATCGATAACCGACCCCTGCTTGGGCTGGGAAAAGACCGAAAAGCTCGTTCTCGAATTGGCAGAAAAACTTTAAAAACAAAAGAGAGAAGTGTAAAAGCTTCTCTCTTTTGCTTCGATCGATGTTTCTTCGTTTCGGAAATATTCGTTATTACTTAAAAATAATGATAAAGCAGAGATTTTCGTAAATTTTCTGTTCCGTCTGCGTATACTACCGTATACCAAACAGTAACTTGGATTATATGATCTTTTTCATCGTAATGGAAATAGCATGGCCCGTGAATACTAAAGTCGATTACTTCCTTTACATATTCAAAATTTTTGTCGGCGTAATAATCCAAAACCACCGTTTTGGCACTTTCAAGATATTCATCGAGCGTATAATCAGGCAAATCCGGTATTTCATTGTCTTGAAAATCTTTGAATCGACAAACCGAACCGGTCGAATATTCAATCCAAACTTCACAGCTATTTATACATATTCCGTTCTCGTCATATTGCCTGAAACAGAATTGATGCCAACCTCCGCGAGTGTGAGTAAACTCTGGGTCAAGCTTAACTGTGCTCCAGTCAATATTTTTGCAAGTGTTTTCGCGAACCCAAGGTTCAGCGATCTTAAGAAGCTCTTCTTCTGTATAAGGTTCATCTCTTTTAGCGGTTCCCGGATCAGTGATAAACATGAAGTGCGGCGTTTCTGTGCCTCGTTCAAATCCGATTCTACCAAAGTCCTTAACACGATAATAATCCAGTATAAGATAGGTATGCGCATAGTGCATTGAATCTTCATATACTGCATTTTCGAAGTTATAACCGAAATATGTTCCGCTTATAGTTTTGCCTTCCAGTTCTTCGTAATACAGAACTTCATTAAAATACCCCGGGTCGATAACTGCGATTTCATTTATATCGTCATAATATCCGTAAGGAGGCGGGTATAGGATTTTTGCTACCACAAACTCGGGAAGATCGTTGCTTGGATAGGAAGAATCTATGTTTGATAACTCGTCACTAACATTGGAAGATTGTATATCCGTAGTTGTATCAACCTGACACGATGACAAGATGATAATAGAAACAATCAACAAACATATGATTTTTTTCATTTGAGTATATCCTCCTTTTCTCTTGGGTTATTGAATATGTTCGTTTTCATCTTCGTATATAAGCACAGCAACATCGGCAGCGTCGGAAGCCCATGAGTTTTGCGGAATATTAAGTTCGTAAGCCCTATCGAATTTGTCATCAGGTTCTTTTTCGCGCAAACGCAAAATATGCCCTTTTTCCTGAGCATCTGAAAAATTGATTACTTCGGGAATGTCTTCACGTGATAATACAAGCTGTTCCGGCGTAGGAAGCATTTGATCAGAACTGTCAAAAACAGCACTTTCGATATCGCCAACAGCATAAACTGAATTTGTGAAAATTGAAACTAAAAAACAAAACGATAAAGTGATTGACAACACTTCTTTTTTTGCATTACACATAAATTATAAAGCCTCCCCGTTCTATTTGTCAATTCTTAAAAATAAAGATCGCGTATTCATCGGTCACGCCTCGCTATCTTTTTGGGGGTTCATTATATATATGTCTGAAACATGGAAAATGTCTATAAAAAAATCAAAAAAATTCAAAAAAATTTTTTCAGAGAAAATATACACCCATAAAACCGATTGCATTTTATCAAAAATCGTGTATAATTACGGACAAGAGGTGAAGCTTATGACATTTGAAATAAACGGCAATCAATTCATACGTGACGGCAAACCGATAAAAATAATGTCGGGCGCGGTGCATTATTTCCGCAACCTGCCAGATACCTGGCGCGATATCTTTAAAAAACTGCGCGCATTGGGCTGTAACTGCGTCGAAACCTACTGTGCTTGGAATATGCACGAAAAGCAAAAGGGAGTATTCGATTTTTCGGGAATGCTCGATATAAAACGCTTCCTGACCGTTGCGCAGGAGGAAGGTCTTATGGCGATAGTCCGCCCCGGTCCCTATATCTGCTCGGAATGGGAGTTCGGCGGTCTGCCGTGGTGGATCCAGACCGAGCCCGATATCGAAATCCGTTGCTCAAACGAAACCTATATCAAATATTTCGACCGTTACCTCGACCGCCTTTTCGACGAGATCCGTTCGCTTCTTTCGATAAACGGCGGAAATATAATAATGCTTCAATGCGAAAACGAATACGGCTATTACGGCGACGATAAAGAATACCTCGCTTATTTAAAAGAAGGATACATAAAGCGCGGTATGAACGTGCCGCTTTTCACGTCGGACGGAACCAACAGAGCGGAAATGCTCGATGGCTGTATAGAGGGCGGTTTGGTAACGCTGAACTTCGGTTCGGACGTCGAAAACCGTTTCCGCGACCACGATGAAATGTATCCGGATATGCCGAAAATGTGTATGGAAATGTGGTGCGGCTGGTTCGATGCTTGGGGCGATGAATATCACCATACCACCTCGGCGTCAGACTACGCAAAGACTGTCGGCGATATGCTTGCCCGCGGAAGCTTGAATATGTATATGTTCATCGGCGGAACGAATTTCGGCTTTATGAACGGCGCAAATCATCACGAAAAATTCCTGCCCGACGTTACAAGCTACGATTACGATGCTGTTCTTACCGAATGCGGAGATATCACCGAAAAGTATCTTGCACTGCGCGAGGTATTCGCGAAATACAACGATGAACCTCTCCCCGAAATACTCCAAAACCGCGTTAAAAAGGCATACGGCAAAATAAAGCTTTGCGAGAGTGCGGGCATTTTTGCAAATCTCGAAAAGCTTGCGCGCCCCGTAAAATCAAACGTTCCGCGCTGTATGGAGCACTACGGGATCGGATACGGCTATATCGCATACCGCACAAGACTGAACAGAGATTACGAAAACGCGCTTCTTTCCTTTGAATCAATGGGCGACCGCGCGCAGATCTATATAAACGAAAGCTTTATCGGCACCGTTTATATAAACGAGAACCTTTCTATAAGCTTCAGTGCCAAAGAGGGCGACGTGCTCACCGTGCTTTGCGAGAATATGGGCAGAGCCAATTTCGGAGCAAAGATGATGCGCAAAAAGGGAATAGACGGCAGATGCCTGCTCAATAACAAGATCCACTTTAATTGGACAGTATATCCGTTGCCGATGGACAACCTTGAAAATTTAGAGTTCCAAAGCGCTCAAACAAAAGAAAACACCGCCTTCTACCGCGGATATTTAGAGGTCGATGAGCCTTGCGACAGCTTTATCAAGCTCGATAACTTCAAAAAAGGCTTCGTAACCGTCAACGGCTTCAATATCGGCAGATATTGGGAGATAGGACCTCAGCAAACTCTCTATCTTCCCGCATCGCTGTTAAAGCACGGGAAGAACGAAATCATCGTTTTCGCGTCCGACGGATTGAAGGGCGAGCCCGAAATTGAATTTACCGACACTCCTATAATATAATATTCGATCATAGAGGTAAAAATCATGAAATGCAGCTTTGCTAAAATGTCAACAAAGGGTACCTTTGAGGCGGTCTGGCCATACGGTACCGATATTTACGGCAGATTTTTATATCTCGAGCAGGGAAGCGAAAGAGTGCTTATTGCGGCATTCGATTTCAATGCGACCTTTCCGCGTGAGGCTGACCGCTGGAGAAGAGAGGTTGCCGCACGCACGGGTATTCCCGAAAAATCGATCTGGTATCACGAAATACAGATCCACGCCGCACCCTGCCACGAGCAGATCGCGGGCGAGGCGATGGACAGACTTATCGATAAATCGGTCGAAACGGTTCTCGATATGATATCTCGCGCCGAGGAATGCGAGGTTTTCGCCGCCGAATGCGATATGGGTACAGAGTATTCCTTCAACCGCGAGCAGTATATCGAGGGCTTGGGCGGCGTTACCGTATGGCGCGGTATGAAGTTTGATGAAACCGGCAGACCCTACACTCAGGATCCCGATATTATGCTTCTCCGCGGTTATAAGCCGAATCTGCCGATATTCGACAAGCCGATTTATTTCGATAACAATGTCGACCAGATGGCATATATGTTTATGTTCAAGAATATGAAGGGCGAAACCATCGGCACCGTTTCGCGCTTTGCCGCCCACCCCGACGTCGGCGTATTGTTCGAGCATAGCGAAAACCCCGAAAGATCAAAAGAGTATCATTACGATTACGACTGGACGGGTTATCTTGCCGACGATATGGCGGAAATCTACGGCGGAATCGGTATGTATATCAACGGTCCCTGCGCCGACCTTGCCACCAAAAAGGATTGTTCGCCCGGTCACGGAACCTATGAAGCATCTGCTAATGAATGCAAACGACTTGCTAAAAGCATCGGTTCTCGCATCCGCGAGGTTTTCGATAAGAAAGCGACAAAGCTTAATCCTGACGAGGTGTTCAAGACCGAAACCTTTGAAATCGTTATGCCGATGAAGGAGGATATCCCCGATAATTACGCGGATATGCCGAAATGCTGGGACCGCTTCAACGAGCTCCAAAAGGAATTCGAAGCCGCTGTTGCCGAAAACAGAAATCCGTATGAGGTCAAGCGCATTATCGACGATCTCTGGCGTGCAGGCCATATAAATCATATGTGCAGAGGTGCTAAATACGGCTTTACCGACGAGGAATTAAAGACTCATAAGGTCACCGTGTACGTTTCGGCGCTTCGCTTCTGCGGATACCTTTTCGTCGGTGTTCCCGGCGAGAGCCTTGTTGATATGACGTTGTGGCTTCGCTCGCGATTTACGGGTACGAAAACGATTCCCGTCGATCAATGCGGCGGTTATTATAATTACGTTGCAACACCGCGCTCTATGGTGCTCGGCGGCTATACCTATTGGTCGAGCTGGATAGCTCAGGACGCGATTCCGAAATTCAAGCGTGATCTTGCGCCCAAGCTCGATGAATTTATGAAATAATTGAAAATAAAAACCGTCTCGGATATAAAAAACGAGGCGGTTTTTGCTTTTGGAGGCACTATTACCAAAAGCAGTGTGCGAAATTTGGCAATTCCTACGAAAAGCTTTTAAAGCTTGTTTTCGGTTGACAAATTGTTCAAAAAAATATATAATTAACATATTGTCATTAAAAAATATGTGAAACTTTCACATAATTCATGGAGGTCACAATGAAAGTACTTAAGAAATCGTTGTGTCTGCTGATCGTGGCGGTTATGCTTCTTTCGGTAGTTATCGGCACAATGGTGTCTGCCAACGCCGCTGCGTTTACCATACAGCGTCAGTGGGACTCAAAATGGAAAACCGTTTATGTCGGCGGCAGAACAATGTATAATACCGCGTGCGGTATATTCTCGATCGTAAATGCTGTCGGTTATCTTACCGGCAACGCTCCCGATGTATATTCTGTTGCCGTTTGGGCAAACAGCATCGGCGCGTTCAATACCGCTTCCTTCGGCGGTACCGACCGCAGCACTCTTTATCCCAGAATCCAAGCTAAATACGGCTCTACATACGGATTCACGTGCGATGTAGCGGGCGGCTCGGGCTATTGGGCAACCGCAGCAAGCACGACTCTTAAAAACCATCTTAAAAACGGCGGTGTTGCAATCGGCCACGTTCCCGGTCACTTTATTGCGATTGTAGGATATGATGCATCGACCAACAAATTCCACGTTTACGACAGTGCACCCAGCACCTCGAGAGGCACTGCTACATACGGCGCAACCGGTTTGGGCGACTGCTGGGTTACCCAGTCGAGACTTTCCACCGGCAAGCTTGACCTCGACTGGTTCTGTCTCCTTTCTGCAACCAAGGCACCTGTTAATAAGGCTTCTCTGAGAGGTCTCCTCAACGGTGGCAACAAGGTTTCGCACAAGGATTACAATACTACCACTCTTCAGGAGCTCCGTGTCGCGTATGATGCGGCTGTCGTTGTAAGCAACAACTCCTCCGCAACACAGAGTGAGGTTGACACTGCGGCTAAAAACCTTCTCAACGCACTTTTGAATACAAGTGCAAAGAACGTTTTGTCGGTTGGCAAGAGCTATACCTCTACCGGTTGCAGCAGAACCGATGATTACTCCGACGACGGCGCTGTTCTTACCGATGGCGCAAAGGGTAAGACCGACGGCGGCACTACTCAGTATGCGGGTTTCCAGAATACTGCCGAAATCATTATCGACCTCGGTTCTGTTCAGAAGGTAGATACCTTCACAGCATATATGGCAGCAGGCTCTTGGGGCATCGCTGCTCCCACCTCCGCTTGTCTCGAAGCATACGTTTCTACCGACAAAAATATCTACACCAAAGCGGCAAGCACTTCTGTTGCTATCGTTACCAACGGCACCGGTACTTACGATGAAACCTGGTCCAATTACAGAATGACTGCAACCTCCGATAAACAACATGATGCAAGATACGTAAAGATAGTTATTAAGAACTACGATGGTTCTACCTCTCAACACATCTGGCTTGATGAAGTCGAGGTTTCCTGCTATACCGGCGCACATATCACCGATGCGATTTATATTTCGGGCATCAACTCAAAGGTTGCCGCAGGCGAAACCAAGATCTTTACCTCCGCGTTCAATAACGGCGTGATCTCCTCTTCTTATGATGCGGCAAATATCGCTTGGACTATGAACGTTGTTGCAAAGAAGAATTCCGACGGCTCTTACACAGTCAAGAGTGTAGCGGCAGGTGACGGCACCGCTGCTTCGAGCTATACTCTCGCGTCCGATGAAATTCTTATCGCGGCTCACTCTTGGGAGGATAACGTAGACGATCCCATTGGCGACAGCGCTGATAACTTCAAAAAACTCGGCGCGTTGCAGGTTGGCGACAGCCTTTACCTCAGCGGTATCAATACCGACTATTCCTTTATCAATATCGGTGCATTCGTTTCTACCGATACAAAGAACGGCTCGGGCACTGTCGGCGGCTCTGACGTAGAACAGCTTGTCGGCGGCAAGACCTTCTGGCTCACTCATTACAATGACAGCGTTGTTGAAGGCGCAGGCGTTATCATTACCGAATCATACTCCGGTGCGGTTTGGTGGTTGCACGTTGCGTTTGCTCCCACCTCGATCCCCAACGTATATGAGATCACCGCGATCTCCGACGGAACCGATATTGGCGACGGCGAAGCACTTTCGATCCCCGCAGGCGGCTTTGTTTATGCGGTGAACTACGGTAACGACTATCCCTCCATCAATGCTGACGGAAGCGGCACTGACTATACCTCCGAAAAATGTACCGCCGCTATTATCGACGCTCTTACCTGGAAGGTTGGCGACAAGCTCAAGATAAGCGGCATCGATACCGTGAACAAGACTATTCCCACCTCTACCGCAGGTAAAAAGTGGTATGACGATTCGTACGTTTGCACCGCAAACTACATTATGTATGATCCCAGCGCTAACGAAAACCCCGACGTTTCTTATGACACCACAGTATATGATAATATGCTTTGGCTTACCCACTTCAACGATCTCTATAAAGAAGGCGCGGGCGCAATCGTAACCGATCCTACAATAACCGGAACCCAGTGGAACGATTACTTCGCGTTCACTCCCGTTGAAGGCACAAATATGTATGAAATTACCGCTATTTCCCGCGGTATGCACGTTGGTACGTCTACCTTACCTGCACTTCCCGAAGGCGGCTTCATCTATTCGCTCAACCCCGGCAACGACTATCCCACACTTAACCAGACCGGAGATACCGCCGGAAAATTCCCCGACCTTCCCGACTATACCTCCGAAAACTGCTTTACTATGGTTTCGATGGTAGAGGATTGGCAGATCGGCGACAGATTTGTGTTCGGCAACCTTGACCTCAACGGCAAAACTATTCCCACCACTACCGCTTCTAAGGAATGGTACGAGGAAGGCTATGTTTGTACCGCAACCTTCCAGAAGGTAGTTGAGGAAGAAATTCACGAGCACACTCCCGGTACCGAAGCAAGCTGTACTACCGATCAGATCTGCACCGAATGCGGCGAAGTGCTTGTCGAAGCTTTGGGACACACCCCGGGCGAAGAAGCAAACTGCACAAGATATCAGACCTGTACCGTTTGCGGCGAGATCCTTGCAAACTCCACCGGACACAAAGCAGGTGAGTGGGTAACTCTCGATGACGGCAGCAAGGAACAGCGTTGCACCGTTTGTAACGAGCTTCTTGATTCCGAAGCGGCTCCTGCTCCCAGCGGTTTGCTTGGCGACATTAACCTTGACGGTGCTATCGACCAGTATGACTATATTCTCGTAAAACGTCACTACTTCGAAACCCGTTATCTCACCGATGACGAAATGACCCGCGCCGACGTTAACCTCGACGGTGCGATCAATCAGTACGACTACATTTTGATCAAGCGCCACTACTTTGGCACATACGTGATTGAACAGTAAAGTAGCATAACATTAAAGAAGCAAGTCGGTAACGGCTTGCTTCTTTTTATAAGCTTATTAAGAAAAATTCTCAATAAATTTTTAAAAACCCCCTTTACAAAGTAAAAAAATATGTTATAATTAAGCCAAGAACAGCGAAAGGAAAGAAATATATGAATATAACAAACGATATTAAATATATCGGCGTTAACGATAACGATATCGATCTTTTCGAGGGACAATACGTTGTTCCCAACGGTATGGCATATAATTCTTATGCTATAATCGACGAAAAGATAGCGATCATGGACACCGTTGACGCAAGATTCGGCCATGAGTGGCTCGACAATATTCAAAACGTTCTCGGCGGCAAAAAACCTGATTATATCATCATTCAGCATATGGAGCCCGACCATTCGGCGAATCTTCTGAACTTTACAAAAGCATATCCCGATACGAAGATAGTTGCTTCTGCGAAAGCGTTTGTGATGATGAAAAACTTCTTCGGAACAGATTTTTCCGACCGTCAGATAGTTGTAGGCGAGGGAAGTACACTTTCACTCGGTAAACACAATCTCACATTCGTAACCGCTCCGATGGTTCACTGGCCCGAGGTCATCGTTACCTATGACAGCACCGATAAGGTTCTTTTCTCGGCAGACGGCTTCGGTAAATTCGGCGCACTCGATGTCGATGAGGATTGGGCGTGTGAGGCAAGAAGATATTATATCGGTATTGTCGGCAAATACGGCGCGCAGGTACAGTCTCTGCTTAAAAAGGCGTCTGCACTCGATATCAGCATCATTTGTCCGCTCCACGGACCTGTTCTTACCGAAAATCTCGGTTACTATCTTAATCTCTATAATACCTGGTCGAGTTATTCTGTCGAAAGCGACGGTATCGTGATTGCATATACCTCTATATACGGCAACACCAAAAAAGCGGTTCTTCAGCTTGCCGAAAAGCTGAAGTCAAACGGCTGTCCAAAGGTCGTTGTTAACGATTTGGCAAGATGCGATATGGCAGAAGCCGTCGAGGACGCGTTCCGCTACGGAAAGCTCGTTCTCGCTACTACGACATATAACGCAGATATTTTCCCCTTTATGCGCACATTTATCGAACATCTTACCGAGCGCAACTACCAAAACCGCACGGTAGCTTTCATCGAAAACGGCAGTTGGGCACCGCTCGCTGCAAAGGTTATGAAGGAAATGCTTTCGGGCAGTAAGAATATTACCTATACCGAAAATAATGTGAAGATTCTTTCCGCACTTAACGATGAAAGCAATGCTCAGCTCAATGCACTTGCTGATGAGCTTTGTCAGGAATATCTCGCTCGTCAGGATTCTACCGCAAACAAAAACGACCTTACGGCGCTCTTCAATATCGGCTACGGCTTGTACGTTGTTACAAGCAACGACGGAAAGAAGGATAACGGACTTATCGTGAATACGGTTTCTCAGGTAACCAATTCGCCCAATAAGATTGCCGTAACAATAAATAAAGAAAACTATTCGCACCACGTTATAAAACAAACCGGCATTATGAACGTTAACTGCCTTTCGGTCGATGCACCCTTCAAGGTATTTGAGACATTCGGCTTCCAAAGCGGCAGAAACGTCGATAAATTCAAGGATTGCACCCCTCTCCGCTCGGATAACGGACTTGTTTTCCTGCCCAAGTATATCAATTCCTTTATGTCGCTGAAGGTTGAGCAATATGTCGACCTCGACACCCACGGAATGTTTATCTGTACCGTAACCGAGTCGCGAGTTATAACCACAGCCGAAACAATGACGTATACCTACTATCAGAACAACGTCAAGCCCAAACCTCAGACCGATGGCAAAAAGGGCTGGGTATGCAGAATATGCGGCTATGTATATGAGGGCGATCCACTTCCCGAAGATTTCATCTGCCCGCTGTGCAAGCACGGTGCAAGTGATTTTGAACCTATTGAATAAAGATTTTAAAGGAGTAACTGTTATGAAAGAAGCAAAATTCTATGTATGTGAGACCTGCGGTAATTTAGTAGGTATGATCAACGAATCCGGCGTGAATATGGTATGCTGCGGCAAGAAAATGACTCATATCGTTCCCGGCACCGTTGAAGCGAGCAAGGAAAAGCATATCCCCGTTGTTACCGTTAGCGAGGGTGTTGTAAACGTAAACGTTGGCTCGGTAGACCACCCTATGACCGAAGAGCATCTCATCGAATGGGTATATGTCCAAACCGACCGCGGTGGTCAGAGAAAGTGCCTGAAGGCCGGCGACGCTCCCAACGTATCCTTTGCGTTGAAGGACGAAACTCCCGTTGCAGTTTATGCTTACTGCAATCTTCACGGTCTTTGGAAAGCAGATCTTTAATTCGGAGGTAATATAATTATGAAATATGTATGTGACGTATGCGGTTGGGAATACGATATCGAAGAAGGAGCTGCCGAATACGGTATCGCGCCCGGAACAAAGCCCGAGGATCTCCCCGAAGATTTTGAATGCCCCCTCTGTGGAGTAGGTAAAGATAACTTTTCTGTTGTAGAATAAGTCTTTGGAGGTTTTGGCGATGAAGGAAAACTATACTGTTTGCAACTGTATGAAGGTAAGCTACGGCGATATCGAGGACGCTTTGCATAATCTCAAATCGTTCGGCGACGTGCTCGAAGCGTTCAAAGGCGTTCAGCTTGCTACAAAATGCTCGACAGGCTGCGGCGGCTGTCATCAAAAGGTTCTGGATATCATTTCCGAGCTTATGATGGCTCCCTCTGCCGACAGAACATAATGCTTTAAATCGACGGGCAGAGTATAACCTCTGCCCGTTCATATTTATAGGGTGAAATTCTATGGAAATGGTACTTTTAACCGCACTCGGAGTGGGCGGAGCAACAGTTTTCGGCTCGCTTATCGGGTTTGCGTTCAAAAAAATATCGCATAAATTCTCGGATATCATTCTCTCGTTTGCCGCCGGCGTTATGCTTGCGGCGGCAGTGCTCGGGCTCGTTATCCCATCGCTCGAATACGGCGGTAAATACGGATTGATAATAACCGTGGCGGGTATTTTTACGGGCGCGGTTTGCTTAAACCTTATCGATAAGCTTGTTCCTCATCTCCACCGCTTTGTCGGTAATGAGGACGAAGCTCACGGAAATACCAATCTTAACAAGGTCTTGCTTTTCGTTCTGGCTATTGCGATTCATAATCTACCCGAGGGAATTGCCGCGGGCGTAGGATTCGGCTCGGGTGATAATACCCAAGCGATGATAATTGCAGGCGGTATCGCACTTCAGAATATCCCCGAGGGCATGGTAATAATCGCGCCGATGCTTTCTGCGGGCGTCACTCCGCGCAAAACCTTTGTCTGTGCGATGATGACAGGGCTTGTTGAGGTCGTCGGAACACTGCTTGGATACTTTGCGGTTAGCATTGCTTCGGCGATATTGCCGTTCGCACTCGCCTTTGCGGGCGGTACGATGCTCTACGTTATAAGCGACGAAATGATACCCGAAACACATTCCCACGGAAATCAACGCGGAGCAACCTATTCGTTATTGCTCGGATTTTGTATAATGCTCGCAACCGACGTTTTGCTCGGGTAATATCAGATAATAAAAAACCGTGTATCTGCTGATACACGGTTTTTTAACTAATCAAGCGCGTTTATGAAGTCTTCGTTTTCGTCATAGGAATAACAACTGCGAAGTTCTTCCTTGGGGGTACCGACAATAACGGTCTTTACAATCGAAACTGTGGAGTGATTTTCGCCGTTGCTTTGCTCTTTGTAAACCCCGATCTTGCAGTCATTGCTGATACCGTTTATCTTTTGAAGCCTATCACAGCCGTCAAAAGAACCGTAGGAAATCAATTTCACACTTTCGGGAAGGGTTATTTCGGTTATATTGCTTCCGTCAAAATAGAGATATTTAAACGCCTCACGAGCAAGCTCGTTTCTTGTGTTTTCGTCGCTTACCGCGTCCAAAAACTTAACAGCATCGTTATAGCAAGCCTCCTCATCGTAGCCGTAAACCTCAAGTATCGCAGAGAGTCTGTCCTTTTCATCGAATACAAGATACTTTTCGAGCTCGTAATAACCGATTCCGTTGCTGTCGATCTTTTCTGCGAAAAATGCTTCAAATACCTTCGCATCGCGTTCGGGATTTGCTCCGATAGTCATTCCGAAGCGTGTTTCGGTTTTTTCGATATCCTCGGCATTCGTAATCATTTCTTTGATCGCTTTCATCGATTCAAAGGTGAGATAACTCGGAACGTTTCTTTTGGGCTTTGCGGCATTTAGCCCCCAACAGAAATTGATTTCGACAACCGTGTCGCCGTTGGGAGCCTTTTCGGGAATGATCAAGTGGATATCTCCGGAATAATCCTTGTCAACTCTTATCTCGCTTACAACACAAGTGCCGTCGCCGTTGCTTTTGTAAACGAAATTATAAGGCTGTTCGCCAAATGTTTCGGTTTTTACCTCTTTCCATTTCATACCGTCGGCATCCGCGGCGCAGGCAACAAGCGCTGCAATACAGAGCAATATGCAGATAAGATTAACGAAAAATTTGGGTTTTTTCCAATAAAGAGCGTGCTTAATACGTTTCTTTGCGTTAGAACTGCTTTCGCTGAACGCTATCGGGCTTGGGGCGGGAAAGCGTTTGTTTGAAGCAAAGGAAAGCAGTGCGAGTGTATAATTCTTTTTCATCACTTCGTCTCCTTTAGTTCGTAACACCTTTTCGTCACAGCTCATTTCCATATCAAGACTCATAAGTCTGAATGCGATCCAACAAAGCGGATTGAACCAATGAACCGCGAGAATAAGGAATGCCATTGGCTTGATAATATGGTCAAGCCTTCTGATGTGACAACGCTCGTGGAGAAGTATCTGCTCGAGCGTGTTTTTGTCGAGCCCGTATGGAATATATATTCTGGGCTTGAAGTAGCCGAGCGCAAAGGGTGTGCTTACCTTTTCCGACATAAAGACGTTTCCTTCATATCGTATCGCGTTCGACATCATTATTTTTAGTTTGAAATATGAAAACAGAGTATAAATCAGTGCGACAGTCGTTCCGACAAACCATATCACCATAACAACGGTGTTGAAAATGTCAATAAAATCAGCTTTCTTGACAAATTCAATACTCGCACCGCCGCTGACAAAGTCAGGGTCATAAACGGGAACAGAGGGTGAAGAAGTATTACCGTTGATGATAATATCTCCTCCGACGTTGGGTAAGCTCGGAGCTTTCGGAGCGACAAACGAGAAAATGCTGAATATCGCTCTGAAGCTGATCGGACAGCAAAGTCTGAATCCGACAACGATCCACAGCAGGTAAGAATATTTCCTCGGAGCCTTGCTCAAAAGAGCGCGTAAAAGGATAACGGCAATAATTACAACGCCGCCTTTTATGCTCATTTCGAGTATAGTGTTGAAAAAATCAACCATTTTCTTCCTCTTTGTGTTCGTCGATAAGCTTCTTCAGCTCGTCTGCTTCTTTCTGTGAAAGAGTCTTTCCGCCGAGAAATGCAACCAAAAACTTAGGCAAAGAGCCCTCGAATGTATGGTCGACAAAATGCTCGCTTGCGTAGGTTTGCACCATGTCGCGCGGAATTGTTGCAGAGACTATCGTGTTTTCGTTACGGGCGAACCCCTTTTCGCAAAGCTTTTTGAGTGTGGTATAGGTCGTGGGCTTCTTCCAACCCAGCTTATCCGCGCAAAGCTCAACAAGCTTACCCGAGGGAAGCGGTTCGTTGTCCCATATAATGCTCATAAATCTGTAATCGCTTTCGCAAAGCTTTAAGTTTTCCATAAAATCACCTTAACATTAAATTGTGTGCACACGGGTTTGTAATAACCAACCGTCTGGCCAAAACGGTTTGTAACTACCAACCTCTGATGTTAGTCTATAACAACCAACCAAATTTGTCAACCCCTTTTTTGAAAAAAGATAGAAAAATTTTAATTGGCAAAGATTGACAGCCTTTTGTTACTATGTTACTATAAATACATAAACGTATAAAGGAGAAATGTCATGAAAAAAATCATTTCTTTCCTCATGACTGCTTTGCTTATGAGTATATCCGCCATTTCGTTTATATCGGTCGAAGCTAATAGCGATTCAGCCCCTTCTGTCATTCCCGCAATCCGTGAATGGCAGGGAAGCAACGGCAGATTTGTACCGGATCAAAATACCGTTCTTGTGAATTTGCCATACTCTTCCTCGGTAGAAAAGATCAAGACATTCTTTTCCGAGATGGTTTCGCTTGATCTCGAAATCGATAATACCGAAAGCGGAAGCAATGAAATAGTATTTGCTCTCGATTCCTCTCTATATAAAAAGGTCGGCAACGAGGGCTATACCATCGAAGCGACCGAGTCTGCTATAAAAATCTCCGCGCCGACAGAAATCGGCTTGCTTTACGGCGGCATTTCTGTTGTTCAAAGCGTCACAGCCGACGGCTTTTTTCCTTGCGGCAGCGCAGTCGACTATCCCGCATTTCCCGTTCGTTCGGGTATGATAGACGTCGGCAGAGCCTGGATACCGCTCGATTATGTCAATGAAATCACTCGTTATATGGCTTACTATAAGCTTAACGAGGTCCATCTTCATATAAACGACGACGGTGAAAACGGTTATTCGGGATTCCGTCTTGAAAGCGATGTCAAAGGCCTTGCGTCCGAGGACGGCTATTATACAAAGGACGAATACCGCGCTTACCAAAAGGAAATGCTCGAATACGGTATATCGGTCGTAACCGAAATAGATACTCCGTTCCATTCAAGCTGCTATGCAAAGGCGGAAAATCCGCCCCCTTATCTCCCCGGAAATAAGCGCTGTCTCGACGTTTCAAAACCCGAAACACTCGAGTTTGTGAAAAACCTTTTTGCCGAGTATATGACGGGCGACGATCCTGTTTTTGTCGGCAAGGTCGTGCATATCGGAACCGACGAATACCCGCGCGAATACGCCGAGGAAATGCGCGCCTATACAAACGCACTTATCGAATATGTTAATTCCTTGGGCTATACCCCTCGCTTTTGGGGCGGTCTCGGACCCGACGGCTTCCAAGGCACCACCCCTATGTCCGAAAACGCCCAAATGAACTATTGGGACAACGGCATTTCGGGCTTGAAGGAAACGCTTGACAGCAATTACGACTTTGTCAATACCGTAAATGCGATTCTTTATACCGTTCCGACAACGAACTATTCGTTCCCCGATTACTTTGATCTAAAGACACTTTATAATATGTGGCAGGTAAATATGTTCTCGTTGGACGGGAGCGCGAAATGCGAGCCTGACGATGAACGCCTGCTCGGAGCCTGCTTTGCACTCTGGAACGATCTTCACACCGCGTATAAGGGCGTAACCCGCTTTGATATATTCGATAGATTACGCGGAATGGTTTGCCTTATATCCGAAAAAACCTGGTGCGGTCTCGATACAGCAAGCGTCGGCTATGAAAGCTTCAAATCACGCTACGATAAGCTGTCTCTGCGCGCGGGTGATGCCGACCCGGGTCGGCATTCGCTGTCCGATGAAGGTATCACAGTTGATTTTGAGTCCGACTTTTCGGAAATCACAAACGGCGGTAAGGTCGAAAACGGAAAATATATTCTTGACGGTGAATCATATATTTCGCTCGAGAATTTGCTTTCTGCTTCTTCCGTCGGATTCCCAAATACGCTTGAATTTGAAATTTGCCTTGATGAAGAAACAGATTTTCCGATCTTTTCGGGTGACGGCGTGCAGATTTTTGCCAATGCCGACGGAAAGGGCAATTTCGGCTTCAAGACCGAGGTTTATACATTTACTTATGATTATAAGCTTCCTATCGGCGAAAATGTTAAGATACGTTTGAGCAGCGATTTGAAAACAACCTATCTAACCGTAAACGATGCACTGTCATATTCTCCCCAAAACAGTCTTAACCCGCAAAATACTAAGCTTTCTACTCTTACAATCCCGATAAGCGAAATCGGCAAGGGGATAAAGGGAACTATCGACAATATCAAAATCACACCTACTGCCGTAAACCCCGCGACTATTCTTGCCAACTATAATATTGCATTGAACTGCAAAACCTCGGTTTCGGGATTGGAGGTAAATGACGGCAGATTCACGTCGTCGCTTGCAGTTGACGGCGACGAAGCAACGCGCCTTTCGTTTGCAAGGGACAAGGACGAGCAATGGCTTCTTCTCGATCTCGGTGATGTTTACGATATCGCAAGAATAGAGATAGTATTCTTCGAGCACGTTTCCGAATACGAGATTTACGTTTCGGAGGACGGCGCGCAATTTACCAAGGTTTACAGCCTTTCAAACGGAGCAGAGCAGGTAAAACAAACCGATAATATCGTTCTCGAGAATTCGGCAAAGGGACGATATATAAAATACGTTCAGCTCAAACGCTGGTATATGCCCGATTGGAATACCTATTACAGCGGCGGCATTTCGGAGTTTCGCGCATATTCGTTCAATGAGCAAAAGTATCATACTTTACTCAAGGATGCGCTTTCTTTCCTTCAGAATACCGAAAAGAACGACCCTCGACGCGCGACAGTAAAGGAAATGATTTTCGAGCTCGAAAACCTTCTTGCCGAAAAGGACGTGTTTATAGCAAACGCAGAGTTTTATTATAACGAACTGCAAACCGCTATGAATACACCGATCATAGAAACCGAATCCTCTGTTACGGAAGTATCGGAATCGGCAAAACCCGAAAATAACACCGGTAATAAGTGGCTTATTGCAACTCTCGTTGCCGCGGCTGTTGCCGTTATCGGCACTGCAGTCGTTTTTATTAAAAAGAAAAGGAAAAAGTGATTATGGAAAATCATATTGCTACGGTAACCGAAGCCGTCACTGAATCAAATACCGCGATATCGGTCGGAAGCGGAAGCTTAAAGGTCTATGCAACTCCTGCGATGCTTGCGTTGATCGAGAAAGCGGCGTGCAAGGCAATTGAAAATGCATTGAATGAAGGCGAAACAAGCGTCGGCACACTTCTTAACGTAAAGCATCTTGCCGCAACCCCTGTCGGAATGCAGGTCGAAGCAACAGCCGAGCTTTTAGAGCGCGACGGCCGCAAGCTCACGTTTGCTGTCAAGGCTTATGACGAATGCGGACTTATCGGAGAGGGAACACACGAACGCTTTATCGTATATTCCGAAAAATTCACCGAAAAGACCTATTCAAAGTTGAATAAATAAATTAAAAAAGTGACAGTAAATGTCACTTTTTTAATTCAATACAAAAGGCTTTGTGTTCTTCTTCCGTATATTTATTGACTTCTGCCGTGAGCGGATCATAAAAGGATGAATATGTAAAAATACAGACACCCTCGCAATCAGAATTCTTGATCATCTGCAGTGAACGCAAGAGAATGTCCTTGTTGTCGCGCCATTCATATTTCCCACCGCTACCCGCATATTCGTCGGGCTCGCCCATTGAACCCGCTTCGCATTTTGCCGCAGAAAGCCCGATGATCATTTGTATTCTTTCGTTCTTCAAAGCGCTTATCCAGTCGGAAAGCACCTTTTCAAAGGGACAGGTCGAATTTTCAAAGCCGTAATAAAGCTGGGGCATTATATAATCAATATATCCGTCGCTCGAAAGCCACTTATATATATCAACGTACCAGCCGTTTTCCAAAGAATAGATATTTCCCGCAGGTGCGATACCGAACTTCTTGTTTTCGTAGCAGTGCACCGCCTTATATAATGCAGTGATCGTTCGGTTTATGCTCTCACGCCTGAACTCACCCAAATCGTTGTATTCGGATTCATTAAATTCGTTTGAATCATCAAATTCAAATTCGGTCGGATAAAAGTAATCATCGAGGTGGATACCGTCGAAATCGTATTTGTCGAGTATTTCCTTCGCTCCGTCAACGATCAAGCCTGTTGCCTCGCTGTACGATGGGTCGAGATAAAGCAAGCCGTCGCTTCCGAGCTCTATCCGCTTTCCGATACCCTCGTTATACCATTCGTAAAGTATTCCTTTGCCGTGCAGCAAAAGCTCACTTTGCTTGCAAAGCCGAAAAGGATTTATCCAGGCGTGCACCGATATCGAATGTTTTTTTGCAATCTCGAGAAAAATCCCAACCGCATCGTATTCGATATTTCCGCCGTAAGTCCCCGCGATGTATTTCGATGTCGGGTAAATCTCGCTTTCGTACATACTGTCGCCGTTTGGGCGTATCTGCAAAAACACCGTGTTAAAGCCGTCGCACACAAGGTTGTCCATCATATTTTCGATTAGATTTCGGTATTCGCCGATATCTCTCTGCTTGTTGCCGTCTCGAAATATCGGGTGCATATCAAATTGTGATATCCAGATACCTTTTGTGAATTGTTTTCCGTTTTCAACCAAGGAAGCCGAAAGGTCAAGATAAACAACTCTGTATTCAGTTTCGTGAGCGCTTATTTGTGCTTCAGGATTTATTGATTCGGGACTGCAGGAGCATAAGAATATAAAGCTTATAATCAGTATTATTGTCTTCATTGTTTTTCACCCATAACGATTCTATTACGCAGGGCGAAAAATAATGACTTATTGCAAAACGATTTTTAATATGTTATTATTAATAAACAGAAAGGGAGGCGGAGTATCTTGTTACCGAAAAACGCGGAATTAATAATAAATATGTTCAACGATGCAGGATACGAAGCCTATGCCGTCGGCGGATATATGCGCGATAAGCTTCTCGGCAGGAATTCCGACGATATCGACATTACGACAAACGCACTGCCCGAGCAAACAAAGTCGGTTTTTAGCGGTTTTAGCGTACTCGAAACGGGTATAAAACATGGCACCGTTACAATACTTATCGACCATACGCCGTATGAGGTAACTACTTATCGCACCGATGGCGAATATACCGATTCACGACATCCGGACAACGTGGAATTCGTGCGTGATGTAAAGACCGACCTCGCAAGACGCGATTTCACTATGAACGCGATCGCATATTCGCACCGTACCGGCTATCTCGATTTCTTCGGCGGATTCGAGGATATTAAGAAAAAGATAATACGCACCGTCGGTGACCCATACAAACGTTTTTCCGAGGACGCACTGCGAATCCTGCGAGCGCTTAGATTTTCGTCTGTACTCGGCTTTGCAATCGAGGAAAATACCCAAAAAGCAATATTTGATCTTGCGGATAACATTGCTCTCGTGGCCCCCGAGCGCATATTTACAGAGCTTAAAAAGCTTCTTTGCGGAGATAATGCATACGCGGTTTTAAAAGAGTATGCCGCGGTTTTAAACAGAGTGATCAAGCTGAACGGGGAAGTTGACAATATTTCAAAGCTCCCGAAAGATCATTCAATGCGGTTTGCTTACGTATGCGGAGCTTCGGTTGGCGAATCTCTTCGCTTTTTGCGTGCCGACAATCAAACAAAGCATATCTGCAAAATGTTGGTCGATTCCGAACCGATTCCGAATGATATAACCGATTGCCGCATATATTGCTCGAAACTTGGCAGAGAATATTCGCGCATCGTTTTCGATTATCGCAAATCGTTGTATAATGAAGATCAATCGGGAATATGCGAATTTGTTTTGGAAAACGATAAATGCTTGTCGGTGTCCGAGCTTGATATAAACGGAAACGATCTTATGGGCATCTGCATAAGCGGAAAGAATATCCGAGTTGTTCTTAATGAATTGTTACTTTGTGTGTTAACCGATAAAATAGAGAATAAAAAAGAATCTTTACTGCTGAAAGCGAAAGATATTGACATTCGTTGAAAAAAATGATATAATCCCTCTTGCGCCTGCAAATGCGGGTGCTGTGCTGGTGTGGCGCAGGGGTAGCGCAATTGATTCGTAATCAATAGGCCGAGGGTTCAAATCCCTCCACCAGCTCCATAACAAAAAAGAACCGTACTTTTGTACGGTTCTTTTTAAATTAAACATAGCTTATAAAACGTTTGCAGCGTCTTGCAAAGAATGCCTCGATGTTGTTGTTCTTCAACGGCAAAAGTACACCGATTGCAATCAAGAGCACGATCGTCACCGCGATACTGCCCTCGGGACCAAAATCACCGCCGCTGAAAAGTGCGTTTCCGCTCAATGCGGTGTTGAAAACAGACGCGGTGCTTGAAATACCGCTCACATTACAGCCGTATATGCACCCCTGCGCGAAATTCCATACCGTGTGAATTGCGCATATCCCCCAAATTGTGCCACGGCGGAGGAAGTATAACGCCGCGAACGCACCGAAGAGAAAGATGTTAATTAGTGCAATCGGTCCGATTCCGTAGTTGGAAAGGTGAATGAACGCAAAGAACGCAGAGCTCGATAAAAGCGCGGTAAGCGTACTGCTGTTTGCGGAAAGCGATACGAAAAAGAAACCGCGAAGCAGTATTTCCTCACTCGCTCCCTGCACAATATATGCGGCGAAGAAGAGCAGTATCGTTTCCCAGCTTACGTTAACGTTGAACCCCTTGAATTCGGCGTTGCCGCTTAAAAGAATAATAACGTATGCGGCGGAAAACATTATAAATCCGATAAGAATACCGCCGAGATATTCTTTTATTGCGCCTCTTGTCGCAAATCCCATTGTAAAAAGTCTGCGTCTTTCGATACATTGGCAATAGAAGCATACAATAAAAATAATAGCAGAAGTCGAAAACAGATTTACTATCGAAAGACAGTGCGGATTGGCAGCGTTGATGCTTTTGATAGTTGTAAGCATAGCCTCTTGCAGCTGCTCAGTTGTAGCATCGGGCGAGCTGAAAAGATTCATTGTTTCGGCATCGCGCGTCATTTCATTGTATATTGGGAGCATTTGTATAAACGAGGTTGCGAACGAAGCAATAAAATATACCATCAAGCAGGTAAACAGAACCGAAATAAACGTACGCTTTCTCGTTGTATGAGCGGTCTCGTCGATTGCAGAGGTCGAGCCGATCAATTTATTAAGCATTTTTTTCATCAGAATCATCCTTTTGAAAGCTTTCTGTTATTGTATCATAACAGAAATTAATAGTCAACCGAATATCTTGAATAAAAAGTACTTGCAAATTCAAAAAATGTGTGATATAATACACTTCGCGTGGTAAAAACGCATCAATAATTGCCGGAATGATGGAATTGGCAGACGTGCTGGACTCAAAATCCAGTGGTAGCGATACCGTGCGGGTTCGACCCCCGCTTCCGGCACCAGAAAAGTCTCCAAGTTATATACTTGGAGACTTTTGCTTGTTACGGGTTGGCACCAACACTCCCGAAAACGGCAGATTTTCTATGCCCCGTCTGGTTTTGGGAATTGTTCGACACTCGTTATGTTACTGTTGTGAGTGCCGTTGGTAATGTTAATTTTGATATTATATATGTACTGGCAAAACACAATTCTCCAGAAATCCAGTTTTCCAAGTATAATAGAGTAATATTAAACTTCCGAAACTTTTTCTTCGAAAGTTTTGATGTTTTTGGGAATCATAAACGAAAACTGTATATATGCGTATTATCGATGTGTTTGATATATTGAAAAGTCAATCGATATATGTTAAACTAATGCGAAAGTAGAAGAAATGAAGTAATACCACGATAAAGGATAAGATATGAATTTTACATTTAATGATTATATACTTGATGTGGATATTGAAAAAATGAAAAGTGTTATTCTGAAAAACTACAAATGCCAATGTGCAATTTGCAAAGCTTTTAGAGAATATGCGGACACTTTAGATGAAAATATAACAGCCAAATTGATTGCCTTGGGTGTTAATATAGAACGTCCTGATGAGGTTTTTGACATAGGCGAGGATGAAAACCAAAATGTTTGCTATTCCGGGTGGTGGAATATTTACGGGAAGATTCTAACAAAATCCCAAACACCTTACCAAATATCCGACGGCTTTGAGCTAACCTTCTGTGACGATAGCCAATATGCTCCGCGGTGGTTTCAAGGTAGTGACTATTTTCAAATGCGTTTTTTAATTCGCAAAAGCCAGCTAAAAAGAATTGGGAAGAAATATCAAGTAGGCGACAAAACAGTATTTTCTTACCATATAGGCGATAATGCTTGTGCAAATATGTATAATCTTATTGGCGGAAAGATTTTCAAGATTTATTCCGATAGTATTATAAAAAACGATGCTCAAATAAAGTGCCATAATGTGGAGATTTTCATAGAAAACGAATCCCGTTATCAAAAGCTTTCACTTTCTGTATCGCGGGATTTAGATACCTGCTTTGATGGTATAGACCGAATGGCGCTAACACTTGATAGCGTTAACATTGACTCCACCGAAGCAGAGCTATTGCTACAAGATGATATCATTTCTTGCTCGATGGGAAAAATCAAATGTATTAAAGTTTTTGAAAGTACAATCGAGGGTGAAAACGACAAGGTTGTTTATGATTCTCACATCGTCATCGAGGACGACTTAGGGAAGAAACTTATCTTTCGTGCAGAGCCCGACGGTGAAGAAGTGATGACGGTTTTCACTGACATAGATGATAATGACGTAGAAAAATATCTTCGCGTTTCGGATACTTGGTTTGTAAATGACGATTCGGCTTTTTATGAAAACAACGAGATAGACGGCGTGAAGAATTGTTACAAAACCGAAACGAAACTTAGAGTTTTTGTGATGTAGAGTGGAGAGATGAAGGAGATGATGGAAATTTAATAACACAAAGAATTATTAATGAGGGGGATTTTAATGAAATTCGATTTTGAGAAACTATCTAAAGAAGATTCGCACAAGATAAGGCAAAACTTCATTGATATGTTTGTCGATACATCTCATGATCTTTTTGTAAAGTATATACGGGATGTTAAAGCCGATGATATTTGGGAAGGTTATGGGCATATTGCGTCGTATTTGTTTGCCTGTTTAAAAAATAGTGTAAGTCATAAGGAATATACTAGTAAGGCGTTTGAATATTTGAATGGATTGAATAACAATGATACTCTCTTTGTTATGTTTGATGTTCGTCCCGCAAAACGAATTTATCCCGATGGTTGCCGTTCGATTGCTGAGCCATACACGAAATACTTTGATTCTGATATGGTTTTGAGAATTAAGGCAGATGATTTGTATAACGTTTTAATGCATGATTATAACAGTCCTGTGGGAAATCAGATATTTGGTGAAGATGTGTATGTGTTCGAGCCATCATTTAAATGGTATATTGCTTTTACTCATAATTCTTTCGTAGATGATCAGGGAAGCGAATGTGGTCAGTATTGCTATTCTAATATAACATTATGACTACAAGCGAAAACGTTGTTTTTAATTTACAATCGAAAGATGAATGTCGGTCACCACGTACTTCCGGCACCACGAAACTCCCCAAGCTATATGCATGGGGGGTTGTTTTTGCGTTTATATACGAGGGACGAAGGGCGCGTGTTGAATGACAGTCCGGGGGACTGTCAGACCGCGCCACCGCTCCGACCGCAGTCGGGCGACCCCCGCTTCCGGCACCAGAAAACGACAGATTTCAAGGGGAATCTGTCGTTTTCAGTTATATTCGCCTTCGGCGAGTTATATTGCCTTGCAGTTATATTTGGCTTGCGCCAAGCTATATTGCCCGATGGGCAGTTTTGGAGGCGAATATAATATCACTGCTAAACTAAGTGAAGCAATATCACCACGAGCAAGGCGAGTAATATCACTCCGTCGAAGACGGAATATCCTTAAAGTCTTACAATTTTGCAAAAGTCCGAATTCATACTAAAAAATGCCGAGGATATCTTTTTTTGTAGCCGGCACCATGAAAAGTCACTTTTGTCTACGACAAAGGTGACTTTTTTCAATGATATCAGTTCTTCGCGGAATGGGTGATATTTGTCTTTGGCATATAAGAAACAGATATTATATTTATTGACACAAATTTACAAGTATGGTATAATTAATCATAAATATAAGGAGTGGAAATATGGCAAAGACGATTCAGGATATACTTAATATTATTAGAGAAAACGGTATCAAAATGATCGACTTCAAAATGGTCGATATCAACGGTCAGTACAGACACGTAACCATTCCTGCCGAAAACTTTTCGGAGGATACAATGAAGAGCGGCATCGGCTTTGATGCATCGAATTACGGATACGCTGTTGTTGAAAAGAGCGATATGGTGTTTATCCCCGATCCCGACACCGCGATGATCGACCCATTCTGCGCGATACCCACTCTTACGATGACGGGCAACGCGATGATTATAGATTCGCCCGAAAACCGCCCCCTCGCTCAATATCCGCGCAATATCGTGCTTGCGGCAGATAAATATATGAAGGATTCGGGTGTAGCGGATACTATGCTTATTCTTCCCGAATTCGAGTTCTATCTTTTCGATAACGTCGCTTGGGACGTCGCTCCCAACAGTATCGGCGTAAATCTTGATGCGGTTCAGTCCTATTGGAACACCGCAAACGAGGGAAAGGGTGTAGTTGTTCCCAAGCAAAAGGCATATCACATCGCAAAGCCGTTCGACGTTTCCTATGAGTGCCGTAGCGAAATGTGCCTGCATATGAAGGACGCGGGAATCGATATTAATTATCATCATCCCGAGGTTGCCGCTTCGGGTCAGTTCGAAATCGAGCCTCAGCTCGGCGAAATGACAAAGATGGCAGATGCCACTATGATGATAAAATATATCATTCATAACACCGCGCTTAAATACGGCAAAACCGCAACCTTTATGCCGAAACCCATTTACGGCGAAGCAGGAAGCGGTATGCACGTACATATGCTTCTTCTTAAGGATGGACAACCCGTATTCTCAGATGATAACGGATATTCACATCTGAGCGAGACAGCACATTACTTTATGGGCGGCTTGCTTAAGCATATCGCATCTCTTTGCGCGCTCACTAATCCCAGCACGAACTCGTTCAAGCGTCTTGTTCCCGGTTATGAAGCGCCTGTCACGATCGGATATGCGACATCGAACAGAAGCGCTGTTATCCGCATTCCCGCGTATGCAAAATCCCCTGAAAAGCGCCGTTTTGAGCTTCGCAATCCCGATGCAACCTGCAACCCCTATTTCTGCTATGCCGCAATACTTATGGCGGGTATCGACGGTGTAAAGAACAAGATCGATCCCCACGCAAACGGCTGGGGTCCTTATGACGTCAACCTTTATCATTTGAGCGACGAGGAAAAGGCAAAGCTTCGCCATCTTCCTACCTCGCTCGAGGAAGCTCTCGATGCACTCGAAAAGGACAACGATTATCTTACCGTAGGCGGTGTATTCCCGAAGGAGCTTATTGCAAACTTTATTAAAAATAAGCGTGCGGAATGCCGTGAGCTTGCAAATATTCCTCATCCTGCTGAATTTGATAAGTATTATAACCTTTAATTCAAACAAAAAATCCCCCCTTGAAAAAGGGAGGATTTTTTTAATCCTTGTAATAAGCAACCGCCAGATCAACGACAAGACCGTAGCTTTTTGTACCTGCTTGCTGACCTTGTGACTGAAGGAAGGCGTTGTTGACTGTGCCTGTCACAGTGCTCGCAACGCTGTCGCGGTATTTGTCGAAGAAGTCGGAATATGCAATAAACTCTTTGAGCAGAGCCTTCGGCATATAGTTGTAAACGATATCCTTGTGAAGCTCGTTGTTCGCTTTTGAAAGTGCCGAATTCAGATAGTTTGCCATATTTGCGTATCCCGAATAACGAATATAATCGTCGTCACTGCCGATACAAACCAAAAAAGCAACGAAATTCGCCTCGTCCTCGCGTGCGATACCGCGCTGGTGTGCCATCTCGTGAGCCATAGTGAACGGCATAAGAAAATCGGGATAATTGGTGTTTACGTTCGATTCACCCGTCATAAAGGTATATACACCCGAAATGTGAGTATAGGTCATCGGCTCGGAGAGAGCGATTGCCTTCGGTGTCGAATCGAAGTGAGCGATATAATCGGATTCCGATGCATACTTTTCAAAAGCATCGTTTACCTTCTCGACAAGTTCTTTGTAGCTGTATGGCATAACCGAAGAGCCGTTGTCATCAAATCGTATGCTTTCGATATTGTCATAAACATTACGCGAAACTATCTTCGCCGTCGCATAGAGCTCCTCGGGCGATACAGCGTTTTGCTCGATGCCGAGATTGTCTGCAAGCTTGTAACGGTTATATGCGGGACCGAACGCAGAGAAGAACAGTGTGAGAATAACAAGAACAACGGAAAACAGCGGCCGAAGCCATCGGTAGAAGTTTTTACTGCTTTGATCGCGGTTTGTTGAGACTGATGAAGCAACAATATATGCGATCGCTATGATCGGCAGACAAACAATAACCGATTCCGCCAATGAAAAATGAAACCAACCGGTCAGCTTTGCGAGAATCAAACGTATAAATTGCGCAGGGTATATTGTCCAGAATTCCGCAAATCCCGAGCTGAAGCGGGAAATGATATAGACAACTATCGAAGCAACAAAACAAATACAAAGAACCTTAAAAGGCGTTGTAAATAAACCGCCCTCAGCCATTCGCTTGAATGGATTTTTGCTTTTCTTTTTGTCGCTGCTTTCGCAATTTTCGCTTTCGCTTACTTCCGTATGGACATCTTCCTGCGAAACTGAATCCTCTGCAGGAATCGTGCTTTCTTCGGTAACGAAATCGTTTTCTGCGACCTCGTTTATCTCTTTATCTCGTGACTCCATCCAAAATCATCTTTCTTGTTGCCAAACTGAATACCGGTGATCTCATCGTAAAGCATTTGTGAGATAGTACCGATTTCGTTGTTGTTGATAATAAGCTTCTTGCCGTTCCAATCGAGCAATCCAACAGGGGAGATTACTGCCGCAGTACCGGTACCGAACATTTCCTTGAGCTCGCCCTTCTGACCTGCTTCATAAACCTCGTCGATAGAAATTCTGCGTTCTTCAACGTTATAACCCTTTGCTTTGAGGTAGTTGATAACAGAATCTCTTGTTACACCGGGAAGAATATTACCCTCAAGCTTGGGGGTAACGACAGTGTCGCCGATAACGAAGAAGACGTTCATCGCGCCAACCTCGTCGATGTACTTGTGCTCAATACCGTCGAGCCAGAGAACCTGAGCATAGCCGAGCTGCTCTGCCTTTTCCTGACCCTTGAGCGAGGCCGCATAGTTGCCGCCTACCTTTGCGTAGCCGGTGCCGCCCTTTACTGCGCGAACGTATTCGTCCTCAACACAGATCTTAACGGGAGCAAGTCCGCTTGCGTAGTATGCGCCAACAGGGGAGAGAATAATCATAAACTTATATGTGTGCGAGGGATGTACGCCCAAGAAGGGATCGGTAGCGATGATAAAGGGACGAATGTAGAGCGAGGTGCCCTCTTGTGTCGGGATCCAATCCTGATCAACGAGAACCAATTCCTCGATTGCCTGGAGAACGTCGTAGGGATCAACCTGAGGAATACACATTCTCACATTGGTGTTGTTCATTCTTTCGATATTCTTTTCGGGACGGAACATCAAAATTCTGCCGTCTTTAGCGCGGTATGCTTTCATACCCTCGAACATTTCCTGACCGTAGTGGAATACCATCGAAGCAGGAGAAAGCGAGATTTCGCCGTAAGGAACGATTCGTGCATCGTGCCAGCCCTTTTCGGTGGAATAGTCCATAATAAACATATGGTCGGTGAATATTTTGCCGAATCCGAGTGCGCCCTCGGGCTTGGATTTCGGAGCTGTTGTAAGCGTTTTTGTAATCTGCATAGTATTAACCTCTCATTTTCTGAAAACGTACTTATGATTATACAACTCCAAACACTATTTTTCAATAGTTTTTTCAATAAAATATATACTTGACAAATAAAACAAAATGTTGTATAATCATCAAGAAAATGGCGTAGAGTGCGCACGCGTAATTGTTTTCAAATTGTCCTTATTTTGTTAAAATTTGTGCGGTATAATTTATTTGATATTGTGCAATGGAGGTTTACTTTTGGCTTCTATATCCAAAACGCAAAACTTTATTACCAAAAACAGAATAACGATTATAGCTATATTGGCATTTGTTGTCGCAATTTGCTGTATTTTGGCTTTTGCAAGCAACAAATCGGAGGATTCGGTTGTTTTTTCCGAGGCTGAGTCTTCGGTTGGAACCGAAGTAAGCAAGGAAGTTTTGTCCGAGGGCTACGGCGTTTATATCGACGAGCATTTCGTTGCTGCCGTTGAGTCCGAAGAACTTGCAAACGAGGTTCTTGAAAACGTACTTGATGCCCGTGTTACTTCTCTCGGAATCGCTTCCGAAACAGTATGCGGCTTCAATAACGATATCGAACTTGTAAACGGCAAGTATTCTTCCGAATCATTTGTTGACAGCGAAAAGCTTTTACAGCTTCTTGGAAAGAAAAATGTTTTCGGTGTGTCAGATAAAATCACCGATTACAATGGAAAGATTCTCCCTGTTAAGCTTGCGGTTCGCTCTGAAGTTACTTATACCGAGTTAGTTACTCTTGAATATGAAACCAAAACAGTTTATACCGATGCTCTTCGCGATGGTGTAACAAAGGTTATATTCAAGGGATACAACGGCGAGGGCGAGGAAACCTACCGCCTTATTTCGATCGACGGCGTAGTTTCCGAAAGAGAAGTTCTCTCTGTCAACGTAATCGTAGAGCCCGCGAACGAAGTTATTCGTAAGGGCACCTCCTCCAATGGTATCGACGTTGCTTCGCTTGGAACTTTTATCAGACCTTACGATGGCGTTATCACTTCTTATGTCGGACCCAGATGGGGACGTACCCACAACGGTATCGATATCGCGGGTGACAGATGTAAAGGCAAACCTGCTGTTGCAGCTTGCGACGGTGTTGTTGTAAGAGCGGATTGGTATGGCGGATACGGTAATTGTGTAATTATCGATCATGGCGACGGTGTCCAAACACTTTATGCACACCTCAGCGCTTTTTCGGTTCAGGTTGGCGATGTACTTGAAGCAGGCGACGAAGTCGGTAAGATCGGTTCTACCGGTAATTCCACAGGTCCTCACCTTCACTTCGAGGTTCACGTTGACGGCGAAATCGTTAACCCCTTGATTTTTGTAGACTACGAAGACTAATTAATAGGCTGTTGCAATCCCTGTGCAACAGCCTTTGTTTATACATAATTGCATTAATGCGCGGAGGAAAATATGGGAAAGACTTCTGTAAAAAATGATATTGTTCTTATCCGAGTTTTGAGCACAATTATGATTGTTTTGTGCCACATTGTAAAATATTATACATTCATTCCGGGACACAATATTTTAGGAACTGTATTTGATGTCGGAGTATATGTCTTCTTGTTCGTATCGGGATTTTTATACGGAGATAAAGAAGTGACTGATTACTCCGCATTCATTAAACGAAGGCTTTTGAAAATATGTATCCCTGCGATGATTCTTTCGATAACCTTTATTCTTGTATTGCGTTTTATTTATTCGCAGCAAATGGGATTTGGCGAAATCTTGATTTATTTATTCAATCTTCAGGGACTAAGCTTTTTGGGGATTTTACCGGATGACGTTAAGCTTCCATGTGTAGATGGGTTGGGTCACCTTTGGTTCGTTACCGTGATCTTTATCTGTTATCTGTTGATACCACTGTTTCAAAAAACAAAAAGACTCGACTTCAAAAAACAATGCCTTTTGCTTTCAGCTCTGTTTTTGATTTCAACTGCAATAAAAATCTTTTCGAGCCTGAATTTAATATACTTTGTTGTATTCTATTTTGGTTATGCGCTTTCTGCGTGCGGTTGCTTTAGCAAAAGGAAAAGCTTTAAAAAGCATATTCCTATATATGTAATAGGCGTGTCGATGCAGCTATTGCGAATCATAATGATGATGAGATTCGACAATACACCGTATTATTTCGCTTTTGTTTGTATCAGTCATACTGCACTTGCTTTTATGATATTTGCTTTCTTCGCTGATATTAATTTGTTTTTTCCTCGTATGTGTGAAAGGATTGCTCAAAGTAAAATTCTAAAGCTGATGAACTCATGTTCATATTACATATATCTGTCTCACGGTATTTTCAGTGTGGGATATCTTAATGTATATGAAAAAGAATATGCGATCTCCGTTAAAACACTGCTGTTCTTTCTACTTACTGTTGCTGTTTCGTTAATACTGTTTTATTTAGATAAGTTCATATCAAAAAATAAAAAAAACTCCGGTAATTAACCGGAGCTTTTAATTATAAACTGTTATGCTACAATAGGAGCTTTGCAATCGCCTGCAACAAGAAGAATGATAAGCATTACGATTTGGATTATCGTAATAATTGCACCCTTCTTAAAGGTGGGCTTTTTGATTCTGATGTTGAGTATGTATCCGAACGCAAGGAGGATGAGTGCAATTCTGAAAAGCCAAACAGTTACGTTCGCGGGGATGAACGTAGTAAGAAGGAACAATGCTGTTATAATCATTGTGGACATCGGAATCGGAACACCGCGGAAGCTCTTTGTTGATTTACCGGGGTTTTCGTTCGCGAGCGTGTTGAAATATGCGAGTCTAATAGTTCCGCATACCACGAAGAAGCAATATACGATTACGTCGAACCAACCGTCAAATCCGAACGAAAATGCGATAAAGCAGGGCGTAACACCGAAGCTGATAACGTCACAAAGACTGTCAAGCTGAACACCGTAGAATTTTTGCTTCGCGGTGCGTTTCTTACTTGCACGTGCAATCTTACCGTCAAACATATCACAGAGAAACGCAATAAACATCATATAAACTGCGAATTTGTAATTACCGTTTGCGGCGAGCATGCAAGACGTTACTGCGGAAATCAATCCAAATAAAGTAACCGTATTCGCTAAAGAATAAATACCAATAAACATAATTTCCTCCAAAATCATTTGTATCTGTCGATACTCTTGAGCTCGAAATATAATTTTTTGTAGCTTTCGTGACGTGATTCGGCAATCTCGCCTTTCACAACCGCTTCCGCGATACCGCAATCGGTTTCTTTTGTGTGAGTGCAGTCTGCATAGCGGCATTTGTAGGTATGTTCAGCAAACTCTGGGAATAGGGTATGGAGCTCCTTGTGCTCTATCGTGCAGTACAGCTCGGTATTTACCGCTGTGAAGCCCGGTGTATCGGCTAAATAGGTTCCGTCTCCGAGTGAAAACAGCTCGGTGGTGCGGGTCGTGTTTTTGCCCCTTGCGATCTTTTCGGAAAGCGAACCTGTTTTGAGCCGGAGCTGCGGGTAAAGTGAATTGATCAAAGTTGATTTACCGACTCCCGAAGCACCGCATAAAACACATATCTTGCCGTGCAATAATTCCTTTGCGGCATCTACGCCTATTTTGTCTTTTGAACTTGTTTCTATGACAGAAAACGGTGTTTTTTTGTATATTTCACGTATTTCGTCACAGTCCGCCAAATCGCTTTTTGAAATGAAGATTGCGCATTGTATGTTGTTTTTTTCGGCGATGACGGTTAAAAGATCGATGTTGTAAAGATAGGGGGCAGGATCTTTTGGTGCGACAACCATTGCGAGAAGATCAATATTCGCAACAGGAGGCCGTACCAATGAATTTGTACGCTCGCGTATAGAGGTAATAAATCCGTTGCCATCTCCGTTGTCGCGGAAAATCACCTTGTCTCCCGCAAGTATCTTTCCGTCATTCTTCCTTACGCGCGTTCCCGAACGGCAATAGATGATATTGCCGTCGGATTCAACAGCATATCTGCCGTTCTGGCCCGAAAGAATCAGTCCCTCTTTCTCGATAATACTCAAGGGTTTCCTCCTGTGCTGTTGTCGCCCCCGTTGGATATGGGCGAAACGTATTGAATAACAACAAGGTCGATTCCGGATGTTGCCGATGTGATCGAGTCACCCTTGGGAATACTCTGGTAAACTATTGTGCTGACTCCGTCGTAAACGGTTGTGGGAGTACAACCCAATTTGAGCAGTGAATCGATGAAGAGGAACATATCCTCATCAAATTCTGTGCGCGCCATATCGATATAGTCTACAACGCTTTCGTCAGCGTAATAGTAAAGGAAGTTTACGTAAAGCTGCTTATCGGGCGATGTGGCGGTCAATATAGCTTGAGCTTCTGCGGGTGTCATACCGTAGAAATTAGGCATACCCTGCGGCTGAACAGCAATATAAATTGTGAGCTGCGTGCCCATCGGGCTGACTGTGCCTGCGGGAATACTTTGTGCGTAAACTCGGTTGTTTCCGCCTATCTGTTCGGTGTATTCGACGTTAACCGTATATCCCGAATAGGTCTGTGCAAACTTTTTCGCCTCCGCCTCGGTCATACCCGAAAGATCGGGGAGCTTGGCGGTATTTATAGCCTCGGGCTTGTTATAGATGTAAACGATAACACTGTCGCCGACCTTTACCTCGGTCCCTGCGACGGGCTCGGTCTTAATAACCTGATTTTCGTGGAAGAAACCGTTTTCGGATTCGGTTACCTCGACAAACTCGACCTTTAATCCGAGATTGGAAAGCTTCGTTTGGACAGTGGTTCTCGGATAGCAGGAAACGTCGGGAATAACACATTTTTCGGAACGGTTTATAATTATCTGTGTGAATGCTATCTTGTCCTTGTTTTTGTTGAAATCATTCGGGAGCTTTTTGTCGTGATTGCCTTCGGGCTCGGTTGAAATGATCTCGTTATTTTGAAGCTCGGGTCTGTATTCATAAATAATTTCGACGTTTTTGCTCGAAATATCGAATTTGTAAGTTCCGTTTTGCAACGTGTTGATAAGATCGTTGTCGTAAATCTTACCGACAATATCGGGATACTTTACCGTTATTTCGGCACTACCGCTCGGCTCAACACCGAACATATCCGAAAGTATCGGGATTTCAAACGGAAGCATAGCCAAAAGCGTGGGAGCCAAGGAAATCAGAAGAACAAGCAGTGTGATGATAAACGCCGACGCGACCGCTGCGATGATTGGGAACATCGTACGGTTGACTTTTTTCTTCTTCTTTTTCTTGCGTTTTTCGATCTTCTTTTCGGTTTCCTGCGGGTCCTCGGTAACAACCTTTTTCTGACCGATGGAATCTGCAATTTCCTGATCGTCGTAAGGCTCGATTTCTGCGGTAGAGATCATATCTATCGAAACGACACTGCTCTTTCCTACACTCTCGTCCGCTGCAGTGGGGCTCATTGCGAAGATTACGTCAGGATAGCGGAGCACCCATTCGATCGCTTTTGCCATTGTATGCGCCGACTGAAAACGCTCCGACGGCGATTTTTCCATCGCCTTCAAGATAATCTGCGATACACCGACGGGTATATCCAGAACGATGTCGCGGGGATGCACAGGCTCATCGTTGACCTGCATCATCGCAACCTCCATCGGAGTTTCGGCAGTGAAGGGAAGTGTGCCGGTAACTGCCTCGTAAAGCATTATGCCGACAGAATATATATCGGAATAATAATCGGTTTCCTTGCCGCAAGCCTGCTCGGGCGAGATATAATATACTGTTCCGACTGCCTTTTCGTCCTTCTGCTCGGAAAGAGAATTGGGAAGCTTTGCTATGCCGAAGTCGGTCACCTTGATGTCGCCGTTCTTCATAAGAATAACGTTTTGCGGCTTGATATCACGGTGGATAATGCCCTTGCTGTGAGCGTGCTCAAGCGCACGGAGTATCTGCAAAACGTAAATGCAAGCCTCTTTCCAGGATATCGCACCCTTGTTGTCAAGATATTCACGCAGCGTTATACCGTCGAGATACTCCATAACAATATACTTGATATCGGGGTAAATGGCTACGTCGTATACGCTTACGATGTTTTTGTTGGAAAGCATAGCGACAGCCTTGGATTCGTCAATAAAACGTGCCTCCGCCTGCTCGTTTCCGTTGTATTCGTCATTAAGGATCTTGATAGCAACGATTCGTTTCATAACAAGGTCCTGAGCCTTCAGCACGCATGCCATACCGCCCATTCCGACAAGCTCGAGTATTTTATATCTGCCGTCGAGTACCTTGCCAACAAAGCCTTCGTATTTATCCATGTCGTTTTCCTTTCGATGCTGCGGCTTTTGTATTATTCTCCGCCGAACAATACTGCCGTAATATTATCAAGTCCGCCGCCTTCGTTTGCCTCCTCGATCAGCCTTTCGGTTCTGACCTTATAAGAGGGCTTTTTGCTGGCGTACGAGCCCGAAATAATCTCGCCGATGCGATTATCCGAAACGTGATTTGTCAATCCGTCCGTACATAAAAGCAGACGATGATAATTGTCTATTCTGTAAAAATCGCCGTCAACGTGCTCGTTAACGCCGAGTGCGCGCAAAATGATATTTTTGTTCGGGTGATTTACCGCCTCTTGCAGTGTGATTTCACCCTTGTCGATAAGGTATTGAACGAACGAATGGTCCTTTGTGACCTGCTCGATACCGTTTTCTGTTTGTCTGTAAAGTCTGCTGTCGCCGACGTTAACGGCATAAGTGCCGCTGAGGCAAACCAGCGCGGCGACCAAAGTTGTTCCCATTCCCTCGAGTTCGGGATCGTTCATCGAGCGAAGATATATAGCGCTGTTTGCTTCATCGAGAGCATCTCTCAATAGCATTTTGATCTCGGATTCGCTGTAATCGTCGGCACTTCTTTCGGTAAAGGCTCGCTTGATTACAGATGCGAATGTCTTCACACCCAATCCGCTTGCAACGTTGCCGCCCTTCGCGCCGCCCATTCCGTCACAAACTATCGCACAGAAATATCCGCTTTTGGAGAACACGGCAAAGCTGTCTTGATTGCATTTGCGCTTCATTCCAACATCGGTTTTTCCTCCGTATTTCATTGCCGTACCTCCTTTTGATCAGTTTTTGTTATCTTCGGCGCGAAGCTGACCGCAGGACGCATTTATATCAGCACCGAGCCTTCTTCTCACCGTTACGTTTATTTTATATGTTTCTATTGTTTCTGTAAAGAGCTTTATTGCATTTTTTTCGCTTCTTACAAAGTTTTTTTCTTTGATAGGGTTCACCGGGATAAGATTAAGATGGCAAAGCATTCCCGAAAGCAGTTTGCCCAATTCCATCGCGTGCTCCTTGCTGTCGTTAACACCGGAAATCAAAGCATATTCAAACGAGATTCTTCTTCCTGTCTTATCGATATATCTCTTGCAGGATCTTAAAAGCTCGTCGATGCTCCATTTGTTTGCAATCGGCATCGTTTGCCTGCGTATTTCATCATTAGGCGCGTGAAGAGATATCGAAAGAGTGATCGGGAGCATAAGGTCTGCGAGTTCGTCGATTTTATTTACAAGACCGCAGGTCGACAGTGAAATATGCCTCAGACCGATATTCAATCCGTCCTTGTGATTTACAAGGTTTAAAAATTTGATAACGTTATCGAAATTGTCAAGCGGCTCGCCCATTCCCATAAGAACGATATTTGAAACACGCTCGCCCAGATCACGCTCTGCTTCGAGAATCTGCAAAAGCATTTCGGAGGGGGCTAACGACCTTACAAGTCCTGCTTTTGTGCTTGCACAGAAAGCGCAACCCATACGACAGCCGACTTGAGTTGAAATACACATAGTGTTGCCGTGGTGATATCTCATAAACACACTTTCGACGGTTTCGCCGTCGTGAAGCGAATAGAGATACTTTACCGTTCCGTCAATAGCGGATACCAGCTTTCTCTTTATTGATGCGGTAGGGATATATGCGTTTTCCGCAAGTATTTCGCGGAATTGCTTTGGCAGTGTGGAAAACTCCGAAAAATCGCGTTTCCCCTTATATAATCCCTCGAATATTTGTTTTCCTCTGTATTTCGGTTGTCCTAGCTCGACACAAAAAGCTTCGAGCTCCTCGGGAAACATCGAAAGCAGATCAGCCTTCATTTCAAAACTCCCTGATGATTTTTGCCATATAAAAGCCTTCCTTTTCTTCACCAAACGGCAAGCAGGTCTCGTCGTGCAAAAGTGCAAACGACGGATTTGCGGTGAGAAAAGCTCTTACAGTGTCTTCGTTTTCTATTTTGTTTATCGAGCAGGTCGAATAGACCATTATACCGCCGATCTTGAGATATTTTGCGGCATTTTCGATAATAATTCTCTGCGTGCGGTAGATGCCATCGAATTCGGACGGCGATTTGTATTTTATTTCGGGCTTACTGCCCATAACTCCGGTTCCGGAGCAGGGAACATCGCAAATAACTCTGTCGGCAACTCCGAAAAGCTCTTTCTTCGGTGCCTTTCCGTCACACACATCGGTTTCGATAATCGTTATACCCAAAGCTTGCGCGCTTTTTTCTATCAATGGCAGCTTGTTTTTATGAATATCAAAGGAATAGATCCTGCCCTCGTTGCACATATTGATCGCCGCACCGATGCTTTTTCCGCCGGGGCAGGCACAAACGTCGATAACCGTGTGACCTCTTTGTGCATCCAGCAGTCTGACAGCCTTTTGCGAGGCTTTGCCTTGAATATAAAAGTCGCCGTTGTTGATTATTGAAAGCGCCTTCTGCACGTCACCGCAAAGTACTGCGGTATCATCACAAACAGTTCCGTTTGTAGCGTCAGCAACCTTTTGTGCGTAGGTCTTGAGCGTATTAACTCTTAAATAAACAGGCTGTTTACCGAAAAATGCCTCGAAAATTCTGTCGCACTCCTCGGGATATTGCTCATTAATAAGATTATAAAGCTCTTTGTTGACCGAAAGCCTTATATTCGGTGAAGCCGATTCGAGCTTTTTATAAAGGCTTTCTTTGCTTCGGCAAGCATTTCTTAAAACCGCATTGGTAAAACCTGCGCGCTTGCTGCCGAAAAGCTCTTTTGAAATCTCGACCGTTTCGTCACAAACTGCACTATCGGGCACTCTGTCCATATAAAAAATCTGATAAAGCGCAGTTAGTAACAGACATTTTAAATGCTTATCCGTGGAGCTTCTGATAAGCTCATCGAGAATAAATTCAAGTGACAGCTTGCGCTCGACTGTACCGACAGCGATGCTTTCCGCAAAAGCGCGGTCGATCCCGATTAAATCATCGGGATATGATATTAGATTTGAAAAAGCACCGTCGTTAATACGCTTGACAGCGTTATATGCCGCGAGCCTTGCTTTATCACTCATTAACTTTTGTTCCAATCTCTATTTTGTTTCCGCGAAGGTAGCTTTCGGCGTTGCAAACACTTTTTCCCTCGGGACAAAGAACCATAATTATTACACTGCCCTCGGCACAAGCGATCTCGATTCCGCCTTTGTCGGTCGAAAGCACGGTTCCGTATTCTCCGCTTCCGTTGCCGAGAATTGCGTTTCTTACTTTAATTCTCTTTCCGCCGATAAAGAAGTATGAACCCGGAAACGGCGAAAGTCCTCTGATACGGTTTCTCACACAAACAGCAGGCTCGTTAAAGGTTAAATAAGCGTCATCGTTGCCGATTTTCGCGGCATAAGTCGCGCTTGAGTGATCCTGCTCGCATCTGGGAATACTTCCGCTTTCCGCAAGTGCGATAAATTCCTTCAAAGCCGATTTTCCGAGCTCTGCGAGCGCATCATGAAACTCGCCTGCACACCAATCGTCTTTTATTTCTATTTCTTTTTTTAAAATGATATCGCCGGTGTCGATGCCTTCTGCCATAAACTGAAGCGTTACACCGCCGACCTTGTCACCGTTCATAATCGCACGGTTTATCGGCGCCGCACCTCTAAGATGGGGAAGTAACGACGCGTGCACGTTTACACAAGCGATCTTGGGCATATCAAGAACGCGCTTTGAAAGTATTCTGCCGTAAGCGGTAACGACAAACAGATCCGCTTCGACACTTTCGAGCTTTTGTAAAACCTCTTCGTCCTTCAGACTTGCGGGCGAAATCACCTCGAGCCCGTGCTCAAGTGCATATTTCTTTACGGGCGACGGGGTCATAGTATAGCCTCTGCCCTTGGGTCTGTCGGGTTGTGTAACTACAAGTGCAATATCCTGACCCGCTTCGCAAAGCGCTTCGAGCGAAGCAACTGCGAAATCGGGAGTTCCCATAAAAACAATTCTCATTATGCGTCCTCAATATCGTCGGGGTCGTACATTTCGATAGCCTTGTCGATGTACAAGGTTCCGTCCAAATGATCAAGCTCGTGGCAGAAGCATCTTGCCATAAGTCCGTTGCCCTCGGCTTCATATACGTTGCCGTTTCTGTCGGTCGCGCGTACCTTTACCCAAGCGGGGCGCTTTACAAGGCCGTACTTTTCGGGCACGGAAAGACAAGCCTCGATTTCCTCCTGCTTGCCCTTGGTGGCAATTATCTCGGGGTTGATCATTTCGTATTTTATGCCGTCAATTTCAACGATAACTATTCTTCTCAAAACACCAACCTGCGGCGCGGCAAGTCCGACTCCCTGCGCCTTGTCGAGTGTGTCGTGCATATCGTCGAGCAGCTGAATAATTCTCGGTGTGATTTCTTCGACGGGCCTGCACTTTTTGCGAAGTGTTTCATCGCCCTCTTTGAGTATGTTAAGAATTGCCATAATTTGCTCCTAAATTATAGATGGATTTGCGTCAAGATCAAGCTTGACGTTTTTGGGAGCGGCTTGAAGCCCCTCTATCAACAAGTTGGATAAAAATTCGCGTGAGCGTGCATTGTCGTTGTATTTGACGATAATGCGCATACGGTATTTTCCCATAACCTTGTATATTCCGTTTTTGAACGGACCGAATTTATAAAGTGTTATATCCTTATAGCTTTTTTCGTATAACGAATAAAGCATGGTATCAAAAATTTGTGCGAATTTTTCACAGTCGCTTTCGCTGACAGACGTGAATCCGAAAACCGCCATCGTGCAAAACGGAGGGAATTTGACTGCCTTTCTCAAAGCGATCTCGCTTTCGTAAAAGCTTTCATAATCCTGCTTTGCCGCAAGGTTCAAAACCTCGTTGTCGGGGTTGTAGGTCTGCAAGATCGCCTTTCCGCGCTTGCCCGAGCGGCCTGCTCTGCCGACAAGCTGTGTTATAAGCGAAAAGGTACGTTCGCTTGCACGGAAATCGTCCATGTAAAGCGAGCTGTCAACATTTACCGCACCCGCCAGATTGACTTCGGGGAAGTCAAAACCCTTTGAAATCATCTGAGTTCCGATAAGCACGTCGGATTGCTTGCTTGCAAATTCGTTGATAAGCTTATCGTGCGAAAACCTACCGCTCGTTGTGTCGGAATCCATTCGCGTAATTTTTAAATCGGGAAAATCACGTTCGAGTTCATCTTGAAGCTTTTGTGTGCCGAATCCCGAGAATCCGATACTTGTGCTTCCGCAGGCGGGGCATATCTTCGGCGATTTTGCGGTGTAGCCGCAGTAATGGCAGGAAAGTCTTGCTTCACCCTTGTAAAGTCCGTTGTATTCGTGCCTTGTGAGAGAAACCGAGCAGCTCGGACAAGTAAAGACAAAGCCGCAGGATCTGCATGAGACGTGTGAGTTGAATCCTCTTCTGTTTACAAACAGCAGTCCCTGCTTGTTTTCACGCTTCGTTTCATTAAGCTCCAATGCAAGCCTTTTGCCGATAAGCTTGTCGGGATTGAGCCATACTTCATCTCTCATATCCTCGATAATAACCTCCGGAAGCTCGCTTCCGCTGTATCGCTTGTTAAGCGTAAATAGGGAATAGATACCCTTTTTCGCTTTGTAAAAGCTTTCTATCGAGGGGGTTGCAGATGCAAGAAGCATCAATGCGTTTGACTTGGTGCAACGAAATCTCGCAATATCGATTGCGTTGTATTTCGGCTGCATTTCACTTTTATAGGTGTGTGCCTGCTCTTCGTCGATCGCGATCATGCCAAGCGAAGCAAACGGTGCAAAAACAGCGCTTCTCGTTCCGATTACAACGTCGATCTCGCCCGCTTGTATTCTTCGGTAGGTGTCCGTTCTTTCGCCGACAGACAGCATCGAATGAATTACAGCAAGTCTGCTTCCAAATGCGGCGGCATAAGCCTTTACAGCCTGCGAAGCCAAGCCGATTTCCGGAATCAGTATAATGACTTGCTTGTTTCGCTTGATGACTTCCTTGGCGGATTCGATGATAACACGCGTTTTTCCGCTACCCGTTACCCCGAATAACAATGCCGCCTTTGCAGAATCCGATTCAATAAGAGCCTTGATTCCTTCGCAAGCCTCTTTTTGCTCGACCGAAAGGGTATATTCTCCTTCCGGCTCAATTCCGTCAAGAGAATACGCTTCTCTGAAAAAAGCTGTTTCGCGTTTTTCAACAAAGCCTTTTTTAATAAGCACGTTGGCGATAGCGGCAGAATATCCGCCGATCTCCTCAATCTCGCGCATTGTTGCAAGCGGATAATGCATCAAAAGCCCGATAAGCCCGCGTTGCTTTTCGGTTAGTCCCTCGCCCGAATCAATAAGCGATTCGGCTTCCTCGTTGCTTACAGTCAGACTGTATGTGAAAAGATTCTTTTCGTTGAACTTTTCGACAACTCTGCTCTCTCGCTTCAAAACTCCGATTCGACAGAGCGAATTGAGCAATATCTTGCATTCCTCACCGTATTCGTTAATTAACTCGCGCTCGGTCATCTGCTTTTTCAGATTGATCTCTCTGACAACGACCTCTGCGGGAGTGTTGAGCTTCGAGGTGTCGCATTCCTCTACCAAGGAATAAACAGTTTCGCTGTCGAGGTTGACACCGGGCGGAATAACTGCTCTGAATGCACTTCCGAACGTACAGAAAAAGCGTTCCTTCATAAAAGAACAGGTGCTTATAAGATCGTCGGGGACCTCAAAGGGATATTGCATAATGCTGTCGATAGACTTGATACGCTTGTAATCGCATTCATCGGAAAAACCGACAACCACCGCGCTTACTCGCTTGTTTGCATTTCCGAAAGGGACGACAACCACCGATCCGATACGGATATCCTTGCGGTATTCGTGCGGGACTGAATAGCTGTATGCTTTGTCTATGCTGTATGCAATGTCTGTCAGGTGAACGAAGGCATACGCTTTATCCATGCTTATTTATTGTCAACAATCGAATATTCGCCGTCGTAAAGCTTCATAACAGCAACCGAAACGGGTTTTTCGGTAAGGAGAAGCTCGTATTCGTTTTTGGGCTCCTTGGAGGTGATATAACGGTCGTTCTCCGTCTTGTTCATTTCTTCGTGCTCGTGAACGTCGTTTGCCTTGTCGATAAGGTGGCGGGCACACTTAGCAGTAGCGATAACGAGCTTGTAACGGTTTACCTTGTCGTTTGTAAGGTCCTGAACTGTGGGATAGAGCATCATAATAGAAATACCTCTTTATAGTTAGTAAATTATTTTTCGATAGATCCGATGATTTCATCGGGCTCGATTGCCGAGCAAATAATATGGTCGCTGTCGGTTATTAAAACCGATTTTGTTTTTTTGCCGCAGCTTACGTCAATAAGTCTGCCTGCATTTTTTGCGTCCTGAACAAGTCGGCGCACAGGGAGAGAATCGGGCGAAACGACCGAGATAACGCGCTCTGCGTTAACAAAATTGCCAAAACCCGCATCAAACAGCTTCATTTCAAAAACTCCTATTCGACGTTCTGTATCTGTTCGCGTATCTTTTCAACGTAGCTCTTGGCTTCGATAACAAGGCGTGCGATCTCGCCGTCGTTGCATTTGGAACCGATGGTGTTGACCTCACGGTTCATTTCCTGAACAAGAAAATCAAGCTTGCGTCCGACGGGCACGGTTTCTTTCAGAATCGTTCTGAATTGAACGAAATGCGAATCGAGTCTGGCTAATTCCTCGCTTATATCTGCCTTGTCAGCGAATACCGCACATTCGGTGAGAAGTCTCGATTCGTCATAGCTTGCGCCCTCGAGCAGCTCCTTAATGCGTGCTTTCATTTTTTCGTTGCTTTCCTTTACCGATTCGGGAGCACGAGCTGAAATCTTTTCACGGATTCCTTCGAGCACGACCAAATAGGATAAAAGATCTGCTTCGAGCTTTTCGCCCTCTGCTTCACGCATGGCGGTAAATCCGTCAAACGCTTTTTCCATAACAACTAAAAGCGCTTTTCCGGCAGCATCGGTGTCCTCTTCGGGACGGGTCGTTACGAATACCTCGTTCCTGCCTGCGACCGTCTGAATGGTAACATCGCCGCCGAGCGAATAACGTTCCTTGATATCGCGTAAAAGGGAAACGTAGCTTTCGAGAAATTTTTCATTGACAGCGATTCCGTTGTCATCGCCTGCGATGTTGTCGATACTGATATAAATATCCATCTTACCGCGCGAAACGCGAGTGGATGCATATTGCTTTACCTTGTCCTCGAGTGCGTTGTATAAACGTCCGAGCTTTATGTTGGTGTCGAGGTAGCGGCTGTTGACCGATTTGACCTCGCAAAGAATGTCGCGGCCGTCGATCACCTCGCGGTGACGTCCGTAGCCGGTCATGCTCTTTATCATATAAGTCCTCCGAAAAAAATATCATATAATTATATCACGTGCATAACTTTTTGTCAACTATCGCTTGCCGAAAAGCTTCGGTTTTATCCTGAAAACATAAAAATCCGCCAGCCTTTCGAGCGCGAAATCAAATACAACAAAGGTCACGTTGGACAATGCGTAGATCGCTAATCCGAAATTCAAAAATTCCTCCTCGATTCCCAATAAATTCGTGGCAACGTAAATCAAAGCAGTGAGGAAAATATTGAAGCAAATAATTCGTGCGGCGTAAGAAAGTGCCAACGGCTTTATTCTGTTCAGATAAAACTTGAGTATCGGGTAAAAACCCACAAACAAGGCAAAGACCGCCGCGGCGGTCTTATAGGGCAATAAAAGTATCGAAAGTATCGAGGCGACAGCATAAACACCCAAAGCCCAACCTTTCCCAAGCTCGATATATGCGATCATAACGATAATACTACCGAGTGCGGCTGCGCTTAAATCAAGTGTCTGGAAAAATGAGCCTATCGCCAAAAATACGATACAGAGCGAGGCAAAAATGCCTGCAAATGCAATTTTTCTGTTATTCTTCATAGCTCATCAACAGCAGGAAATGCAGTCGCCGCCCATACATTCGCAGCAGCAGTCGGCGCAAAGAAGACCGGTGCAAACGTCACAGCCCGAGCAACCGCCGGCGGTGTTCACGTTTCTGCCCGCATATGGACTTGAATAAGCACCGCTGCCCATTCTTTGCTGGAACGAGCGGTATTCGCGGTTATAGGGATCCATTTGGCAGGCTGTGTTTATTTCGTTTCGTGCGTCCTGCAACCAGCCCTTGCGGTAAAATACAAGACTCATAAGAAAATGCCATTCGGCGTTGCGCTCGGACATGCCGTTGAGCAATATCTCGGCTTCGTCAATGCGTCCCGAGCTGATAAGTCTGCGTATTCTTGTGAATCCGGTGTCGTTCTGGTTTGTGTTTGAGCGGTTTTGCTGTGAGTTGTTATAACCGTTCTGATTGTATCCGGCACTGCCGTTTGCTCGTTGGCTTTGTATCGTGTCGTATGCATTGTTGATCTCCTTCATCTTTTCTGATGCGAGATCTTTAAGAGGGTTATCGGTGTAATTATCGGGATGATACTGCTTGGCGAGCTTTCTGTAAGCCTTTTTAATCTCTTCGTCAGATGCAGTTTCCGAAACACCAAGCACTTCATATGGGTTTTTCATTTTTGGACTTCCTTTCAACGATTTTCATTACCGCGTTTCTTCCGCCCAGCTCGGTAATGTTGAAGATTATTCTGTCAATTCCGTTTAACGGCTCGTGAACAGCCAACGCATAGTAATTCGAAAATGCATTCAGACTGTCGTATAGCGTTTCCGCGATCTCTTCCTTGTGACGCATTGCTTCTTCTGCGGTTCCATAGCGCGCAAGGAACGGGTTATAATTATCGCTTGCTTCATCTTGCTCGAGGTCATCGAGCGCGTCTATAATGTAAATATATCTGCCGATATGATAACCGCAATTTTCAGCTATTAGCTTTTTGTCGTCTTCGAGTCCGAAAGAAGAAATGCCTTTCATCATTGTGGCAAATCCGTCAGCCGCTCTGTCAATGGATTGGATTTTTTCTTTTTCTATCAGTGCGGTTGCATTCAATCCGCTTGCGACAATATCCGAAAGTCCCTCGAATCTGTCAGAACGCTTTCTGATGTGTGAAAATATCGGTTTGATCAATTTTTTGATAAAACGTCTAAAACCTTTTTGGTCGTTGATATCATCAATTAGTTTGCCGTAAGTAAGCAATCCGAATGCGGAGCACACGAACTCAAAACTGCCGTCGGCACAAACGCAATTCTTCTTTTTCAGTCTGTAAGGACAGCGCTTTTTCTGAACACAGACCGATTCGTCGGTAAGTGACATTCGCAATAATGCAAGCAAAACAAAGTCGTAATTCAAAAGCCATCTTGTCAAATGCGAGATGTTTTTGCCGCCGTATCTGCAAAGTCCGCAATATACCGATGAATAAAACTCGCTATCCTTTACGTAAAGCTCGCTCTTCACGGGACGAATGTATCCAAACATAGCTTCTCCAAGTCATAATAATACAAATACATTATATCATTTACTTTGCAAAAACACAAGTGGATAATATAAAAAGAAACGGTGAATTTTCGGTTACGAAATCTTTTTTTGACAAAAAAGAAAAAACAAAAAAGTAAAAAACGGAATCAGCGCGTATATGTTTTTGTATCGAAAGAATGCTTCGCTTTGAGGAGATATGTTTTATGATCAAAAACAGCACTCTTGCTTATGAGGATGAGTTCCTTTGCGAAAGGGCATTTCACGTAAAGGATACTGCAGGCAGACTCCGTCCGGTTACCGAATGTCCCGTGCGCACCGAATTTCAGCGCGACCGCGACCGCATTATTCACTGCAAAAGCTTTCGCAGATTAATGCATAAAATGCAGGTGTTTCTCGCACCCGAGGGCGATCATTACCGCACCCGTCTTACCCATACTCTTGAGGTTGCGCAAATAGCAAGAACGATAGCTCGCGCCCTCCATTTGAACGAGGATCTCACCGAGGCGGCGGCGCTTGGGCACGATCTCGGACATACTCCCTTTGGCCATTCGGGCGAGCGCGCGCTCGATTATCTGCTTCCCGAGGGATTTCGTCACAACGAGCAAAGCCTGCGCGTTGTCGATTATCTCGAAAACGAGGGAGAGGGGCTGAATCTTACCTTTGAGGTCAGAGATGCGATTTTGTGCCACACCGGCGATGAACCCGCCTCAACACTTGAGGGAAGAATAATCAAGGTGGCAGACCGCATCGCTTATATAAATCACGATATTGACGACGCGGCACGTGCGGGTATACTGAATATTTCGGACATCCCAAAGGAAATAAGCGAGCTTCTCGGAAACACTCACGGTCAAAGAATCACATCGCTTGTCAGTGCGACGATTCAAAACGGCATTGATAATGATATCGGACTGCTCGAGCCGTACGGCGACGCTATGAATAAGCTGCGCGATTTTATGTTTGAGCGTGTATACAGAAATCAAACCGCCAAAAGCGAGGACGGCAAGGTTGTAAATATGATAACCTTCCTCTATGAGCACTTTTCTGCTCACCCCGATTCTATTCCGAAAGAATATATGAAATACGCGGAACGCGACGGCATTTCTGTCATAACTGCCGATTTTATTGCGGGTATGACTGACAGATACGCTCTCGGCTGCTTTAACGAGCTTTTTGTGCCAAAGGTTTGGCAATATAAATAGACTGATTTATAGTATATTATGTAAACTGCGAAAGGAGGACGGTATGGCTTTCACACGTGAATTTCTCGAAGAATTGAAAATGAGAAACAACATAGAAGAAGTTATCGGACGTGTAGTGCATTTGAAAAGAGCGGGAAGTAACCTTGTCGGAAATTGCCCATTCCATAGCGAAAGAACACCGTCTTTCACGGTTTTCCCTTCGACATCGAGTTATTATTGCTTCGGATGCGGCGCAGGGGGAGACGTTGTCACCTTCGTTATGCAGACCGAAAACATCGAGTACAGAGAAGCGATCGAATTTCTTGCAAAGCGTGCGGGAATCAAGGTTGAGGATGATTATGTAAACCACAGATCGCAAGAGCCTGCAGTTAAGCGTGACAGACTTCTTGAACTGAACCGCGAAGCTGCAAGATTCTTTTATAAATCACTTTTAGATCCGATCGGCGCCAATGCAAGAGCATATCTCGAAAAGCGTCAATTCAGTTCGACTACAGTTAAGAGATTCGGGATAGGTTACGCTCCCGATTCACTGTTCGGACAAGCTCCGCTTTGCGATCATCTCATTTCCAAAGGATTCAATGCCTTGGAAATCAAAACCGCATTTCTCGGCGGGGAGAGCAAAAAGAGCGGCAGACTTTACGATATGTTCCGAAACAGAATAATGTTTCCTGTGTTTGACGTAAACGGCGAGGTCGTTGCGTTCAGCGGCAGACGTCTGAATGAAAATGATGAACGAAAGTATGTTAATACCTCGGATACCCCAGTGTTCAAAAAGTCGAGAATACTGTTTGGATTGAACTTTGCAAAAAACAGCGAATCGGGAAAGCTTATTTTGTGTGAAGGTGCTCCCGATGCGATCGCGATGCACCAAGCGGGCTTTGATAACGCTATCGCAACACTCGGAACGGCGATAACCTCCGAGCACGCCCGCATAATCGCGCGTTATTGCAGAACGGTATATCTCGCATACGATATCGATAAAGCGGGTCGTAAGGCAACGTTAAAGGGTATTGAGCTTTTGAATCAGGTCGGTGTAGACACCAAAATATTGAACCTTGGCAGCGAAGCAAAGGACCCCGACGAATATATTAAAAAATTCGGTGCTGAGTCGTTCAAAGCAAAGCTTACCGGTTCTTCCGGTCAAATCGATTACAGAATCGATGAAATAATTTCACGCCACGATATCACGGTCGCCGAGGAAAAGCTTCGCGCCGTTTCGGAGATCACCGACTTTATATCCGAGTTTTCTTCAAGACCCGAGCGTGAGGTTTACGCATCGAGAGCCGCAGAAAAGCTCGGCTTGACATTTGAATCTATTCGCACCGAGGTCGAGCGTAAGGCAAAACGGCAGGAGAGCAAGGCGAAAAAGGCTGTCGTTAATAATGCTCTGCGTGAACAAAGCGGTTTTGGTGGAGGGGCAAATGCCGATAAGCTCAGATTTTCATCCGAGGCCTCGCACGAGGAAGCGATACTCGGCTTGATACTGATACGCTCGGATTTCGGTCCGATCGCTGTCAAAGAGCTTACCGAGGATGATTTTGCTACCGCCTTGAATAAAAAAATATTTAATCTGTTCAAGGATGATTTTTCCGAAGGACGCGAAATCGTTCTTTCGAAGGACGGCGTGCTTTCGGCAAAGGAGATCGGCGCTTTTGAAAATTGCCGTGCATCACGTCTTGCGTTGGGTGATATAACCGTTTCTGCCTTAAAATCACATATTTCGGCACTTAAATCGCTCAGAGAACGAAACGAATATGATAAAAAAATCGAAGCGGATCCCGCAAACGCATTGAATGAATACCTTAATAAGTTGAAAAAGAAAAAGTCTAACATACAGGAGGACGATAATAATGGATAAAGATTTGTCTGCCTTTACCCCCGAGCAGATCGAAGCTGCAAAGGCTAAAGGCTCTATCAAGGTAACAGAGGTACTTGATGCTCTTTCGGATACCGACGTAAGCCTTGAAAAGTTTGAAAAAGCAATCGAAGCTCTCGAACGCAACGGAATCGAGATTTCGGGCGCGCAGATCGAGGCTGTTTTCGATATTTCAGAAGAGGATATCGATAACGAGGATTTCGAGGAAACCCCCGAGGACGTCGACAATCTTCTCACACAAGAGGGTGTTTCTACCGACGACCCCGTCAGAATGTATCTTAAAGAAATCGGCAAAGTGCCTCTTCTTTCCGCGGAAAAGGAGCTCGAGCTCGCAAACCGTATGTCACATGGCGATCTTGCCGCAAAACAGCAGCTTGTCGAAGCAAACCTTCGTCTTGTTGTAAGTATTGCAAAACGCTATGTTAACCGCGGTATGTTTTTCCTTGATCTTATTCAGGAGGGTAACCTCGGTCTAATGAAGGCTGCAGAAAAGTTCGACTACGGCAAGGGCTTTAAGTTCTCGACCTATGCGACATGGTGGATAAGACAGGCTATAACCCGCGCTATCGCAGATCAGGCAAGAACTATCAGAATTCCCGTGCATATGGTTGAAACGATCAATAAAGTTTTGCGTGTTTCGCGTCAGCTTCTTCAGGAAAAGGGAAGAGATCCGCTTGACGAGGAGATAGCAAAGGAAATGGATATGCCCGTCGATAAGGTGCGCGATATTCTGAAAATCGCACAAGAACCCGTTTCTCTTGAAATGCCTATCGGTGAAGAAGAGGATTCGCATCTCGGCGACTTTATCGCAGATGATAATACTCCCGCACCTGCGGATGCGGCATCGTATCAAATGCTCCGCGAGCATCTTTTAGAAGTTCTTCACACCCTCACCCCGCGCGAAGAAGCTGTTCTCAAGCTCCGTTTCGGTCTCGAGGACGGACGTCCCCGCACACTCGAGGAGGTGGGAAAGGTATTTGACATCACGCGTGAGCGTATCCGTCAGATAGAAGCAAAAGCGCTTCGCAAGCTTCGTCATCCGAGCAGATCCAAAAAGCTCAAGGACTATCTTGAATAGGAAATATCAGAAAGGCATATACAATGAAAGCACAGCTTGAATCAATAAGAACCACCGCTGTGGCGGAAATTGCCGCGGCGGAAACCTCGCTTGAGGAAATCAGAATTAAATATCTTGGCAAAAAAGGCGCTCTTACCGCAATTTTAAGAGGTATGGGCTCGCTCACTCCCGAAGAAAGACCTGTAATCGGTGCGGTTGCCAACGAAGTCAGAAATTGTATCGAGGAAGCACTCGAGATTCGCGGTGCCGAGCTCAAAAAACAGGCTTTGGCTCGCAGTCTTGCAGAGGAAAAGCTCGACGTTACATATAACGCGGTCCCCTCTACCGCGGGCCATATTCATCCGATCACACGCGCACTCGAGCGTATGACCGAAATTTTTATAGATATGGGATTTTCGGTTGCCGAAGGGCCCGAGGTTGAAACCGTCGGTAACAATTTCGATGCTCTCAATGCGCCTGCCGATCACCCCTCGCGTGATTTTCAGGATACCTTTTATATCACCGAAAATACTCTTCTCCGTACCCAGACCTCACCTGTTCAGATCCGTGCGATGCGCGGCATGACTCCTCCTATCAGAATTATTTCTCCGGGCAGAGTTTACAGAAGCGACGTAGCAGATGCTTCGCATTCGCCTATGTTCCATCAGCTCGAGGGTCTTGTTGTCGATAAGGGTATCACTATGGGCGACCTCAAGGGTATACTTTCGCAGTTCGCAAAAACAATGTTCGGACCCGAAACAAAAACCCGCTTCCGTCCCCACAATTTCCCGTTTACCGAACCCTCTGCCGAGGTTGACGTATCCTGCTTCGTTTGCGGCGGCAAGGGATGCCGTCTTTGCAAGGGCGAGGGCTGGATGGAAATTCTCGGCTCTGGTATGGTTCATCCCGAGGTTCTCAAAGCCGGCGGTATAGACCCCGAGGTTTATACAGGCTTTGCGTTCGGTATGGGTGTTGAACGTGTTGCAATGGTTATGTCCGGCATCGACGACCTTCGTTTGCTTTACGAAAACGATGCGCGCTTCCTTAAACAGTTCTGATCTACGGGAGGTAAATTAAAATGGAAGTATCACTTAATTGGCTTAAAGATTATGTAAACATACCTGAAGATATCAAAACCTTCTGCGACGCTATGACCATGACCGGTACAAAGGTTGAGGGTTATAAGGTTCTCGGTGACGATATCTCGAATGTTGTGGTTGGTAAAATTATGTCAACCGAACCTCACCCCGATTCCGATCACTTGATCATCTGTCAAGTAAACGTCGGCAGAGAAGAAAATCTTCAGATCGTAACCGGCGCTCAGAACATCAAGGCGGGTGACGTGGTTCCCGTTTGTCTCGACGGAGCAAAGCTTCCCGGCGGCAAAACTATTAAAAACGGTAAGCTCCGCGGAGTAGTTTCACAGGGTATGCTTTGCTCGCTTTCCGAGCTTGGTCTCTCTGTAAACGATTTTCCCTATGCTATCGAGGACGGCATTTTCGTTCTCGAAGAAGAATGTGAGCTTGGCGATGATATCCGTGACGTTTGTAAAATTAACGATACCGTTGTTGAATTCGAGCTTACCTTCAATCGCCCCGACTGCCTATCTTATATAGGCATCGCACGAGAGGCTGCCGCTACGTTCGGGGAAAAAGCAAATATTCCCACTCCGGTTGTTGCAGAGGTTGACGGTGAAATGGCAACCGACTATATTAATGTGAACGTTCACAATACCGAACTTTGCCCCCGCTATACAGCAAGAGTTGTCAAGAACGTAAAAATCGGACCTTCTCCTCTCTGGCTCCGTGCGAAGCTTCGCGCTGCAGGTGTAAGACCTATCAATAACATCGTTGATATTACAAACTACGTTATGCTTGAATACGGTCAGCCGATGCACGCATTCGACTATGAATATATCAAGAGCCGCGAAATCAATGTTCGTAATGCAAACGAGGGCGAGGAAATCGTTACTCTCGACGGTGTAACAAGAAAGCTCACTCCCGAAATGCTCGTTATCGCCGACGGCTCCCGCGCTGTTGCGCTTGCCGGTGTAATGGGCGGTGAAAACAGCGAAATTACTGATAACACGACTACCGTTGTATTCGAAAGTGCGAACTTTGCGCGCGAAAGCATTCGTAAGACATCTAAAGCAGTCGGCTTGCGTACCGAAAGCTCGGCAAAGTTTGAAAAGGGCTTGCCCGCTGTTAATACCTTGCCCGCAGTTGACCGCGCTTGCGAGCTTGTAAATATACTTGATTGCGGCGATGTTGTTGAAGGAATTATTGATATCAACAACGCCGATATTTCCGAGCGTGTCGTTTCGTATGACCGCGCAAGGATCAATGCACTTCTCGGTACGAATATTTCGGATGACGAAATGGATAAGATACTTGCTTCCGTCGAGCTTGTTTCCGATGGCAAGGGCGGACTTATCGTTCCTCCTTACAGAAACGATATCATCAATACCGCGGATATCGCCGAGGAAGTAGTCAGACTTTACGGCTTTGATAATATCGAGCCCACCATGTTCAAGGGTGCGGCAGATCTTGGCGGCAGAACCGAGCACGAAGCTTTCAGATACCGTATCGATGACGTTATGGCAGGCTTGGGTTATTGCGAAACCTGCACTTATTCCTTTGTTTCTCCCAAATCACTCGATAGGATCAATATTCCTGCGGATAGCGAATTGCGCGACTTTATCCGTCTTATCAATCCGCTTGGCGAGGATACGTCGGTAATGCGTACCCACCCGCTTCCTTCGATGCTCGAGGTTCTCGAAAGAAACGTTAACCGCAAGGTTGAAAAGTGCCGTATGTTTGAAATTATGACGCTTTACTTCCGCGACGGCGATCTATCCGACGAAACAAAATCGCTTTGCTTCGCATTCACTCCCGATTGCGGCGGCTTCTATGAGCTCAAGGCTGACGCCGAAGCACTTTTCGTTCGCTTGAATATCAATGCGAGAGAATACGTTGCTATATCCGACGATCCCTCCTTCCACCCCGGAAGATGTGCGGAAATCAGAGTCGGTGGAAACGTTATCGGTAAGATAGGCGAGGTTCATCCCGTCGTTTGCGAAAACTACGATCTTCCCAGAGGAGTTTGCGCTGCGATCATTTCAACAGAGCTTCTTCTCGATTCCGTCAAGAATGAACGCGGCTACATTCCGTTGCCCGTATATCCTGCTATGGAAAGAGATCTTGCACTCATTTGCGATAAGGATCACGAGGTCGGTAAGCTTATTTCTGATATCAAGTCCTATGCCGGAAAATCGCTCGAGGATGCATTTGTCTTCGACGTTTATCGCGGCAAGGGTGTCGAGGACGGCAAGAAGAGCGTTGCAGTGCGCTTGGTATTCCGCCTTGCCGATAAGACTATGACCGACGAAGAAGCCGATGCAGGTGTAAAGAAGATTCTCAAGAAGCTCGATAAAGAACAGGGAATAGTTCTTCGTACTTAATTTCAAAAAAGACTTGCAAAGAACACAAGTTTGTTGTATAATAACTTATAACAATGTTTTTATCTCGATCAAGGAGGGTTGAAAATGCAGGAAAAGAATCAAAAAGCGGTCGATAACAAACAAAAGACTTTGATGTTTCCTATCAAGGAGCAGCACAAGGAAGCCTTGCGCGAGAAGCTGCAAAGCGTTTATGATTCGCTTGTAGAAAAGGGATATAACCCCATCAATCAGATCGTAGGTTATATAATTTCCGAGGATCCCACTTATATCACCAACTACAATAACTCCCGTGCGATCATCTCCAAGATCGACCGTGATGAATTACTTCGTACTCTTATCGAAGATTTCATTAATACGGACGGTAAGAAGAAAGGTTGATTTCCCGAATGAAGACTCTTATGTATAAAGGCAAGCCTCTTGTGCGCCAGGGCAGGTTCGTGTTTTACGGCAATCCCGATGATAAGTTTATTCTCTTTATGAATATTCTTGATGCAAAGAAGGTTGGCGACATCGAAATCGCCACAAAGGTGCTTGTTCAAATTCAAAACACCGATGACGATATTTCCTTCAACGAAAAGGTTGTCAAGCAATGCGAAAAGAAAAACTTTTACGATGCTTTCGAAATCGGTACTATCTGGCTTGAAAGAGCGCTCAAACAAAAATAAGTTAAAGAATCCACCCGCTCGGGTGGATTTTTTATTTACATATATATAATATTTTGTGAAAAAACGGTTGAAAAAAATAAGCCGTTATGTTAAGATAAATACTTGAGGTAATGTTATGAAATACAAGTATATTTTTTGGGATTGGAACGGAACGCTTTTCGATGATGCGAGCGCCGCGTGGCAGGCTGTCAATACAATGCTCGAAAACAGAAATCTGCCGAAAATTACGCTCGATCAATACCGCGAAACAGTTGAGGTTCCGATAGTAAAGTTTTATGAAACCGTTATGGATATGTCAAGGGAAACGCTCGATGATCTTTCTGTTGAGTTCAACTCGCTGTGGCTTTCATATCTCTGCGGTGAGCCGTTGTCTGACGGAGCGTGTGAATTGCTCGTTTTTTTAAAAGACAACGGGATTAAGAATTATATATACTCTTCAAGTCAGAATAAAATGATATTGCCTCATTTGGATGCCCTTGATATCACTCGGTATTTCAGTGCGGTTTTAGGGGCAAACGATTGCTACGTTGGTAGTAAGGCTGAGCGCACCCGTGATTTTATCGATTCAAACGGTTTTTCACCAAATGAGATATTATTCGTCGGCGATATGGACCACGACAGCGAAGTTGCTTCGCTTGTCGGTGCGGATTGCGTGCTCGTATCGTATGGACACCAAAGCACTAAAAAGTTAAGAAAAACAGGTAGGAGGGTTATGGCTTCGTTAAAAGAGCTTCAAATGATGCTCGAATCTGAGCTGTAATGTGCGAAAAATGAAAAAACTTGGTTTTGATTGCGAAAAATATGTCGAACTTCAGACACGTCATATTCGTGAAAGAATTGATAAATTCGGCGGAAAGCTGTATCTCGAATTCGGCGGAAAGCTTTTCGATGATTATCACGCGTCCCGCGTGCTTCCGGGCTTCAAGCCGGGAATAAAGATCGATATGCTCTCTGCACTTAAGGACGAAGCGGAAATCATTATCGTTATAAACAGTAACGATATCGAAAAGAATAAGGTTCGCGGCGATTTGGGTATCACTTACGATCAGGACGTATTGAGACTTATCGACGCATTCCGTGCTTGCGGTCTTTATGTCGGCAGTGTTGTTTTGACACAGTACAATTCACAGCCTGCCGTTGTCGCTTTTCAAAAGCGCTTGGAGCAGCTTGGCGTGATAACCTATAAGCATTATCCGATCGAAGGATATCCCTCCAATGTAAAGCACATCGTCAGCGATGAAGGATACGGCCGTAACGAATTTATAAAGACTTCAAGACGACTTGTCGTTATGACCGCCCCCGGTCCCGGAAGCGGCAAAATGGCGACTTGTCTTTCACAGCTTTACCATGAGCATAAGCAAGGTATTAAATCCGGCTATGCAAAATTTGAAACCTTCCCGATATGGAATCTCCCGCTTAACCACCCCGTTAATATTGCTTACGAGGCGGCAACTGCCGATCTTGACGACCTGAACTGTATAGACCCCTTCCATCTCGAAGCGTATGGCGTTCGTACCGTAAACTATAACCGTGACGTTGAAATTTTCCCGGTTCTCAACGCTATGTTCCAAAGAATCTACGGCGAATCACCCTATAAATCTCCTACCGATATGGGCGTAAATATGGCGGGTAACGCGATTTGCGATGATGAAGTATGCCGCGATGCCGCTAAGCAGGAAATCATTCGCCGTTATTACGAAGCTCTTTGCCAGCAAAGAAAGGGAATGGGTGAGGGTGCTACCGTTCATAAGATCGAAATACTTATGAATCAATGCGGTATCTCGCAGGACGACCGTGCTGTTGTTCACGCGGCAAACTCACGCGCAGAAGAAACAAACGGACCTGCAGCAGCGATCGAGCTTAATGACGGCAGAATCATTACCGGAAAAACAAGCTCGTTGCTCGGTGCTTCGAGTGCCTTGCTTCTGAATGCTCTCAAGGCATTGGCAGGTATCGAAAAAGAGGTTTACCTTATGTCTCCCGCGGTTATCGAGCCGATTCAGGAATTGAAAATTCGACATATGGGTAATAACAACCCCCGTTTACATACCGACGAAATACTTATCGCGCTGTCTGTTTGTGCCGTGAACGATAAAAACGCAAAGGCGGCACTCGACCAGCTTAAAAACTTAGAGGGCTGTGAAATGCACTCGTCTGTTCTGCTTTCGCAGGTTGACGAAAAGCTTTTAAAGAAGCTCGGTATCAATCTTACCTGTGAACCCGTATATCAAACAAAGAAGCTGTTCCACTCATAATGAAACTATCGAATATTTATACCACCTCAGGTATGTCAAAAAAACTGAATATTTTGGGCGATCTTCCCAATACCTCGTCACTTTATAAAAGCTTTTTCAAGGTTGCTTGGCCCGCGATGATCGAGTCGGCGTTAATGAGCCTTGTCAATATCTTTGATACCATTATGGTATCGGGAGAAGGTATCGATGCGGTTGCGGGAGTTGGTCTTACAACCCAGCCGAGAATGATTTTCTATGCCGTCTTTTTTGCGCTCAGTATAGCTGTCACAACAGTAGTTTCACGCCGTAAAGGCCAGGGCGATCAAGAGGGTGCAAATAAATCTCTTGCACAAGCTTTGGGACTTGTTGCACTGCTTGCCGTCGTTCTTTGCGGTGCTGCTGTAATAGTTGCCGAGCCGTTGTTAAAGTTTGCGGGTGCAAACGAAGAAACGATCGATTATGCGCTTGTATATTTTCGCATAACAATGATCGGCTTGATGTTCACCTCGTTTGGTATGATAATAAATGCCGCACAGCGTGCAAGCGGAAATACCAAAATTTCGATGACAACAAATATCGTTGCTAACGTAACGAATATCATGTTCAATGCGTTGCTGATAAACGGCTTGTTCTTTTTCCCGAGGCTTGGTGTAACCGGCGCGGCGATCGCAACTCTTATAGGCAACATTGCGTCGTTTTCGATGAGCTTTTATTCAATTCTTCGCAAGGGAAGATATCTTAAGTTTGATTTCCGAGGAATGATACGCTGGAACAGCGATATTTTAAAAACGCTCGGCCGTGTATCAATGGGCGCGGGAACAGAACAGCTCTTTATGCGTATCGGCTTTTTCATTTACGCTAAGCTGGTTGCCGATCTCGGCACTGCAGAATACGGCACGCATATTATCGCTATGAATATTATCACGGTTTCGTTCGCCTGCGGCGACGGGTTAAGCGTCGCAACGAGTGCACTGATCGGACAGAATCTCGGCAAAGGACGCCCCGACCTTGCAACACTTTATGCAAAATCAGGTCAACGCATCGGCTATCTTATTTCCGCCGTTCTCGTTTTGCTTATGGTGTTTGCAGGCGGCTGGATGGTAAAGCTGTTTGCCGACCCGACCGATCAATACTATTCCTACGTTATGGAAAACGGCAAAATACTAACATATTTCATCGCTGCATGCGCACCGGGGCAGATATCTCAAGTAATCTATAACGGTGCACTTCGAGGTGCCGGCGATACAAAATACGTGGCATTCACATCTGCAATATGTATCGGTATTGTCAGACCGCTTTCGGCATATATCTTCTGCTATCCTGTCGGATGGGGATTGTTTGGTGCGTGGGTAAGCTTGTTGCTTGACCAATATATGCGTTTGGCATTCTCGATGCACCGTTTCTTAAGCGGCGCATGGCAAAAAATCAAAGTATAGGTGAATTATTATGACAGTAAAAGAGGCACTTGAACAAATATCCGCTTTTGAAAACACTTATTCTGCACTAAATCACGCTTCGGGCATTTTATATTACGATGGCGACACCGTCGCGCCCGAGGGAAGTGTTGAAATACGCGCACTCACTCTCGGCGAGCTCTCGAGAATGAGCTATGAATTGATAACCTCCGAAAAATTCATCGATGCGTTGGAAACCTTGAATGAAAATATCGACGAACTGAGCGAAATCGATAAACGCAAGGTGAAAGAGCTTTACCGCGAATACGACAATACCCGCAAGATTCCGATGCAGGAAATGATCGATTTCCAGATCCATCTTACCGAATCGTCTGCGGTATGGCATAAGGCGAAGGAAAATAATGATTTTGCTTCGTTTGAGCCGTATTTGCAAAAAACTTTTGATACCTTAAAAAAATTCGCGACGTATACCGATCCCGAAAAAGATCCTTATGATGTTTGCCTTGATAAATATGAACGCGGTCTCACAAAGGAAAAGTGCGATAAATTCTTCAACGCACTCCGCGAAAAGCTCGTTCCGCTTATCGAACGCATCAAGAATACAAATCAGATAGATGATTCCGTGCTTCATTTGAATTACCCGAAGTCACAGCAGGAAAAATTCACAGATTATCTTGTCGACGTTATGGATATCGACAGAAAACATTTTACCGTCGGCGAAACTGAGCACCCCTTTACTATCAACTTTACCTCAAAGGACGTTCGTATCACTACGCATTATTACGAGGATAACCTTGCAAGCTCGCTTTACAGCGTTGTACACGAATGCGGCCACGCACTTTATGAGCTCAATTCGATGCCCGAGCTTTTCCGCACAACTCTCGAAGGCGGCGTTTCGATGGCGATACATGAGAGTCAGTCGCGTTTCTATGAAAATATTATCGGCAGAAGCAGACCCTTCTGCGAGCTTATACTTCCGTTCCTGAAAAATGAATTTCCCGAGCAACTCGGTGATATTGACGGCGATTCTTTTTACCGTATGATAAACCGTTCTGAGCCTTCGCTCATTCGTACCGAGGCTGATGAACTCACCTATGCACTTCACGTAATGGTGCGCTACGAGCTTGAAAAGAGAATGATCTCCGGCGAGATCTGTGCAAAGGATCTTCCGTCCGAATGGCGCCGTCTCTATAAAGAATATCTCGGTGTAGATGTGCCCGACGATAAGCACGGTGTGCTTCAGGACAGTCACTGGTCCAATGCGAATATCGGCTATTTCCCGTCCTATGCACTCGGCTCAGCTTACGGCGCGCAAATGCTTAATGAAATGAAAAAGGATATTGACGTCGATGCCGTTATCAGAAGCGGAAAGCTTACCGCAATCAACGATTGGTTGCGTGAAAAGATCTGGAAATTCGGTTGTCTCTACGATCCGACAGATCTCTTCAATATGGTTTGCGGCGAATTTGAACCCGACGTCTACGTTGACTATCTCGAAAAGAAATTCACCGAGGTTTATAAGATATGAGCTATTTGGTAGACGAATGTGTGCTCGATTCGGGTGATAAGGTTATAATCCGCTGGACAGACGGCACCGAAACAAAAGCAGTATATAAGGATACCTACGGCTATAACCATTTCTTCGATACAATTCCGCCCTCGGAAAAGGAAATCAGACTTTCCAATCACTTTATGCGCTTGAAGGGTATACACGTCAGAAAAGACGAGGAATAATTATGGATTATATCGATCTGCACACTCATTCAAATTGCTCCGACGGCTCGATGACACCCACCGAACTTGTTCGCCATGCTGCAGAAAAAGGACTAAAAGCAATCGCATTGTCCGATCACGATACAGTCAGCGGAATCGACGAAGCGATAGAAGCGGGGAAGCGCTATAACGTTGAAATAGTTCCCGCAATCGAGTTTTCGGTACAGTCGGAAACAGAAACTCACATTCTCGGCTTTTATATCGATCATAAGAGTCCGATTCTTGTTGAGGCTCTCGGGAATATCAATAAAGTGCGCCGTCTCAGAACTTTAAATACCTGCGAAAAGCTTCAAAATCTCGGCTTCGATATTTCGATGGAGGAAGCTTTGGCAATCGCACCGTCAGGACTTATCGGTCGCGCTCATTTTGCACGTATTCTAATGGAAAAGGGATATATTTCGAGTGTAAAAGAGGGATTTGATAAGTATCTGGCAAACGGCAGACCGGCTTACGATGGCAGTCAATACCTCACCGCAGAAAGCGCTGTAAAGCTTATCGAGGAGATTGGCGGTGTCAGCTTCGTTGCACACCCTCATCTTATCAGATTGCAGGATGCTCAGCTGCGTGAATTTTTGATCGAGCTGAAGAAATACGGCTTGTGTGGCATAGAGGGCTATTACAACGAATATACCCCCGAGATGCAGGATTATTTTCAGTCTCTTGCTTCTGAGCTTAGACTCGAAATTTCGGGCGGTACCGATTTCCACGCAAAAATGAAGCCTCATATTGAGATCGGAATCGGACAGGGAGATATGAAAATACCTTATTCGGTTCTCGAGAATATCAAACATATTGTAAATGCAAAAAGATGAAATTGACAGTTGATCGGATTACCGAGATTATTTACAATAAGATTCGTGGCCAATCTTCGAGCCGTCCTTTCGTTATCGCGGCGGACGGCCGTGCGGCTTCGGGAAAAACGACCTTTGCGGGTATGTTTGATTTTCCGATCATACATACCGATGACTTTTTCCGTCCGAAAAATCAAAACGGCGTAATCGAAATGTCCGAGCATATCGGAAATTTCGATATCGAGCGGTTTAGGTCGGAGGTCGTTAATAACCTTAAAAACAAAAACAGCTTCGAATACGGTGTGTTTGATTGTGCCGTAGGGAAAATCACCGACAAGGTGACAGTAACACCCGAAAAATGTATTATTATCGAGGGCGCGTACTGTTTGTGCCCTCTGCTAACCGAATATGCGGATTTGAAGCTGTTTTTTGATATTTCGAAAGAAACTCAAAAAAATCGAATAATTTCCCGTGACGGTTTGGAAGGCTATGAACGGTTTTCAAAGCTCTGGATACCGGCTGAGGAAAGATATTTCGAGCATTTCGCTATACAGGAATTGTGTGATTACGTAATTTGCACGGAGGATTAAAGGATGGGCAATTTTACTTATATTGAGGATAAATTTTATCTTAACGGCAACCCCATACAGCTGCTTTCGGGGTCGATTCACTATTTCCGCACAGTGCCTGAATATTGGCACGACAGATTGCAAAAGCTCAAGCAGTGCGGATTTAATACGGTAGAAACCTATATTTGCTGGAATCTTCACGAACGCAAGGAAGGCAGTTTCGATTTCTCGGGTATACTTGATCTTGCCCGCTTTATCGACACCGCAAAAGAGCTTGGCTTGCTTTGCATAATCCGCCCCGGTCCCTATATCTGCGCAGAATGGGATTACGGCGGACTTCCGTCTTGGCTGCGTACACACAAGAATATGCATATCAGATGTATGGACGAGGAATTTCTGAAATACGAAACCCGTTATCTTGAAAAAATCTTTGAAATCGTGCGTCCTCGTCTTATCACAAACGGCGGAAATATTATTATGATGCAGGTTGAAAACGAATACGGCTCATTCGGAAACGATCATGAGTATATCCGTTTTCTTGCCGATTTTTACAAAAAGAGCGGAATCGACGTTTTGCTGTTCACCTCCGACGGCCCTTCCGATTTCTTCTTCGGCGGCGGTACAATCAACGGCTTGCTCAAAACCGGAAATTTCGGTTCGGGTTATAAGGAGCATTTTGATTTTATGCGTGCTTATACCCCCGAAAAAGAACCGCTTATGTGTTCTGAATTTTGGGAGGGCTGGTTCGACACCTGGTATGATTCTCATCATCGCCGCGTGCCCGATGACGTTGCCGAAACTGTCGACGGAATCCTCGGCGCAGGCGGTAACGTGAACTTTTATATGTTCTGCGGCGGTACGAATTTTGCATTCAATAACGGCGCTAATAAGCATGAATTATATTCTCCGCAGACAACAAGCTATGATTACGATGCCGCACTTACCGAAGCGGGTGATTTAACAAAACGATTCTATGAGGTTCGCGCCGTTGCCGAAAAGTATTTTGACAATCTTCCGGAGATTACCGTAACCAATACCGAGAAAAAGGCGTACGGTGATATAGAGATTACCGAACAGGGCGGATTGTTCGCGAACATAGCAAATCTCTCCCAAGTGCAAACCGCCTCGCATCCCAAAACAATGGAACAGCTCGGTGCTGATTTCGGATTTGTTCTTTATTCGACCTCGATCGATTATCCCATCGAAGCACCTCTTATTATCGACCCGATACGTGACAGAGCACTTGTTTTTATAAACGGTGTCTTTGCAGGTGTCAAAGAACGTGACCGCAGAAACGATGAGATTATTGTCAAATGCAAACGCGGCGAGACGGTAAGGATTGATATTCTTATCGAAAACCTCGGACGTATCAATTATGGCACAGAAATGACCGATGATGAAAAGGGTCTTGTCCGCCCCGCGCGCCTCGGTCAGCAGTATCTGTTTGGCTGGAAGATGTATCCTCTTACTATGGACGATATAAGCAGTGTTGAATACAGTCCTCTTTATGACAAGAATGCAAGCGCAAGCTTCTTCCGCGGAACACTCAAAATTGACGGAAAGCCCTGCGACACTTTTTTGCGTCTTGACGATTTCCATAAAGGCTTTGTTAAGATCAACGGATTCAATATAGGCCGTTATTGGACCGATGCAGGACCTCAAAAAACACTTTACGTACCCGCTCCGATTTTAAAAGAGGGCGAAAACGAAATAGTCGTTTTCGAGCTTCACGGTTGCGATAAACCGATAATCACATTCTGTGACCAACCCGATTTGGGCTGAAAATTGTAAAGGATGTCTGTTATGTTTAAAAAACAACTTGCAATATTGCTGTCCGTTGTTTTTCTGTTTTCGATCATTTCTGTGTTTCCTATAAGTGCAAAAGATTTGCTCGGTGACGTAAATTCCGACGGAAGCATTAATCAATACGACTATATTCTCGTTAAGCGGCACTATTTCGGAACATATAGTCTTTCGGCAACCGAATCTGTTCTTGCCGACGTAAACCGTGATAAGCGGATTAATCAATATGATTATGTTCTCATAAAGCGTCATTATTTCGGAACCTATACGATTTCACAGCCCGACAACGATGAAAGTAGCGGTGATAACGACGTGATTTTGGAGCAAGTTCCGAATATTGTCAGCGCGGGTAAGCAGTATACCGCATCGCCCTCTGCATCGGCATCGTATGAAGATACCTATAATGCCGAATTGACCGATGGTGTTTACGGCAAGTCAAGCAGTTATTCCGCAGGCGTTTTTTGCGGATATAGCAGTAACGTAATAATTACCGTTGACCTCAAGGACGATGGTATTGATTTGAATAAGTTCGAGATGTCTGTCCTCAGCACTTCCGATGCCGGCATTAATTTGCCCTCGAGTATAGCTGTCTATGGCTCAGATACCCAAAGTGATTGGAATAAGCTCGGTAATATGATAATTCCGGAGTATAAAGAAGGCGTTGTTCTTCGTGCTTCGCTTGAGCTTGAAGTAACGGTTTCCTATCGATATATTCGTTATGAGGTTTATAAAAAAGCATCTTGGGTATTTATCGACGAAATTTTTGTCTATTCGAGCATACCGAAGTTTATTGAATCTACCAAAGGTAAATTAGAACAGATTTATAACAAGGATGCAACTACCGATAGTGTTATCAATAGCAATGTCAATTCCGTTTTCTCGGGAAAGAACGTAAACACTTCAATCGGTATGGCACCTGTTTCCGCAAAATGTGATTATACGATAAATTCCTCTTCCTATGATTTTCGCACCGGCAATCCGTCGAACTTCCTCACAAACGGAAATATAACCGGCTCTGCCTTTGAACGCGAGGTATGGGTCGGCATCAATGCCGAAAAAGCAACCGATATCACTGTCGATCTCGGTGTTGTACGCGATGACGTCTTTGCGTTCAAGCTCCATGCATTCAACCGACCTTCTTCAAGTATAAATCTTCCCGATTACGTCGATATTTCGGTAAGCAATAACGGCACAAGCTTTGTGAAGATCGGCAGAAGCTATGCAATCGATTCCGATCAGGAAAACTATGCGTTTACTATTTCGCTTGATAAATGTGTAAACGCGCGCTACGTTCGCTTTTCTATGCCGAAGGGCAACGGATATGCTTGGGTCGAAGAGGTCGAAGTATATGCAAATACAAAGGATGAAAGCAAAATCGACGGAATGTATTCTACGTTTGATTTTGTTACTACCTCCACTCCTTCGTATTGGGAAAACGGTTCTGACTATTATGTGAATCAGAACCTCATTCTCGGCTTACCTCAGCAAATTGTCAGCAACGGCTTTATATCCTATGAAGAAGGCGACCGTGCAAACACACCCGAAACCTCGACGATTTTAACCGACGGACAAAAAACTAACGACGATTATTGCTATAACGGCGAGTGGTTTCACTTTGTCTCGGGCGATGGCAGAAGCATTTACTATGATTTGGGACATATTTCTTCAATTTCGTCTTTCTCTGTAAGATTACTTGATTATCCGGACTGGGCAATCCATCTTCCCGATAACGTAAAGCTCGTTCTTTCGGAGGACGGCAAGAATTGGTACGTTGCCGCTTCGGTTACACCTGCATCCAATGACGATACGATAGTTGATATGACGTATACTCTTGGCAAGCCCTACCGTGCCCGCTACGCGATGATCTATCTGCAGGTGGGCGTTCATGTGTTCCTCGATGAAATCACCGTTAACGGCACAAAGAACACCTTTGGCGCATCCTCATTGTCAGCGCTCGAAAAGTACAGCATCAATGTCGGTGAATATGAAAGTCTCGGCTACACAGCGCCGGATGATTCACTTCTCGGCGGAGCAGAGGATATCTGCCTTATTTATCACAATGCATTTACTGCCAATGAATCCTATTTCAAGCCCTATGTTGCTTATACCGATAAAGACGGCAATATTGTTGATACTCTCTTCGACGGATACCTGTTTCTGCCCTCGACCGCTCCTCTTCCGAGCGGCGGCAGACCCTATGGCACAAACTATGCTTCCGACTGGAACGGGCTGTTCGATCAGCTCTTTAAAAGCGGAGTTAACTTCGACGCACTGAACAAAACCGCGGAAACAACTAAAAAGTCACTCGGTATCGGTGAACTCAAGCTCAAGGTTTACGTTGCGATACCGCATATGGACGTTAACCTTTACGATTTCGGCGATATCGACCTTGACGGAGACAACGAAAGCCTTACAACACTTGAAGGCAGAGTATATGTCGCGCGTGCTTATGCCGAACGCGTTATCGAAGAATTCGACGCAATGGGATATCAGAATCTCGAGCTTTGCGGATTCTATTGGTTCCACGAAGAAATTTCGGGTGCCGATGTCGAGACTTCGAAAGCCGTTAACGCTATGTTTGACGAGATCGGATATCAGCTTTTCTGGATACCTTATTTCAACGCTTCGGGGTATTCCAGGTGGGAAGAATTCGGCTTTGACGTTTGCTGTTATCAGCCTAACTATGCGTTCAGCATTACCGTAGATAAATCACGTTTACCGATTGCTGTTGACGCTGCTTTGCGATACGGTATGTGTCTCGAAATCGAAACCGATGACTCTGCTCTCGGTGATATCAGATTTTTCCAAAAGTATATGGATTACCTGAGCTACGGCGTGGATTACGGATATATGAACGGCGCGATCCATATGTATTATCAGTCTATCGGTTTGTTTGGTAAAGCATCTCTTTCGGATGATTCGAGAGTAAGATTACTCTATGATTATACCTATCAGTTTATCAAAGGCATTCTCGATAACGAGCCCGATGTGTTGCCCACGGTTTCGGTTTCCGGAAAAATGAACACAACGATAAGCGGCACTCTGGTTAACGAATCAAATCCTCTTACGATTTACAGGGTTTCAAATACGTCTTCACACGGAACAGTTTCGATTTCCGAAAACGGAGAATTCGTCTATTATCCCAATAAGGAGTTCAAGGGTACAGACAGCTTTACATATCAGATCAGCAATTATCTCGGCTGGTCGGAAGAATGTACCGTAATAATTGAGGTCGAATAAAATATGAATAAATTTAAAATGTGTCTTTCGCTTTTTGCGACGTTCTTTAAAATAGGGGCGTTCACAATTGGCGGGGGATATGCAATGTTACCGCTCATACAGCGCGAGGTTGCAGAAAAAAGAAAATGGATCGAGGAATCGACAATGTTCGATATAGTTGCGATTGCAGAATCCACTCCCGGTCCGATCGCTATAAATACCGCAACTTTTGTTGGCACTCGCGCCGCAGGCTTCTGGGGCGCGTTCGCCGCAACGTTCGGCACCGTGCTGCCCTCGTTTTTAATCATTAGCTGCCTTTCATTTGTGTTGGAAAAAGCGCTTCAATACGAGCCGGTGGAATTTGCATTCAACGGCATACGTGCGGGTGTCATTGCACTTATCGTAAAAGCACTTTGGGGAATGGCAAAGCAATGCCCGAAAAATCTGTTTTCCGCCGTTCTGGTCGTTGCGGCTTTTGCACTCGACCTTTTCACCGGTGTAAATGTTTTGTTTATTATTTTCGGGGGTGCGTTGATCGGTCTCGCGACGGCTTTGATTTCAAAGAACAGTGTTGACAAGGAGGCAAAGAAATGATATATTTACAGATCTTTCTTACCTTTTTGAAAATCGGTGCTTTTACCTTTGGGGGCGGTTATGCGATGCTTCCGCTTATGAAGCAGGAGGTTCTGCTTCATAATTGGATGAGTGAGGAATCGCTTGTTAACTTTATCGCGGTTGCCGAATCAACCCCCGGCCCCGTTGCAATCAATATGGCAACTTATATCGGAGTCGAAACAGGTGGACTTCTCGGTGCCGCTATCGCAACTTTCGGGGTTGTGCTTCCTTCTTTTGTCATAATCCTTTTGGTTGCAAAATTCTATGCGAAGTATAAGAACAGCTTTATTGTAAAAAGCTGTCTTACGGGGTTGCGTCCCATAGTTGTCGGTCTTATTGCGTCGGCAATCATTTCTTTGGGCGCAAGCGTATTTATCCCTAACGGTTTTTCGGAATTTGTTTTTGATTTTGGTTTTGTCTGTTCGGTTTTGATATTTGGCGCTGTTGTCTATTTTGCGTTCAAAAAGGTCAACCCGATATTTCTCATACTCGGTTCTGCAGGTGCGGGTATAGCCGCTGGCTACGCAGAAAAGCTGTTTTTCTGATAATTACACATTTCTAACATTTTCAAAACAGTTCTATAATTCATTTGTAGTACCGTTTTAAAAAATAGAAAGGAAGTATTATTATGAAAAAAGCGTTGTGCTTGTATCTCGCTTTGACACTACTGTTACCTGTTTTATCAATTTCGGCTTCCGGTACTTCTTCAAATATGCCGGACCCGAGTGTTTTGAACGGATATGAGAATGTCTGCTTGACATATACCTTTGATTATTACGGTTCAAACGATCTCGGCGCCCACACTGTCGAGGATTTGCTGCCGTACGTTGGGTATTACAATCGCGACGGAAAGCTGACAGATTATTTCTTTGATAGTTTTTTGTTTCTACCTTGTGTGTCGTTTGGTCCTTCGGGCGGTTCAATGGTCGGCTCTTTTGACGAACCGAGCAATTTGGTCGACTGGAAGGCGTATATCGACGATACCTTCCGTAAAGACCGAAACGTCGATGCATTGAATACTGCGTTTGCTCAAGTAAAGAGTGAATTAGGTGATAAATCGGATCGCAAAGCGGGCGTTTTCTTTACAATGCTGTACCCGATTCATACCCAAACCTCTTTTGGCACTATTGACGGTAAAAATCTCGATTTCTCAAACAACGAGGATCGAAAGCTTGCGATAAAATGGATGATAGATGAGCAACTTTCACGTTACCGTAATGGCGGCTATGATAATCTTGACGTTGTCGGATTCTATTGGTTCGAGGAATATTTATTCAATTATGAATATACCGCAAAGGATATCGAACTGTTCAAATATACCTCCGACTATCTTCATTCGCTTGGCTTGAAGTTCATTTGGATACCTTGGTATCGCGCAAACGGCTGTGACCGTGTCGACGAATTGGGAATAGATGTCGCTTGTATGCAACCCAACCTTTTCTGGTTGGACACACCCGATTATGATCGTGTAAAGGATTCTCTTGCATATTCAAATCAATACGGCTTGGGTATGGAGGTCGAGGTCGATTGGCACGCATTCGGAAGTGACGACTACCGTGAGCGTTATTTTCGTTATCTCGAAGACGGTATGAAATACGGAGCTATGGATTCGGTAAAGATGTATTATCAGAACAAAAAGCCCGCAGTATATGCCGCGGCCCAAAATTCAAAGGAATTTAACCGACGTATTATCTACGATCTTACATATAAGTATGCAAAGGGCACACTAACGCAATTTGATATTGACAATGCAAGAAACGGCACCTATCCGCAGGATGAGGTCAAACCGACGTTTGCTCTCGGGGATATTAACTGTGACGGCGATATCGACCAATACGATTATTTATTGGTAAAACGTCATTATTTCAGCACGAGGTTTTTAACAATCGATGAGCAAGCTCGTGCAGATGTTAATAAAGACGGAGCAATAGATCAATATGATTATATTCTTTTGAAACGCAACTATTTCGGAACTTATGTTATCAACTGACAATGTTTGAAAAAAGCCTCTTCGGAGGCTTTTTTCAATGCTAATTAGATGTATATTCCCATTGCAAAATCAGGGATATTATGTTAGAATAATATAAATATTGAATTGGAGGCTTTTATGAAAAGAACGCTTTCGTTGATTCTTGCGGCGATAACTGTTTTTACATCTTCTATCGCTTTCGCATTTTCTGTTTCCGCGGACTATCCAACATCCGAAGTTATGTGCGGATATGAAAATCTTGTGCTGACCTATACACACAACAGCAATAGGGACGATATGGGTAGATTTTCGCCGGATGACCTTATGCCCTATGTTGCTTATTATGATAAAAACGGAAAAATGACCGACTTCTTCTTTGACAGTTATTTGTTTTTGCCGTGTATGTCCTATGGAGTTTCGGGCGCACGTATTCACTATGATGAAACCAATCCCACCAAGGCTGTTGACTGGGAGTTTTATGTAAAGGATACTTTTACCGCCGGCGCAAACGTCGATGCACTTGACGTAGCATTCGCCAGAGCAAAGAAAGAGCTTGGCGATCCCGATCGTAAAGCAGGCGTAGTTTTGTCTATCCTTTATCCCGCCGCAAACCAAACCGATTTCGGCAGCTTGGGCGGGAAAAATCTCGATTTCAGAAATCTGGATGACAGAAAGTATGCTATTCGTTGGATAATCGATGAGCAGTTAAAGCTTTACAATGAGCGAGGATACGAAAATCTCGAGCTTATCGGTTTCTATTGGCTTGAGGAATACCTTGTAACCTACGGCAATCCCACACAGAATAAAGAACTGTATAAATACGCCGCCGAGTATCTCCATTCGCTTGGCCTCAAATTCATTTGGATTCCTTGGTATCGGGCGAACGGCTATAAGCAGTGGCAAGAGCTCGGATTTGATGCTGTATGTATGCAACCCAATATGTTCTGGCAGACCGTCGCTACAAATAATCGCGTAGCCGATACCGCAAAAGAGTGCAAACTTTACGGTATGGGTGTCGAAATGGAAATCGACGGCAGAGCGCTTTATAATGCCGAATGCTATAACAGATATCTTGATTATCTCGAAGAATGTATGCTCGAAGGCGCGATGGATACAATTAAAATGTATTATCAAGATGCAAATCAGGGTGTATTTTATCAGGCTTGTCATTCATCCGACGATCGCGCTCGCTCGGTTTATGACCTTACGTATAAATATGCTAAGGGAACTCTTAAAAAGGCTGATATTGATGGAGTACGCGCCCCCGAATTCAAGCTTCCCGATGGAGTGACATGGCGTTCCAACGGCAAAAAATACGTTGCCACCCCCGCATATTATGACGGAAACGGAAGCAGTTATCAGGATAATGACGGCAAAGAGCTCACAGACGGTATCATCGGAACGAGCGAGCTCGGTACCGAGTGGCACGGCTTCCATAAATCGATTTTGGATGCCGACGGAAGAATGAGCGTTACTGTCGATCTCGGCGCTATATATAAGGACCTCACCCACTTCGTTGCTCATTTCAGCCATATTCAGAATTACGGTGTTGACGATCCCGCGAATATAAAAATTGAAATATCAAGAGACGGCAAAAATTTCACGACGCTTTCCGAGCCCGAGCTTTTGTTCAGAGATATGTCCGCTTACGTGATGGTTGAAAGCAAGCCTATTACCGCACAGTATATCAAGTTCTCATTTACAAATTCGGCCGCTAATTTCGTTTTCTGCTCCGAGGTTCTTGTCGGTGCGGCTCAAGAGCAAAACAAAGATGATGAGAGCACACCTCCGTCTGAAAGCTCTGAACCCGAAAGCGATAAAAGCGATATAATTGAGGGAAGTGAGCCGAATGATTCGGCCGAATCTACCGAGCCCTCCGAAAGCGTTTCGTACGATTCTGCAGATCAAGAAAGCAATGCCGACAACGAAAATGAAAAATCCGATTCAACCGAAGATAGCGACGACTCGACTTGGTATATTTGGTGTATTGCCGGTATTATTTTGATCGTTATCGGAGTTTCGATTTTTGTTTTCGCTTCAAAAAAGCCCAAAAAGCAATAAAATAGGAGCAAACGGTATATAATGGAATTGGTTGCTACTTGTCTCTTCGGTCTCGAGGGTATTCTCGGCGAAGAGATCGATAAGCTCGGATACAAAAGAATAGAAACTATTGACGGGCGCGTCACCTTCGAAGCGCCTGTTCAAGCAATCGCCGATTGCAATATACGTCTTCGCACCGCAGAACGCTTGCTTGTTAAGCTCGGCTCGTTCAAGGCATATACCTTTGACGATTTGTTCGAGGGAACCAAGCGCCTGAATTGGTCTGATTATATCGGTAAGAACGACGCCTTTCCGGTTAAAGGACACGCTATCAGGAGTAAGCTTTATTCTATCCCCGACTGCCAGAAGATCGTAAAAAAGGCTGTCGTTGATTCGCTTAGTGCAAAGTATAAAATACGAAATTTCCCCGAAACCGGCATAAAGTATCAAATTGAGTTCTTTATATTGAATGATATCGCTACGTTGATGATCGATACAACCGGCGCAGGTCTGCACAAGCGTGGTTATCGCGCGGTTTCGGGCATAGCACCGCTTCGCGAAACTCTCGCCGCGGCGATGGTGAAGCTTTCGCGTATGCGCGATAACGTAATTATCTGTGACCCAATGTGCGGAAGCGGTACGATAACAATCGAAGCCGCGATGCAGGCTTGCAATATTGCGCCGGGAATCAAGCGAAATTTTTCCTCCGAGGCATATCCGTGGATTGATGAAAGTCATTGGATAAGCGGCAGGGAAAGCGCGCGGAGCGAGATCACAGAGCCTATCACTCGGATCTTCGGTTCAGATATCGATAAGGAAATGATCGATCTATCACGAGAAAATGCCGCGAAAGCAGGGGTTGCACATTATATCGACTTCAAGGTTGCCGATGCACGTAAATTTGTATCCCCTATTGAAGATGCAAGAGGCACAATCATTTGCAATCCACCCTATGGCGAACGCTTGGGCGATATTGAAGAGGCTCGCGCTTTATATAAAGCGTTCGGTAACAATATTAAAAACACCATTCCGAATTGGCAAATGTATATTCTGACTTCCGATGAACTGTTTGAAAGATCCCTCGGGCGCAGAAGCGACAAGAAGCGAGTTTTGTATAACGGTATGATAAAGTGTAATCTATATCAGTTCTTCAAAAGTAAGAAATAATTTGAGTATTAACCTTGCATTTTTTGCTTCAATGATATATAATAGCCAAGGTTTGCGCATATAAGGCGCGATATAAACCTTTTGGCACTGTCTTTTCGAGAGAAAAAACAAAATTGTTATATATTTATTCTTAAATTAGCACTCGTTCAAATAGACTGCCAATTATTTACATTTTCAACCTTAAAAATACTTTATTTGTTCATAAATAGAGTGTATAACATTATTCGTGAAATAAAGAAATATCGGAGGTAATATTATGAAACTCAAACCCCTTTCCGACCGCGTTGTTGTTAAGATGGTCGAAGCAGAGGAAACCACCAAAAGCGGCATCATTCTTACCGGAGCCGCAAAGGAAAAGCCCCAAATCGCTGAAGTAGTTGAAGTCGGCCCCGGCGGACTTGTAGACGGCAAGGAAGTAGTTATGACCGTCAAGGTTGGCGACAAGGTTATTACCAGCAAGTATTCCGGCACCGAAATCAAGCTCGAAGGCGAAGAATATATCATCGTTCGTCAGGGCGATATTCTTGCAATCGTTGAATAATCCATTGGAGGTAATCTATTATGGCAAAAGATATTAAGAACGGCATCGAAGCGCGCGAAGCATTGTTGCGCGGTATCGATAAGCTTGCAGATACTGTTAAAATCACCCTTGGTCCCAAGGGCAGAAACGTTGTTCTCGATAAAAAGTTCGGTTCACCGCTTATCACAAATGACGGTGTTACCATTGCAAAGGAAATCGAGCTTGACGACGCTTTTGAAAATATGGGCGCTTCTCTTGTAAGAGAGGTTTCTACCAAAACCAACGACGCCGCAGGCGACGGCACCACCACCGCAACTCTTCTTGCTCAGGCTATTATTCGCGAGGGGATGAAGAACGTAGCGGCAGGCGCAAACCCTATGGTTGTTAAAAAGGGTATCGCGAAGGCTGTTGAAGCGGCTGTTGAAGCACTCAAGGCTTCTGCAAAGAAGGTCAACGGCAGTGCGGATATCGCTCGCGTCGGCACCGTTTCCGCAGGCGACGAGCTTATCGGTAACCTTATCGCAGACGCTATGGAAAAGGTAACTGCAGACGGCGTTATCACCGTCGAAGAAAGCAAGACTGCAGAAACGCTCTGTGAGGTTGTCGAAGGTATGCAGTTCGACCGCGGATATATTACTCCCTATATGGTAACCGATACCGACAAGATGGAAGCTGTTATCGACGACGCGGCTATCCTTATCACCGATAAAAAGATTTCCAACGTTCAGGAAATTCTACCCGTTCTCGAGCAGGTCGTTCAGAACGGTATGAAGCTTGTTATCATCGCAGAAGACGTAGAAGGCGAAGCGCTTTCGACTCTTATCGTCAACAAGCTCCGCGGTACCTTTACCTGTGTTGCAGTTAAAGCTCCCGGCTTCGGCGACAGACGCAAGGATATGCTCAAGGATATCGCAATCCTCACCGGCGGCGAAGTTATCTCTTCCGAGCTTGGCTATGAGCTCAAGGAAGCAACCCTTATGCAGCTCGGCCACGCACGTCAGGTCAAGATCAATAAAGAAAACACTATCATCGTTGGCGGCGCAGGCGATGTGAACGAAATCAAGGGCAGAATCGCACAGATCAAGGCATCTCTTGAGGTTTCCACCAGCGAATTCGATAAAGAAAAGCTCCACGAGCGTCTTGCAAAGCTTTCGGGCGGCGTTGCTGTTATCAAGGTCGGCGCGGCTACCGAAACCGAAATGAAGGAAAAGAAGCTCAGAATTGAGGATGCTCTCAATGCTACCAAGGCGGCTGTTGAAGAGGGTATCGTTGCAGGCGGCGGCGTTGCACTTTGCGACTGTATTCCTGCTGTTGCGGCTCTTGTTGAAACCGTCGAAGGCGATGAAAAGACCGGTGTCAAGATCGTTCTCCGCGCTCTCGAAGAACCTGTACGCCAGATTGCAGAAAATGCAGGCTTCGAAGGCTCGGTTATCGTTCAGCGTGTAAAGAGCGAGCCCAAGGGCGTCGGATTCGATGCATACAACGAAACCTTCGTTGATATGATCGACAGCGGTATCGTAGATCCTACCAAGGTTACCCGCAGTGCGCTTCAGAACGCTGCAAGCGTTGCTTCTATGGTTCTCACAACCGAAGCACTCGTTGCAGATAAGAAGGAAGATCCCGCTGTTGCTGCTGCAAACGCGGCTATGGCCGGTGGTATGGGCGGCGGAATGTATTAATCCGCTTCTCAAAGAATATAACTCACCCTAAAAGAAAAAAGAGGCTGTTTGCGAGACTTCTGATAAGGAAGTCTCGCAGTTTTATTCGCCTCATGGGGTCCCCACAAAACATAGTTTTGTGGGGTTATTCATTTGGCGAGTGATATTGCTCCACAGTGATATTATGCTTTTGCCCCACGAAAGCATCTTTCGCGGGGACACCTTACGCATAGTGATATTCGGCTACGCCGAGATTGGCGAATAAAACTTGAATATTACCGACTATTATGTTATTATAATATGGGTTTGGGCTTAGTCCAATAAAGCGTTTGTGCTCTCAAATGCGATGCCGGTTCTTCTTCCAAATCAGTTCGATAAATAAGAATTTGAATAGCACAATTTTTTAAGATATTATTGTCTGTTCATAAGGTACCATAAAACGCTCTAAAACCATTGAAAATAAAGGATTTTCCGCAAACAACTCATTTCATCCCAACACTAT
>SVRD01000020.1 GCA_015064955.1 Oscillospiraceae bacterium
GCATTGTTGGTTGCGGGGACAGGACTTGAACCTGCGACCTCCGGGTTATGAGCCCGACGAGCTACCAGCTGCTCTACCCCGCGATATTGAATTTATTGTGCGATGGTTTACATCGGTGTTGGTAAAATTGGTGCCGGAAACCGGGCTTGAACCGGTACGAGGGGTTAACCTCACTGGATTTTAAGTCCAGGGCGTCTGCCAATTCCGCCACTCCGGCGTAACCCGCTTAGATATAATATCACAAATCGTTCTCTATGTCAAGAGAAAAATCAAATTTATCGTTTTTATTTTTCGCCGCACGCCAAACCCGTTGACAGCGTTATTTTTTACTGTATAATATAATTGTATACACAAATTGGAGGTATTGTTATGAAACCGAAGGTATATTTCACACGCAGTCTCGAGCCGAGCGCAGTCGTTAAGCTTTACGGTCTTGTCGGAAAAGAGCTTAAAGGCAAGGTTGCGATAAAGCTCCACTCGGGCGAGCCGGGCAACCAAAACTTTTTGGGCCCTGACTTCTGGTCACCTATCATAAACCACGTCGGCGGAACTGCCGTTGAATGCAACACCGCCTACGACGGCGCGCGTAACACTACCGAAAAGCATCTGAAAACGCTTTCCGAGCACGGCTGGAGCAAATATTTTGATTTCGACCTGCTCGACGCCGAAGGGCCCGATATGGTGCTCGATATCGAAAACGGCAAGCGGATCAAGAAGAATTACATCGGCAAAAATATCGAAAGCTATGATTCGATGCTCGTGCTTTCGCACTTCAAGGGTCACCCGATGGGCGGCTACGGCGGAGCGCTCAAGCAGCTTTCTATCGGTCTTGCATCGTCCTACGGCAAGGCTTATATTCACGGTGCTGGCGAGCCCGAAAAGATTTGGACCGCCGACCACGATTCATTCCTCGAATCTATGGCAGATGCCGCAAAATCGGTTGTCGACTACTTCAAAAACGAGATCGTTTATATCAACGTTATGAAAAATATGTCGGTCGACTGCGATTGCTGCGCCGTCGCCGAGGACCCCTGCCTGTCCGATATCGGTATGCTCGCTTCAACCGACCCCGTCGCTATCGACAAAGCCTGCCTCGACCTTGTCTATGCAAGCGAGGACGAGGGCAAAAGCCACCTTATCGAAAGAATCGAATCGCGCAACGGAGTCCTCACGGTTCACGCCGCGAGCGCGTTGGGCATCGGCAGCGAAGAATACGAATTGATCGAGATTTAAGCTTCTGTGTTTCAATAAAAAAGCAGGTTCGGGTGAACCTGCTTTTTTATTTACTTTGAGAGTTCCTTGTATGCATCTATTATCTCATTGAGCGAATTCTGTGTCTTTTCCTCGACCTTTTCGTAAGCCGAAACAAAGGTGCCCTGCTGAGCATCGAGCATTCCGCAGACGGTGTTGTAGATGTCGAGATTATAAATCTCGGCAAGCTCGCAGGAGCGGTTTGCAAAGATTATATCGAGCATACGCATCGAATCGTCATCGCGCGAGATCTGGTACTGAAGCGTCTGCTCATAATAAACGGGATTAAGTCTTTTGTTGGAAACCGCCGAAAGCGCTTCGATAAAGCAACCCGCGATCTCAAGATCCTCGTCGGTAACAAAGGTAGGAACTACGATACAGTTTGTCGACCAGCAGCCGATCTGGGAAACGTAACCGTCCTGATCGCTGTCGTAAAGCGGTGCGGGAAGCACGCCGAAGTCGCTTTCCATATCGCGAATAAGGTCGAGATTCATGATCGCGTCCATAAAGAACAAAAGTCTGTCCGCCTTGAATTCGGGAACGATAACGTCGGCAACCGGAACCTTACTCTTATCGAAATAATCGTTTGCCGAGATAAATCCGCTTTGCGGGTCCTTGAAATATTCCTGCGCGTCGTTGATAACGTTAATTGCTCTTTCGTTGTTTATCGAAAGCACGGGATAACCGCCCTTGTCTATCTCGATAATCTTTTCGCCCGCGCTTGTGAGCATATTATATATCGCGCCGTCCTGCCCCGCAAGACCGTTGATATCGCCAAGGTCGCAGGCGTTGTTTGTGTTCAGATCCTGATAGACCGACTTCGCCATTTCATACATAACGTCCTGAGTCCAAGCCTTTTTGTCTACCATTTCGTAGAGCGAATCATATCCGTATTTCTGAGCAAGACCGTTCGATTCAGCCATTTTCTTGTTGAAGGCAACGAAAAAGGTCGCGTCCTTACTGCAGGTGCCGATATCGCCGATTGCGAAATAGGTGCTTCCGTTTACGGTAACGCCGTCATTAAAGGATTGGCACCACCATTCACGCGAAAGGTCGATATAGGGCACGTCGTTGAGGTCGTGAAGCAGACCCTCGACCGCCAGCATCGAAGCCTCGATCGAGCAGGGCATCGCAAAAATATAGTCGCCGGTAAAGCTCATCGCATCGGTGTGGATCTTTTTATACATTTCGCCGCCGTAGCGCGAGAAGGTGTAGACCGCCTCCTCCTCGACAGTGATGCCGAGACGCTGTTCGACAAGTCTTGTACATTCGGCAGCCGCGGAAATTACCGCTGTCGTATTTTCAGCCGAATACATCGAATTGCTTTCGGGCTGAATTTGGAAGCAGTTGGGGCTTTGCGAAGTTGCGGTAGTCAATACACGCACAGTCTTTCCGCCGAAATCGAGATCGTCGGGCAATTCAAGTCCGTAAAAGGTTTTGTCCTCTGTCGATATCTCGGGCTGAGACGAGGCTTCCTCCTCTTCCTTGCAGGAAGCAAAAGCAAAGCAGGAAACACAAAGCACAGCCGCGAGAAGTAATGCCAAGAAAGATCTTTTCATATTTTCCTCCAAAAATCAGTTAAGCATAAGACGGTTCTTTTTCAATACGTTGATTATAGGCGGGATAACCACAAGCTGAAGAATTATTCCGGGAATACAGCTTGTTATCGTTCTTGTCCAGATAATTGCAAATCCGATCTCGCCGTTGCCCATACCGAGAAAGATGAGTACAAACGTGACCAATCCCCAGACAAGTCTTCCGCAGACCATCGCGGTGATAAGCTCGACGTAAAACAAAAACAGATTTTTTTCGAGCTTTTTATAAAGCAGCCCCGCAATAAAGGCATATGCCGCAAGCTCAAACGTCATCGCGATCGCATCGGGCACAAGCACGGGTGCGCCGAAAATCACCGAGCGCAGCAACGGCGCGGCAGCACCGACCGCCATACCCCAATAAGGCCCGCAAATAAATCCGCAGAGCATCACCGGAAGATGCATCGGCAGCAGCGCTGTTCCGAAAGGCTTTATCTGCCCGACAAGTATCGGAAGCAGAAGCGCAAGCGCAAGAAACATTGATGAATATAAAAGCCGCACGGTTGCGGAGTGTCTTCCCTTTGCCATATCATTCTCCAAAATTCGATTAGTTTTTATCTTTTTCAAGTATATCACCAAAGCATGATTTTTTCAAGTCTTTTCTATTGACAACCGTAAAGGATTGTATACAATATAAATCGGACGAGGTGATCTTATGGAAATCAGAAAAGCGATTCCGACCGAAGCGGAAGCAATCAAGGAAATATACGAAAACGCAAAGCTTTTTATGCGGCAAAACGGAAATATGCATCAATGGACCGGCGACTACCCGACTCTTGAGCTGATACGCACCGATATCGCAAACGGAAACCTTTTCGTTTGCGAGGAGGAAAACAAAATATTGGGTGTTTTCTGCCTTTTCAAAGGGCCCGATGAGACCTATAAAAAGATATACGACGGCGCTTGGACGAGCGATGGCGATTATTACGTTATCCACCGTATCGCAGTGGCGGTTCACGGAAAGGGTGTTGCAAAGAAATGCTTTGATTACGGGCTTGCCCAAAACAACCATTTACGTATCGACACCCACCGCGACAATTATCCGATGCAGCGTGCGCTTTTGAAAAACGGATTCACACAATGCGGTATAATCTATCTGCTTTCGGGCGACGAAAGGATCGCATTTTGCAAAACGGTGTGAAAAAAGATTGAAAGATAAATTGTTTTGTAGTATACTGAATGAAATGCATTGATGCTTTGGATACAGACTTGATTTGAAAATCGGAGAATAGCTATGCTGTTTGGCAGACATATCAATAAATACTATCTGAAATATTCGCCCTGGCTTTTGCTCGGGGTGCTTTCGCTCGTTTTGGTCGACTATATGCAACTGGTCGTGCCCGAGCTTTACCGTACCGTCATCAACGGTATCAACAACGGCTACGTTATCAAGGACGGAGTGCAAATTCCGTTTGATATGGCGTTTTTGCTCGACGAGATCTGCAAGCCGATGATTTTTGTAATAATTGCGATGATCATCGGGCGATTTCTCTGGAGAATCTGCTTCTTCGGCTCGGGAATAAGAATCGAAACCTCGCTTCGAAGCAGAATGTTCGACCGCTGCCGTCAGCTCGGTCAGACCTATTATCAGCGCAACAAGGTCGGCAACCTTATGTCGCTCTTTACCAACGATCTTGAAACTGTTCAGGATTGCTTCGGTATGGGTATTATGATGTTCTTCGACGCACTTCTTCTCGGCGTACTCGCATTGATAAAAATGTTCCGAATGGACGCTGTTCTTACACTGTTTTCGATGATACCGATGGCTTTGCTGCTTTTCGGCGGTATGATACTCGGAAAATATCTCACACTGAAATGGGACAAGCGCCAAGCCGCGTTCTCCTCGCTTTCTGATTTTTCGCAGGAAAGCTTTGCGGGAATCGCAGTAATAAAGGCATTTGTAAAGGAATCAAAGGAACTTTTGGCATTTAAAAAGCTCAATAAGCAAAACGAGGACGCAAACGTCGAATACACCAAGCTTTCGACAAAGCTCAATATCTGCGTTACTCTGCTCGTGGAATCGGTAATCTGCGTTGTGCTCGGCTACGGCGGATATCTTGTTTATTCCGATCGGTTCGATGCAGGTATGCTTGTCGAGTTTATCGGATATTTCAGCGCGATAGTATGGCCGATAATGGCGGTTTCTCAGCTTATCGAAATGAATTCTCGCGGAAAGGCATCATTAAACCGTATCGGCGAGCTTTTGGACGCAGTCCCCGAAATGAAGGACCGCGACGGAGTCAAGCAGATCGACAAGATCAAGGGCGAGATAGAATTCAAAAATCTCACATTTCGCTATCCTCTTTCCGAATACGACGTGCTCAACGGTATTTCATTTAAGATAAACGCAGGCGAAAACGTCGGCATAGTCGGCAGGACGGGCTGCGGCAAAACCACTGTCGCCGATCTTATCCTCCGCACCTACAACGTGCCCGACGGAACCGTGTTTATCGACGGAACAGATATCAACGATATCCCGATAAAGTCACTGCGCGAGCACGCGGCATACGTACCGCAGGATAATTTTCTTTTCAGCGATACGATAAGCTCGAATATCGCGTTTGCATCCGACAATGCGTTGCAGGAAAATATCGAAGCCGCGGCAACGCTTGCCGACGTTCACGGCAATATTATCGAATTCCCCGAGGGCTACGAAACCGTGCTCGGCGAGCGCGGTGTTACCGTTTCGGGCGGTCAGAAGCAAAGAATCTCGATCGCGCGGGCATTGATGAAGAACGCCGAGATTCTCATTCTCGACGATTCGGTCTCGGCTGTCGACGTAAAGACCGAAAAGATAATTCTCGATAATTTAAAGCGCACCCGCAATGGCAAAACGACGATACTTATCGCGCACCGAATAACAACTATCGAAAATATGGACAAGATAATCTTCATCGAGGACGGCAAGGCGATCGACGTCGGAAGCCACACCGAGCTCTATGAGCGCTGTGAGGATTATCGCAATATGGTCGAGCTCCAGCGATTGAACGCGCTCGAATCGGGAATGTAAGGGGGGTATTTAAAATGTACGAATATTATCCTCTTCTCATCGTCGGCGGCGTTATCGGGCTTATGTCGGCAATCTTCATTTTCGCCTTCTTTTCGATAAAGGACCGCAAGGAAGCGATCGGCTTCGACCGCAATATGAAGGACAGCGAGATCATAAAAAGGCTTTTGAAATATGCACGTCCCCACGCAAAAAGCTTCCTTCTTGTGTTTATTATAATGCTGTTTTCGATCTCCTACGATATCATCTCCCCCACCCTTGTCGGTAAGATCGAGGAAATGATAAAGGACGATTTCGAGCTTGCGGCACTCTTTTCCTACGTCGCCGTTTACGCGGGTATACTCATCGTTTCGCTCGTATGCACCTATATTCAGGCAATAATTCTTCAAAAAACCGGTCAAAGAATACTCTCTGCTCTGCGTGAAGACCTTTTTTCGCATATCGAATCGCTCTCGCACAATCAGCTCCATTCGATGCCGGTCGGCAAGCTCGTTACGCGTGTAACCAACGACACCAACGCGATCTCGATGCTTTTCACAAACATTCTCGTAAACCTTTTAAAGAACGTATTCGTCATCATCGGCGTTGTTGCGGCGATGCTTATGCTGAACTATGCGCTCACACTGATGGTGCTTTGCTTCGCCCCCTTTATCGCGCTTTTCACCTTTATCTTCCGTAAATTCTCGCGCAAGGCATTCCGCGAGGTAAAGGACGGCACGACCGATATAAACACCTTCCTTTCCGAAAATCTTTCGGGTATGAAGATAATTCAGATCTTCAACCGCGAGAACAGGAAAATGGACGAATTCGACGCTAAGAACAACAAGCTCAAGGCATCGAAATACCGCCAGATGTTTGTTTTCGGTATCTTTCGTCCGATGGTCTATATGCTTTATATAACCTCTGTGCTTTGCCTTTTCTATCTCGGCGCACGCGGTTATATCAACGATAGCGTTTTCCTCGGTCAGAAGATGAGCGGCGGAATAATCGTTTCGTTCTATATGTATATCAACAAGTTCTTCAACCCGATACAAAGCCTTGCAGAGCAATTCAACTGGCTTCAGTCGGCGTTTGCATCGGCGGAAAAGATATTCACCGTTTTCGATATCATTCCCGAGGTGGTCGATTCCGATGACGCCATCGAGCTCACCGACGTCAAGGGTAATATCGAATTCAGAAACGTATGGTTCGCATACAAGGACGAGGATTGGGTATTAAAGAACGTTTCGTTCAAGGTAAACGCAGGCGAAACCGTTGCGTTTTGCGGCTCGACGGGCTCGGGCAAAACGACAATACTTTCGCTCATCTGCCGTAATTACGATATCCAGAAGGGCGAAATATTTATCGACGGAATCGAAATACGCAAAATAAAGATCGCATCGCTCCGCCGTCATTTCGGTCAGATGCTTCAGGACGTTTTTCTCTTCTCGGGCACGTTAAGATCGAATATTCTCTTGAACAAGGAGGACGTGAGCGAGGCTGAAATAATCGAGGCTTGCAGATACGTAAACGCGGACAAGCTTATAAACAAGCTCCCGAAGGGGCTCGACGAGGAGGTTATGGAGCGCGGCTCGAACTTCTCGGCAGGACAAAGACAGCTTATTTCGTTTGCAAGAACGATAATCCACAAGCCCGAAATTATGATACTCGACGAGGCAACGGCGAATATCGACACCGAAACCGAAATACTCATTCAGGATTCGCTCGAAAAGCTGATGAATATCGGCACTCTGCTCATCGTCGCGCACCGTCTTTCGACTATAAGAAACGCGGACAATATCATTTATCTTTCCCACGGCGAGATCGTCGAATCGGGCTCGCATACCGAGCTTTTGAGCAAAAAGGGCAGGTATTACGAGCTTTATAAGCTTCAGCAGGACAAGGCGTTGCTGAAAAAATAAAAAAGGAGGTAACGGTATGAAGAATATTATGCTTGCGCTTATAAAAAGCGAGATATTCGGAAGCGAATTCAAACATAAATCCGAATTCACCGAAAAAGAGCTCGCTTCGCTCTATTCCGAATCGAACAAGCAGGATATGGCACATATCGTTGCTTCGGCACTCCAAAGGCTCGGTATCGACTCGGGCGAAAAATTCAAAAAGAGCCTTTTGCTCGCACTACTCCGCCGGGAACAGCAAAATATCGAGCTTCAAAGGATATGCTCGGTATTGACCGAATCGAAGATCGACCATATCGTGCTGAAGGGCTCTTATATAAAATCGCTCTATCCTAAGGATTGGATGCGGACAAGCTGTGATATTGATATTCTCATAAGAGAATCGGACTTAAAAGACGCGATAGCGCAGATCACCGAAAGGCTTTGCTACAATCAGGAAAGCGACGGAAGCAAGGATTGCTCGCTCGTTGCGAAAAACGGAGTAAATCTCGAGCTTCATTTCTCGCTCTGCGGCGGTTATGAGGGCGATAAATACCTCAAAAACGTCTGGTCCTATGCAATAAAGGACGAAAGCAACGAATATTCCCATACCCTCTCCCCCGAATTCTTCCTCTTTTACCATATCGCTCATATGGCTGTCCATATGAACGAGGGCGGATGCGGAATACGTCCGTTTGTCGATTTCAAGCTTTTTACGGACAATATTGCTTTTGACGAATCGGTTATCAAAAAAATGCTTGCCGATTGCCGCTACGACCGCTTTTATAACGGTGTCAAAAATCTTTCTGCCGTTTGGTTCGACAATTTACCTCACAGCGAGGAAACACTGCTTTTCGAGGAATACGTAATCTCGGGCGGGGTATACGGCACGCGAGAAAATCTCGGCGCGGTGGGCAAGCGCAAGGGCGGAAGCTTTTTCGGATATCTTGTAAAACGCATATTTATGCCCAAGGAAAAGCTACGGCTTGTCTACCCGAAAATCGACAAATACCCGATACTTATCCCCTATTATCAGGTTAAGCGCTGGTTCAAGCTCACAAACAAAAGCACCTATCAGTCGGCAAAAAACGAGCTTTCGGGAAGCAAAAACGCCGAGCTTACGTCAAAGCTGTTCGATTCGCTCGGACTTTGAAAAATTGACCGTTCTTAAAGGGCGATGCGTCACAGTGATAAATCGCCCAAAGGAACGGTCTTTTCTTTTTGTCTATCCTCATCTGCAAACCGCATATAATAAAGAGTGAATAAACATATAAAGGATGATGCAGATGCCGACAGGTAAACTCATTTTGGTGCTCCGCACCGCGACCGATGCCCTGCCGATAAACAACGGAAGCGTTTCGGTGACCGACGAAAGCGGGAAAAGCGTGTTTTTTGAATCGCTGACAGCTTCCGATTCGGGACTAAGCAGGACGATAACTCTCGAAGCTCCGCCGATAAGCATTTCGCTCGACAGCGAAAACACAAGCCTCCGTCCATATTCGCTTTATACTGTCAGCATACGTGCCGACGGCTCCTACCGTATGCAGATAATCGGGGTACAGATATTCGAAAATTCGCCCTCGGTGCTCCCTATCGAGCTTATTCCGCTTCCCGAGGATATACCGAACCCCGAGGACGCCGACGTGATAATAATACGAATACCCGCCCATCTGCTCACAACAGGCGGTGCTTCTTCGGGCACTCCACCGACCGAAAGTGCGCCGACGGCGACAACGGCACCCGATGCCGTCCCTGCCGTAAACATAGAAACGGGAGTCTATATTCCCAAAACGGTCACGGTTCATCTCGGCGCGCCCGACGAAGACGCTCCGAACGTGACGGTGGCGTTTTCCGACTACATCAAAAACGTCGCAAGCAGTGAGATATATCCGTCGTGGCCCGAGGAGGCGCTGACGGCGAATATCATCGCGCAGATCTCGCTTGCGCTCAACCGAGTTTATACCGAATGGTACAGAAGCAGGGGATACGATTTCGATATAACCAATTCGACCGCGTTTGATCAGGCGTTTGTCTACGGCAGAAATATTTTCGAGCCGATAAGCACCATCGTCGACGAAATATTCAACCGCTATCTTGTCCGCCCGAACAGGATCGAGCCGCTTTTCGCTTCCTACTGCAACGGCACGACAAGCACCTGCGCGGGACTCTCACAATGGGGCACGGTCGCGCTCGCCGAAAGCGGTCAATCGAGCGAGGACATACTCGGATTTTACTACGGCGACGTGATTATCACCGAAACCGACGATATCCGCACTCCCGAGGAATCCTATCCCGGCACACCGCTTTCCGAGGGCGACGAGGGCGAAAGCGTGAGAATACTTCAAGAGCAATTAAACCGAATCGCAATTAATTTTCCTCTTATTCCCTTGATCGAGGTAAACGGAATCTACGGACAAAGCACGGTTGACTCGGTGAGCGAATTTCAGCGATTGTTTATTCTTCCCGTCACGGGTATCACCGACAGAGCAACCTGGTACAGAGTGTCGCGGATATATTCATCGGTCAAACGGCTTGCCGAAATAACGAGCGAGGGTCAGCGCGCCGCCTATAACCAACAGCTTTACCCCGGCGAGCCGATCAGATTGAATTCGCGCGGGTCGGAGGTGCAGGAGATTCAGTTTTATCTTCAGCGCATAAGCCGATTCAACCCCGAGGTCGAAAGTCCCGATCTCGACGGCATCTTCGGCAGAGATACCGAACGCGCAGTTATCTCGTTTCAAAACGCATACGGCGTAACTCCTACGGGAATTATCGACGAATCGGACTGGAATCTGCTCGTAAACGTCTACAACGGCACGCTCGACAACGTCGACGAGCCGCAAAACACGATAACGCCTATTCCCTATCCGAACGAAGTCATCGGCTATGGCTCGAGCGGCGAATACGTAAGATATATCCAACAGCTTATAAACGCTGTCAACGATATATTCGTTACGATCCCCGAGCTCGCAGTCGACGGCATTTTCGGGCGAAATACCGAGGGCGCGGTGAATAGGTTTGCCGAGCTTTTCGGATTTGCGCAGAACGGCAGGATCGACGAAAGCCTTTGGAACAAGCTCAACAGCATCTACACGTCAGTCAGCTCGGGCTGTATTTTTTCCTCCTCCGACGGCTCGAACACCCGCCCCTATCCGAATTATATACTGACGCTTGGGAGCCGCGGCGAAAACGTAAGATATATTCAGCAAAGCATAAACCGTATCCACCAAGCGATTCCCTTTGTTGCCGAATTGGAAACAGACGGGATCTACGGCGCAAACACAAGCAGGAGTGTTTCCGACCTTCAGCGGATTTTCGGGCTGACGGCAAGCGGAAGTGTAAACGAAAGCACACATTTGCTGATAAATTTCATACAAACGGCAACAGAAAACGGCTGTCTGCCGACAAATCAAGCCGCTTCTGCCGTATCTGTAAGCGATATCGTGCAGGATATCCCGAATCTTCGTGTGAGCGAGCTGAAGGAAATTATGAGGCGCAACGGCATCAACACAGGCAACGGCTTTTTGTTCGGGATAAAAAGCCGACGCGCACTCGCACAGTGGCAAAGCGAAAACGGACTCGAGCCGACGGGACTGCCCGACCGCGAAACCCGTACTCTGTTGATAAAAAAAGCAGACAATTAACAGGATTTTTACAATAAATGCTTGGTTTTGCCTTGTTTTTTATTGACAATAATCTAAAGCAGGAGTATACTTTATAATGTTATTTTGTTGCTTTAGAGGTATCAATGAATAAAAACAAATCAAGCGGGGCAAACGCTAAGCACCAAGCGCACGAGCACAAGCTCACGCTCAGACGCAAGCGTATAATCGCAGTCGTCTCGGTCGTTATAGCGGTCGCGCTGATGCTTTGGCTCGGGTTTTATCTCACAAAGGTAATATTCTCCTCGATTGATTCCGAGGAAGGAGTTCTTGCCGCGGCGGCAAACTTCAAAACTCTTATCCAAGGCTACGGCGGTTGGGGCTTGGCGGTTGCATTCGGGCTTCAGGTGCTTCAGGTGATCGTTTCTCCGATTCCGGGCGAGGTTATTGAGGTCGGAATGGGATTGTGCTTCGGCTGGCTCGGCGGTGCGCTTATCTGTCTTGCGGGCGGTGCACTTGCCGCAGCGATGATAATGATACTTGTCAAAAAATTCGGCACAAAGCTTGTCGAGCTTTTCGTTTCGACCGAAAAGATCAACGAGCTGAGATTTATAAACAGCGAAAAGAATCTTAAAAGAACCGTATTTTTGCTTTATCTTATTCCCGGAACACCAAAAGACCCGTTGATATTCTTCTTTGGGCTCACCAAAATCAGTGTGTTCGATTTCGTCTGGATACAGACTGTCGCAAGGATTCCCTCGATAGTCACCTCGACTATTGCGGGAGAGCAAGCCACCAAGCAAAACTTCGGCACCGCGATAATCATATTCGTTATAACCGGCGCGCTCGCGCTTGTCGGAATGCTTTTCTACCGCAAGCTGCTCGAAAGAAAGCAAAAGAAGAAAGAAGAAAGAAGAAAAACAAGAAGGAAAAGGTAATTAATATGTCTGTTACCGTGCCCAAGGGGTATTCCCCCGTTTTAAATATACGACAAACCGAGGTTGCTATCAAAAAGGTCAAGGACTTTTTCGAGCGCGACCTTGCGATACAGCTCAATCTCACCCGTGTTTCCGCACCGCTCTTTGTCGATGCGGCAAGCGGTCTGAACGATAACCTCAGCGGTGTCGAGCGCCCTGTTGCTTTTGATATCAAGGGTATGAACGGCAACAATGAAATCGTTCAATCGCTCGCAAAATGGAAAAGAATGGCACTCGGCGAATACGGCTTCCTCGCAGGAGAGGGACTTTATACCGATATGAACGCTATCCGCCGCGACGAAGATACCGACAATATCCATTCGGTCTTTGTCGACCAGTGGGACTGGGAAAAGGTTATCACCGCCGAACAGCGCTGTGTCGATACGTTAAGACGCGCGGTCAAGCAGATCTATACCGCACTCCGCCACACCGAAACCTATATTGCCGAGGATTACGATTTTGTCGGCAAGTTTCTTCCCGAAAAGATCGTATTTATCACCGCGCAGGAGCTCGAGGACGAATATCCCGAATTGACTCCGAAGGAACGCGAATATGCCGCTGTCAAAAAGCACGGCGCGATCTTCCTTATGCAGATCGGCGGAGTACTCAGATCGGGCAAAAAGCACGACGGCCGCGCACCCGACTACGACGATTGGACGTTGAACGGTGACATCATCGTTTACTATCCCGTGCTCGATATCGCGCTCGAGCTTTCTTCGATGGGTATCCGTGTTGATGCCGAAGCATTAAAGCATCAGCTTGCTGTTTCGGGCTGTGAGGACAGAGCGAGTCTCCCCTTCCACAAAGCACTGCTCGAAAACAAGCTTCCGCTTACAATGGGCGGCGGTATCGGTCAATCGAGAATGTGTATGTTCTTCCTCCGCAAAGCGCACATCGGCGAGGTACAGTCATCGCGCTGGGAGGATAACGACAAAGAAATCTGCAAGGCAAACAATATTCATTTGTTATAATTATGATACTTACCTTTAATTCTTCAAAAGAAACGATCGGCGAAACACCGTCGATCGAGCTTAAAAATATCGAAAAGGAATTCGGGCTCGATGCCGTGCTCGTCGCAAAGGTCGAGGGTATGAACCCCGCAGGCTCGGCAAAGGACAGAGCGGCGCTCTATATGCTTGAGGACGCCGAAAAGAGCGGAATTATCAGAGAAGGCGGCACTATTATCGAGGCGACAAGCGGCAACACCGGAATCGGTCTTGCATCGGTCGCAGTGCCCAAAGGATACAGGGTTATTATCGTTATGCCCGAAAATATGTCCGAGGAACGCAAAACGCTTATGTCGGCATACGGCGCCGAGCTGGTGCTCACAAGCGCACGTATGGGTATGGCGGGCAGTATAAGAAAGGCAAACGAGCTCTACCAAAGCATCGAAAACAGCTTTATCCCCGACCAGTTTTCAAACCCCGCAAACGCGCTTGCACACTATGAAACGACAGGGCCTGAGCTTTGGCGCGATTGCGACGAAAGCGTCGATATATTCGTTTGCGGTGTCGGCACGGGCGGTACGATAAGCGGTGTCGGCAGATATTTAAAGGAACAAAACGAAAATATAAAAATAATTGCCGTTGAGCCCAAAAGCTCCCCCGTTCTTTCGGAGGGAAGATCGGGCCCACACGGTATCCAAGGCATCGGTGCGGGCTTTGTCCCGAAACTGCTCGACCAATCGGTTATCGACGAAATAGTCACTGTCGACGAGCAAGAGGCATTTGAAGCGGGCAGAATGCTCGCCAAAAAGGAGGGCATCCTCGCAGGGATATCCTCGGGCGCGGCACTGCACGCGGCAATAGAGATCGCCAAGCGCGAGGAAAGCAAGGGCAAAACTATCGTTGTATTGCTTCCCGACCGCGGCGACAGATATCTTTCGACTGAGCTTTTTAAATAAAGAGGTAAAATATGGACTACAAAAGAATTTTGACTATTCAGGACATTTCCTGCTTCGGTCAGTGCTCACTCACCGTCGCACTCCCTATTCTTTCGGCTTGCGGAGTTGAAACGGTTATTCTCCCTTCGGCTGTGCTCTCCACCCACACCGGCGGATTCACCGGTTTTACCTTCCGCGACCTTTCGGACGATATACCCAAGATACAGGCGCATTGGCAAAAGGAAGGAATCGACTTCGACGCCATCTACACCGGTTACCTTGGAAGCGAAAAGCAGATAGATATGGTTACCGATATCTTCAACACTCTTTCGCGCCCGAATTGTATTAAAATTGTCGATCCCGCTATGGCGGACAACGGCAAGCTCTATTACGGCTTTGACCAAGCTTATGCCGACGCGATGACACGTCTTTGCAAGCACGCGGATATCGTGCTTCCCAACATAACCGAGGCTTGCTTTATGACAGGACTCGAATACAAGGAAAAATACGACGAGGAATACGTAAATACCGTTCTCTCGGCTTTGGAAGCAAACGGTATGACGAATATTGTTCTCACCGGAGTAAGCTACGACAACGAAACCACAGGTGTTGTAATAAAAATAGGCGATAAGACCGATTACTACATCCACAAAAAGCTCCCCGTCGGCAGTCACGGCACCGGCGATATATTTGCAAGTGCGTTTTCGGGCGCTCTGCTCCGCGGAAAGAGCGAATACGATTCCGCTCGCGTTGCCGCAAACTACACTCTCCGCTGTATCGAAAACTCGCAGGGAGATGAATCGCACCGCTACGGCGCAAAATTCGAAACGGCTATTCCTTATTTGATCGAGGAATTGAATCAGTAATAAAAAAGCCTGCGGTTGCAGGCTTTTTTAATGTGTTGCTAACTATTATACGAGAGAAACCTTTTGTAAAAGATTTCTCTCGTGCTCTTTTTGAAAACTTTTAATTTATAACGAATTTCAATATATCCTCGACCGTTTCGGCTATATAAGTCGCGCCTGCGGCTTCGTGCTCCTGTCTGTCGCCGTAGCCGTAAAGCACGCCGACCGAATCTATGCCGTTTGCCCTTGCGCCGTTTATGTCCTGATTTCTGTCGCCGACCATCAGACAGCTTTTCAAATCGGTTATTTCACATTCCGACAGCGCATAGGCAATAACGTCTGATTTTTTGTTGCGGGTCTTGTCCATCGTCGCGCCCGCCACAAAATCGAAATAGCCGTCGATAGAAAAATACTTGAGTATCTCCTTTGCAAACAGCTCGGGCTTGCTTGTCGCAAGAATTACCGTTTTGTTTTGCTTTTTCAGCTCCGAAAGAAGCGATACCGTACCGTCGTATATCGCATTTTCATAAATCCCCTTTGGCTTGAAATATTCGCGGTAATAAGCGACAGCCTTGTTTGCGTCCTCCTCCGAAAATCCGTAATATTCCATAAAGGAATCGACAAGCGGCGGTCCGATAAATTTATAAAGCTCGCGCTTGTCGCTAACGATTATGCCGAATTTTTCGAGCGCGTAAGAAACCGAATTGGTTATTCCCTCGGCAGGGTCGGTCAATGTCCCGTCGAGGTCAAAAAGGATATAATTATACATTATTTCTCCTTGATTCTGTATTCGAACAAATCAAATTTTTCTATCCCGATATCCTTCAGCAGCGCGACCGAATTTTCGCGGTCGGCTTGGGTATTGAACCCCTTTATAAGCGGAACGCGCACGGTTATCCGATCGCTTCCGACTGCTTTTTGAAGATATTGCAGATTGGAAATAACCGTTTTGTTGCTTTTTCCGGTGTAGCTTTCGTATATTTCGGGGTCGCAATCCTTTATATCGACAAAAAATTCATCAATACATTCGGCCGCCGTCTTGACCGATTCCAAATCAACGTTAAGACTCGTTTCGGCGCAAAGGTGCCATTTATCTCCGCAAAGCTCGCGGAAACGCTTTAAAAAATCGGCATAAAGCAGAGGCTCACCGCCGCCGAAGGTCACTCCGCCGTTGGTTGCGACAAAATAAATATCGTCTATCTTGACACGCTCGTAAAGCTCCTCGGGTGTCAAAGCGAGCGTTTTCGTTTTTTCATCAAAGGATTGCGGGTTAAGGCAATATTTACAGCGAAGCCGACAGCCGTAAAAACCGCAAAGTGTGGTAACACCCTGCCCGTCTGTCTGTATTCTGTGACGCGCTATTGCCACAAACGGTGCTTTCACGACGGAAGGTCTCCCATCGTGGGCTCGACGATCCCGTATTCGATCTTTACCGATTCACAATACCCGTCGGCATTATAAACGATAGTCATTTCGTTGCCTTCTTCGTCCTCAAATACCGTTCTTTCGTCATCACGCGCTATAATATACTCTTTCCAGGCATAGTCGATAAATTCACGGCTCCAGCCGTGAACCCGCTCGAGAACCTTTTCCTCGCCGCCCATAATCGTTTCGTTTATTTCAAAGTCAAACACAATCCAATCGCCCATAAGGTCGGCATAGGGGTCACTGATATCCCAATCCTTTTCGGGCTCGAGTAAGCCTTGTGACTGAGTGAACTCCAAATTAGGATCGTCCGAGATTTCGGGCATTTCGCCGATAACCTCTACCATTTCGCCGTCGACGACGATATCCGAAACCTTGCTGTCATCGGGGCGTTCCTCGCCCATTGTATAAGCCTCGGAGCTTTCGCTCTGTCTGTCGGGCAGTTCGCCCTCGATCTGATCGCCCAATCCGAGCTTGTTTCTCACTTCATCGGTACAGCCTGCCGCGGTAAGAGTTATCCCCGCCGCGATACCTGCCAGAGCAACCCTTTTGCCGAGACTCTGCCTTTTCACAAGCTCGCGCTCGAGATACTTGACCTCGGATTCGCACTTCGGGCAGGTGCCCGGGCAATCGCCTTGGTATTTACATTCGGTGGTTTTGTAATCAATACCGTTTTCCTCGGCTATTTTCATTCTCACAGCCTTGAGAATATTGCATCTGTTTTTTCCCTTCATAATCGTCTTCCTTTCCTAATAAATACAGCACTTGAGTCCCGCAGTAATATTCAGACAGTTTTCGGCAAGCGTTCTCAGCATCATAAGAAACGCGCTCGACATATATCGCTGTCCTTCACTGCGACAGCCCGTAACGATAGCGAGATAGCACTGTCCGCCCTCTTTGTAAAGCGTGATAAGGCATTTGCCCGCGTTGTCGGTGCTTCCGGTTTTCATTCCGAACACCGCCGAATCGTAAAGAGGAAAAGCTTCGTGCATAAAGAAATTTGTGTTGTACCATTCCTTTATATCGCTTTCAAACGGCGACGACCGTCTCGACATCGAGGTAATTTGCGATATCAGCTCGTTTTTCATCGCATAAGCAGCGATTACCGCAAGGTCGGAAACCGTTGTATACTGTCCCTCGGCATCGTATCCGTCGGGAGTCTTAAAGCAGCTGCTGTCGGCACCGATATCGTCGCAAAATGCGTTCATCATATCGCAAAACCATTCAATCGCTTCTTTGTCGTCGAGCTCAAGCCCCGAAACTCGTCTTGCGACGTTTACCGCAAGAGTATATGCCGAATCGTTGCCCGAGCGCATCAAAAGCCCGCAAAGAAGGTCGTAGACCGATACCTCCATTCCCCTCTTCAAACCGCAAACACTCGAATCGCTCTCAACAAGCTCCAATTCACTGCCGACGGTAAGAATATCATCGGGATTTAAAAACATCGTAACGACCGAAGCGGTGACAAGCTTTGTAAGGCTCGCGGGGGCGATATGCGCTGTTGCTTCCTTTTGGTATAATACCGAAAGATCCTCGACCGAGTACACCGCCATACAAGGCGTTTCCTCAAAAGCCTCTATCGGATGCGGGAATTCCATCTCGGAAAAATAATCCTCGACAGTGCGCTCGGCAGAAACGCCAAGCGAAAGATGAACAGAGAGCAATACCGCCAAAATCATCAAAGCCATTAATTTTTTCATAGGCACTGCTCCTTTCTGTCAATTATACGTATAGGAAAAGAAAAACACTCACAATAAGATGCAAATTATAAAAATAACCTGCGGAGCGATTGCCCCGCAGGTCAAAAGTGCAAAATTATGCCTTGTTGTTGCAGCCGAGTACGTTAACGAGCTTGTGCTTAACAAGAGCCTTGATGTTAGCACGAGCAGGGCTGAGGTACTGTCTGGGGTCGAAGTGCTCGGGGAACTGAGTGAAGTGCTCGCGGATAGCTGCGGTCATAGCAAGACGGAGGTCGGAGTCGATGTTGATCTTGCAAACTGCCATAGAAGCTGCCTTGCGGAGCATATCTTCGGGAATACCGATAGCGTCGGGCATTCTGCCGCCGTTAGCATTGATAATGTTAACGTATTCGGGAATTACAGAGGATGCGCCGTGAAGAACGATCGGGAAGCCGGGGAGTCTCTTTTCAACTTCTTCGAGAATATCAAATCTGAGCTGGGGCTTCTGACCGGGCTTGAACTTGTATGCGCCGTGAGAAGTACCGATTGCGATTGCCAAGGAGTCAACGCCGGTCTTTTCAACGAATTCCTGAACCTGATCGGGATCGGTATAGGAAGCGTCCTTATCGGAAACGTTAACTGCATCTTCGATACCTGCAAGTCTGCCGAGCTCACCTTCAACAGCAACGCCGTGAGCGTGAGCATATTCAACTACCTGCTTGGTGAGAGCGATATTGTCTTCGAAGGAGTGGTGAGAACCGTCGATCATAACAGAGGTGAAGCCGCCGTCGATGCAGGACTTACAAAGCTCGAAGGTGTCGCCGTGGTCAAGGTGAAGTGCGATAGGAAGACCGGTTTCCTGAATTGCAGCTTCAACAAGCTTTACGAGATAGGTGTGGTTAGCATACTTTCTTGCGCCGGAGGAAACCTGAAGAATAAGAGGTGCGTTTTCTTCCTTTGCAGCTTCGGTGATACCCTGGATAATTTCCATGTTGTTTACGTTGAATGCACCGATTGCATAACCGCCCTTATAGGCTTTTTCGAACATTTCTTTTGTTGATACGAGAGGCATTTTGAAATCTCCTTTGTGTACATTGAATTTACATTGTTTTGCATATTAAGTTTACCTATTTTGTCCCGAAAAGTCAATACGATTTTGAAAATTATATTACATTTTTTACCGTTTTTACCTAAATTCTTTTTTCGTTGCTCAAATTATCCGCCGCGTTTGCACAAACGAAGCTTATTTGAAACATTTATTGCATAGATGTATATATAAATTCGTTTTTCATGATAGTAAAACTATCTGTTACGGGATATATAACACCTACAAACAAAGCAATAAAAAAATCATTGAAATTCCCACGCATCTGTGTTATCATAATGATGTATTAATAATATTACGGAGGAAACAATATGAAAAAACTTCTTGCTATTGTACTCTCCTTGCTGATGCTTGCATCGGTAATACCTCTGACAGCCGTTGCAATCGAAGCAGAGATACTCAATCAACCCAAGCTTGACGATCCCACCTTCAATGTCTCGCATCCCGAAGAGGTTGAAAAATACCAATGGTATGTTACGACCTTGGAAGAGATAGTGATCACCGATGAAAACGCATCGAACGTCTGTACCAACTGCGAAGGTAATTACAGTTCTGTTTACGACTCGGAAAACGACCTTTGGACAGGTGAAAAGATGTGCGACGCCGAAAACGGCTACGAGGTTTTTTACTTTTGCATAGAGCTTAAAGCCGACGATTCCCTTTACGTCGACGCCGGTCCCGAAGTCTCCGATATGTTGCTGTACGACTACAACAACACGGTGGGGCTTTCCCCTTCCTTCAGTATGGTAGGCAACGTTCAGGTATTTGTCGCAGATACCGACGGCACCTATTGCCTTTCGGTAATTACCCCGTCGCTCGATTCCAAGATAAGCGCATTTATGGTCAATATAAATCAAAACGTAGTTTTGGAAACAGAAACGACCGAAACGTTGCGCGGCGAGATCGAATGCGGTTATATTTATAATTGCGTAGCCACCTACAACGACGGCACCGAACTCAAATCGAATTCTCTCCCTGCATTCCCTAAAGCCTATCTCCAACCCACTCCCTCTTGTCCCGAATTCGGAGTATTATTTGAACATCGCGCTTCGTTCCAATGGTACGAAATCGATACAGACGGCAACGCGACCGCGCTGGCAGGCGAAAATTCAAAGATACTTTCAAACCTCGAGCTTGGAAAAAGCTATTATTGCGAAGCAAGCTTTCCTTACGGTATGAACCTGATCTCCGAGGAAGTTTCGCTTCTCCCTGAAATAATCTCCCAGCCCACCGCTGCAGACCCCACTTTTGAAGTAACCTTCGAGGAAAAAGCCGGTTTTCAATGGTACGAAGCGACACCCGAAAGTATTATCATAGATGACACTATGGTCGAGGAAGGCTATGTCGGTACCTACGATCCCGAAACACAGGAATGGACCCCTTATTATTCTGATCCCTATGAATATTCGGGATATATGGAATATTATGCCGATTTCTTCTATCTGTATCTCAATAAAGGCGATACCGTTCGCATAACACCTTCCAACCCCGATGCCATTTCTCCCGCAGATCCCGATTTCCGTGTCATCGGTGAAGATGAAAGCTATAATATCGAAATTAAAGACGGGGTTTACGAGGTCACTGTGGAAGAATCCGACACTTACGAGTTTTATCAGTACGGCATTTCTCCCGAAACCTCTACCTATAAGATCGAGTTGCTCACCTATTCTTACAAGGAACTCGAAGGCGAAACCGAAAAGACTCTTCAAAATGCAGAGCACGGCAAGCTTTATCAGGTCGATGCACTCTATGAAAACTCATTTCTTTCGTCCGACGTATTCGAAATGGAATACACCATAACCAAGCAACCCACCGCCGAAGATCCCTCGGTTGAAGTAAACTTCCCCGATGACGTTGCGTGCTATGAATGGTTGGAAGTCGTTGACACAGAAATCGAAGTCACCGATGAAAACGCCGAAATCACTTATTACGAAGACGAATCCGATACAAAAGGATATTACGACGCAGAAAACGATTGTTGGATTCCCTCGCTTTACGCCACCCATGACGACCCCCTCGGAAGCTATTACGAATACGATCTCTTCCATCTCGAGCTCAAGAAAGGCGATACGCTCGTTATAATCCCGAGCGCAGAGCTTAAATACAACAATTTCAACACCTGGAACGATACTATCAGCGAGGATTACACAGAAAACTGGGTTGAAACAGAAGGTATTTACTCGCTCGAAATAACCGAAGACGGCGAATATTGGTTCTACTTCTTCACCTATCACGAGGACATTACCTTTAAGGCATATATCGTGGTCGAAAGCGTTAACGGTGTAGTCGAGGGTGAAACCGAAGCAAAGCTCGGTGCAGCCGAAAAAGACAAGTCATACATCTGCGAAGTCACATTCAAGGACGGCACCGTTCTCGTTACCGATTCGTTCGTTTATGATATCGAATATATTCTCGGCGACATCAACTCTGACGGTGCTATCAACCAGTACGACTACATTCTTGTAAAGCGTCACTATTTCGGCACCCGTTATCTCACCGACAACGAAATGCTCCCCGCTGACGTTAACAAGGACGGCGCTGTAAATCAGTACGACTACATTTTGATCAAGCGCCACTACTTCGGAACTTACGTAATTGGTTAATATTTATGATATTACGAGAGAACCCTTTTGCAAAAGGGTTCTCTCGTGCTCTCTCCCAAAAACTTTTAAAACAATCATTTTTTATATACAATAAAAATACCATAAAAATCGGGGACATGCGCCTCGTTTTTTTGTTTTGTTGACTTTTAATCATAGGTATGATAGACTAAAAGTAAATCAAGGAGGGTTTATTATGAAAAGGCTTTTGTCTGTATTTTTAGCAGCAATAATAGCTGTTTCCTGCATTTCTTTTGTATCTGCGGAGGAATTCGATTTCGATATAATCAAACAGCCCACCGTAGCCGACCCCACGTTCGAGGTAACGCCGGAAGACAAATTCACTTTCCAATGGTACGAAGTGCAAAGCGTAACACATATTATCGATGATACGATGACTGATTACTGTGACGGCGTATATGATCCCGAAACTCAGCTATGGATCGGATCGCCGAGCAAGCCCAACGAATATGACGACTTCACCGAATATACCTTGGACCTTTTTGAGCTACATCTGGAAAAAGATCAATGCGTAAAAATCACACTCACCAATCCCAATGCCGTTTCTCCCGTAGACCCCGATATTCGATTTGTAGACTACCAAAACGATTGCTTCAACGTGGCTGAATATGATGAAAACGGAGTTGCTTTTTTCACGGCGGAAGCGTCGGGGCTCTATACTATATACCAATACGCACTCTATCCCGAAACCACCGAATTCAGATTTGAATTCAGCGAGGAACAAAGCGAGCCACTCCCCAACGAAACCCAAAAAACGCTTTCGAGTTTTGAATTAGGCAACACCTATTATGTTATCGCAACTGACGCAAATGGAAACACTCTTGTTTCAGACCGCTTGCTTATGGAATATGCTATCACCAAACAGCCTACTCCCGACAATCCCTCGGTAAAAGTAACGTTCGAGGACGATATCGCCTCTTGTCAGTGGCATAGTACGGTAATAGGCGACCGTATTGTAACCGATATAATGGCAACCCCGGGTTATTACGAGGGCGAAAGCGAGGGCGAAAGAGCAATTTTCGACGAAGAAAGCGGTTCTTGGATACCTTCGCTCTACGCTAAATCCACCGATGGGGGCGGAAAAATCTATTACGAATACGATCTTTTTGAAATCTCACTCAAAGAAGGCGAAACAATTCTCATCATTCCGAGCGCTGAGCTAAGAGGCGATATTATCTATACCTTTTCCGACAATATGAACTCGTTGGACACAAAAAACGCTTGGACAGTCGAAGACGGCGCACATTATTTTACCGCTCCGCAAACAGATTCGTATTATTTCTATCTTCAAACCTATGTCGAAGATATAACATTCAGAGCATATCTGTGCGGAGACGAAATTATCGGCGACGCTGTCGAAAACGAAACGAGCAACAAGCTTTCCGCAAAAGAAGCCGGCGATTATGTTTGTATTATCACTTATAAAGACGGCACGCAGCTTATCTCCGACGTTGTAACACTTGCAGAAAGCGGCAATTCTACCCTCGGCGACGTTAACTCCGACGGCGCAATCAACCAGTACGACTACATTCTTGTAAAACGTCACTACTTCGGCACCCGTTATCTCACCGATGACGAGCTTGCCCGCGCTGACGCAAACAAGGACGGCGCAGTAAATCAGTACGACTACATTTTGATCAAGCGCCACTATTTCGGAACTTACGTTATAGGCTAAATATCACGATATTACGAGAGAACCCTTTTGCAAAAGGGTTCTCTCGTGCTCTCTCCCAAAAACTTTAAAAACAAACATTTTTTATCATAATACGATAAAAACTCCATAAAAATCGGGGACATCTGCCTCGATTTTTATACCTTAGAGCGCCGAGAACACGGACAACGAGCAGAGCGAGGCGCACGCGCTCTATGTGTTATCGTGTTAACAAACAAAATTTTTTCTTGCAATATTTGATATGACGTGATAGAATAAGTATAGAGTCCAATATTTCATAAGGAGGAACTACAATGAAAAGAATAATTTCGTTTTTGATGGCTCTTGTTATGGTGCTTTCCTGCACTGCAATCGTGTCCGCAGAAGGCACCGAATTAGAGATAACAAAGCAGCCCACGGCCGGCGATATGTCTGTCGAGGTCAATCTCAACAGCGGCGTCACTTATCAATGGTATGAGGTCGATATGGAAAGCCCCATGCTTACCGCTATCGACGATACCATTGCTACCACCGTGGAAAACACCCCACAGCTTTCCGGCACCTCTTCCTACAATGAAGAGCTCGGCACCTGGATCCCTATGTCCGACGGCGAGTACGCCGAATATTTCAGTATCTACCTTGAAGCAGGTGACAGCATCACCGTAGAATTCAGCGATGATACCGTGGAAGGCTGCGGACTCGGCGATTACGATAGCGGAAAGGCTTGCCACGGCATCTCCAACGAAGACGGCAGCTATACCATCTCTGTCGACACAGGCGCATTCTACGTGCTTTTTGCCTACGCTGCAGCCCCCATTACGACGTATACGTCGAGGATAGCAGGCGACGCCCCGACTGCTAAAGCATGGCTCAACGACTACGCAAGCACCGCGATCGAGGGCGAAACCGAAAGCACCCTTTCCGAATACGTTCTCGGCAAGACCTATTTCTGCGAAGTGACCGCGGGCGAAACCGTTGTTACATCCAACCGCTTCAAAGCAGAGCTTGTTATAACCAAGCAGCCCACCATTGCTTCCCCCTCTGTTGAGGTTTCTATGCCCGACGAGGTTAAATCTTACCAGTGGCAGATCCTCGGCGAATCGAGCGAGCAGCTTATCACGCCCGACTGCGCATCTCCCCTCAACATAAGCGATCTGTTCGCAAGTATCAGCGACATTGCGCCCGAAGGATTTTTTGCCCAAATACAAACCCTTGTCCCCAGCAGCTCTTACGTTGAAATTTCAGACGAAATCAGCGCGTGGTACCCTGCAGTCGCAAAAATTGAGATTCCCGTTCCCACGATCGCTTCCGCATCCACGTACGTTTCCACGACGGACTGCGTTTACGTAGCTGCATATTTCAGCGCGTACTTCGAGGAAGGCGACGTTTACGTTAAATTTTCGGATATGTCCTATATTATGAACGTCACACTGTCCAATATGGACACTATGATCGAATACGAGTTTGAAGAAGATGAGAACGGCGTCCTTTATACCACGGTTGAAGAAGCAGGCATTTATACCTTAGCTGTCGGTTCTTACGTCAATCCCTCCGAAATCGGATGTATGGCAAGCGGAAAGGTTGCTTCCTTTGAAGACGTCGAGGGCGAAACCGAAAGCACTCTTACCGAAATGGACCTCAACAATATTTACCGTTGCCTTATCACCGATAAGAACGATTCTGCTCTCGCATCCTATTTCTTCGCGGCAGACTACAGAATCATTTCTCAGCCCACCGCGGCAGTTCCCACCCTTTTGGTGTCCTTCGAGGACAAAGCGGAGTTCCAATGGTTCATCGGCAATCCCGTAATCACACCCTTAGACGATACGATGGTATCGAATGCAGTCGGCACGTACGACTCCGAAACAGGCATCTGGACGGGCGAGCACGGCGATCCCTATAGCTATTCGGGATATATGGAATACCAATCCGAGTACTTTGATATTTACCTCGAGGCAGGTACGCTTGTAAACGTAACACTCACCAATCCCGACGCGATGTCTCCATCTGACCCCGAAATGCGTTTCAGTGGAAATTCTTCGACCCAATACGTTGAATTCGACGAATCGGGCGTTGGCAGCGTAGTAATCACCATATCCGACACTTACAATGTATATCACTACTGCATTGATCCCGAAACCACAACCATCAAGTTCGAAATAAGCTCCTACGACTTCGAGCCTATCGAGGGCGAAACCGACAAAACGCTTTCCTCCTTCGAATACGGCAACGTTTACCGCGCAGAGGCAGCTTATGAAGACGGCACGGTTCTCGTTTCCGATCACTTCAAGATGGACTACGCAATAACCAAGCAGCCCACCGTCGAGGATCCCTCCGTTGAGGTGAATTTCCCCGAAGGCGTCGAAGCTTATCAGTGGTTCAAGGTCACCGTTGAAGACGTAATTATCACCGATGAATACGCAGACCCCTCCTATTACGATGGCGAGACCATTGGCGAGCCCTCTTACTACGATAAAGAAAACGGCTATTGGGTTCCCTCGCTTTATGACGAGTGGGAAGGCACAAGTGACAAAATGGTTCCCAACCGAGTCTATTTCGCCAATACCGATTGGACAACCGTAAACGTATTCTTCTGGAGCGATGAGAACTCCGAACTCACCAACTGGCCCGGCGAAGCAATGACCTACGACGAAGAAAACGGTATATTCTACTACGATCTTCCCGAAGAAGCAGAATACGTTATATTCAACAACGGCACCGACCAGACCGGTGACCTCGAGCTGGTCGAAGGCTTCAATATTTATTCTCACAGCGATTCGTACTGGGATGAATATTATGAAATAGTACCCATATATGAATACGACATCTTCAATATCGAATTGAAGAAAGGCGACGTGATCTCGATCACTCCCAGCACCGACGTCAGAAACGATAGACTGTGGGTCATCTATGACGAAGCTAACGACGATTCCGTT
>SVRD01000007.1 GCA_015064955.1 Oscillospiraceae bacterium
TAGTTTTGTTACAAGACAAAGAAAAAAACTGCGATAATACGAGTGTATATCGCAGTTTTTTGATGCAGTATTGTGCAAAAATGACGGTTTTAAGGCGATTTATCACTGTGACGCATCGCCCTTTAAATCGGTTTCGCTTTTTTCTTATTCAAGCTCGCATATTCCGTAAGGGTGTGCGACTCTGAGTTTGAGTCCGTTTTCGCAATTTACCTCGTATCCGTTTTCTCGGAGCGATGCCAGACATTCATCAAATGCGATCTGAGGACGGTTGTTTTCCTCGCTCAAATGCGCCAAAAGGAAGGAAACGCTTCCGTGCTTTGCAAGATGCGGGAGCAATTTCGCGCAGAGCGAATTGGATAAATGCCCCATATCGCCGAGAATACGGCGCTTTAACGGGTAGGGGTATGGGCCGCTGTTAAGCATATCGATATCGTGGTTGGATTCGATAACAACTCGTCTGCAGCCCGACAAGCCGCGTAAAACGCCCTCGGAAAGATGGCCTATATCGGTGAAATAGCCGATTTTCTCTTCGCCTGCGAGTATGCGGTATCCGACACTGCCGCGCGCGTCGTGCGGGGTCGCGATAGCACAGAGTGCAAGGTCGTTGAGACGGATTGCCTCGCCCGAGCGCAGACAAATCGGTTTTTTATTTCCGTAAAGCTGGGCTTCTATGTATTCACAGCATTTTTCGGGTGCGTATATCGGGATATCGAAATACTTTGAAACGGTGTTCAGACCTCTTATATGGTCGCTGTGCTCGTGGGTAATGAATATCGCGTTGAGCTGAGATAGGCTTGCGCCCAAAGTATTCAGCGATTTTTCGATCATACTTGCCGAAGCACCGCAGTCTATAAGTATTTTGTCGTTACCGTAGCTGATAAAACAGCAGTTTCCCTTCGAGGAGGAAAAAAGTGTATAGATTTTTGCGCGATCCATAAATTATTTAACCGATTATTTTGTCTTCGTAAACCGAAGAAGCACCGTAGGGGCGAATTGTATATACGTTGCAGGCGCCCTCGCCGAATATCGATCGATCGCCTTGCGGTATGCGGGCACGTCTTCTGTTTTGATATATGCCTGAACAGTGCCTGCAAAGCCGCCGCCGTGTACTCGGCAAACACTGCCAAAGCGTTCGGTCACTGCCAAAGCGAGCGAAATACCCTGCTCGGATACGTTTTTATTGGTGTAGACGTTCTGCAGATACTTGAATGAGGAGTTGCCGGATGCCGAAACAAGCTGTAAATACTTGTCGAGATCACCGTTTTTCAATGCGTCTCTTTGTATATCGACGCGCTTGTTTTCGGCGAAAAAGTGCATCGCTCTCATAATTGCTCTGTCACCGACGATAGAACGCATATAGGAAATTCTTCCCATAAAGTCCTCCTCATCGCAAAAACGCAGAGTCGGTTTGCCCATCAAAGCGGCGATCTGGTGCATTTCGGCAGGCACAGATGCATAATCGTCGGTAAGGTCGGCGTGGTTGCCGCCGGTGTTGACTATACAAAGGCTGTAACCGTATTTGGAAATATCGAATTCGATCTTTTCGGTGAGCGGATCGGTATTGTTTTCAAAATCCATCCAGAGACATCCACCCGAAGCGCACGCAGCCTGGTCCATAAGTCCGCAGGGCTTGCCGAAATATTCGTTCTCGGAATATTTGCCCGCCTTTGCAAGCTCCATCGCGCTTATATTGCCGCCGTTGTAAAATTCCGAGAAAATTCTCGCGCACATAACCTCAAACGCGGCAGAGGAGGAAAGCCCCGAGCCTGTCATTACGTCGCTTGTGGTATATGCGCAAAAGCCGCCGCTTGCATAGCCGTTCTTGTTGAGATAGTCGGCGATGCCTGCGATAATAGCCGACGAGCTGCCCTTGCGTACCTTTTCGGGAGAGGGATCGGTTATATCGACAGTGTCCTCGCGGTAGCCCTCGGATTTGATCCTTACCACATTTTCGTCGGTCTTTGCGGCAACCGATACGATATCGATATCCACCGAAGCGGCAAGCACGCGGCCGTTATTATGGTCGGTGTGGTTGCCCGAAAGCTCGGTTCTGCCGGGGACAGAGAACAGAGTAACGTCGAGGTCTCCGTAGAGCTCGAGAAAGTTTTCGGAAAGAGTTATCAAACGGTTGCGTCTGTCGGAAATATCCTTGTTGGGATAAAGCTTTTTTATAATGCCATCATAATTACCATTCTTTATTGATTGAATAAGCTTACTTGCCTGCATAATACTATTCCTTTTCAACAATTTTTTCTATTTCGCAGATATACACCGTGTGGTAGTCGCCGTTGTAGTGCTTTTCGATATCGTCGGAAAGAAACGATTTCGGGTCGAGCTTGCCTGCATAGATCTTTTTGCCGTATATAATACGCTCGGCTTCCTCAAATCCGACGTCGCCGTTTTGATTTGTCGGGGTTAGGTTGGCAAGCTTTATTTTTTCGCAGTCGCGTCCGCTTTTTCTGCCGCAGAGCATGAGCGCTTCACGGTATTCCTCGCCGAAGAATGAAAGCGATATGCGATCGCTTGCTTCGATGAATTCGTGAGTATATCGTTGCGGACGGACAAAGCAGAAAAATACGTTTTTATTCCACAAAACGCCCATACCGCCCCAGCTTGCAGTCATGGTGTTGATACTGCCGTCGGGCTTTGCCGCGCTGATAAGCATCCATTTTTTACCGATGTCGTTGAAAATTTCGGTTTTGAAGCTGTTGGTGTCGATTTCCTTGAATCTGTTACTCATAATAAAACCGCCTTGTTGATTTATTCGCGTTCCTTGGGAACCGCATAGAAAAACACGTCCCAAGCGGGAACGTATTCTTTTTTTCTGAGATAAAAGCTGTATTTGCTGCAGTGATTGCGCAAAAGCAGCGGTAGCTCGATCAGATCCGACGAGCGATGATAAAGCGCAACCGATACCGAGGGACGACAGCGGTAGATGGTATTCACCGCACCGCAGATCGCTTCTTCGTCCATACCCTCTGCGTCGATCTTTATACTGCCGACGGGCACTCCGTTTGCCTTGATGTGAGTGTTTTCGCAATATTCATCGACCGAATAACACAAAACCGAGTCGCCGTCATCTGTCGCGTGTGACGCTCTTCCGCCGCCCGATGCGAAATGAATATATCCGTTTTTCTGACCGACGGCGGCATTCACTCCGATACAATCGCGTATTTCGCTTGTGTTTCTTTTGAACTTTTTAAAGCTGTTTTTGTCGGGCTCAAACGCAACGATATCAAGATATGAACCGTTGTGCTTTATAAATTCTATCACCGTGTCGCCGTCGTAGGCGCCGATGTCGATATGTCGTGAACTGTGGCGGTAAAAGCCTTCGGGTGCCGATTCGCTGTCCTCGATATCGAGATATTCGATATCTCCGGTAATATTGTATTTCAAAAGGTTCAAAAACAGACTTTTCGATTTATCATCGGAAAGCATGTTATAGACCCGCTCGAAGCGATCCTCGTTTTCAAATATATATTCCTTGTCGCAAACACTGTCGCCGAATACCGAGATATTTGGAGAAATAAGAGTGTGCTCAACAGATAGCGGCTTTAAAAAATGCGAACGCTCGCCCTCCAAGCCGAAGCACAGCACCAAGCAAAGCTTTCCGAATCGTTCCTTTGCCTCGGATATCGAAATCACCTTGTGACCCAAAAAGACTTGCCCGCGGACAAATCCGTCGGAGGCGACAACACCTTTCGTCTCTATGCCGTTTCTTTGAAGATATGAATTTATCTTCTCGGCGCCGTCGCCCATGCCGTATAAAAATATCGGCAAATTCTGCGATTTCAACCGTTCGGTTATAGGGACAAGGTCTGTTATGGCTTCTTTTATCATAGATCGTCCTCGATATGACTTTTAAAGCCCTCGCCGAATACGCTTGTTGCCTTTGTTACTATCATAAATGCGTCGCTGTCCTCTTGGCGAACTATCTCTCGCGCTTCGGGGAGAGTGCGCATCTTCAAAACACACATAAGCACCTTGCGGTCCTGACCGGTGTATGCGCCGTTGCCGTATAAATAGGTTGCGCCGGCGTCGATCTCCTCCAAAAGACGCTTTGCGATAGACTCGTCGTTGCGGCTGATGATATAAACCATTCTCGCCTCGTCGGAGCCGTAAAGAACCATATTGAGCACGTTCATCTGAATGAACACGGCGATTCCCGCATAGAGCGCTTTATCAATGTTGCCGAACGCGATACCCGATGCGAGACAAACAAGACCGTCGGTGAAAAGGAATATCGCGCCGGTTGAAACGTGCTTGAACTTGAGCTTTAAGAGCTTTACGATTATATCGGTTCCGGCGGTGGTCGCGCCGCCGCGGAACACCAATCCGATACCTGCCGATGCCAGTACCGCACCGCCCGCACAGGCGAGGAGCGCGTTTTGGGTCACGGGAGGAATGAAATATTCAAATAACGTCATCGCGCCCGAGCTGACGACAAGAGCGTAAAAGGTCGGGAGCAATATTTTCCAGCCGAGCTTTATAACACCGGCAATCATGATCGGCACATTTATCAAAACGATCCAGACACCTACCGGAAAAATATCGATAAAGTTGCTGACGATTATTGCAATACCCGAAACCCCGCCCGATGCGAGCTCGTTGGGGTCGAGAAAGAGGGTGACACCCGCCGCGTAAAGAATACTGCCGAGAGTCACCAAAGCGTATTTTTTCAATGTGATCGAAAGCGATTTTGTCATTGTTCAACCTATCCGATGATCAGATTATAATTCAGACACGTATTCGGGGAAATAATATTCGAAGTTGTTGTTGAAAACGATAGCAAACGAGGCTATTCCGTATCCGTTGTCGTCGTCGATTATTATCATTTCAACCGTGTAAAACAACTCGTTTATTCTTGCGACGTATGTGCATTTTATCGCGCCGTCGGGATCGTCGAGCTTTATTTTGTCGACACCGCTTAAATTTGTGAGCTCGTGTCCGACGGTAAGATATTGCTCCTCGAGTGCTTTGTAAAATTCGTCGTCGGGGAGTACCGATTCGATATGATCGGGATGAATATACTTTTTCATTTCCTCCTCGTCTCTTACAAGAAACGCAGAAAGATAATTTCTCGAATATTCATCTGCGGTGAGATATTTATCCGTGCAGGACACAAGCGGTAATACAAAGGTTACCGCAAGCAAAAAAGCAAAAAGTCTTTTCATATCAGTTGACCTTGTTTAAATCTATCGTGCCGAAGAAATGGCGTTTTACAAGAATATAGTCATATGGAGTTATCTTTTCGGGGTCTGTCAGTGCCATGGCGAGAAATTGTGCTTGACTCGGCTTGAAGGTTTCGTAATAGGTGCGCTTTACGAGAATATAGTCATAAGCGTTTATTTCGCCGTTGCCGTCGGCGTCGCCGCGTACAACGATCGTTAATGCGTTTCCGCTCGAATCGGTAAGCACACAGCCTGTTCCGACAAAGCCTTCGGTGATTACTTTGCCGTTTTTATCGGTCAGTGTAGTGTTGCCGAAACGAGCAATAAAATCGCTCACGCTTGTTTTTTCGACTACTCCGGTAAGAAAATCTCCGCTCGGGTCAATCGGGATATCGTTTTCGCCGATTTCGACCGAAAAATCATCGCCCTTGCCCGAAACGATTTTGTTTTTATTGTTGATAGCGCGCACGCTTGAACCGTCGACCGAAAACGCTCCGACCTCGTCAATCGCGCCGATTGCGGTAAAGGGTACGGTTATCGACATTGTTTTTCCGCTTTTCAAAAATTCGGCTTCTGTTGTCGATTCTGCGTGAATTGCCGCAAAGCGAAGAATATAAATACCCTCGTCCTCGTAAAGCGAGCACATTTGCTCCCAAGAATTTTGGGGCGTCGAAACCATAAATGAATTCATTTGCTCGCTGTCGTTTTGGGTTATAACCGGCTTGAAACGGCTCTTGTCGTATTTCAGCGCGAATTCAACAGCTATGATACCGTCGCTGTCACCGAGATTTGCTATTTCTATATCGAGCGAATATCTGCTTTCGGCATATGCTTTTTCCTTGCCGCTCAAGCTAATTGCAAGCTTTTGCGCCTCGCTCGCGGCGGAAACTGTCAAATTGAATCCGTTGCCTGTCAAAAGCGAAAGCTTTTCGTCGGCGGCAACAGCGATAATATCTGCGTCGTCGACCGAAAAATCAAAGTTGCCCGCGGCGATTACCTTAAAGGGTATTTTGAGCGAAAGCTCGTTTGCCGAATCGAGAAGGCTGCTTTCGTCATCGGGCATAGCAAATCTGAAATGATAAAGTCCCTCGTCTGAATGATAGCTCATCTGCTCCCACTTTTCAGGCTTGGACGAAACGAGAATATCCATTTCGTTGCCGTCGAGAGTGCTTTCGGTAACAACGGGGGAGACGTATTTGCTGTCATATTTCAAAACAAATTCGATTCCCGCCAATGCTTTCGAAGGCTTTGAAAGCGAAAGAGTGAGTGTTATCTCGCCGCCGATATAGCTGTCGCCGTTACAGCTGGCGGTAATACCGATCGCACTTTCCTCTGCCGAGGGAGAGGCACTTATTGTCGGGAACAAAAGACACAACGTAAGTGCAAGTATTAAAATTTTGATCCCGATACTCTTCATATCTGCCTTCCTTTTGGATTTTAACGGTTTATTACCTTGTAGATCTCGCCCTTGCCTACCTTGCGGTCGCGTGCAACTGCCTTGCAGGCGTCCATTTTCGACATACCGAGCGAAATATAATGCTCGACGTGCTCCTCGATACTCATTTCGGAAAAGAAGCTGTCTTGCCCGCTCGCGCCCTCGCATATAAGAACGTATTCGCCCTTTTTGTCGGGAGAAGAAAGCTCCATAAAGCTTTCGTATATCGCACCGATGCTGTCGCGGAAATAACGCTCGTGAAGCTTGGTTATCTCCTTTGCCAGTACCGCTTTTCTTTCGGGGAAAACGCTTGCAAGCTCGGACAGATAGCTTTCGATATCGTGCGGTGAAATATAGAGTATAAAAGTGCGTGTTTCTCGCGCCAGCTCGTCGATGCGCTCTTTTCTTTCGCGCTTGTTTTCGGGCAGAAATCCCTCGAAGCAGAATCTGCGCGAGGGCAATCCCGATGCCGAAAGCGCGGTGATCGCGGCACAGGCGCCGGGAAGCGCACAAATGCTTATTTCCGCATCTGCACAAGCGCGAACCAGCTTTTCACCGGGGTCGCTTACCGCAGGTGTGCCCGCATCGGTTATGAGCGAACAGCTTTCGCCGCCTTGAATACGTGCGACGATAGCCTCTGTCGCGCTTTGAGAGGTATGCTCGTGATAGCTCACGAGCGGTTTTTTGATCCCCAAAAGCATCAAAAGCTTACCGCCGACACGTGTATCCTCGGAGGCGACAAAGTCCGATTCCTCGAGAACTTCCTTTGCTCTCAGGGTTATATCCTTCAGATTTCCGATCGGGGTGGGGACGATATAAAGTGTTCCTGCCATATCAGTCTACTTTTTTAGCCTTTTTCTTATGCTTCCAAACGCGAAGCTTCATATAAACCTTGGGGAGATGGTCGATGAGAATATTCTTCACACCGTTGCGCGCCTTTGCATACCAGTCGTGAAGCTTTACGAGAAGCTTATAGGGAACGTGCTTGCCGGTTGCGCGGTGGTCGAGCCACTTTTCATAAGGCTTGCCGAGCCATTCGGGCATTTTGTATGCCCACTTGTAGCGGCGTACAAAGTGTGCGAAGTATGCCTGGAGATAAAGCACCTCGTGTTCGGGGAACTGAGGCTGAACAAGCGGTACTCTCGCATCGGGCGAAACACCGCCCTCGGGAATAAATCCGCCCTCCATAGCGATATCGTAAAGCTTTGTGCCGGGGTAGGGATAGAAAATGTTGGGGATAACTCTGTCCGCGCCTGCCTTTGCATTGAGCTTGATAGTCTTGAGTGCGCGATACTTATCCTCATAAGGCAGACCGATTATGTTGTAGGTGAGCTGGGCGATGCCGTATTTGTGGAACCACTTACTGCAGTTGATGATCATTTCGTCGGTCATATAGCGCTTGAGATACTTAAAGCGCATTTCCTGATCGCCGCTTTCCAAGCCCATGTCGATAGTGTAACAGCCCGCTTCCTTCATCTTCTTTACCGACTCCTCGGTGAGAATATCAAAGCGGATATTGCCGGTGAAGGGAAGATGAATTTCCTTGGTGTAAAGGTCCAAAAATTCCTCGGTCCAATCGGGCATCATATTGAATATCGCATCGCGGAAGTTAATAACCTTTATCTGAGGGTGCTTTTCAAGCAGGGTCTTTAAATAAAGGATACCGTTTTGAGGCGAGCGGAAGCGCGAATAGATTTTTTTGTTGGGATATACGTTTCTGAACTGCGAGTTTCCGCAATAGGTACAGTTGTATCGGCAACCGCGGCTCATCATAACGATAGCGGTGCCTACCTTGACGCTGTCGAGGTTGTCGTAATCGAAAAGATCGAAGTCGGGTATGGGGAGTCTGTCGAGATCCTCGAACAAGGGGGCAACGGGGTTCTTTTTGATACTGCCGTCGGGAAGTCTGAACCACATCGAAAGAATATCGGTGTAATCTTCGCCCGCACTCATCTTGTCTGCAAGCTCGAGTGCCTGATATTCGCCGTCGCCGATAGTGAGTGCATCGACCCCCTCGACCGCGATAACCTCCTCGGGAGCGAGGGTACAGTGATAGCTTCCGCAGGTTATGAATACGTCGGGATAAACCTCTTTTGTCCATTTGATATAGGTCTGACAGTCGGGGAATGCGGTAGTACGGATAGAAAACCCGATAATATCGAATTCGCCCAACGATTTAAGCTTTTCCTTGAATTCGGTTTCGCTGTGAAGATAGAGCAGATGCATTAATTTAACGTCGTGCCCGCCCTGCTTCATAACTGCCGAGATCGAAGCGAGACCTTCGCTGTAATTACCGCCGGTGAGCTTGCCCGAAAGCTCGCGGTCTGTATAGTCGGGGTATACGAGAAGCTCGCGTACCTTTCTGCCGTTTAAGTTCTTAAGTTCCATTATATTCTTTTCGGTTCAGGGGTTGAATTGCCGTTTGCGCCCTGCCGTTCCTTTCGTTATAGTTATTAGTCCTTTGCATCGTACCAGCTTTTGCCGATTCCGATATCTACCTTCAGCGGTACGTTGAGCTCTGCCGCGCCCTGCATAGCCTCGCGCAGTATTGCCTTTGCTTGCTCTGCTTCGTCTGTCGGAGCTTCGATTATCAGCTCGTCGTGGATCTGAAGTATAAGCCTTGCTTTGAGTCCCGCTTCCTTTAGCATTCTGTCGGTGCGGATCATCGCAATTTTTATCAAATCAGCTGCTGCGCCTTGAATCGGGGTGTTCATCGCGACGCGCTCGCCGAATGCCTGAAGATTTTTGTTCGATACCGCAAGCTCGGGGATATAGCGCCGTCTGCCGAATATGGTTTCGACGTATCCCTTTTCGCGTGCATCGCGCTTTGCGTTTTCGAGATATTCTCGCACTCCGCTGTATTTATTCAGATAGCTCGAAATATATTCGGCTGCCGTTTTTCTCGGTATCTTCAGATCCTGCGACAGCGAATAATCGCCGATTCCGTAGATAATACCGAAATTGACCGCCTTTGCACGCTTTCGCATTTCCTCGGTGACCGAATCGAACGGCACACCGAACACCTGACTTGCGGTAACTGTATGAATATCGGCGTCGTTGTTGAATGCGTCGATAAGCGTTTCATCATACGCAACGCTTGCAAGCACTCGCAATTCGATCTGTGAATAGTCGGCGTCGATCAAAACACAACCGTCGGGAGCAACAAAGAATTTTCGCAATTCCTTGCCCTTTTCACTGCGAACGGGAATGTTTTGCAGATTGGGCTCTGCCGACGAAAGTCTGCCCGTGAGAGTCTGGGTCTGCTTGAACGTGGTGTGTATTCGTCCATCGTCCGAAATCTGCTTTCCGAGCCCGTCACAGTAGGTGTTTTTCAGCTTTGAATCCTTGCGGTAGTCGAGTATCAGCTCGATTATCGGGTGGTAATTAATAAGCTTTTCAAGCACCGAAACGTCGGTGGAGTAACCGCTTTTTGTTTTGCGGTAGTGGGGAAGCATAAGCTTTTCAAAAAGAATCTGCCCCAACTGCTTCGGTGAATTGATATTGAATTTTTCGCCCGCCAGACTCCAGATCGCTTCTTCCTCTTCGGAAATCGTGCGTTCGAGCAAGCTTCCGAATTCGTCGAGAGCGTTTTTGTCGACCTCGAATCCGTAGTATTCCATATCGCAAAGCACTTTTGCTAAAGGAAGCTCGATATATTCGTAAAGCCGTTTTTGTGCGGGTGTGAGCTTTTCGGTCAGCTTTTCAAAAAGCTCGGGGAGCAGCGACGGCGTTATTTCTCCTGCTGAAACGCCGAGATTATCAAGCACCACCTTGCCGAAGCTGACGCCGTTGTCGGCAGGTGAGCAAACGTAGGCAAGCAGTGAAACGTCCTGTATCGGCGAAACAAATTCGACCTGGTTCGATTTCGCGAGATGCAGAATCTCCTTCGATGACCAGCAAACCGCACTCTCGCATAAAGCCGCAAGCCTTATACCCTCGTTCGCGTCGCCGCGGTAAAGCTTACCGTCGACGAATAAAGAAAGCTCGTCTTCATAATTCAGAAAAACAGTCTTGCCTTTAAGCGACGGCATTTCCGAAATCGGAAGATAATCTTCCTCGGGGAGTGCCTCGGGCGCGATACTGTCGAGCTTTTCTAAAAATTGGCGGAAGCCGAGTCTTGTGTAAAGCTCGCGAAGCTTTAAAATATCGCTTCCGTTGTATGCCGTGTCGCCGATTTCACAGCCGAGCGGAACATCGAGCTTGATTTCGGCAAGAAAACGCGAGGTATATGCGCTTTCCTTTCCTTCGGCAAGCTTTTTGCCGATACTGCCGCTTATCTCGTCTGCGTGGGCATAGATATTATCAAGCGAGCCGTATTGCTGCATCAGCTTCAGCGCGCCCTTTTCGCCGATTCCCGCAACACCGGGAATATTATCCGACGAGTCGCCCATAATCGCCTTGACGTCAATAAGCTGCTTCGGCTCGACACCGTATTTTTCTTTTATTTCAACAGGAGTCGTAACCTTTGTGTCCTCGTTCGAGGAAAGAAGCACGGTTACGTTTTCGTTTATAAGCTGAAAGCTGTCGCGGTCACCCGTTACTATAAAGGTATGCTCGCCAAGCTTGGAAAGCTCATTGGAAAGTGTGCCGAGTACGTCGTCCGCCTCGTATCCCGCAACCTCGATAACCTTTAATCCGAGTGCGCTTGCGAGCTCGTGTGCATAGGGAAGCTGGGCTGCAAGATCGTCGGGCATCGGCTTTCTCGTCGCCTTGTAAAAATCGCAGGCTTTGTGGCGGAAGGTCTTTTCCTTCAGGTCAAATGCGATCGCGGCGTATGACGGAGAAGTGCCGATTTGGGAAAATGCTTTGTTTATCATTCCGACAAATCCGAACAGCGCGTTTGTGGGCAATCCGTCGGGTGCGTTCAATGGGCGCACGCCGTAAAATGCACGGTTAAGTATGCTGTTTCCGTCAAAAATCAATGCTTTTCCCATTACATCAGCTCCACATAATTATTCAGTATTATTTTATCACTTCAAACACTCAAAGTCAATAAATATATAATAAATATAAGAAGAAAAAACAGCCCGCAGCGGTTGGGCTGCAGGCTGAATTTTGATTTCTTATTTAAGAATCTTGAAATAGTCCAAGCAGGAAAGAGCAATACCTATAAGAACGTAAAGCTCGACAAAGCCGCCGATGATACCGAAGATAACACCGATGATCTTGATACCTGCGAGAAGACCGATAACTACGCCGACGATAGCTGCAACAACGATCTGGATAATGATGTTGATAACCAAAGCGGCAACGTCATTCTTTGTAGTAAAGGAAACAGGCCAAATTTTCTTGAGAAGATCCATAATTTACCTCCAAAATATTGATTGTGGTTATTTTAATACTTTTAATTTGATAATGCAATAGGTTTTATGCAATTTTTTATTACGCTTTGGGAAATCTTTTGGATTTCGTTAAGCATTATATGCACGAAAAGAGATTTTCGGGATCGTATTCGGGCACAGCGCCGAGCTGTGTTACGACATAATCGCTCAAAGCGATCGCGCGGTCGAGGCATTTTTCGATAGTGTAGCCCGAAAGCAGACTTGTCAAAAAGCACGCCGCGAAGCTGTCGCCTGCGCCGACTGTCGAAACCGGCTTGCCCTTGGGCTTGTCGGAATAGAGAACAACGCGGTTTTTGCAATCGTAGATCATCGCGCCGTTCTTGCCGAGAGTAAGGCAGATATATTTCAGCTTTTTATAACGCTTTGCAAGATCAAAGCAGATGTTTACGTGGTCGCGGTTGCCGAAAAATCCGATTTCCTCGTCGGATATCTTCAGAATCGTCGTTTCGGCAAGCATCGCGCTTACAAGCTCGCGGGTGTAAAAGCTGCCGCGGAAGTTCACGTCAAAAAATACTTCCTTGCGCTTTACGTATTTGAGAAGCTTTTCAAAGCTTCGTCTCGAATCGGGCGAGCGCATAGCTAGAGTGCCCATATAGAGAGCATCGTATTCTCCGCTCGGCAACACGTCGGGAATGTGATCGTATGCGACATCAGTTACAAGATCGTATTTCGGCATACCGTTTTCAAGCGTTACCGCGCAGTAACCGGTTTTGTATCTGCGGTCGGTTGCGATATAGTCACAGCGGATTCCCAAACGCTTTGCTTCCTCCAATGCATCGGCACCGTTTTCGTCCGCGCCGACAGCCGAAACAAGATAGCTTTCCGCGCCGAGCCTTGCCGAATGCGCGGCGAAGTTAAAGGGGGCGCCGCCGATCTTTTTTTCATCGGGAAAAACATCCCAGAGTATTTCGCCGAAAGAAAGAATTTTCATAATTGCTCCTGTAAAAGCCGAAGCCCGAAAGGGTTTCGGGCTTCGTTATTAATTGCATAGCGATAGATTATTCGTTGTCCTTGTAGAAGCCGAGAGTTTCTTCGAGGTCGTTCAGAGCCTTGCCGGAAACCGAATCGTACTGAGAAGCAAAGGTGCCTACGTTTGCACTTGCCATATTGTGAAGCAAGGTGCCGAGGTCGCCCCAACGGTAAACGAGACCAACGTCACATCCGCGGGAGGGAACGATGTAATCGTTGAGCATTTCTGCAGAATCGTCGTCGCGTATCTTCATATATTCGAGAATTTCCTGATAGTTGGGAGCAACGGTGTTAAGACTTTCTGCGCCCATTACGTTGAGTACGTCGATAACCATAGTGAGCTGAGAATCGGGCACACAGGAGGGAACTGCAAAGCAGGTGGAGGACCAGGGGTTAACGAGAGAATAGTAGTTATCCTGACCCTTGTCAGCCTTGGGAACGGGAACCATACCGAAGTGCTGTTCCATCGCGCTGCCTAAGTTGATAACACTGCCAACGCCTGCGTTGTAGAAGAGTGCTCTGCCGTCGGTAAAGCCCTTTTCAACAAGCTCGCTGGGCCACTGAACTACGTTGAAGTAGTCGTTTGCGGAAATGTAGTGTTCCTTGTCCTGAACGAATTCCTGAAGCTTTTCCATAAGCTTTGCACTGCGTTCGTTGAACATAGAAAGTGCGGGGTAGCCGTCCTTGTCGGGCTGTGCTATTCTTTCGCCGGATGCATAGAAGATGCTCCACATATCGTCGAGCTGACCGCCCCAGCCGAATACGTCCTCGTAGTCGATCTTGTTGTCGCCGGTGGTGTCCTGACCGCCGATGAGCGAGGTTGCTTCAAATACAACGTCAACAGTCCAGTCGCCGCTGCGAACCAAGTCGTAGGGATTTGCACCGAACTGATCGTTGAGGCTGTTTTTATTCCAAAGGTCGAGGTTGAAGAAGAGAGCGGCGGTTGCGCTCTTGTTGCCGTAGCCGATATCACCGATGGTGAAGTAGAGCTGGTTGCCGATAGTCATGCTTGTGTTGAAGTCCTGATTCCACCAAGGAGCTTCGATCTGAAGGTCTTCGAAATCAGCGCCGAGAAGGTTGCGGAACTGACCGTCTGCCGCAAGCTTTGCGCCGTCGTAGAGGCAGGGAACAACGATCTGATATTCGGTGGTAGCCGAAAGGTTACCCTGAACTATGTAGTTGTACATTCCGCCGCCGGGACGTCCGCCGGTATCGTGAACCTTAAGCTCCTCGATAGTGATACCGAGAATTTCTTCTACGTTTTCTGCGCGGAGCTTCAAGCTTTCGTTCAAAGCTTCGGGAATGGTCTGCTTTGTACCGTCTTCGTAGGTGTTGTAAAGTATTTCGGATTCATAGGTGGGGTTTACGCTGCAGGTGAGGAAGGTGATGGTTTCGCCTTCATAATTTTTTCCGCTGTACGAGCCAACGTATTTACCGTTTGCATCCTGATAGGGATTTACAACAGCGGACGCGTCGGAATTTGTGCTGCTGTTTTCGGTTTCGCTGTCTCCGCAAGCGGTAAGGCCGATTGCGCAGAGCATGCATAATACGAGCAAGAGCGAAAAAATCTTTGAAAATTTCATATATATCCTCCTACTGTTTAATCAAATATACAATATCATAAAAGTTTTTCGATTTCAAGAGTTTTTTTAAAAGAATAAAGCTTAGAAATCACTATTGCAAAATTTGACGAAATATGTTAATATGTTGTTAACCTTTATATCGGAGGCGCTTATGACAAAAGAAGAAAAGAAGATGCAGAAGGCATTGAAAAAGAAGCATAAGAAAGAGGGAAGACGTGTCCGCACGCTCGATCCCATGCATTACGTCGGCATTTATTTGATGAAAACGCGCAACGACGCAACTAACTATTTTCCCGGTCAGATTGATATCGGCACTGCTGAGGCATATATAAAAGAAAAACGCGAGCAGGGGCTCAAGGAATTCAGCATTATGCACCTTTTTCTTGCCGCTTTTGTGCGTATGTATTCACAGCACCCCGAAATGAACCGCTTTATCCGCGGCTCGCGTATCTATGCACGCAACAATATAGAAATCGCGATGACTATAAAAAAGGAAATGAAGGTCAACGCCGACGACACGGTTATAAAGCTCGTTTTCGAGCCTGATGCAACTGCCGAGGAGGTTTACCATATCACAAACAAGGTTATCGCAGATGCGCTTTCGGAAGACAGCGATTTCGACGGTGTTGTCAAGATTCTCAATTACATTCCCCGACTTGTTATGAAATTTATCGCGTGGTTGCTCAATATTCTCGAGTATTTCGGACTGATACCCAAAAGCCTCACCTCTGTTTCGCCCTTTCACGGAAGTATGGTTATAACCTCGCTTGCGTCGCTCGGCATACCTCCGATATATCACCATCTCTACAATTTCGGAAATATTCCGATATTCTTTGCTTTCGGTAAGCGTTACAACAAATACGAAATCACAAAGGACGGCACTCCCGAAAAGCACACTTATATGGACTACCGCATTTCCTGCGACGAGCGTATTGCCGACGGTCACGCATATTCGGTTGCTTTGAGATATTTCAACAGCCTTATCCGCAAGCCCGAGCAACTCGATACCCCGCCCGAAAAGATAGTTGAGGACATTCCCTAAAATACAAAGAGCTGAGGTTTTGACCTCAGCTCTTGACTTTTATTTGCCGAATTCTTTGAATTCCTCCGGAGTGCCGTTGAATACGTTCAGGTCGATAAACCTTTCGTCACCGCTGTAGCCTTCGAGCTTTCCTCGGTTGCTGTATTGCCAAAACGTCCATTCGCGTCCGTCCGAAAGCGAGCCGACGTCGCCGTATACCGAGCGGATCCAAATCGCGTTTTCTTCAAAATCTCCCGCGATATAAAGCGAATAAAGCTCCTTTGTGGTATAGATTATCGGCTCGACGCCGTAATAGGTGCGAAGCGAGAATATCATTCTGTGAAGCTCTGCGGTAACCCGCTCCTTGTTGAGTTCATCCTCGTCGTAGCTTCCGTAGAATTCGAGGTCGATAACCGGAGGCAGCATATTTTCCTGCTTGGGAACGGTGTTTATAAAATTCGTCGCTTGGGAAAGACCGTCGCTTTCGAAGCTGAAGAAATGATAGGCGCCGATGCGGAGGTCGGTTTTTGCCGCCTCGGTGAAATTATACTCGAATCTTGCGTCGGCATATGCCGAGCCCTCGGTCGCTTTGATAAATGCAAAATCAATATCGTTCCCCGCGAGAGTTTGCCAATCTATTTCGCCCTGATAGTGCGAAACGTCGACACCGCGCACGGGATAGGTTTCGGTATCCGGGTCGTTTACAAGGATGTTTCCGTTCCAGAAAAGAAATGCGAAGGTTAACGCGGCGAGTGCAAGAACGGCTGCGGATATTATTATGATAAGCTTTGTTCTTTTCGTCATATAATACCTCCGAAGAAAGACTACATTTGATTTTATATTATTATTATGATTTCGTCAATCTTTTTTGGCATTTTTGTGGCAAAATTCGCGGTTTGTTGAGCTTTTGATGTATCGATTTGAGAAAATTTTCCAATATTTCCAAAACTCTTGAAAAACATTAATCGTTGTGCTATGATTTCAAATCGAGTAAATGTGAATTTTATTTTAAAGTTTTGATATAGGAGTGTTAATATGGAAACATTGATGCCGATAGGCATTGCCATGACGGCGGGCCTTTTGCTCTCACGTCTTGTTAAAAAGCTCAAGCTCCCCGCAGTAACAGGTTATCTTATTGCGGGCGTACTCGTCGGTCCTTATTGCCTTGGTGCTCTCGGTAACGTTTTGGGACTTAATTGGCTCGGATTTGTACCTCTTTCGGTTGAAAGTTACGGCGTTCTCTGTGATGTGGCACTCGGATTTATCGCCTTTGCTATCGGTGATGAATTCAGAATCTCTTCGTTGAAGAAAATCGGTAAGCAGGCAACAGTTGTCGGTATTCTCCAGGCAATTGTGGCAACGGTCGTTGTTGACGCTGCACTTATAGGCATTCATTTCCTTATGCCCGACAAGCTTCCGCTTGAATCGGCAATAATCCTCGGCGCAGTTGCAACCGCAACCGCACCCGCGGCAACCCTTATGGTCGTACGTCAGTACAAGGCAAAGGGTAAATTGACCGATATGCTTCTTCCCGTTGTCGCTATCGACGACGCTGTCGGCTTGGTGGTATTTGCAATTTCGTTCGGTATCGCAAAATCCTTTGCTTCCTCAAGCGGTATGAGCATAGTTTCGGTTCTTGTCGAGCCGTTGCTCGAGGTTATCTGCTCGCTCTTGCTCGGTATTGTTCTCGGTGTATTCTTCAGCATGGCAGAAAAATACTTCAAATCCAACAGTAAGCGACTCACTCTTTCGATAACCTTTGTTATTATGGCGGTTGCACTTTCGATGCTCAAGTTCGAAATCTGCGGCGTTCATATCGGTTTCTCGTCCTTGCTCGTTTGTATGATGCTTGCAACGGTATTCTGCAATACCTGCGATTTCTCCGAGGAAATTATGGGCAAGACAGACAAATGGACTGCGCCGCTCTTCCTTCTCTTCTTTGTTATTTCGGGTGCAGAGCTTCAGTTTGACGTTTTCAAGGATCCTGTTATAATCGTAATCGGTCTTATATATATCCTCACCCGTGCACTCGGTAAATATTACGGCGCGGGCTGGAGCGCACGTCTCACAAAGTGTCATCCCGCTATTGTCAAGTATCTCGGCATAACTCTCTTCCCGCAGGCAGGCGTTGCACTCGGTATGTCCGCGATCGTTGCGGCCGACCCCGTATTTGCCGGAACCTCTGTCGGAATCATCGTACGTAATATCACACTCTTTGCAGTGCTTATCTACGAGCTTGTCGGCCCGATGCTCACCAAGATCGCGCTTACAAAAGCAGGCGATATCACTCCCAGACAGGTTATCAACATCGGCGAAGAGGACGACGAATAAAATCAATAAAGCAAAGCGGCACCGAACAAAGCGTTCGATGCCGTTTTTGTATAGATATTTATTGTTATTCCGCGTAGATATTGACCTCGTCGATAAATATCCAGCTTTGGTTTGTGGTGACAACAAGCTTTATATATCTTGCCGAAATGCTTCCGTCAAGCAGAATACTGCGGGTGAAAAGCTTTTGCAGATCGGGGCCCGCGTCTGCGTCGAAGCTGTGGTTGGATATGTTTGTAAAGTTCTTACCGTCGTCAGAGGCATATACCGAAATTCCGGTCGGCGCGAAAACTCCCGCGCTTCCGCCGCCGAGCGTGCTCAGCTCGATAGCATATATGTTATCTTGCTTGCTACCGAGGTCGACGATTATTTCGGGCTTGCCGAGAAATCCTGCCCAAGCGGTGTCGGAGTATGTTGCCTGACCGAGCTTGCCGTCGGTCAAGGTAATACCGTTTTCATCGGGATAGTTGGCTTCGGGCGGGAAAGTGAGAGTGTAGCTCTTGCCGAGAGCGATATTCCTGCCGTTTTTTGCCTTGTAATCCACCGAGAATTCGTAAGCTTCGCCGTCGTTTCCGTAGTAGTCGACACCGCATACCGAGTATTTTACGGTTCCGCTTCCGGTTGCGTTTGTGTCGTTGAACAGGAATTTATAGCTTTCTTTGCCGTAATTGCCGGAAAAATCCAAGAAATCGCAAAGCTCGCCGTCCTTGTAAAGATTGACTCCCATCAAGGTATTGTCGGAGTTTGAGATGCTTCCGCTTATTGCTACCTCGACACCGTCGTTTTTGGAGGAATATTCGACAGTCGGTGCCGAAAGCGTGGATTCGGGGATAGAACCGTTTTCGTAATAATGCTTGTAGGCAAGGTGATATCCCGTTTTGTTCATATCGGGGTGCTGATAATGCGAATATGCAAAGGTGATGTGCGCTTCGACGTATTTGTCACTTATTTCAAGCTGCTCTACAAAGCGGTCGAGCGGCGCAGTGGTCCAAGTCGATTGAGTGAAGTTTTCGTTGTTTGCCCAGAAGGTCAATTCTTCTTTTGTGTCTATCGCGTCTTTTATTGCCTTGTAATAATCGTCCAATCTGTCGATGGTGATATGTCCCGCACCGACCGAATCCTGACAGCAGAAAATGTCGCCCTTGCGGAAGTTGGTGTTTGCAAATATCGACTTCCAAAGACGTCCCGTTTCCGCAGGTGCTGCGCCGATGCTCGAAATAAAGGGAGAAAGCATCATCGGCATTTCGGGAGAGATCTGATAAAGTCCGTCGCGGTAGAGATTCAAGAGATACGAGGCGTGCTTCAGCTGTGCGGGAGTTGCCTGCATATTGTAGAATTCAAATACAAAATACCAGCCGTGAAGCGCGTTCGGGTATTTTTCTTTGTATTTTTCATAAATCTGGCTTGCGCCCTTGATGCCGAGCTCGGCTTGCTTTGCCAGCCAATTTTTGTCGTCGACACCCTTGACCCACCATTCCGCGTTTTCGTTTAGTCCGACAAAAACCTTTACTCCGACCTGCTCAGCCGCGCTTAAAAGATTGTCGAGGAAATTTTTTCCGCTTTCGTCTATGGCGAGCGATCTGTCGCTCGAATCAAACGACGATTCATAAAAGGTGCTTATCACCGTGCTGCCCTGCGTTTCAAACGACCATTGAAGCACGAGAACGTCGATTCCGACATCGTACATTGTCTGAAGATGTGAGACTAATTTGTCCTTTGAATAATCCTTAAAGGCGCTCGGTTGCATAAAGCTTCCGCAGAGGGTGGGGTATCCCTCGGGTCTTACGATCGGTTCGTTGGGCTTGATCGGAATTGTCGATTCCTCGTTCGGCGATTCACTCGAGCTGTCGCTCGGTGCGAAGCTTTCGTTTGCGCTTTCTTCCTTGCTTTCTGCGGTGCTTTCGCTTTCGGAAACCGTGCCCGAGCTCTCGTTACTGCCCGAGCAGGCACCGAGAATCATTGAAAACGGCATCAGAATCGAAAGAAATATCGGAATAATGTGCTTTTTCATAAAAACACCTCTTTTCTTTATTGGTTTTATTTTACAACAGCATTTATTATTTGTCAATAAATGAATCAAAGGCGGTTTACTGAGCATAATAAAAGAAAAAACGGAGGATTAATATGCAAGAAAACGATACTTTAAAACTGCTTCGAGAATGTGATGCGGGCGTGAAAATGGGCGTTGCATCGATAAACGACGTTATTGCCGACGTGCGCAACGACCAAATGCGTAATATGCTCGCCGACTGCCGCAATCAGCACGAAACACTGCTTTCCGAAATCAAGACAAAGCTCGACGAATACTGCGACAAGGGCAAGCAGCCCGCGCCTGCCGCAAAGGGTATGAGCTGGATCAAGACGAATGTTAAAATGGCGCTTGACGAATCCGACAAGACGATAGCCGACCTTATCACCGACGGCTGTAATATGGGCGTGAAATCGCTTCATCGTTATTTGAATCAGTACTCTGCGGCGGACAGCGATTCGAAGGGCATCGCAAACCGCTTGATCAAGTTAGAGGACGATCTCTCGATCGGTATGAGACAGTATTTGTAATTTTTTGTATACCGATATAAACGAAAGACAAAGAAATCAAGCCTCGAGTTATGCCGAGGCTTGATTTTTTGTCTTTTTCGGAGCGAAAATGCCGGCTTGTTCCCGCTCGGAAAAAGATGAGAAACTGTTCTTTTTGAGTTTTCCGGCATTGACAAATACGCCGGATTGCTATAAAATTATAAAAAAAGAAGAGGAGACTAATTATGAAGAAAATACTTTGCTTTGTTCTCGGTATGCTTATGCTCGTTTCGTTTGCCGCTTGCGGCGGTGAAGAGGAGGTTGCGGAAAGCTCTGCCGAGGAATCGGTCGAAATAATTCCGAAGGTGCCGGTTATAAACGGCAAGGAAATTTCGGAATATACGATTGTTTATAAAACCACGACGGGCAGCTGTACTTATAAGGACGTCGCAAAGGGATTCGAAAAATATATCGAGGACACCTTCGGTATCGATCTCGTCTGCCGCGACGAAACTCTGCCCGAAGCCGAATACGAAATCATTTTCGGTGAAGTGTCAAAGCGCGATATCGTCGAGGAAAACAAATCGGATTACGGCATCGGCGGCTACAAGGTAGTCATCAAGGGCACGAAGATCTATATTGCTTCTTCCTACGCAAACGGCTGTAATGCAGGTTGTGAAGCGTTTATCGAAAAAATCAAAACAAGCGAGGACGGTATGTTTGCAGACGGCGAATTCAGCGGAGAAAAGAAGATAATTAAGGTTGCCTGTGTCGGCGACAGTATCACTCAGGGAATCAACTCGACCGACCCCAAGAATAAGACCTATCCCGTTTATATTCAGGAAATGCTCGGGTTTGATTATTACGTACTCAACGCAGGACTCAGCGGATATTCGATCTGTAAGATAGACGAATATGCATATTTCAAGACAAGCCAGTATCTCCAGGCAAGAGAATTAAGACCCGACGTTGTTCTTTTCGCGCTCGGCACCAACGACGCAAACCCGACTCCCAACCAGCCCTATAAGAATTGGGACGATCCCCAGTACGACAGAGAAAACGTCTTTATCGAAAGCACAAACGAGCTTCTCGATGCGTTTGTAAAGATAAACCCCGACGTTCAGATATATATGATCCTTCCCGCATCGCTGTTCAAGGTAGGCGCAGACGGCTGGAGCGCAGAGGCGTGGACAAAGAATATCGTCGAGCATTCTCACCCGCTTTTGAAGAAGATCGCAACCGAACGCAATCTTCCCATCGTTGACCTTTTCCCTTGGTCTTTGGAAAACAAGGAGGTCTTTACCGACGGTCTTCATCCGAAGGACGAAACCTACAAGACCTTTGCTCAGTTTATTTACGACAGCATCAAGGATACCATCAAGAAGCCCGAATAATCAAATATACTCAACAAAACCGCCGAAGAATTACTCTTCGGCGGTTTTGTGTTATTCAAGGGGAAAAGTAAGGAGATGCGTCAAATTCAGTCCGCAATATAAGGGAATCTTTCGGTATAGCGCGGAACGCCGGGGAGAAATTCGCCGGTGGTAAGTGTGGTGCCGTTCCAGTAGCTGTTTTCGCCGTCAAAGCCGATGATATGAGCGAAGGATTCCTCTGCTACGATATCATCGTTAATTCCGCCTTCGAGCTGTGCGATCTTTTCTGCTACGAGCGATTCCATAAATGCGATAACCGTTTCGCCGTTAGCGAGAGGGTAGCCCGTCTGGGTGAACTCATAGATTTCGTTGTTTTCAAGACCGTAGGAGAAGGCAAGGCTTCCACAGCAACCGCTTGCTCTTTCGGTGAGTCGGTGAACCCAATAAAGCTCAACGCGGTATTCTGCCTCGGGGAGACAAACGGGAGTCGCGTTGGGATCGTGGGGGTTGAAAAGCTCTGCGGTGTGATCGAAATCGGCATTGAAAATTTCGCAGAATTCGTCGTAAAGCTCATCCTCGGTGATCCATACCTGACCGACAAGCTTGCCGGTTTTGTGCTCGAACACGTCGATAACGATATCCTTCCAGATAACGTATTCAAAGCCGGGGTGGTCATAGCCGGTCTCTTCGCCGGTGGCGATAACCTCGAGCGTGTCGAGTGCGGGCAGGGTAGTGTCGACGAGAGGCTTGCTTTCGGTAACAGGCTCGTCATCAACGATAGGCTCGTCTTCAACGACAGCTTCGTCATCAACGATAGGCTCGTCTTCAACGACAGCTTCGTCATCAACGATAGGCTTGTCATCAACGGTGGGCTCATCTTCGACAGTAGGCTCGTCATCAACGATAGCGTTGCTGAAGAGGTTGGTATCGGAAACGAAATCCTCAACAAGAGATTCGTCGATAGCCGAGCTGTTGAGAAGCGAAAGACCTGCCGTGAGGACAAGACAAGCGGCGGTTATAAATGCCGCAGTCATAAGTGCGAGTGTCTTGTTTTTCATAAACACTCCTCCTTTCTGTGCAGACAGTTTATACCGCCGTTGTTTTGAATCCGTTCGGGAGTTGTTATGGAATTGTAAAAGTTATTTTCAAAGCGGGAACCGTGCAGTAACCGTCGTCCCCTTGCCGAGAGCCGATTCGAATTCAAGCGTTGCGTTGTGCGCTTTGACAATGCGTTCGCAAAGTGCAAGTCCCAATCCCGTTCCGCCGGTCACACGGTCGCGCGATTTGTCTATACGGTAAAACGGCTCGGTGATGCGCGCAAGCTGCTCCTCTGTCATGCCGACACCGTTGTCGCGCACCGAAATGACGGCAAACGATCCTTCGGCATAGCAGTGAACATAAATTTTGCCGCCGCTTTCGCAAGCCTTTATCGCGTTGCCGATAAGGTTTGTTATCAGCATTTCGGTCAACAGCTTGTCGCATTTGCAAACGACGCTCGATGCCTCGACCTTTATGTCGATACCCTTCGCCGCAGCGTTGAAATGTGTTTTCTTTGCCGCGCCTGCGGTTATCTCGCCCAGATTTACCGATTCGGTGTTGATTCCGTTTTCGCGTATAAAGGCATCGTCGAGAAGCTTTTCGCCGATCTGCTTCAAGCGCTCTGATTCACTTATGATATATTCGATTGCTTCGATCTTTTCGGCTTCGCCGATATTTGCGTTCAAAAGATATTCGGCATATCCGCGTATCGAGGTAAGCGGGGTGCGCATTTCGTGAGCCAGATTATCGAGCATACTTTGCTTTGTTTCCGCGTTGAGCTCAAGCTCGTTCATTTGCGTGCTTATTCGGTCTGCCATTCGGTTGAAATCGGCGGCAAGAAGCGCGAATTCGTCTCTGCCCGAGTCGTCCGCGCGCGATTCAAAATTGCCGTTTGCGATCTCCTCGGTGGCATTTTTAAGCCTCGAAAGCGGGCTGTACAGCTTGTGGAGCACCAAAAACAGTATCAGCGCAAGCAAAGCCGATGCGCCGAACGAGGTGAGAATGAATACGACAGAGATGGTTTTGAAATCCTCGTCGAGATAGCTCACGTCCTTTGCATAGGTGAAATAATACTGCCCGTCGGCAATCACCTCGGTGATAAGAAAAACACGCTTTCCGTCAACCCTTTGGGTCGAGGAATATCCCGCCTGCGGAGCAACGAGTCCCTCGGGGAGCGAGGAGTATTTCAGCTCGCCGTAATATTCAAATCGAAGCCCGATTCCCTTTGTCGCATAATGAGTGCCGTATGAGTTCATCAACAACTGCCTGCCGTTGTGTCCGAGATAGGTGATGTCCTCCTCAAACGCATCGGCGATAACCGCCTGCTCGGAAAAGCAAAGCGATTCTGCCGCGTCGGTGTTTCTTTGGTTGGTGAAAAACGCGAGCGAAAAGATACCCGCGTTTAAAAATACGAGAAAGAGAACGAGTGTGATTATATAGGTTTTATCCTTGAATCTCATAACTCGAACCTGTAACCTGTCTTGTAGAGTGTTTTGAGACGGTCGTTGAGCCCGAGCTTTGCGCGGAGCTGTCGGATATGAACGTCAACCGTGCGTGTGTCGCCCTCGTAGTCAAATCCCCATACGAGCGAAATAAGCTTTTCTCTCGAGAGTGCGATGTTGCGGTTCAATATCAACGTTTCCAGAAGTGAGTATTCCTTCGGTGTAAGAACGACGTTTTCGCCTGCGCGGAATACCTTTTTTGCCGAAAAATCTATCGTTACGTCGTCGAAAGAAAGCGATTCATCATCTCGTTTGGTTCTGCGGAGCACTGCGCGCACGCGGAGTAAAAGCTCCTGTATCTCGAAGGGCTTCACGATATAATCGTCTGCCCCGAGCGACAGACCTTTCAATCTGTCGTTGATTCCTTCCTTTGCGGTAACAAAGATAACGGGAGTGCCGTCCGCCTTTTCGATAAGCTCAAATCCCGAAGCACCGGGGAGCATTATATCGAATATCATCAGGTCGAAGCGCTCGCTTTGCATAATAAAGAGTGCATCTGCGCCGTCGCTTAATCCGACACAGGTGTGACCGACAAGCTCGAGATTGCGCTGTATAAGATTTCTTATCGGTCTTTCGTCTTCCACAATAAGTATTCTTGCCATTTTGTTTTCACCGCCTTTTATGTGTGTAAAAGCAACCTACACACCTATTGTACCACAGTTTAGCGCATATTTGTAATGAATTTGTTATAAAACCGACCTTTTTTGAAAAAATTGATATATTGCAAAACAACCGCTTTGAATAAAAGTATTTTTGTGATATTTTGAGAAAATTTTTATTCTTGTTTATTTGCTTGACTTTAGATTTAAAAGGTTTATAATTTACTTGATTTTGTGAGGTATTTGGCTATGGCAAGCAATACAAGAATGAATATGACCGAGGGACCGCTTTTCAAAAAGCTCCTCGTATATGCGCTTCCTGTTCTCGCAACCGGTGTTTTACAATTTCTTTACAACGCCGCCGATACGGTCGTTGTCGGTCAGTTTGCCGAGGACGGCGAAAAAGCTCTTGCCGCAGTTGGCTCGACCGGCTCGATAACCGCGCTTATCACGGGACTGTTTATCGGATTGGGCGTCGGTGCGAACGTTTCTATTTCTCATGCATTCGGATCGAAGCGCGAGGACAGCGTAAAGGATATCGTGCACACCTCGGTGCTTTTGTCCTTTGTGCTCGGTATTGTAATCGCTCTTTTCGGATTTTTCAGCGCGAGAAGTCTGCTTCAGCTTATGGAGGTGCCCGAAACCGTACTTGACGGTGCGACTCTCTATATGCGCACTATATTTCTCGGTATGCCCGCACAGATGACATACAACTACGGCGCGGCGATACTGAACGCGCGCGGAGATACAAAGCACCCGTTTTACTTCCTTATGTTCTCGGGCGCGGTCAACGTGAGTCTGAATCTGTTTTTTGTAATAGTCTGCAAAATGGATGTTCTCGGTGTTGCGGTTGCTACCATTATATCGCAATATATTTCTGCGGTTCTGATATTAAGATTGCTCACAAGGTTCGATGATTGCTGTAAGCTTTATCTGAATCATCTTTATATTCGCAAGGACAAGCTCATAAAGATAATAAAGATCGGTCTTCCCGCAGGGATCCAGGGCTGTCTGTTTTCGGTGTCGAATGTGCTTATCCAATCCTCGATCAACGGATTCGGACCCGAAACGATGGCGGCGAATACCGCCGCGGCGAATATCGACGGCATAATTTATATCGCGATGAACTCGTTTTATCACGCCGCACTCGCCTTTACAGGTCAGAACGCCGGCGCGCTCCGATTCGACAGAATCAAACGTGTCTGTGTGTTGTGCACTTCGATGGTGGCGGTGCTCGGACTTATCATCGGCGTCGTCTGCTATCTTTTGGGGCCGTGGCTGCTTTCGCTTTTCGGTGTCGAGGGAACAGTCGAAACAAGCGAAACTATGCGTGTGGGAATGCTCCGACTTACTATTCTCGGCGTGCCTTATTTCCTTTGCGGATTGATGGAGGTAATGTCGGGAATGCTTCGCGGACTCGGTGCATCACTCGTTTCGGCAACCGTGTCGCTTCTCGGCTCGTGCGTTTTGAGAGTTGTCTGGATATACACCGTGTTCGAGGCATATCAACGCATTGATGTTCTTTACGTTTCCTATCCTGCCACCTGGATAATCACGACGCTTGCGCATTTTACCTGCTTTTTGATTATATTAAAGCGCAGGGAAAGAGAATACGGAGTTAAAATATGACGTATGACGAAACGGTAAAAAGCAACAATCTGATATTCGAGCGGCTGGCTATACTGCTCAATAACCGCCCCGATTTTATTACAAAAGAAATGGTTGACGAGCTTGTAAACGGCTTCGGCTTGAGCCAAATCGAAGCCTATTCGCTTCTTTTGTGCGCGGCGCTCGGGTTTGATACCGAGATCGAATCCGACCGCAAGCTTTGGGAAAGCTATGCGCCTCATATGATACACCATCTCGACGAGCAGCATTTTTTGAACGATGAATATTGCCGTGCAATAAATATCGAGGGGGCAAAAAAACTGAACGAATGGGAGCTTCGTATCGATACGCTTGCGCCCTACACCGCGTTTGTCTGCGATGATCCTCTCACTCTTCCCGACGGCAGAGTGATTCCGCAGATTGCCTTTTTCGACAGCGAATATAAGTATATTTCGGTGCTTCAGAACGGCAGAGAATGGATGACGATGATGCCGAATGAGATAGTCACTCAAAGATTGCCGATAAAGCGTGCAAACGGGCGAATATGCACCTATGGATTGGGACTCGGGTATTTTGTGTTCATGTGCGCTCAAAAGGACTCTGTCGAAAGCGTAACCGTTGTCGAGAGGGACGAAAGCGTTATAACGCTTTTTAAGGAAATGCTTCTTCCGCTCTTTGACAAAAAGGAAAAGATAGAGATCGTTTGTGCAGACGCCTTTGATTTTGCCGAAAAGGAAGCGCCAAAGCGCAGATTTGATTATATTTTTGCGGACATCTGGCACGACCCGTCCGACGGGGTGGAGGCTTACAAGCGATTTAAATCGCTCGAATACTTGTGTCCGGATACAAGCTTTGATTATTGGATCGAAAAAACGCTGAAGCTTTATATGTGAAGGCTTCGCAACAGAAAGAACAAAGCGATATAAAAAAACAAGCCAAGGTGTAAATACTTTGGCTCGTTTTGATTTGAATCGGTTTAGCTATTTCTTATGTTGTGGAGTCCTGCATAAACGCCGCCCTTTTCCAAAAGCTGTTCGTGCGTGCCGCGCTCCGCGATGCCGTCGTGAGTGATAACGAGTATCTCGTCCGCGTTGCGTATCGTCGAGAGTCTGTGTGCAACAACGATAACGGTTCTGCCCTTTGCGAGCTCCTCCAAGGACGATTGGATCTGCATTTCGGTCACGTTATCGAGTGCGCTCGTCGCCTCGTCGAGAATAAGTATCGGGGGATTTTTCAGGAACACGCGGGCGATAGATATTCTTTGCTTCTGACCGCCCGAAAGATTGATTCCGCGCTCACCGACAGTGGTATCGTAGCCCTTTTCGAGCGACATTATATAGTCGTGAATGTTCGCGCGCTTCGCCGCTTCGATTATCTCGTCCTCGCCTGCATCGAGGTTGCCGTAGGCGATATTTTCGCGTATTGTACCCGAAAACAGAAATACGTCCTGTGCCACGATGCCGATGCTCCGTCTCAACGAATTTCTGGTAAGCTCGGTGATATCGTTGCCGTCGATCAGAATTTTACCGCCGTCAAGCTCATAAAATCGGGGAATAAGGTTGCAAAGTGTAGTTTTGCCGCCGCCCGACGGACCGACAAGCGCAATAGTTTTGCCCGATTCTATTCTGAGCGAAAGATCGGTGAGAACACCCTTGCCGGTGTCACCCGTGGGATAGGAGAATGAAACGTTTTTAAATTCGATGTCACCGCGCGCATTGTTCAGCTCGATCGCATTTTCGCTTTCGGTTTCGGTGGGAGTTTCCATTATTTCGCGGAATCGTGCAAAACCCGTCATACCGTTTTGGAGCTGCTCGAAAAGCGAAATGAATCGGTTGATCGGCTTCAAAAGCATCGCCATATAAAGTATAAACGCCGCAAATTCACCGCTGTCGATCGAAAGCGCACCGTTCGGGTCGGAATAGTAGTTGTAGAAAAACAGACCGCCCGCCACCAATGCCGCAAGATACAAAAAGTCGGTGAAAAATGTCATTGTCGAATGGAACTGAGCCATCGCCTTGTATGCAACGCCGCGTGCCGATTTAAAGCGCTCGTTGGCGGTGTCGAACTTTTCGTTTTCGTGGCTCTCGCTCGTATATGCGCGCGAAACACGTATGCCGGAAATCGAGGTTTCGACGTTTGCGTTGACCTCTGCGACTTCCTCGCGGGTCTTTGTAAATGCTTCCTTCATTCTTCTGCGCATTTTTACCGAGAAGAATACAACAAACGGAATAAGTGCATAGATGATAAGCGTGAGCCAGATATTTATAGTCGAAAGCGCGATAAACGAGCCGATGAACATTATCACCGAAAGGAAAAGATCCTCGGGTCCGTGGTGTGCGAGCTCGGATACGTCCATAAGGTCGTTTATAAGACGCGACATCACCTTGCCGGTTTTGTGTTCGTCAAAGAACGAAAAGGGAAGCCTTTGCAGTCTTCTGAACATATCTCTGCGCATATCGCCCTGCATTCTTACGCCGACGACGTGGCCCCAATAGGAAACAAAATAGTTGAGCCCCATTTTCAGAAGATAAAGCACAAGGATTATAAGCGCCCAGGTGATAAGCAATCTGAGATTGCGGTTCGGCACGTAATCGTTTATAATGTTCTTTGTGATTATGGGATAGAACAGATCGGTAAGCGCAATTAAGAATGAGCACAGCATATCAAAAGCGAAAAGCTTTTTATGCGGCTTGTAGTACTTGATAAATTCGCGTATCATAACAAGACCCTTGAAATTAGATTTTATGTAATTTATTATACTCTTTTGAAAGAATTTGTCAACTAAAGGTTACTTTAAGAAGTAAGGTTTATATTTATTTAAAATGCGAAAATATTTTGTTTTTATTTATGGAGGATATTGCTTTGAAACGTATAATTGCATCGGCTTTGTGCCTTTTTTTGATATCGCTGCTTGTTTTTTCGGGGTGCGGCAAAAGTGAGGATAACCCTGCGCTCGAGGGTGTGCCCTCCGACGTTTCGATAACGCTTGCCGATACCGACAAAATGGATTTCAGCTTTGATGACGAGGATATCAACCCCGATTATTCAAAGGACGAAAGCAATATTATCGACCTCGGCCCTGCCGAAACGCCCGAAAACAGCACTTCTCCCGATGAAAGCAAGGGCGAATCGGATAACAGCACGGGAGGCTCGGACAACAGTCAGAATAACACAGACGACCCGAGCTTTGACGAAAGCACAAGCTTACCCTCGGGCGACGTATCGTTCGGCGGCGACGAAAATGTGTCTTCGCCCGAATCCGATTCTTCGCAGAATGGCGGCGAAAGCGGCAATAGTCCTGCCCCCGATGATAACAGCCAAGGCGGAAGCGATGAAAGCAGTCAGGGCGGTACTGCTGTGATTCCTCCGAATCAGGAGAGCTCCGAAATCATTGAGGAAAGCTCCGAAATCATCGAGGAAAGCTCCGAATCTGTCGATGAAAGCAGTCAAACTCCCTCGGAAGACGATACTCCCGTTGTAGCACCTCCCGCAAGCGATCCCGATATAATCAATATCACATCGGGCGGAACATACACTCTCACGGGTACACGTAAGGACGTTATGATAACCGTCGACGTCGGCGAGGACGAGGTAACTCTTATTCTTGACGGTGTGAATATCAACAACACAAACGGCCCCGCGATATACGTCAAATCGGCGGATAAATGCACGATCACACTCGCGCAGGGCAGTGTGAATACTCTCTCCGACGGCTCGAATTATGTTATTACCGACGGTGAAAGCACACTTGATGCCGCACTTTTCTCGCGCGCCGACCTCACGATAAACGGAAGCGGCACGCTTAACGTAAACGGCAATTACAAGCACGGCATCGTTTCGAAGGACGATCTTATTATCGGCTCGGGAAGCTACAACATCACCTCGAAAAGCGCCGCTATCGACGGCAAGGACTGTGTGAAGATAAACGACGGCAGCTTCAAGCTCAATGCGGGAAGCGACGGCATACGCTCGGATAACGAGGAGGACGCCGACAGAGGATACGTTTATATTACCGGCGGTACTATCGATATCACCTGCGGCAACGACGGTATTCAGGCGTTCCGTATTATAAAGATCGAGGGCGGCGATATAAAAATCAAATCGGGCGGCGGAAGCTCGAGCTCTCCTTCTTCTTCGGACACCGAATCCTACAAGGGCATAAAGGCAGGCTCTGATATACTTATCAGCGGCGGCGTCTTCGATATTAATTCGAAGGACGATGCAATACATTCCAACGGTACGATAACCGTTTCGGGCGGAACACTGAAGCTCTCGACGGGTGACGATGGCATTCACGCCGATACCGACCTGGTTATTTCCAAGGGCAAGGTGAACGTAACAAAGAGCTACGAGGGAATCGAGGGCACTCAAGTGGTTATTACGGGCGGTGAAATATCGCTTGTCGCCTCCGATGACGGTATCAATGCCGCAGGCGGCAACGACAGCTCGTCGGCCGCTCCGGGACGTCCCGGAGACAGCTTCTCGGCATCGAACGGACAGATAGTTATTTCGGGAGGATACACCTTTGTCAATGCAAGCGGCGACGGTATCGACTCCAACGGAACGATAAGCGTTTCGGGCGGTGTTACCTTGGTTGCGGGCCCGACAAGCGGCGGCAACGGTATTTTCGACTACGACGGTACAGCGACTGTGACGGGCGGTGTTCTTGTTGCACTCGGTACTTCGGATATGGCACAAAACTTCTCGAGCGCCTCGAATCAGGGCTCGATGCTTGTCACCTTCTCCCAGCAAAGCGCAAACACCTCGTTTGCGGTCTGCGATTCGAGCGGAAAGGTTATCGTTTCGTTCAAGCCTCCGAAATCCTATAAGTGCGCTATTGTGACAGCTCCCGAAATACAAAGCGGAAATAGCTATACTCTCGTTTCGGGCGCGACGGTAAACGGTGCGGATTCAAACGGCTATGCTCACAACACAACAAAAACCGGCGGAAGCACCATAACGACAATCACCATGTCCTCGCTTATTTATGGCTCGGGCGGCGGTGCGGGCGGCCCCGGCGGACCCGGCGGACCCGGCGGCAGATGGTAAACCAATAAAAAAGAGTTCTTTTGCGAGATCTCTTTTGCTGCTTCTCTTGACAAATCGGTTCGATAATTATATTATCAAGATAGCAGAAAAAACAAGCAGTAAGGAGATTTGAATATGGAAAAATTGAGAATTGCCATAATCGGCACGGGCGGTATCAGTAATTGCCACATCGGCGGCTACAAGGCGATCCCCGACAAATGCGAGGTCGTTGCAGTCTGCGATCTTGATGAAAACAAGGTAAAGAACTATGCCGCACAGTACGGCGTCCCCGCTTATTATACCGATTTCAATGAAATGTTCGCAAAGGAAAAGATCGACGCTGTTTCGGTCTGCACCTGGAACTCCTCCCACAAGCCCGCAACTATTGCCGCACTCAAGGCGGGTTGTGACGTTATCTGCGAAAAGCCTATGGCTATGAATACCGCCGAGGCAGAGGAAATGCTTGCGGTTGCAAAGGAATGCGGTAAGCTTCTGATGGTTGGCTTTGTCCGCCGCTTCGGCAACGATGCCGATCTTATCCGCAAATTCCGCGACGGCGGCACCTTGGGCGATCTCTATTACGCAAAGGCAAGCTATCTCCGCCGTAACGGCTGTCCGGGCGGTTGGTTCGGCGACAAGGAATATTCGGGCGGCGGTCCGCTTATCGACCTCGGTGTCCACGTTATCGACCTCGTTCGCTTCCTCGCGGGCAATCCCAAGCCTGTTTCGGCATACGGCGTGACCTATAACAACCTCGATCCCAACCGCGCAGGCGGCGGTCAGAGCTGGGTATCCACCACAAGCGGATATGAATTCAAATACAACGTCGAGGATATGGCGGCGGCTATGGTTCGTTTTGATAACGGACTCACCCTTTCCGTCGAGGCTTCGTTCAAGCTCAACTTGAAGAACGACCGCGGCGAAATCGAGCTTTTCGGTACAAAGGCAGGCGCAAAGATCAGTCCTCAGGTCGAATATTTCGGTGATATGAACGGCACCTTTGTCGATATCAAACCCTTTGGCGACAGCGCGCTTTCGTTCGACGGACTCTTCAACCGCGAAATCGATCACTTTGTGGAATGCTGTCTCGGCAACTGCGAATGTATCGCTCCCGCAGAGGACGGCGTTGTTCTTATGCAGATCCTCGATGCGATCTATGAATCCGCAAGGACCGGCCACGAGGTTATTATTAAATAACAACTTGATTATTTCGGGAAAAGACAGCTTTAGACTGTCTTTTCTTTGATATTCGGCGGAAATTTCTGCCGTTTGTCCACTTTTTTGCTTTTTTGCTGTTATAGAGTATAAAGGCGGTGAGTTTCTTGATAGTATTTTTTGCGCTTGCCTGCGAGGCGGACGACCGCGAAAAGCTGGCGCTTATTTATGAAAAGCACAAAAGAATAATGTATTCTGCCGCATATTCGATTCTTTTCGACAGCTATCTTGCCGAGGACGCGGTGCACGAGGCGTTTATCGCAATAGCGCGGAATATTTCAAAGCTCGGCGCGGCTGAATCTCGGGAAACGGCGGCATATGCCGTCAGGGCGGCAAAAACGCGGGCTTTGAATATACTCGAGAGGAACAAAAAAGAGGTATTTTTGGACGAGGAAGCAGTCGATATTGCGTTTGAGGAAAGCGAATTCGACCGCGTTATCGCGAAAAGCGAGATATCGGCGATCGCCGAATGTATCAACTGCTTGCCGCAAAAATACCGTATTGTGATCGTTTTGCGGTATATCGACGATATGAAACCGAGTCGGATCGCACAAAACCTCGGATTGAAGACCGATACCGTAAAGAAAAGACTGCTTCGCGGAAGGGCGATGCTTCGGGATATGCTGGAGGCGAGTGAAGAATGAATACAAACGAAAAATTAAAGCAAGCCTTGCTTGAAGCCGAGCTTGCCAAGCTGAAAAATGCAGAAGAATTTGATTGGACACCGTCAGCCGATTTCGAGCGCAAGATGGAGACGGCACTGAACAAAAAGCGCGTCCCTGTAAGACGTTATATCGCGCTGATCGCGGCGGCGATGCTTTTGCTGGTTGCGACGCTTGCGTTTTTGATCCCGATGATGAGGAACGACAGCGAAAGCCAAAGCGTCGATATGAGCGAAAACGGTGAGAACAGCACGATAATCGACTCTGTCGACATTCCCGCGCGGCCCGAATATATCCCCGAGGGATATTATATGAACAGCTGTACCGTTTGGGCAGACGGCAGTCTGCAGATAGAATATATCGACGGAGAAAACCAAATTCTTTTTCAAAGCTATCCCGCATCGGCTGTCGACCTTTCGGTTTTTGAGGAGGTCGTGAGCAACGTCGATATCAACGGCAATCAGGGATTTGCGGCAAACAATTTCAACGGCTGTCTGAACAACAATATTGCTTGGGCAGACGGGCAGTATTCATACGTTATCACAAATTCCGTTGGAGTGAATCTCGAGGAGCTCGTGAAGATCGCGATCAGCGTTGAAAGAGAGGAAAGCGAATGAAAAGGGTATTGATAATTTTTCTGATGTTTTCGGTTTTGCTTTCGCTTATCGGCTGCAGAGGCAAACACCAATGCCGCGAGGCAGAATCCTCCGTGCCCGAAGAAATTTCGAAAATTGCATAAAAACAAAAGGACAGAAAAGCATTTTGCTCTCTGTCCTTGTTTTATTGTGTCGGTTAAGCGGTTGTTTTTCTTTTGTCGTAAATCTTTTCTGCGGCAAATACGACCGCAAACACGATAATTCCGACTGCAAATCCCGCAAAAACGTCGAGAATGCTGTGTTGCTTTATGAATACCGTCGAAAGCGAGATAAGTATTGCCCAGATACCCGCAAGAGCCTTGAATATCGGCTTTTTCAGCATCACCTTGCTCTGAAGGACCGCGAAAAACATAGCCCATGATTCAGACACGTGCATAGACGGCATTACGTTTCTCGGGGGCGAATCGATCGAATATATCAGCTTTACAAAAAAGGTACCGATATTCTCTCTTCCGAGTGTGTCGAAATCGGGACGAAGTGACAGGTCGATGCCGTTCGGAACGAAGCTGCAAAACAGCATCGGCAGGAACATACAGCCGATGAGCAGGGCGTTTGAACGCAAAAACTCGCGCTTTGATTTGAAAAGCGGATACAGGAGAGTGAGCGCGATGCAGACGTACCACGAAATATAAGGGATAAAAAACCATTCGCAAAAGGGTATTTCGGCATCGAGCGGACTTTCGATAAGCAAAACCGCTTCGTCGGACGGCGAAAAAATACGCAAAAGCTCGTACCAGAGCGCGTGTATCGGCCAATAAAGAAGCGTCAGGCAATATTTATGCTGTTTTATATAATCTTTGATTATCTTCATTTGTCGAAATCCTCCGAAAAATAATTATAACACCCGGATTATGTTTTTTCAATAGCAAATCTTTACACAATCTTTACGCTTTTCTTTACGGTTTTCTTTACTGTTTGCTGTTAAGGTATATATAAGAGGTGATCGTATGGATAACCGTGCCGAAAAAGCAAAAAGAAAAAACGATATGAATCGGGTCAGGACCGACAGTGCGCGAGATATGCGGGCGGTAAAGCATTTTGACCACCCCTACGTGCTCGACGGCTGTCCGATACAGCCGATAGAAAGCTATATCCTTGCCGACCGCGACAACTGGGGAAGCTATGCCGAGCTCAGCTTCAAAAGCCTTTCGGAAAAACCGCTCAAACGGTTAAAGATACGGCTCGACTTTTACTATTATCAGAATATTCCCTATAATTCTCTCTTTTTTGAGTATTGCCGGCGCGATCTGACGTTTGGTAAAATATATATCGGGACAGAGCCGATAAAGGACAGAACGGCATTGAAGCGCGAATTGATATATTGCAACGAATCGTTCGGCGAGGGAGCATATATTCCTCTGCCCGAAAGCAGCTATACCGATATCGTGTTTTACATCGAGGAAGCCGAGTTTGAAAACGGCGAGGTCGAGTATTACGGCAAAAAATTGAACAACAGAGGAAGAAGATTATCAGAGCTTGACGAGGTGGAGCGGCGAATATTGCTCCGCGAAAAGCGTTTTGCGAGGTACGAGGCGGTGTTCCCGTCGAAAAATCTTCCGATGTTTTCGGATTCGGGCTGGGTTTGCTGCTGCGGTCACAAAAACACTAACGAGGTCGAGCAGTGCAAGCGATGTATGCGCCCGCGCGAGCTCCAGAGAGAGCTTATAAGCGAACCCGCCATCGCCGCGCGCAAGAAGGAATACGCGTCACAGCCGTCGGCGGTACTGTATCACGATAAATCGCGTTTTCCGCAGAATAAATATCTGCAGAACAAAGCAGACCTCGAGCGCAGGGAAGAGGAGATCAAACGCTCAAAGGCGAATCTCGAGGAACAGGCAAGGCAAAGACGCCGCAAGGAATCGCATTGGCTTTTCAGAGGGTTTGCTACGTATATTATCTTCCTGTCGCTGTCGGTGATAATCGCGGTCTTTTTGCTGTTTACCGATGTTTCGCGCGATGGTGACAGCTTTATAAAGATGCTTCACCGTATATTTGAGGGCGACAGCTCGGTGTTTGAATTCTTCGGCTTTGAGGGGGAGGAAGAGGAGCCGAGGCACACGGTTCAAAAAATGCATTACGATTAATAAAAAGGACGGCTTGTAAAAGCCGTCCTCTCGTTTTGTATATTTTAGAACTTGCTGACTTTCTTCTGGAAGTATGCCTTCGGATGCTGGCAAACGGGGCACATTTCGGGAGCCTTCTTGCCGACGTGAATATGACCGCAGTTGGTGCAGATCCAAACCTGAACCTCTTCGGAAACGAAAATGGTTTCGGTGTTGAGCTTTTCGAGAAGTGCGCGGTATCTTTCCTCGTGTTCCTTTTCGATCTTGCCTACTGCTTCGAAGAGATATGCGATTCTGTCAAATCCCTCTTCCTTAGCGGTCTTTGCAAATCCTGCGTACATATCTGTCCATTCGTAATTTTCGCCTTCAGCCGCGTCGAGAAGGTTGGTAGCGGTGTCGGGCACTTTGTCGCCGTGAAGGATCTTGAACCAAAGCTTAGCGTGTTCCTTTTCGTTGCCTGCGGTTTCTTCGAAAATGTCGGCAATAACGGTGTAGCCTGCTTTTCTTGCTTCGCTTGCGTAGTAGGTGTACTTGTTGCGTGCCTGCGATTCGCCTGCGAATGCGGTCATGAGATTCTGTTCTGTCTTGCTGCCTTTGAGTTCCATAGTAAGTTCTCCTTTAAAGTTATATGTTTTTTTAATTTAATTCGATTATTTTGCAATCGGGGCATTTGCCGTAGAATACGGTTTCGTGTTTTACCGAAGCGAATCCGCTCTTTTCCTCGATAACGCCGTCTAAATCGTTGTCGTAATCTATATCGAAGAAATCGCAGAATCTGCCGCATTCGGTGCAACAGATGTGATGGTGCGGGGAAAGGTCGCCGTCGAAGCGGTCGGGTGAATTAATAACCGATATCCGACGTATAGTGCCTATTTCGGCTAGCCGATTGAGATTGCGGTAAACTGTTCCGAGACTTAAATTCGGCATGTCTTCGGATATCATCGCGTGGACCTGCTCGGCTGTCGGGTGGGTCTTTGTGCCTTGCACCGCCGAAAGAATAACACTTTTTTGTTTCGTGTTGCGCTCTTTTATCATCGGCCTCCTCCTTAATAGGAATTATTTCTATTAACAATATATCATACCGATTGCCGTTTGTCAACAGTAAATTTATGTTTTTCTTTACTTTTTTTGCAAATGGTGATAAAATGACATCGAATAGAAATAAGCGAGGTAGCGCTATGCCTTTTTTGCCGATTTTTTCAAATGAAATAGATTACCGCCCCGATTTTGTTATCGTTACGGGCGATGCATACGTCGACCACCCCTCGTTCGGTACCGCGATAATTTCTCGCGTGCTGGAGGCGGAAGGTTACTCTGTTGCTATTATACCTCAACCCGACTATAAAAGTAAAGAGGATTTTATGAGATTCGGTCGACCTCGTTTGGCATTTTTGGTCAATGCGGGCAATATCGACTCGATGGTGGCGCACTATACCGCATCCAAAAAGAAGAGAAGCGAGGATTATTATTCCCCCGGCGGAAAGATCGGCAAGCGCCCCGACCGTGCTGTTATCGTTTATTGCAACCGCATAAGAGAAGCATTCGGCGACGTTCCGATAATCCTCGGCGGACTCGAGGCATCGACAAGACGTTTCGCACATTACGATTATTGGACCGATTCGGTGAGAAGAAGCGTTCTCGTCGATTCGCGCGCGGATATGCTCACCTACGGTATGGGCGAAAATATTTTGCGCCGTCTTGCGTTTTTGCTCGACAAGGGCGTTCCGATAAGAAAGATCCGCGACGTGCGCGGCACCTGCTTTTTGGAGGATTCTTCGTTTGTTCCGCATTTTGAATATGAATCCTGCGGAAGCTACGACGAGATCAAAACCGACAAGCGCGCCTTTGCAAAGGCATTCAAGATACAGTCGGACAATCAGGATCATATATACGGCAAGGCGATAACCGAAGCCTACGGCGACAAGATACTTGTTCAGAATCCGCCGATGCCTCCGCTCACCCGCAAGGAGCTCGATGCCGTCTATTCGCTTCCTTATATGCGTACCTATCACCCGTCCTATGAAAAAGAGGGCGGAGTGCCGGGTATCGAGGAGGTCAAATTCTCCATCGCGCACAACCGCGGCTGCTTCGGCGGCTGTAATTTCTGCTCGATAGCCTTTCATCAGGGCAGAACCGTCACCTCGCGCTCGATCGAATCCTGCGTTGCCGAAGCCGAAAAGATTGCCGAAATGCCCGATTTCAAGGGCTATATTCACGACGTCGGCGGACCGAGTGCGAATTTCCGTACCAACGGCTGTGAAAAGGCGAAAAAATTCGGCGTATGCAAGGGAAAGAACTGTCTTTCGCCGAGCGTTTGCAAGAATCTGCACGTCGACCACAGCGAATATATCGAGCTGTTAAAGGCGATCGAGGCGGTCAAGGGAGTCAAAAAGGTATTTATCCGTTCGGGCTTGCGTTACGACTATATTATGGCGGATAAAAATCCGAAATTCTTCCGCAAGCTTGTAAACGACCACGTGAGCGGACATTTAAAAGTCGCGCCCGAGCATTGCTGCAACGACGTGCTGAAGCTTATGGGCAAGCCTCCGATCGAGGATTACGACAGATTCAAGGCGAAATTCGCACTTCTCACAAAGGAAGCGGGCAAGGAGCAATATATCGTTCCCTATCTTATTTCGTCCCACCCCGGAAGCACACTCGAATCGGCTATCGAGCTTGCGCTTTATTTAAAGAAAAATAACCTCAATCCCGAGCAGGTGCAGGATTTCTATCCCACACCGGGCACGGCAAGCACTTGTATGTTTTATTCGGGCATCGATCCGTTTACTCAAAAAGAGGTCTACGTGGCGCGCGAATATTCCGAAAAGCAAATGCAGCGCGCTCTCTTGCAGTATGCCCGCCCCGCAAATGCCGCAATCGTACGCAAAGCGCTGATAAAGGCAGGCAGGGAGGATCTTATCGGATTCGGAAGGGATTGTCTGGTACGCCCCGAGGTGAAGAAACAATTCGATAAGCAAAAGGAAGCAAGCAAACGCCGCTACGATGCACCGAAAAAGAAGAACAACGCACAAAGAAAGGGTAAAAAGAGATGAACGCAGTAAAGGGTTGCCACCACATCGCATTGAACGCAAGCGATTTTGACAAATCGGTCAATTTTTATAAAGCTCTCGGACTCAAGGAACGCGTCCGCTGGGACGGCGCGGTAATGCTCGATATGGGCGACGGCACCTGTATCGAGATCTTTGCACGAGGCGAGGACAGAGAACGTGTCGACGAGCGCTTCCTTCATCTCGCATTCAAGACCGACGACGTTGAAAATGCATATAATACAGCAATAAGCGCGGGCGCGGTGAGCAAATCTTCTCCCTACGAGGCTTGCCCGCCGACAGCTGTTCCCCCGATAAAAATGCTCGTCGCCTTTGTTTACGGACCCGACGGCGAGCTGCTCGAGTTTTTCAAGGAGATTTAATTATGACGTTTGACGATTACGATTTTGCAAAGCCATATATTTCGGGCGATGAATATATTATCTGGCAGGGAAGACCTCAAAAGAAGATTCGGTTTTCGATGCAGGATATCCTTCTTTTCGCTTTCGGATTGGTCTGGTGTGCGCTCGTTGCATCTGCGCTTTACAAATCCTGGCCGACGGGCGATACTATGACGAAAATAATGCTTCCTTTTATGCTTGTGTTCGGCTTTTCGTTTACGATAGGTCAGACCATATTTTCAAAGGTGATGCTCTTTAAAACCGCATACGTTATCACCACAAGAAAAATTATACGTAAAAGAGGCAAAAGCATCGACACACTCGAAAAGGACAATATGCCCGAGATGCGTGTCAAAGCTTATCCCGACGGAAGCGGAAGCATAAGATTCGGTTATCTTGAAACGCGAAGCAGCAGAAACCGCGGAGTAAGTATTTCGTCGAGAGATAACCCCGGTATATTCAATATCGAAAACGTTGATTCGGTCGCAAAGGTACAGCAGGCAGTTTATAAAATGCTCGAAAGCGAATAGAATATCACGCTGACGTTAGTCAGCATATCACTATACAAAAAGGAAGAGAAGACTCGTTGTTATACGAATCTTCTCTTTTCTGTTGCTTGTTCTATTTGTCTCGGTGGTCTGCAACTATTTCTTTGCATATCTTTACGAACTCGGAATCCTCGGTGTAGATATTAAACAGTTCGTGTAACCAGGGGTTATCCTCAAAAAGCGTCAGCTCTGCATATTCCTCCTCGGTCGGCCATCTGTCGTCAAAGATCAATCCATCCTTCAATCTATCCTTTACTACATAAGAGGATGACGGTACAACGGTTATAACATAGTCCTCTATTTTCATATAAACCAACAACGAAGTCTCTCCTGACCAGCTTTTGCAATTTATATATACGGGAATCCCTTCTTTTACGTATTGATAATCGCGCGGTCTGTGATCGTCGGCGTTGCCATGGAAATATTCGTCCCAATTCTGTGTCGGTGGATATGCATAGAATGGTATTTTTGACTTCCAAGGGTCACGTGTGGGTATTACTTGCCAATCAAAAATAATTGTAAAGTCACGTTTTCTTATTTCGGGATCGTGGTTATAGGCATTTACATATTCTAACATTAGCCTGTTTCTGCCACCACGGTAAAAAAGAAAATTTGTTAATGGTTTTAGCTTTGCAGGATCTATCAATTTTGTAAAAGACGTGCTGCGGTCCTTAACAAATTCATCCCAGTCGGCATAGAAACCACTTGAAACTAAATCACGGTCGTTGCGGCTTTTGACCATCTCGTAAAACTCTTCATCGGTGATCACACCGTCGTCATACGGCGATTCGGAAACAGCTGTTGAGCTTTCGGTTGCAATAGAAGTATCGGGTGTGGTTGTATCGTCATAAGAGGTTATGCCGTTTATTTCGCTTGCTTCATTTACAAAAGAAGATTCCGCTATATTGCTTTCCGAACATGCTGCAGTGAAAAGCATTACCGCGGCAAACAGTATGCAGATTAGTTTTTTCATGTTGTTCTCCTTCGTCAATACATATCGCGCCGGTGACCTTATCTCATTGAACTATGACGTGACTGTCGCAGTATTCGTCGGGACATTCCTTTATCGAATCGAGCCAGATCTTTCCGTTTTCGTCCTCGGGGAGCAGGGTAATGTAAAAATCAACGGTTCCGTTTTCGGAAAATTCTTTGAGTGTTTTCGCACTGACATATCCGACGTACATAAATTCGGGTATGAGAGCAAGCTGCTTGGTGCAGTATCCGGTAAGGTCTGCGCCATTTGTAATATCGGTCGCCCTGTCGGACCAATAGCTTTCGGGCGGGATAACGGGCATCGGATCGTTGGGCGCAAAGTCGACCTCATAGTAGGGCGATTCCTTTAAAATATCAGCTTGCTCCAAAAAGTCTTGGGTTATACCGCTTGCGGTGTCGTTCCAGCCCGAAGCGGAAGTTACAAACACGCCGAGATAGAATTCAACGTCGTCGTTGCAGTTTTCGAGTGCCCCGATAACCGAAGCGTCATCATTTTCACCGTTGTAAGAATACCATTCGGCAAGGTTTCCGCTTTTCTTTACGATAGCGTTGTCGAAGCAGTATTCTCCGTCAAAATAAACGCGTGTCGGCTGTGTTTCCGGTGAGGAGCTTTCGTCGTTGCTGCTTTCTGTTTCGGAACCTGTCGAGTCATTACTGCTTTCGGCGGTAACAGAGCTGTTGTCCGCAACCGAAGAGCTGTCTGCTTCAGAACCGTTTTCCGAACTGTTATCTGAGCAAGCTGCAGTAAAAAGCATGACCGCGGCAAACAGTATGTATATTAGTTTTTTCATATTGTTCTCCTTTAATATTTCATATTTAAACGCTTTACGTTGTTTTGCTTAAATATTTGCTTGCTTTTAAGCGATTGGAATATAGTCCATTGGCAATACCTCCGTTTCCGATACAATACCCTTTCACTATTAATATGTCGAGAAACCCGAAAACGTCTATAAAAAAATACAAAATTTTTTAATTTATATATTCGTACAAACAATTTCGGTCATTCGGTTTGAAAAAGCATTGATATTTACGCATGTATCGGCCGTTTGTAAACGTTTGTCCCTGCTCATATAATACCCTTTCATTATAGAAATGTCAAGAAACAGTCAAACACCAATAAAATTTTTAGGAATTTTTAATTTTTTCACAAAAAACACCTCCGAACGCGCAAAGCGAACGGAGGTGTTTTGCTATTTGACGCTTCAGGGAACAGTCGGGTCGGCAGGTTGGTTCGGATCTGTCGGCTCAGTCGGTTCGGTGGGTTCGGTGGGTTGGTTGGGGTCCTCGGGATCGGTCGGAACAGTCGGGTTGTTCGGATCGTTCGGATCGTTCGGATCGTTCGGGACAGTGGGGGTATAGATCATATGCTCGAGGCATATACGGTTTGCGGGCTTTTCGGAATCGGAAACACCGAAGTTGATATCCTCGGGAAACATATTCTGGAAGAAGGGCACGTTCATACTCGTCGGATAAATATATCCTGCGGGAACTTCCATATAAGTATACTGCGCGTCCTTGACGTTAACCTTGCCGTGAAGCGCACGGTCGTCGAGCGTGAGCTTGCGCAAGCCGACGCTGATAAGGTTTGCCTGAGGGCAGGTACAGCCGTCAATACATATCGCGCCGGTGACCTTATCCCATTGAACCATAACGTGACTGTCGCAGTATTCGGTGGGAACTTCGGATTTTTCAAACATACCGGTTGCGATACAGCTCATACCGCCCTGCATATGATAAAGGTCGTTGCGGCAGGCGTCGGTGGGAAGCTTGCCCGAAACGGTGCAGTATTCGACTCCGTCGACTATCGTATCGGGCACGGTGAACTGCTTTTCGTAAGAAATGCCGTTTTCCTCGTAATATTTATAAATTTCGTTGAAAACGCTGTTCCAAAGCGATGCGGCGGGGTTGCCCGATGCGGTAATGACGTTGTTGAGGTCGTGTCCGTACCAGCAGCACGCCACGAAATCGGGGGTATAACCCGCGAAATAAACGTCCTTTTTGTCGTTGGTAGTACCGGTTTTGCCGGCTACCTCGAGGCCGTAGTTTTTCCAGAAGGTAACTCGCGACGCCGCGGTACCGTAGGGACCCGAAACAACGTGAGTTAAAAGCTCGGTCAATATTGCGGCAGTGGATTCGCGGTATTTTACCTCGTGCTGCTCGCGGTTGTCGAGAATAACCTTGCCGGTGCTGTCGCGCACCACCGAATAGGTTCTCGCCTTTGAGGTGATGCCGTTGTTTGCGAGCGTTGCATATGCTTGAGTGTGCTCGCGTACGCTTACGCCGTAGGTAAGGCCGCCGAGCGCCATCGGTGCGGTGTTTATATCCGAAAGCACCGTTCCGTTGGAGAGGGTTTTGGAATCTATAAGCGAGGTATATCCGTAATCCTTGAAGTTGCGGTATACGTTGTCGGCACCCATTTCCTCGCAGAGTCTGACAACGATGGTGTTGAGCGATGCCTGAATAGCGTAGTCGACCGAAACGATACCTAAGTAGCGGTTATTTGAGTTCTTCGGCCAATAATTACCGGTTTCCTCGTAGTAAACGGGAGGCACGTCGTCCATCGGTGTGTTGACCGAAATATGTCCGCTGTCGAGCGCATAGGCATAGATCGACAATGGCTTTATCGAAGAACCGCACTGACGGTAGGATTTTGTCGCACGGTTAAGACCGCGGCTTTCTCTCTTTTCGCCGAGACCGCCTACGATAGCAAGAAGATTGCCGGTTTCGGGGTCCATTATCGTTATCGCCGACTGCGCCTGCATACCGCTGGTTTTCGGCCAATAGCTGCTGTCGGTAAATACCTTTTCGGCACATTCCTGAATAACGGGATCGAGGCAGGTGACTATCTGAAGACCACCCGAGAAGAGCACCTGAGATGCGGTGACCTTGTCGTATCCGTATTCCTCCATAAGATCGGCAATAACGTCGTCCATTACCGCGTCGATGTAATAGGAGTGGATTTTGGTGGCGCTCGATTCGCTGTCACCGCTTGCCAGAGTCAAGGGCGCGTCGTACGCTTCGTTGAATTCCTCTTGCGATATCATTTCCTGCTCGAGCATCAGCTTGAGAACAAGGTTGCGTCTTGTGAGGTTGTTTTTTGGGTTGGAAATCGGATCGTAGTGAGTCGGCCACTTACCGATCGATGCGATAGAAGCGCATTCGGCAAGGGTCAGATCCTGAAGCTCTTTTCCGAAATAGGTTTCTGCGGCAACGCGCACACCGTAGGAATTGTGGGACAGGAATATCGTGTTGAGATACATTTCGAGTATCTCTTCCTTTGTATACTTCTTTTCCACTGCCAACGCTCTGAATATCTCGGCAACCTTACGCTGTATCGTAGCTTGGTTTTCGCCGGTAACGTTCTTTATGAGCTGCTGGGTTATCGTCGAGCCGCCGCCGTAGCTTGAGCTTGTCGGAATAAAGAAGTTGTAAACAGCCGATGCGGTTCTCGTCATATCGACGCCGTCGTGCTCGAAGAATCTCATATCCTCGACCGCGATATAAGCGTCAATCAGGTTTTGAGGAATGTCGGCATAGTTCGCCCAAAGACGGTTTTCACTGCTGACGAGGGTGTCCTCCTCGAGCAGTATTTCGTTGCCGTCCTTATCGACGTAATACATCGTTGTCGAAAGCGCAGAGTCGAATTTTAAATTGTCGAGTCCCGAATAATTCGAAATATCCTCGTCGTTTATAAGATCTTGCACGTAGATCAAAAAGGCAACCGCAACGACCGAGCCGGTGATTATACCGACAAGAAGCACAGTGAGAATAATATTCAAAAGATAGGTGAGTATTTTGCGAAAAACAAACAGCGAGCCCTTTGCGGTGGCCTTTGCGGCGCGGGCTGTTTTTGTTCCGTTGTCCTTGGATTCGGGTTGTTCTTCTTTTTTGCCCTTATCGTCGTTGCTTTCGACCATATCGAATTGTCTCGTGCTTTTGGCATCGCTCTGAGGCTCGTTTGCCGTTTCGTTTACCGTTTCGTTTACCGGATCGAAATCACGTGTTGCACCCCCGTCCTGATTGGATTCGGGCTGAGGAGCGGGAGTTTTGTTGTCCTGCATATTTTATCTCCTTTCGGTAGGAAATGAAGCTTTTTTGTTTGCGCTATTTTACCGCGACGTTGCTTTCGCCCATGATTTCGCGGAGCTGTAAAAGCAAGCGCTCGCTTATTTCGGTTGATCTGCCCTTTGCGGCGGCAAGCCGTTTTTCTTCCTCGAAATAGACCAGTATACGCGAATCACCCGGATATTTCGAGGCCAGCGCGACTGCGTCATCGAGCCGCGCGCGGTTCTTTTCCGTCACCTTTAAATAAAGCGACTGCGGCTTCGGTTCATTTGTCTTTTGATTTTCGCCGCTTGGTGCTCGGCTTGCGTTTGCAGAGACGTTTTGCCGCCTTTTATAACCGTTTTCGGATTTTTGGCTCGTTTCCTTCAGAGCGTCCTCGGGGGTGGTGACGGTGCGAAGCAGTACAACAACCGATTCGCCGTCCTCCTCGCCGTAGGTTTCCTTTAGTTCGGCATTACCGCCGAAAACGAGCACGCTTCCCTCGGAAAGCAGTCCCTGACATTCGGTGTAAAGGGTGGGGAAGGCGATAAGCTCCGCCTCGCCCGATTCGTCCTCTGCGGTCACGAATGCCATTATATCATTCTTTTTTGTAACCTTCGAGCGTTTTTTTGTTACAAGAGCGATAATTTTTATATTATCCTTCTTTTTTATCTCGCCGTTTTCGAGTGCGGTTCTCAGCTTTTCTATACTGAACGCATTGATCTTTTCGGCGATATTGCGGTATCCGTCGAGCGGGTGGCCCGAAAAATACAACCCCGTCATTTCCTTTTCGCCCTTCAGCATATCTGCTTTGGAAAGCTCGGGAAGGTTTGATTTCGGGAACTCGAAAACCGATTCCGAAAAACCGCTGTCGCCTCCGAAAAGGCTCATTTGTCCTTCGGAGTTGCGGTTTTTGTCCTTGTTTACCGTATCGAGTGCCTGCGGCAGTCCCGAAAGCATACGGCTTCTCGGGATACCGAAGCAATCGAGCGCGCCTGCGGTTATCAGCGATTCAAAGGTTCGTACGCTCCCGTACGATGCACAGCGTGTCAGAAAATCCTCGATGCTTGAGAATTTCTTTCGCATACGCTCGTTGATTATCTTGTCTGCGAAAAGCTGGCCGACGTTTTTTATCGCCGCGAGCCCGAATCGCAGATTGTTCTTTTCGACCGAAAAGCTTCCGTAGCTGTCGTTGATATCGGGCGGCAGTATCTGTATACCCATACGCTCGCAGTCGTTGATATATTCGCCGACCTTTTCGTTATATCCCATAACCGTATTGAGAAGCGAGCACATATATTCGCGAGGATAATGGCATTTGAGATAAGCGGTGCGGTAGGCTATCACCGCGTATGCGGCGGCGTGGCTTTTGTTGAAGGCGTATTTCGCAAACTCGCTCATCTTCTCGAAAACAGATTCGGCAACGCTTTCGGGAATCCCCTTTTCTTTTGCGCCCGCAAGGAAAATACCCTTTTCCTTTTGCATTACCTCGGGCTTTTTCTTTGCCATTGCGCGCCGTACTATATCGGCTCTGCCATAGGAATATCCCGCCATTGTACGACAGACCTGCATAACCTGCTCCTGATACAAAAGCACGCCGCAGGTGGAGGAAAGGATATCCTTTAAGCAGGGGTGGTCGTATTCGATTTTTTCTGTGTTTGCTCGGTTTTTCAAAAATGTGTCTATCGAGAGCGCAGGCCCGGGGCGGTAAAGCGAAATTACCGAGATGATATCCTCGAGATTGCGCGGCTTCAGCTTTGAAAGCAGATTCCGCATTCCCTCGCTTTCGAGCTGGAAAATACCGGTTGCGTGGCCCTCGGAGAGCATTTTATAGGTTTCTTCGTCGTCCAAATCAAGCTTTTCTGCCGAAAAATCGGGAATCTGCTTTTGTATTTGCTGTTCTGTTCCCCTGATTATCGAAAGAAATCTCAGTCCGAGAAAGTCCATTTTCAATAATCCTAAGTCGGCAACCGTGTTCATCGGAAACTGTGTGACGACCGTGCTTTCGTTTACGGCAAGGGGAAGATAGTTTATAAGCGGTTCGTCGGTGATGACGACACCCGAGGCGTGCGTGCTTGTGTTGCGCGGTCTGCCCTCGAGCTTCATCGCGTAGTCAATAAGCTTTTTTGCCGTCGGGTCGGATTCCGCTCTGCTCTTGAGCTCGGGATTCTCCTTGAGCGCCGATTCAAGAGTAACGTCGAAATACCGCGGTATCATTTTTGCGATCTCGTCGACTGCCGAATAGCTCATACCCAAGGCTCTGCCCGCATCGCGCACTGCCTGACGTGCGGCAAGCTTACCGAACGTGATGATCTGCGCAACGTGCGCTCTGCCGTATTTCGATGCGACGTATTCGATGACCTCGCCTCTGCGCTCGTCGCTGAAGTCGATATCAATATCGGGCATACTTACGCGCTCGGGGTTCAAAAACCGCTCGAACAGCAGATGAAATCTTATCGGGTCGACCTGTGTGATTCCCAAAGAATAGGTACAAAGGCTTCCGACCGCACTGCCTCTGCCCGAGCCGACGGGGATACCGTTGCGGCGGGCATAATTCACGAAATCCCAGACGATAAGCATATAATCGTCGAATCCCATACTGTGAATGATGCCGAGCTCGTGCTCGATTCTTTCGGTGTATTCCGAAAAATCCGCGGACAAAAGATTGTTGGCTTTGAGCTTTTCAAGTCCGTCGTAGCACAGCTTGCGGAGATATTGCTCGGAGTTGTAGGGAACAGGCGGACGGAACGCGGGCAGGTGCATATTCTCGAAATCGAAGCTAAAATTGCACATTTCCGCGATTTTTACAGTGTTTTCCACCGCCTCAGGCAGATCGTAGAACAACGCGCCCATTTCAGAGGCGGATTTTATATAGTGCTCGCTGCCCTGCATACCGAAACCGACGTCGTCGACGGTGTTGCCGGTGGAGATAGCTGATAAAAGCTTTTGGACCGACGCGTCCTCACGTGTGGTGTAGTGTGCGTCGTTGGTAGCGGCGAGCGGTATCCCAAGCTCACGCGAGAAGCGGACAAGCGCGCGGTTGACCTCTTCCTGACCCTCGATCCCGTGGCGCTGAAGCTCGAGATAAAAGTTATTTCTGCCGAAAATACGGTCGAAAATTATTATACGTTCTCTTGCAAGCGACATATCGTTTGCAAGTATCGCTTTCGGAATACTGCCCGAAATACAGCCTGAAAGAGCAACAATGCCCTCGGAATATTTTGTGAGAGTTTCGATATCGGTTCTCGGCTTGGAATAAAAGCCGACAGTGAATGCCTTTGATACTATCGCGACGAGGTTTTTATAACCGACGTCATTTTTTGCAAGGAGCACAAGATGCGAATAATCGGAGTCCAAAAGTCTGTCCTTTTGCTCCATCGAGCGCGGCGCAACGTACACCTCACAGCCGATGATCGGCTTTACACCCTTTTCGGTGCAGGCTCTGAAGAATTCGACTGCGCCGTACATAACGCCGTGGTCGGTTATGGCGACAGCATTCATACCTCCGTTCAACACCGCATCGGGTATCGAGGCAATTCTGCATTCGCCGTCGAGCAGGCTGTATTCGGTGTGAAGATGAAGATGAACGAAGCCCATTTTGTGTCCTTTAGATATTTGATGAGTGAAATACGATAAGAATTATATATTTTTCAAGGACATGTACCTTGAAAAATATACCTATGATGAACGAGTGCACGGACAAGAAGCAGTAGGCTTCGCGCACGTGCACTGCGCGAGCGAACGTTCATCTCAACTCTTCGCCGCGCGATGTTCGATGAAAAACGGGTTTTTCATCGGGAGCGAAGCGACATTGGCATTCGCCGTCGAGCAGGCTGTATTCGGTGTGAAGATGAAGATGAACGAAGCCCATTTTGTGTCCTTTAGATATTTAATAAGTGAAATACGATACGTTATTTATGAATTTTCAAGCATTTCGGCGATCTCAACCAACTTTTTAAAACGGTGGTTAAGACCGGATTTGCTGACCGGCTCGCGCAGCAGTCCGAGAAGCTGGGTAAGGCTCATATCGGGGTTGGCAAGTCTCAATTCGGCACATTCGCGCAGCTCCGCGGGGAGATTGTGCATCGCGCCGTGCTTTTGAATTATTTTTATCGCCTCGTTTTGCTCTGCGGCAGCACGTGCGATTCTGTCAAGATTGGCGGTTTCGGCGTTGCAGAGACGGTTGGTGCTGTTGCGCACGTCGCTCATAACCTTTTCGCTGATTATATCGAGCGCCGCCTTGGTCGCGCCGATATAAGAAAGCAGATCCTCGATGCTTTCGCTCGCCTTGTAATACAAAACCGGCTTGCCCTTTCTGATGCTTCTTTTCGGAGGCAATCCGATCGATTCGAGAATGGCTTCGAGTGTTTTTGCGTCATTCTCGTCGTTCATAACGAAGGAAAGCATAAAGTTGCGGCCGGGCGATGAGATATTTCCGAAGTGCAGAAACGCTCCGCGGAGATAATAGCCTCCGTCCTTGCTGCATTTTTCCTCGAGTGGCAGAAGCTCGTATCCGCTGCTCCAAGCCGATTTACAGCAATCCTTTTTCGGAATCGTTTCGATGAGCTGGTCTTTTACGGTGGAATTGAATGACATTATAAAATTATCCTTATTTCAGGTTCGAGCCTTACGCCCGTTTTTTCAAAAACAGTGTCCGAAACGAGATTCAGCAATTCGATCACGTCGTCCGCGCTCGCGTTGCTGCGGTTGATAATAAAGCCCGCATGCTTTTCCGAAACCTGCGCACCGCCGACAGTCAATCCCTTCAATCCGCATTGTTCGATCAATGCGCCCGCATAGTGTCCGACAGGGCGCTTGAATGCGCTTCCGCAGCTGGGGTATTCGAGCGGCTGGCTTGCCTTGCGCTTCGCCATAAGCTCATCCATTCTCGCACGGATATCCTCCTTGTTGCCGACAGAGCACTCGAACTCTGCGGACAGGAGAATCAGAGATCTGTCCGCCATAACGCTGTGACGGTATGCAAAATCCATTTCGTTTGCGTTAAGAACGATTATATCGCCGTTTTCGTCGATAAATTCACCGCGAACGAACACCTGAGAAAGCTCTCCGCCGTATGCGCCTGCGTTCATATAAACGCCGCCGCCGACAGTACCGGGGATACCGTAGCAGAATTCAAGACCGGTAAGCGAGCTGTCGCAAGCCGCTCTCGCGAGAGTCGAAAGCGTTTCACCGCAGAATGCTTTTAAACGATTTCCGTTTACCTCAACACCGCGCATACCCGAGGTGATGATAACTGCGCCGTCAAAACCGCTTTCGGAAAAGAGGAGATTCGAGCAGTTGCCGACAACGATGTATCTTTCGCCGCTTTTTTTGAATTCGGCGACTGCCGAAACAAGCTCCTCCTTGGTTTTGGGAAGCAATATGTATTTTGCCCTGCCGCCCGCTTTCATCGAGCAATATGGGGCAAGGGATTCGTTTTCAAAACAGGTGATATTCATATCTGTCACTCGCTTATATAATTACTCACCTTATATTATACTACATATCATCTTAAATTACAATAAAAAGTAATAAAATTTTTCAAACGTATTGACCTTTGCTGATTATTTTGATAAAATTAACGCAGTATATTCAGAAGGGAATTGTGTATGAAAAAGCTTATTTCGTTATTGATGTCTCTTTTAATGATATTCACTTTTTCGGTTTGCGTTTTTGCAGAGGGCGAAGGGGAGTCGACCGATGAACCCGCCGAAGTTGTAGAAACCGCACTTGAAATAATTGCCAAAACCTCGAATCCTTACGGCACCTTCAATGAGGGCGGTAAGCTAAGCTTTGAGATCAGCCTCGATATTTTGTCTGTGCCCGAATCCTCGAGCGGCGTTTCGATAGTTGTTTTCGAGCTTATATATGACGAGGCATATCTTGCGCCCGGTGCCGAGCCCGCACCCGATGAAGACGGCGACGAATGCGATTATTCCTCGCTTTTGAAGTTCGGCCCTGAGGGCTGGGGCGTGATCGGACGTCCGCTTGACGGGGTTTTCGAGCTTGCAGTTTGGGACGTGAATGACGATAAACCTGTCACGGAGCTCAGCAACATAACCATTAAAGTTCCCTTTGACGTGCTTACGGATATCCCGACCGACACGATCACGGTCGGCATCAACGCTGTTGTTTACGACAGAGTTGCCAACGAATGCGCTGTTTATGCTACCGAGAATTATTCCTTCGAGCGCGCATATCAGCCCGACGAGATCGTTAATTGTCCCGAGAACTTCATTCCGCTCAATACAGCCGGCTATCTGCACGCGGCAAACAACGTAATCTATTATGCCGAAGAGGATATTACCATCGGCGAATATATTATGTCCTATATGGAAATAACCAACAACCAGCAGGATATGAACTATTTTGCAATCGCTATCGTTGATGCCGAAACCAACAAGGTCGTTTATTGCGACACTGTTATCGGCAGACCGCAGAGCGACAAATCGGGTGTCGTTATCCCTGCGGGACACTATATTATCGGCGTAAACGGAAATCTCAGCGGCGATTTCAAGACCTTTACCGAAAGCGTCAAGGTCGGTATGAACGTCGAGCTTTTTAACGTCAACGTTACTGCTATGGACCCTTCCGAGCCGGTCACACTCGAGGAAGCAGGCTTCAGACTTGTTCCCAACGAGCCGGTATTGAAGGAAAACGCAAATGCGGTTTACGACCGTGAAAACGCGACTCTTATGGTTTATGACAACGATATTACCGCAGGCGAGCTTACCGATATGTTTGAAAACGATATCGCCGTAAAGGACGTTAACGGAAACGTGCTCGGTGACGACGACAAGGTTGCTACCGGTTCGTATCTTCCTTTCACCGAGGTTGCGGGAATGGGAATCGCGATTATTATCGCGGGCGACGTAAACTCCGACGGTGTCGTAAACCAATACGACTATATTCTCGTCAAGCGTCATTATTTCAAAACCTATACCTTAACGGGACATCAGTTCAAGGCGGCTTGTCTTAATAATGGCGAAAGCATTGTTATTTACGACTATATCTATATCAAGCGCTTCTATTTCGGAACTCTCACTCCCGACGCGATCATGCCGAGGTAAAGAACATGCTCAATTATCTTTTTGTCTTTCTTTTGAGTATGGTTCCGGTTATAGAGCTTCGCGGTGCGATTCCTTTGGGGCTTTACGGCTTTGAGGAGGCTTTGCCGATCGTTCCGGTTGCGATCATTTCTATAATCGGCAACTTGGTTCCCGTGCCCTTTCTCGTTCTTTTCGGAGGAAAGGTGCTCAGATATTTCGCAAAATTCGAAAAGCTCGGAAAGCCGTTCCGCAAAATACTCGAGATTGGCGAAAAAAAGGTTGCGAAAATGAACAGAAACGCACAACGGGCGCTTTTTTGGGGCTTGTTTGCGTTTGTTGCAATTCCGCTTCCCGGCACAGGTGCCTGGACGGGTGCGCTCATCGCGATAACGCTCGGACTCGATATCAAAAAAAGCTTCCCGCCCATAGTGCTCGGCGTGCTCGGTGCGGGTGCGATAATTATTACTTTGTTCTATTTTGCCCCCGAAGTATTCAAAATGCTCGTGGGTTAAATAATAAAAAGTTTTTCATGAGGTGAATTATGGCTCAGTTCAAAATAGGTGTAATGACCGACTCCTTCAAGCTTCCCTTTGAAGAAGGTCTTGCCAAGGCGGCGGAGGTTGGAGCACAGGGTATCCAGCTTTACGTTGTTGAGGGCGAAAACAAATACGATACCTTTGACGATGCAAAGGTTGCACGTGTGAGAAAGCTTCTTGCCGACAACAATCTCGTTATTTCCGCAGTTTGCGGCGATTTCGGCGGCCACGGCTTCGAGCGTGTTGATGAAAACGAATGGAAGATCCCCGCCTCGAAGGCTGTTGCGGATCTCGCGGTTCGCTTGGGCACAAGCGTAGTAACCACTCATATCGGTGTTGTTCCCGAAAACAAGGAAGATCCTCTCAAGGCAGACACCGAATGTGAAGCTTATAAGAATATGGTCAACGCCTGCCGTGAGATCGGCGAATATGCGGCAAGCATCGGCGTTACCTTCGCTATCGAAACCGGTCCCGAGCCTGCAGAGCGTCTCAAGGCTTTCCTTGATGACATAAACTCCAAGGGCTTCGGCGTAAATATGGACCCCGCAAACCTTGTAATGTGCTGCGGTACCGATCCCGTTGCTTCGGTATACACTCTCGGCAGCTATATTGTTCACACTCACGCAAAGGACGGCAAGGGCTTTATTATCGATCCGAGAAAGGTTTATACCTTCTTTGCAGAGGGCGGTATCGAGGACCTTCGCCTTTCCGATTACTTCCTCGAGGTTCCTCTCGGAGAGGGCAACGTTGACTTCGACGGATATCTGAAGGCACTTTCGGATATCGGATACAACGGCTTCCTTACGGTAGAACGCGAATGCGGTGCAGATCCCTATGCCGACATTCAGCTTGCAGTAAACTTTCTTAAAAACAAGATCGGAGAATAAGAAAAATGATTAAGATCGGCTTTATTGATTACTATCTCGACGAATGGCACGCACTCAACTATCCCAAATTTATCAAGGCTCAGTTCGGCGACGAATTCAAGGTTGCTTATGCTTACGCCGAAAAGGATAAAGAGGGCGGAATGACTACTGACGAATGGTGCAAGGAATTCGACGTAGAACGTTGCGATTCTATCGAAGAGGTCGTTGAAAAGAGCGACTGCATCATCGTTCTTTCTCCCGATAACCCCGAACGCCATCTCGATCTTTGCCGTATTCCTCTCGCAAGCGGCAAGCGTGTTTACGTAGACAAGACCTTTGCGCTCACCAAGGATATTGCAAAGGAGATCGTTGCTATCGGCGAATCGAACAACACTCCCTTCTTTTCTACCTCCGCACTCCGCTTCTCGAACGAATTGGCTGACGTTCCCCGTGAAGGCATCTGCTTCATCAGCTCGCGCGGCCCCGGCAGATTCGACACCTACGCTATCCACCAGATCGAGCCTATCGTTGTTCTTATGGGCAGCAAGGTAAAGAGAATCATGTCGGTCGGCAGCGGATATGAAACTATGGTTATCGAATTCGAGGGCGGCAGACGCGCTGTTATGGGTCACTATGACTGGAAGGGCGTCGACTTTGAAATGATCGTCAACTACGAGGACGGCTCTATCTACAAGGTACCCCAGATGACCGGTTATTTCGATAACTTCATCAACAAGCTTTGCACCTTCTTCAAGACCGGCGAAACCTTTGCCGACCACGACGAAACTATTTCGGTAATGGGTATTATCGAAGCAGGTAACAAGGCTATCAATAACCCCGGCGAGTGGATCGAGGTTTAATCTGATTTTTGGAGGCGGTTATATGAAAAAAATCAAATGTGCTGCGGCGCTGCTTGCCTGTGTTATGCTCATTTCTGCATTTTTCACCGGTGTATCCGCAGAAACACTTGAATTTGTCCCCGAAACAAGAAACGGCAAAATTTACGGCATCCCCGCAGGCTCGACCGAAACACAGGTGGCACTTGCATACTTTAACGCTGTCGTAGACGTTCTCGATGCCGACGGAAAAGCGGTTGGTAAAAGCACGCTTATCGGCACCGGCTTTACCGTTAAGCTCAACAGCATCGCATATACCGCGGTGGTAATGGGCGACATTGACGGCGACGGAAAGATAACCTCCTACGATTACGTTGCAATAAAACGCGCATATCTCGGCAATTTAAAGCTCAGCACCATCGCACTCGAGGCGGCAGGTGTGAGAGCGGGTGACAGGATCAGCGCACTCAACTACGTTATGGTGAAGCGTGCATATTTCGGCACCTACGATATCAATAACGAGTACACCTGCGATCCCTACAATCCCGCAGTGGGCGAATCCGGCTGGACTTCCGGTTGGGTATAATACCAAAAACCGATTCGTGATGAATCGGTTCAAGACTGAGAATAACTCATTCTTTTCGCTCTGAATAAAAAGAAAAATCGAGCTTCAATTTTGTATTGAAGCTCGATTGTTTTTTATCGTTTATTCGGAAATGTATTCAAGCTTGACGCGGTGCTTTAACGAGCAAAGAATTTCGTAATTTATCGTTCCGAGCGCGCTTGCGAGCTTGTCGATATCCTCGCTTGTTTCAAATATTACCGCCTCGTCACGTACCGAGCATTCAAAATCGAGCCCGATATCGACCATACACATATCCATACAGATTTTGCCGACTGTTGCAAAGCTTTTGCCGTTTATTCGTATAAGCTCTTTGCCGGAATATACCCGTGAGAATCCGTCGGCATAGCCGATCGCGATAACTGCAACGCGGGTATCCGACTTTGCGCGGTAACCGCACCCGTAGCTTACGCAGTCTCCTGCTTTGAGCGTATGAACGGCACAAACACGTGCCGAAAGGCGCATTGCAGGGCGGATATTTTCGTCCTGTATGTTCGCAGAGGGCATAAGACCGTACAGTATGATACCCGCACGCACCATATCGAGATGCATTTCGGGGTATCTGATCGTCGCCGCGCTGTTGCAGCAATGGCGGATGCCAACGCTTATATTGCGCGATTCGAGCTCTGAAAGCAGAGCGCTGAATATTTTGTATTGCCATCTTGTGAATTGCTCGCCATCGCCGTCACTGTCGGCAAAGTGAGTGAATATTCCCTCGATGGATATATTTTCAAGCGATGCAATACTGCTTATTTCATCCGCGCAGGGAGAAACAAACGCTTCGCTGTGGCAATAGATGCCGAGACGCGACATACCCGTATCTACCTTTATATGCACGCGTACACAGCCGTATTTCGAAAGTGCCTTTGCATATTCGAAGCTATCTACTGTCTGGATAAAATCGCCCTCGATAACCTCGTTGATCATTTTGGCGTCGGTCGGGCCGAGGATAAGAATATTGCCCTTTACACCCGATGCGCGAAGCTCCTGCGCCTCGCTCAAGCAGGCAACGGCAAAGTCCGTGCAGCCGATGCTTTCGAGCATATTGCTCACAATTCCCGCGCCGTGCCCGTATGCATCTGCCTTGACGACAGCCATAACACGTGCCGAGCCGACAAGCGAACGTATGTAATTGTAGTTTTGCGCGATGCGATCAAGATTGACCTGCGCCGTTACTCTGTGTTTCATATGGTTCAAACGAGGCGAAGCTGAATTTAAACCGCCGCCCGTTTTCCTCCGTTCCGATACCGAGAATAGCTTCGGTATCCTTATCATAATACACTATAATCGTCATTTCGTCAATAGTGTACTTTGCTTCTCCGTCGGAATAAATCGCCTTTTCGTCGCTCTGCGCAAGCAATTTCACAGCCTTTACCAGCGCCTCTTGTGCAGGGAAGGTGCCCTTTTTTACCTCACGCGTGAATATGCCGTCAACACTTGCGGTGTGCTTTTCTTCGCTGAAATTCAGCCTTGTCCCAGCAAGAATATGGCCGCTTCCGAAGCTGATCTCGCTGACTGCTTCGGTTATTACCGCATCGAACGGTGAATCGCTTCCATCGAGAGCGGCTGTTATTTTCAGCGGCAAAGCAAATTGCTCCTTCGGGTCGGGCTGCGCTTGGCAGGAAGCAAACGGCAAAAGAATTACGACGAGTAAAAATAATATTTTTTTCAAAGCTTCTCCGTCCTTTCCGGAGAAAAGGCTTACCCGAGTATCCTGCCGATCTCCTTTGGCAGATCAGACGGCAAAACACCGCTTTTTCCAAGCGTTTTTTCTAAATTATCTCCCGCAAGACCGTGGACGTAAACGGCGATTTTTGCCGCGTCGGCAATTTCATATCCCTGGGCAACAAGCGATGCGGTGACGCCTGCCAGAACGTCGCCGCTTCCGCCCTTTGCGAGCGCGCTCGAGCCGCTTGTGTTGATATAAGCATCTCCGTTGCTTGTCGCAATTACCGTGTTTTTGCCCTTGAGAACGAGAACACAATTATACTTGGTTGCAAATTCAAGCGCGGTTTCTACGCGTGCCGATTGAACATAGGAAATACTTTTGCCGATAAGCCTTGCCATTTCGGCGGGGTGAGGAGTCAGTATTTTCGGGCAATCCATTCTCTCCAATACATCAATATGCATAGAAAGGAAATTTATGCAATCGGCGTCAAGAACTGCGGGAAGTGTACAGTTTGTGAGCACTGCTTCGAGAATATCATCGTAGACTCTGCCGATACCGCAGCCGCAAAGAAATGCTGTGCTTTTTTCAAAGCTTATATCCGCAATCGGAACAAAGACAGGCTCGAACAGTATTCTGCGTATTTCGGAAAGCGTCGATTCGTTTCCGCAAAAGCGCATCAAGCCCAATCCGCTTCGCAGTGCCGCGATCGCGGCAAAGCACGCCGCACCTGTCATATTTTCGCTTCCGACGAGTGTTAAAAGCGTTCCGAAATCGCCCTTGCAGGAGTCTTCCTTGCGGGGACGTATCAGCTTGAGTATATCGTTTGTTATAAATTCACTCTTCATCTTTCTTGACAGTCCTCGGCTCTTTTTTGCTATTTTAGCACGAGAAGCAGGAATTTTCAATAGCCGTTTGCGGAAGCGTAAGTATCCCCGATGAGTATATCGGAATGATTTTGTTGTAAATATAATGCTGACCGAAAAGACCGTAGACAACTTCGCCGTGGAAAAACAGCATACGAAGCGAAAATGCACTGTCCAAACACGCACTTTGGGTGTTGCCGCTGTCGTAGACCGTTACAGTCTGCCTGCCGTCACAAACCGATCCCATCGCATAGCGTTCACTGCCGAAAGCAATAAAATCGGTCAGAAATTCGTTTCTGTGTGCTTCGCAAAGCAACGAAATGCAGACTCCGCTTGAGTCGAACAAAAAGGCTTTGTCGTTAAACGACGCCGTGATATAACAGCTTCCGCCGATAATCACCGTCATGGCATCGGTCAACGCGCCCGTACACGAATTGCAGGATCGTGAGCAAGAACAAGAGCAAGCGCAAGCGCTCGGGCAGAGATCTATATATCCTTGCTCGTTGAAGCAGGAATCGAGAAAATACATTCTTCTGCCGTTACATTCAGCCAATGCGGTATATCCGTTGCCGCAGGCGTTTTTTCGCAAACGCATATAAGGTCTTGCCGTCGGGGTGCAGTCGCAAGTGCGGCAGTGCTCCGGGCAGACAGAATATATCGTTCGGTTGATGCCGTCCGTTGCCAGAATGCTTTCGCCGCAAATCGTTGCCGATAACGCCGCGAGCGAATTGTTCAAGGTAAAGCTTTGGGTTTTGTTTGCCAAAATTATCACCCTCCACTTGAATTATATTCCTATTTGTGCGGTAATGTAACAGATATCCTCTTGATTTTTTTACTAAGTATAAATATAATAAAAAAGTGAATAATCTTCAGTACTGACATACGGGGGATTTATTATGAAAAACAGCTTGATTTATATACTTTGCGTCTGTATTTGCGTTCTTGCCTTTTGCGCCTGCTCGCAATCGGAGCAGACAAGCGGCTCGCCGCTTGCCGAGAGCGAATCTTTTTCTGCCGACGCAAATTCCGATTCATCGGATAAAGCCGCGATGACCGATATTTCGATAGATTTTTCGGAGCCCGAATCGTTTTCCGAGCCCGAAACGAGCATTCCGCCGAAATACGGCGAATCGAGCAGAAAAAGCATTGTGGTGCTCGGCGATTCGATCGCGCGGGGATATGGGCTGAAAAATATCGAAAAGGAGCGCTTTTCCTCGCTTCTTGCCGAATCGCTGAAAGCCGATTACGGAAAGGTGAGCGTTCAAAACTACGGCGTTGACGGTATGACGGGGCGCGAATTGGCAGAGCTTTTAAAGGAAAGACGGATAAAGGAGCTTTCCAAATGCGACACCGTTATCATCAGCATCGGCGGGAACAATATTTTACAGCATATCACCGACGGCGAAACACTTTCGGGAATGATAACCGATTTCGACCCCGTCGCGCTGATCGACTATTTCCGCTATCTCAAAACCGAAAATCCCGAGGAAAAAAGCAAGCTTTCCTATGCGGTCGATGCGGTAGACGTGTTGATCGATTCGATCATCGCCGCGTTTGAGGGCGACGCGTTTGCAAAGCTTATCGAAACAGCGGGGCATGATCTCCGAAAGGAAATACCCGAAATAATCGGCGAGATAAGAAAGGTGAATAAAACTGCTGACATTTATATCCAGACGGTATACAATCCCTTTAAGGGAGTTGTGGTCGAGCTTGAGGATATAACCGAAACACCGATAGATCTCGGCATTTACGGTGAAAATGCCGTTTCGGCGCTCAATACGCCGATATTAGAGCTTGCGGACGAATACGGATACACCGCCGTTGAGGTCCACAGTCTTTTCGAGGAATACGAAACAGGGCTTACAAACGCTGTTTTTGATCTTTTGACTCTGAATCTCAGCTTTGACCCTCACCCGAATCTTAGAGGGCATTTGCTGATTGCCGATCTTTATTACAAAATTATGTCGGAGGACAACGATGATTAAACGATTTGCCGCACTTTTTCTGCTTTGCGTGCTTTTGTGTGCCGCACTGCCTGCTTCGGCGTCCGAAGTCGAGAATCTGGTGCTCGGTCTTGAATATACCGTCGAAACGGGTGAGCCGGTTACCATGTCGCACCTTAATTTCAGCGAAGCGGGTACCAAGTTCGACCTCGACAACGGTCAGCTGACCGACGGAAAAACCGCGACAAATTCGCCCTCGGCTGACGGCTGGTATTGCGCGTTCCGCGGTCAAAGCCGTATAATCGGCTTTGATTTGGGAAGCGTTTGCGCGGTGTCGGGGATAGAAGCAGGCTTCCTCCACGCGAAAGCCCCCGCTGTTTATGCCCCGAGATACGTAAGAGTTTATATTTCGGAAAACGGAACCGATTATATGACGGTATGCGATCATCTTACGGGATATGATCTTACCGATACTGCTGTAAGCCGCAAGGAGCTTTCGCTTGCTTTTGACAATATTTACGCGGCGCGCTACGTTAAGGTGGAGTTTTGTTGCGATATCTTTGCTTATTGCGATGAAATTCGCGTTTTGGGAAGCAAGGAAACCGACGGAAGCGAAAAAAGCATTACTCCCGACAAAAAACCGACAGAAAAGGGATACTTAAAATCGCTTGGCGGAAGCAGCAACATAATAAAGCTTTACAACGGATATTATAACCACGACACAAATATCGGGATCCTTTACGAGAATGAGATCCTTCCATACGTAGCATATCTTGACACCAACGGAAACATAGCGGGGAAGATGTTCGATGCTATCGCGCTCGTGCCCTGCCACGGCGATTATCCCTCGGGGGGAAGATTGGTAAAGACCAACGGAAAGCCCGGCGCGGTGATGAGCGATTGGGAGCTCTATTTTGAATACACCTTCAGAGACGGGCAGGATCTTTATGCGATAAACAACGTTGCGGGCAGAGTTAACGAGGCACTCTCGCTGAAGGATAAATATCCTGTATATCTCACGATACCTTATCCCACCGTGTTGAGCGATAAGCCGTTCGGCGATATCGACGGTGACGGCGAGGAGGAAAGCTGTCAAACCTTGGAAGAGCGTTTGGCAATAGTCAAATGGTATATCGATAAATGCATCGAAAAGTTTGAGTCAAAGAACTATGCAAATATCGAGCTTGCCGGCTTTTATTGGCTTCGCGAGGAAGTGAATTACAGCGATTCCGACCACGAGGATATTCTTGTTATCGAGGCTAACGAGTATATCGAAAAGAAACGACTCGATTCGATCTTCGATCCGTTTTATCTCTCTGTCGGCTTTGACGAATGGGAATATCTCGGCTTTGACGGCGCGGTAATGCAGCCGAACCTTGCGTTTTCCGACGTATACAGCTATTTCGAAGCGGGAATGCTCGAGGAGTTTGCACAATCGGTATACGATAATAATCTCGGTGTTGAGATCGAAACAAACGAGCCCTCATTTTTCAGAGGCGACGATTATTTAAAGGCAGGCTTTAATTACGAAAGCTATCTCTATTACGGCAGTAAGACGGGATATATGAACAGCCTGAAGACCTATTATCAGGGTGCCGGCCCCGGAAGCTTTTATGATTTCTGCTATGCCGATATCAGCACACCGAAGGGAATATATCTGCGCAGGCTTTACGATATCACCTATTCGTTCATTCACGGCGTTTATAAAAACCTTGCACCGATCGTCGAAATCGGCGACATCGAGCTTTTGGCGGGCGATACTCGCGCTATGGCGGATATTTCGATAACCGATTCCGATTCTTATTGGGGCGATATCGCTGTAAGCTTCCCGACCGAGCCGTCACACGGAAAGGTGACTGTTGCGGCGAGCAAGAAAACGCTTGTCTACCGTCCCGACGATAATTTTGTCGGCGAGGATTCGTTTACCGTATGCGTGAGCGACGGATTCAATAAATCCGAGGAAATTACTGTAACTGTTACAGTGAACGAGGCGGAAATATCGGAAATCGAAGCGACCTCGGAGGTAAGCGACGATACATCAAAGCCCGACGTCGAGGAAAATCCTGTTCCTGTCTGGCTTATCGCGGTTTTGTGTATTCTCGGCGGCGCGGTGGTATTGACCGCAGTTATAATGATAGTAAAGCGTAAAAAATAATAATAAACGCTTCTCATAAGCCCTTGCTTCTGAGAAGCGTTTTTGTATTAAGTCAGCCCGAAGCTTATGCCGATGGCGCTGTTTACCTGCTGCATAGTGGTGTCGTCGAGCTTGCCCATTCGCTCCTTCAGTCTGCGCTTGTCGATCGTGCGTATCTGCTCGAGCAATATCACCGAGTTTTTTGCAAGGCCGCAATCGGTATCGCCCGAAAGCGAGTGCGCCGCGGTCACCTCGATGTGTGTAGGAAGCTTTGCTTTGCCGGTGCGGCTTGTTATTGCCGCGGCGATAACTGTCGGGCTGTATTTGTTGCCCATATCGTTTTGTACGATCAGCACGGGGCGTATCCCGCCCTGCTCCGAGCCGACGACAGGACTGAGGTCGGCGTAGTATATGTCGCCTCGGCGGATTCCTTCCTCGCCGTTTTGTGTCTTCAATGTTGAACACTCCTTCTGATGTAAGTATATGTTTACATACAATAGTGTTGCCAACATCGCATTGTTTATATCACAAAAACAAAAAATCACCCTGCCGACTTTATGGACGGCGGGGCGATTGGTTTACATAATCAATTCTCGATTATAGCTTCTTTAATGTATTTGTTGAAGAAATTCGTTGTTCCCGAGTTTACGTAGTCGAGCTCGATATCGACCATTCCGAGAGGATGGTTTTTATCGACTGTGACCGAGCGTCTTTGCCAGAATCCGATACCGCTCTTGAAGGTGAGAGAGGCGTAACCCTTGCAGTGTCGGTCGATAACCTTCAGATACTCCTCGCAACGCTGCTTCATCGCTTCGCCGCTTTGAATTCCGCTTATCGTTATTTCACAGCAGATGTTGTTCCAAAGTGCATCGGGCGCTGAGGAGAGTATTGCTTCTCCGCGGCGGTTTACGAATCTGTCGAATGTCACAATAAAGCCGTCGTCGGGGAATGCTTCGCGCAAAACACTTGTGATTTCAAGGATATACGGCTCGCATATCTTGCGCTCCATCAATCTTTGAAAGCCGTCGGCTATAACGTCGTCACCGAGCGTTATCGAGGCGGTTTCGGTGGGGTAAACACTGCTCGATGCATCGACTGTGTAAGCCCCCGTCTGATAGCGGTAGTAAATGCTCGAAAACTCGAAATCGCCGAGTGCGGCGTTTTCGGATTCGGGATAGATCGTATTCGTATATTCGGTGATCTTGTTTTTTGCGCCGATTGCCGTTATGGGATTGCCGACAAATATTATTCCGAGCGCGAACGACAGTAAAGCACCGGCGGTGATGATCGAGATCCCTTTTGCCTTGCTCTTTTTCAGCGCTTTGAAGCCGAGATTGAACGCGAGCACGGCAAGTAGACATAATGCGGTGAACATTATTGCGACCGATGTGTCTGCGGTTTCGGTTGTGTTGAAAATAAACACGGTAACACCGAACAAAACGCATTTGTACATAAGCTCGAGCTTTAAAAATACACTTGCGGCGCACAGAAGCAACGAAAGCGGAGTCATCGCAATAATTCCGGCAGAGCGTCTGAAGCAAAGCGCGCAAAGGAACGCCAGAATCGCGGTAAGAACGAGATTTACGGCATATTTCAGGGTTTCGTTATTCTTTTTGCCCTTTGTTTTGGTGTCGCTCATTCATATTCCTCCAGATTGTAGGGGTTGGTAAGCTTAATAAGAAGCGCGGTATCGTCGTCGGATTGCATTTTGTTGTTGCGTTCGGCACCGCATTTTGTGCATTTATGGGTGATGATAAAGCCTTTTTTTGAATTCACGGTAACTGCGCTCGGACGCATCATCGCACCGCATTCCGACGCACGATCGCCGGGGTTTACGTCGACGTGCTTTGAATAAAGGCAATATGGGCAGTGATTGCGTGAGCTGTATCCGAGCGGTGAGACCTCTTTTCCACAATGGCCGCAGATAAATCCACTATCATTCTTGGTAAAAATTTTGTTTTCCATATGTAAATTCCGTTAAAGCTGTGTAAATTTTAAAAAAGGGGTTTAAATTTGGATTTTTTTATAGTATAATACAAAAACATAAGAAAATCAACTGTAAGTGAGGATAAAATGAGCGAAAACAGCAATATGCCCGAAAAGAGCGGCTGCGATATTTCTGCACGCAGAGGCACTGTCGGCGGTCAGGCAATCATCGAGGGCGTTATGATGCGCGGCAAAAAGCACACCGCGATCGCAGTACGCAGAATGGACAATAAAAAAATCGCGGTATCGAGAAAGGGAAACACCTCGATATCCGATAAGTACAAATTTTTGAAGTGGCCGTTGATACGCGGCGTGGTCAACTTTATCGAATCTATGAAGATGTCCTTCACGACTATCACCGAGGGTACCGATATGCTCGGTCTCGACGTTGCCGAGGAGGAGCAATCGAAGCTCGACAAATGGCTCGAGGAGCATTGCGGCAAATGGCTTATGGGCGTTATCTCCGTGATTTCGCTTATATTGGGAGTTTTGCTCGCCGGTGCACTCTTTATTTTCCTGCCCACTTTTTTGGGCGATCTCATCGTTGATGATCTTTTGAATCTCCGCGGTGCCGCAGAGGATATCTGGCGTAACGTCGTAGAGGGTATTTTAAAGGTTATAATCTTCATCGTTTATATCTGGCTGACCGCGTTTATTCCCGATATGAAACGTGTTTATATGTATCACGGCGCAGAGCATAAGAGTATTTTCTGCTACGAGGCGGGCGAGGAGCTTACCGTCGAAAACGTAAAGAAGCATTCCCGCTTCCACCCCCGTTGCGGAACGAGCTTTATGTTCTCGATGATAATCCTTTCCATCGCAGTCGGCATAATCTTCCTTTGGGCTGTCGAAACGGTTTGGCTCCGCAGTCTGTTGAAGATCGCACTGCTTCCTCTCACCGTCGGTATCGGTTATGAATTTATCCGTTATGCCGGCAGACACGACAACAAGGTTATTCAGCTGCTTTCGAAGCCGGGTCTTTGGATGCAGAATCTCACCACCCGCGAGCCCTCGGACGATATCATCGAGGTCGGTATAACCGCGCTTAAATGTGCACTTCCCGACGATTTCGAGGGATTTTACGAGGAATGTCTTGAAAAGCTCAAGGACGAGGAAGAAAGCACCGAGTCGGAAAATGCACCTGCTGCCGAAACTGCTTGCTCCGATGAGCAGACCTGCGAGTCGGTACAAGAAAGCGAGGTTGACAGCGTTGACGCTTAAAACGTACAGAACAAAGCTTCGCGAGATGCTTTGCGAGATATCGCCCGACGAGGGCGACGTTATCGCCGATATGCTTTTGTGCGAGGCACTCAAGACCGAGCGCGGATATCTGCTTGCTCATCTTGACGACGAAACTCCCCGTTCGATCGACCCGTTTATCAGCGGCGCTGTGTTTGAGCTTTCGCTCGGCAAGCCGTTGCAGTACGTGCTCGGAAAATGTAATTTCTACGGCTATGAAATTGAGGTCGGCGACGGAGTATTTATTCCGCGAAGCGACACCGAAATCGGCGTAAAGGCGGCACTCGGTGTATTGAAGGACGGCGATCTTTTTGCCGATATCTGCAGCGGAAGCGGCTGTATCGCCAAAGCTATCGCTTCCGAAAAGCCGACGGTAAGCGGCTATGCTCTCGAGCTTTCGCGCAAGGCTTTGCCCTATACCGAAAAGAACCTTTCCGATTGCAGAAACGTTTCGGTCCGCCGCTTCGATGCGCTTGACGAGGACGATTATATCGACCTTGCATCTATAATCGAGCGCCCGCTCGACCTTGTTATCTGCAACCCGCCCTATATTCCGACAGAGGATATCAAAACTCTTTCTCCGCAGGTCGGATTTGAGCCCGAAACCGCGCTCGACGGCGGCGAGGACGGATTGAGATATTACCGTATCGTAACCTCGCTCGTGCCCCATATTCTCAAAAAAGACGGCATACTTATTTTTGAGATAGGCATCGGTCAGTGCGAGGACGTATCGCGTATTTTACAGGACAACGGCTATTCGGTTGCGGTATTGCGCGATTACGGAAAGATAGACCGAATACTTCTTGCAAAAAAATATTAAATAAGTGTATTGACAACAAAGAAAATCCGTACTATTATTATATAATATAATGGTATGGATTTTTTTGGTGCGTATATGAATATAAAACGTATAGAATCGCGTAACAATCCCACAATAAAAAGCATAACCGCACTGCGCGACAGGAAAGCAAGAGAAAGCGAGCGCCTTTTCTATTTCGAGGGAGTGCATCTTCTGGAGGAATATCTGCGCGCGGGCTACCGTCCGAAGTTTTTGTTTCTCCGCGAGGACGTGACGGATAAATACCTTTCGCTTGCCAAAAAGGCAGAATGCGAGATATACGAGGTGACCGAATCGGTCTATTCCAAGCTGAGCGAGGAAAAAGCACCGCAGGGAATATTTACTGTGTCGGAGCTTCTCCCGAATCTGCATTATGCAAGAAATGAAAACGAGCTGGAACAAATGGCGGGAGAGCTGAACGGCAATTCGATAATGCTTGTCGATATGCAGGATAACGGCAACGTCGGCACTGTGATAAGAACCTCTGCCGCGCTTGATTGCAAGGTTTTGCTTTGCGGTAATTGTGCCGACGTTTATTCGCCGAAAACGGCACGTGCGACAATGGGCGCGCTTTTCACCAACGATATTTATATCTGCCACGATACATTGAAGGCGATAGCGGCTCTTCGGAATAAACAAATCCGCGTTATCGCTTCCGCGCTTGACGAAAGGGCACAGAAACTCGGCGAATATGAAATAAACGAAAACGATTGCTTTGTCGTCGGAAACGAGGGCAAGGGGCTTCCGCAGACGGTTATCGAAAAATGCGATATGACCTGCTTTATCCCGATGACCGCAAAGACCGAAAGTTTGAACGCCGCTTCTGCGGCATCGGTGCTGCTCTGGGAGGCTAAACGAGGTAAGCTGAAATGAAGGACGCTTTGTTTTATATCTGGCTTCAGCAGGCGTTGGGCTTATACAGCCGCAACGTAAAGGATATTTTCGCGAGGTTTGACAGCATTACAGAGATTTATAATTGCGATGATTTTTCGTTTTTGGGCGAAAAACGCGATAAGTATATCAAGCGTCTCGAGAATAAGGATACCTCGGCGGCGTTTGAGATCCTCAAGCGCTGTGAAGCGATGGGTGTGAATATTACGGGATATTACGATGAGCTTTACCCGAAGGGACTGAAGAGCATCGATGCACCGCCCGCGGCGCTTTATTCGATCGGCATCTTAAAAGACCTTAACAAGATTCCCTGTGTTGCGATAGTCGGAACGCGCGATATGTCCGAGCGCGGAAAAACGACTGCCGAAAAGCTTGCCTATACCTTTGCGAAAAGCGGTGCCTGCGTGGTCAGCGGTCTTGCAAAGGGAATAGATACCGCCGCACACAGAGGTGCGATTATGGCAGACGGATTTACAGTCGGCGTTCTCGGCAACCCGATCGGTGATATCTATCCGAAGGAAAACATAAAAGCGTTTGAAACGCTGTATAAGCGCGGGCTTGTAATAAGCGAGCTATATCCCAGTGCTCCGCGCACAAGGGCGGATTTTCCGAACCGAAACCGAATCATAAGCGGTCTCTGCTCGGCGGTGGTTATTGCCGAGGCTGGCGAAAAGAGCGGTGCGCTTATCACTGCGCGCCACGGAATCGCACAGGGCAGAAGCGTTTTTGCCGTTCCTGCCGAAATCGGATCAGAGGCTGTCGGAACAAACGCATTGATAAAGCAGGGGATCCCGCCGCTTTTGGATCCGAACGACGTGCTCAACGTGCTCTCTCTCGGCTATCCCGACGGCTGTGAAATTTATGAGCCGGCTGTAACCGAACAGCTTCGCTCATACGGCAATAAATCAAAAGGCGGGGAAGCAAAGCCAAAGCAAGCGCCGAAGCCGAAGCAAGCGCCGAAGTCCGAGCAAAAGAAAACGCAGATTCCCGAAACAATCCCCGAAATAACGGTTGAGGAAAGCGACGAAGCACAGGAACGCTTTGCGGGCGCATGCTCCGAACGGATACTCGCGGTGCTCAGGGGAGTAAAACCGTTAAGCATCGATGAGATAGTGCATTTGACGGGAATTCCGGTTTCCGAGGTCATGGCAGAGCTTACGCTGATGGAAATAGACGGAAGCGTGATTTCTGCGGTAGGCGGAAGATATATATCCGCGCAATTTAACTGATAACGCCTTTTGCGCAAATAAAAAAGGGGCGCAGGGCTTAAAACTCTTCAAGGAGATATTTGATGAACACACTGGTAATAGTAGAGTCGCCTTACAAGGCGAATACGATCAAGAGCTTTCTCGGCAAGGGATATAAGGTCAAGTCGTCTAAGGGGCACGTACGCGATCTTCCCAAAAGCAAGCTCGGTATCGACATTGAAAACGACTTCGAGCCGCAATATATAAACATTCGCGGTAAGGGCGAGCTTATCAACGAGCTCCGCAAGGAAGCAAAGTCGGCAGACCGCGTATTTCTCGCAGCCGACCCCGACCGCGAAGGCGAAGCGATAAGCTGGCATCTTGCAAACGTTCTTGCGCTCGACCCCTCAAAGACAAAGCGCATAACCTTTAACGAGGTCACAAAGAACGCGGTTAAGGAAGCGATAAAGAACCCCCGCGATATCGATATGAATCTTGTGAACAGCCAGCAGACAAGACGTATTCTCGACCGTCTTGTCGGCTATAAGATAAGCCCGTTTTTGTGGCGTCATATCAAAAACGGTCTTTCGGCAGGACGTGTTCAGTCGGTCGCTACAAGAATAGTTGTCGAGCGTGAGCAGGAAATAGATGCGTTCGTGCCCGAGGAATTCTGGGTCATCGGCGCACTTTTCGTCACCGATAACGGCGAGGTGTTCAAGGCGAAGTATTTCGGCCGCGACGGCAAAAAGACAGAGCTTCAAAGCGAAGCACAGGTCAAATCGGTTTTGGAAGCTATCGCAAACGGCGATTTTATAGTAACCGACGTGAAGCGTGCGCTCAAGCTCCGCCGTCCCGCACCGCCCTTTATCACCTCCACTCTTCAGCAGGAGGCAAACAGAAAGCTTTCGTTCCAGTCTCAAAAGACTATGCTTATCGCCCAAGAGCTTTACGAGGGTGTAAATATCGGTGAAAAGAGCACTCACGGTCTTATTACCTATATGCGTACCGACTCGTTGCGTATTTCCGATGAAGCTCGCGAGGCTGCAAAGAACGTTATTATCAATAACTACGGCAGTGAGTATTATCCTCAAACGCCCAACAAATACAAGCTTAAAAAGAACGCGCAGGACGCGCACGAGGCGATCCGTCCCACCGATCCCTCAATCACTCCCGATTCGTTGAGAGGCAAGATCTCCAACGACCAATACAAGCTTTATAAGCTTATCTGGGAACGCTTTATCGCTTCTCAGATGTCTCCCGAGCAGCTCGATACCGTTTCCGCTGATATCGTTTCAAACGGAGTTATATTCCGCGCAAACGGCCATACCGTAAAGTTCAAGGGCTTTGCGGCGGTCTACGGTGATATCGCCGACGATTCGGGCGAGGAGGAAAGCGGTGCTATGCTTCCCGAGCTTGTCAAGGGCGAAAAGGTTATTGCCAATTCTATCGAGCCCGAGCAGAAGTTCACCCAGCCCCCCGCAAGATTCACCGAAGGCTCGCTGGTAAAGGTGCTCGAGGAAAAGGGAATCGGCAGACCCTCTACCTACACCGCGACCATTACCACGATAATTTCGAGAGGCTATATCCGCAGAGAAGGAAAGTTTTTGCTTCCTACCGAGCTCGGCGTAATAACCACCGAAACGATGAAAAAGGCATTTTCGCACATTGTCGACTATAAATTCACCGCCGAAATGGAGGAGGATCTCGATAAGATCGAGGACGGCACGAGCGAATATATCGCGGTGCTTCACGAGTTTTACCGCCATTTCAGCAAACAACTCGAAGAGGCGGAAAAGACACTCGGAAGCGAAAAAATCGAGCTTCCCAAGGTCGAAACAGGCATAATTTGTGAAAAGTGCGGTGCGGTGATGGTCGAAAAAACCGGACGCTACGGCAAATTTGCCGCTTGTCCCAACTATCCCAAGTGTCGCAATACCAAGCGTTTGGACACGGTTGCCGAAAAGGAAGAGTCCGAAAAGAAGACCGCCGAGGTCATCGCCGACGAAAAATGCTCCAAGTGCGGAAGCGATATGGTTCTGCGCAAGGGACCCCACGGCAATTTCTTCGCTTGCCGCAACTATCCCGAATGTAAGACCGCGATCCCCTATCGCCGTGACAGCGGTATAGCTTGTCCCGATTGCGGAAAGCGCATTATGATAAAACAGACCAAGAGCCGAAAAACTTATTATTCCTGCGAGGATTACCCGACTTGCGGATTCTCCTCCTGGGACCTTCCCACCGAACGCAAATGCCCCCAGTGCAACGCGGCGGTGCTGAAGAAAAAGAACCGAGAATTTTACTACTGCAAGAACGAATGCGGCTGGACCGAGGGCAAATAAGCCGGATTCTCGCAACAGGAGAAAATTATGAAGATAACCATAGCAGTTGATATAATGGGAGGCGACAATCCCGCAAGCGAGCTTGCTTTGGGTGCTGTCAGTGCGGCAAGGATGTTTGCTGCCGATGGGCTCGAGCTTATACTCGTTGCGACTCCCGAAGCGGCAAAAACGCTTCCCGAGCTTCCCGCAAACGTCAGCGTTCGTACCGCGGAGGGTGTTGTCGAAATGACAGACGACCCCGGTATCGTTATGAAGGATAAAAAGGATTCAACACTTGTCCTCGCCTGCAATCTTTGCAAGGAGGGTATCGCGGATGCGGTAGTCAGCGCGGGAAATACAGGCGCACTGTTCACCGCCGCTTCGCTGATAATCCGAAGAATCAAGGGTGTCCGCCGTGCCGCACTCGGCTCGGTGATACCGCTCGAAAGTCCGTTTGTGTTGCTCGATTGCGGTGCGAATCTGGACGCGACCCCCGAGGTGCTCTTGCTTTATGCGAAGATGGGCGCTATCTATGCCGAAAACGTGCTCGGAGTGGAAAATCCGCGTGTTGCACTGCTCAATAACGGCACCGAATCGCACAAGGGTACACCGCTTTACAGCGAGGCTTATAAGCTTTTGTCGGCGGAGGAAAGCTTGAATTTTGTCGGAAATTGTGAGGGCAAGGCGGTTCCGTTCGGAGCCTGCGACGTTTTGGTTTGCGACGGATTTACCGGTAATATCGCGCTCAAGCTTATCGAGGGAATGGGCAAGTTTATGTCCAAATCGATAAAGGATATATTCCACGCCACGACTGTTGCCAAGGCTGCGGGCGCGATGACGTTTAGACACACCAAAAAATTAAAGAAAAAGCTCGATCCCGCAGAATACGGCGGAGCGCCGTTTCTTGGACTTAAAAAGCCTGTTATCAAGGCGCACGGAAGCTCGGATGCACATTCCTTCTTCTCTGCGATAAAGCAGGCGTTGATGTATTGCCAAGGCGGAACGATCGAAAAGATAACGGAAGGTCTTGCGAAAAAGACCGAGGAGACTGAAGAATGAGTGAGGAAAAGGATTTTTCACTTCTTGAAAACCGAATAAAATATATCTTCAAGGACAGTCGTCTGCTCACGGTTGCGCTTACCCATTCGTCCTATTGCAACGAAAATCGCAAAAGAGGCTTTTCGGTAAGCAACGAGCGCAGTGAATTTTTGGGAGATTCTATTCTTTCTGTCATAACTGCGGAATTTTTGTTCAATAAATTCCCCGAAGCCGACGAAGGATTTTTGACAAGGACGCGTGCCGCGCTTGTTTGCGAGGATACTCTTGCGAAATTCGCAAACAGTATCTCGCTCGGCGATTTTATGCTTTTCGGCAAGGGAGAATCGGTGCCGTCGGGCGGCCGCCACAGAAAAAGCACTATCGCCGATGCGTTCGAGGCACTTATCGCGGCGATATATCTCGACGGCGGTATGGAAAGCGCGAAAGCGTTTGTTCTTCCCTTTATTACGTCATCGGTCGACAGTGTTATAAAGGCGGGAACAGAGGATTACAAATCGCGTCTTCAGAGAATTGTCCAGCAAACACCCGAGGAGGTGCTTTCCTATACCCTTGTCGGTGAGGAGGGCCCGCCACACGACCGTACCTTCAGCTATGAGGTATATCTGAATTCCAACCTTTTGGGCAAGGGCAAGGGCCGCTCGAAGCGCGAAGCCGAGCAGGTCGCGGCGAGAGAAGCTTTGATCCTTTTGGGAGAGCTTGATGAATCCGATGCGTAATTTCCCATTTTTCGTGCCGCACGCGGGTTGTCCGAATTGCTGTGTTTTTTGCTCGCAAACCAAGATAACCGGCGAAAAGTGCGAAAAGGATATAAATACCGAGCTTGCCGAGCTTCGCAATATGCTCGACGCGGTTAAAGACGGCAACGAAAACGACCGTATCGCTTTTTTCGGCGGGAGCTTTACCGCTATTGCATATGAGCGAATGACGACTCTGCTCGAAACCGCAAACGAATATATAAAGCAGGGTGTCGCAGGGGGGATACGTATCTCCACAAGACCCGATTGCATCGACTCGGAAATACTCGGCGTTTTAAAAAAATACAACGTGACGAATATCGAAATCGGGGTGCAGTCGGTCGACGACAGAGTGCTCGCCTCCTCGGCGCGCGGACACAGCGCGGAGGATAGCTATAAGGCGGCGGAGCTGATAACGAAAAACGGTTTTGTGCTTTGCGGGCAAATGATGATCGGGCTTCCCGATTCCGACTTGGAAAGCGAGCTTTCAACCGCGAAAGCGATATGCGCGATGGGCGCTTCCGAGGCGAGAATTTACCCGACGGTTGTTTTCGAGGATACCGAGCTTCTTTCGATGACCGAAAGAGGTGAATATAAACCGCTTTCGCTTGACGAAGCGGTTGAACGCAGTGCGAAATGCTACCGTGTCTTTTTGGAAGCGGGTGTCAAGCTGCTGCGTATCGGACTGCATTCGTCCGAAAACCTGAAAAATGCGCCCTACGGGGCGAACCACGCGGCTATCGGCGAATTGGTCAAAAGCCGTGTTTATACAGATATTATTTGCGAAGCGGCGGGCGATTGCCGCGGCAAAAGGATTATTATCGGCATCAGAAAAGAGGATATTTCGATGCTGTGCGGACATAAAGGCTCCGCAATAAAACGGCTAAAGGAGCAGACGGGCTGTGCCGACGTTGAAATTGTCGGCTCGGAGCTTGAGCAATTCTGCCCGACAGTCAGAATAAGGAGTGTATAAAATATGCGCTTAAAGGCAATAGAAATGCAGGGCTTTAAATCCTTCCCGGACAAGACCCGCATCACCTTTGACAGCGGAGTTACCGCCATTATCGGCCCTAACGGAAGCGGCAAATCGAATATTTCCGATGCTATCCGCTGGGTTTTGGGCGAAATGAGCGCAAAATCTCTGCGCGGCAGCAGAATGGAGGACGTAATATTCAACGGTACCGCCTCGCGTACTGCCGCAAATTGCGCCTCGGTAACGCTTTGTATCGACACCGAGGAGGAATATAACCGCGCAAACCACATCACTATCGAAACCGACGCGGAGGCAGCAGAGCAGGAGGCGGCAAAGGGTAACGGCTACCGTTTGTCCGACGCTGCAGAGGTGAACGTCACCCGTAAGCTATACCGCAGCGGTGAAAGTGAGTATTATATAAACAAAAAACAGGTTCGTTTGAAGGATATCTACGAGCTGTTTTACGATACCGGTATCGGCAGAGAGGGCTATTCGGTTATCGGTCAGGGCAAAATCGCAGAGGTTCTTTCTCAAAAGGACGACGAGCGCCGCAGTATTTTTGAAGAGGCGGCGGGAATCTCGAAGATCCGCTATAAAAAATTAGAGGCGGAAAGAAAGCTCCGCGATACCGAAAACAACCTTGTCCGCGTGAACGACATCCTTTCGGAAATTTCCTCGCGCATCGGCCCGCTTGCAAAGGAAGCCGAAAACGCAAAGCAGTATCTTGTTCTGAGCGAGGAAAAGAAGGGAATTGAAATAACGCTTTGGCTTGACAGGCTCGATTATCTCCGTGCAAGACGAGTTGAATGCGAAACCGATCTTGCTGCCGCAAGGCTTGCGCTCGAAAAGGCAGAGCGTGAGGTTGCCGAATGTGATTCCGCAACCGACAGAATACTTAACGAAACCTACGAATATTCGCGTATGATGAGCGAATGCGAGCGCGAAAAGACCGAGGCTGTTCATAAAAAGGGCGAGGCAGAGGGCAGAAAGGCGGTTTGTGCAAACGATATCGCGCATGCCAACGAATCTGCTTCCGATGCGAGAGCACAGATCGCAGCATCTCTTGCCGAAAAGGAAGAGGCGGAAAAGATTACCGCCGAATGTATCGCACTCAAGGAATCGCTTTCCGAAAAGCTGAAAAACGCCGAAGCCGAATCGGTAAATGCCGAAAAGGCTTACGAATCGGCAAGACAGGCATCGCTTGCCGCAGACCGCGAAAGCAATAATTCCGCCGCAAGACTCGAAATGCTTGTCGGCGACAAGGCAAAGCTTTCCGCACGTGAGGCGGGCTGTACCGCATCGCTCGAGGCAGAGCGCCGCTCGGCAAACGAAAACGCCGACAGACTCACCGCCGCGCGTGAGCGCTTGGCGGCACTCGAAGGCGAATTGACCAAGGTCGACGCCGAATTGGAAAAGGTAACAAAGCTTATCAACGGCACCGAAAACAAGATCGTTTCGCTCGATTACGAGCGAGTATCGCTTATGCAAAGCCTCCGTACCGCGAGCGAGGAGATAACCGCCGAAAAAATTGCGATTTCGGGTGAGGAGCAGCGCCGCGAGCAGCTGATGAGACTCGAAAATCTTTTGGAGGGCTATTCCGAAAGCGTAAAGAGAGTTATCAACGATTGCACATCGGGCGAGATACTCAACAACGGCGAAAAGATCGGACTATACGGCACCGTTTCAAATATCATTTCCTCCGACAGCGAATACGTTATCGCGTTGGAGACCGCGCTTGCCGCTTCGGTGCAGTTTATTGTCGTCGACAAGGAATCCGATGCAAAGACGTGTATCCGCTATCTTAAAGAAAACAAGCTCGGCAGAGCGACATTCCTCCCTCTGCAAAGCGTAAACGGCAAAAAGAGCGACGTTTCGGCTATCAAGGATATGAAGGGGTATATCGGCATCGCGAGTGAGCTTGCAAAATACGATGAGCGCTTCGAGGGGGTTGTAAACGATCTGCTCGGAAGAACTGTTATTGCCGACAATATCGACTCGGCATCGGCTATTGCAAGAAAGAGCGGATTCAAGATAAAGATAGTCACCCTCGACGGACAGATAATCAACGCGGGCGGCAGCTATACAGGCGGCTCCTCGGCTGTAAAGGTCGGCGTGTTTACACGTGCTATGGATATCGAGCGTCTCGCCGAATCCATAAAACAGCGTGAGGAAAAGATCGCGCAGATCGAAGAAAAGCGCCAAAAGCTCACTTCCGATTGCGAAAAGGCGGACAACGAGCTCGAGGAGCTCCGTTCCTCGCTTGCCGATGCAAATACCGCAAAGGCGGCTCACAGCGCGACAAGAGAATCGCTCGGTGTGCGTATCGAGGAGGAAAACAACCGTATCTCCTCGCTTTCTCTCGGCGATGAAATGCTTTTGAAGCTCACAAACGAGCTCGAAGAAATAAACAAAGAAATGAGTGCGCTTGAATCGGCGATAGCTTTGGCTTCCGAGGCAAGAGAAAAGGCGCGCAACGACGGCGAAGCACTCAAAAAATCCGAGGAATCGGCGTTTGCCACCGTCAGCGAGGCGAGAATGGCGCTCTTCTCGGTAAAGAACGAATTCGGCGTTGCGGAGGAAAGACTCGAGCTTTCGCGCCGCCGCGAAACCGAGCTTCAGGCGCGTATCACGCTTGGCAACTCAGCTATCGAAAAAGCCGATGCCTTGATTGCGGAACGCACCAATGAAACCGGACTGCTTAATGCCGAATGTGCCGAATGTGACAACGTTATTGCAAATTGCGATAAACGCTTGGCAACGCTTATGAGCGACCGCGAGGGCAAGGAAAAGCAGCTCGGCGAAATGAGAACCAAGCAAAAGGCGGTTGCTTCCGCGAAGGAGGAAGCATTCCGCGCGGTTACCGAAGCGGAAATGAAGTCCACCTCGGTGAACACCGAATACGATACCGTTACCTCAAAGCTTTGGGACGAATACGAGCTCACCTATTCCGATGCCGTACGCTTCCGTCTGCCCAAGGAACAAATGGAAAAGGGCGCATCGAGGCTCGCAACGCTCAAGGCGAAGATTCGTGCGATGGGAGTTATCAACGTAAATGCAGTTGAGGAATACCGCGTAACAAAGGAACGCTACGATTTCCTCACCGCACAGACCGACGACTTGAACAAAACCCGTCTCTCGCTCGACAAGACCATCACAAAGCTTGCATCGGGTATGAAGGAGACCTTCCTCGAATGCTTCGAAAAGATAAATACCGAATTCAATGCCGTGTTTACCGAGCTTTTCGGCGGCGGCAGTGCGAGAGCCGAGCTTACCGATCCGATGCTTCCGCTCGAATGCGGTATAGATATCGTGCTCAAGGTACCGGGAAAGAGCGTTCGCTCGATTTCGCTGCTTTCGGGCGGCGAGCAGTCGTTTGCGGCTATCTCGCTCTATCTTGCGCTCCAGCGCGTAAACCCCAGCCCGTTCTGTGTATTCGACGAGATCGAATCTGCGCTTGACGACGTGAATATCGTAAAGCTCGCGTCCTACGTGCGCCGCAACAGCGATAAGACACAGTATATTCTTATCACTCACCGCCGCGGCACTATGGAGCGTGCCGACACTATCTACGGCATCACAATGCGTCAAAAGGGTATTTCCGACTATATGAAGCTGAATATGGCGAAGCTGGATGATATCATCAAAGAATACGCCGAATAAAAGCTCCGCTTTCGACAAAAAACACAAGTTTTTGTCGGAAACCGCTGCGGCGGGTTTGTGAGCACCGTTCGTTCGCACAGCATTTGTGCGCGGCACTTTGTGCCTTGTCCAAATGCTCGGCGCTCTAATGAATAAAAATCCACGCACATGTCGCGGATTTTTATGAGATTTTATGGTATGAGATGTGGCTTTGAATCTGCGCTCGCCACAAACTTTTTAAAACGTCCGTGACGGCGCATACCGCCCAACACCAAAAACACCTGAAATGAGGTTATTTCAATGAGTTTTTTCGATAAATTAAAAAACGGCTTAAAAAAGACAAAGGATGCGCTTTTAAAGCCGGTAAACGATCTGTTTTCGTCCTACGACAAGGTTGACGATGACTTTTACGATGAGCTTTGCGATCTGCTTATTATGGCGGACGTCGGAGTTGAAACCTCGGATTATCTTGTAAACGAGCTCAGAACTCGTTTGAAGGAAAAAAAGATAAAGGACGCGAATATCGCACGTGACGAATTTCGCGATATTCTCAAAGAGGCAGTCGGCGAAAGCGGGGAATTGACATTCGGCGACGGCTTGAACGTCATTCTCGTTATCGGCGTAAACGGTGTGGGCAAGACCACGTCTATCGGTAAGATAGCGCATTGTCTTTGCGAACAGAACAAAAAGGTTATGCTTGCCGCCGCAGATACATTCCGTGCCGCCGCTGCCGAGCAGCTTGCGATCTGGGCGGAGCGAAACAATACCCAGATAATCCGTCAGAACGAGGGAGCAGACCCTGCCGCAGTTGTTTTCGATGCGGTTGCCGCCGCTAAAAAGGCGGGAAGCGACGTGCTTATCGTTGACACCGCAGGCAGACTTCACAACAAGAAAAACCTTATCGACGAGCTTGCGAAGATAAACCGTGTTATCGACCGCGAAGCACCCGGTGCAACACGTGAAACGCTTCTTGTGCTCGATGCATCGACAGGTCAGAATGCGCTTATTCAGGCAAAGGAATTCGGCCGTGCGGCGAATATCACCGGTCTTGTGCTCACCAAGCTCGACGGAACCGCAAAGGGCGGTATCATTCTTGCGATCCGCCGCGAGCTCGGTATTCCCGTCAAATTTATCGGTGTGGGCGAGGGAATCGACGATTTGCGCCCCTTCGACCCGAGTGAATTTATCGATGCCTTCTTTGAGGACGAAAAATAATGATAAAGATCGTTTTTGCAACAAACAATTCTCACAAGGTGGCTGAATTTTCCTCCTGCTTTGAACAAATGGGGGTAGAAGCCGAAATTATCACGATAAAGCAAACCGGCTTTACCGGCGAAATCATCGAGGACGCCGACAGCTTCGAGGGCAACGCATTTATCAAGGCAAAGACTCTTTGCGACTATACCGGTCTTATTTCGGTTGCCGACGACAGCGGACTCGAGGTAGATGCTCTCGGCGGTGCGCCCGGAGTTTATTCGGCGCGTTATTCGGGTGAAAATGCGACCGACAGAGAAAATATCGACAAGCTTCTTTTTGAGCTTTCAAAGCTTCCGAATGCCGACAGAAGCGCAAGATTCGTCTGCTCGCTCTGTGTTTGCCGTCCCGACGGCGAAACACTCTACGTGCGCGGCGAGAGCGATGGAATTATAATCGACGAGCTCCGTGGAGAAGGCAGGTTCGGCTATGATCCCGTATTTTATTATCCTCCGATGGATAAGACCTTTGCCGAAATGAGCTCCGAGGAAAAGAACTCGGTCAGCCATAGAGGAAGGGCTATTGAAAAATTGTTGAAGCACAAGGATTTTTTCACCGAATAGACACCTCACGCCGTTGACACGGTGTACATAATATGTTAAAATGTTTTAATTAATCCATTACATTTGTTTGCCCGAAGGGAGAGCGAGAGAATGAACGCGTTCCTTGATTATCTCGAATACGTCTGGAACCAGCTTGCAAGCATTCGTATTATTGATATTTTGGATATTATGATCGTTGCTTTGCTGCTGTTTTGGCTTATAAAATTTGTCCGCGGACGCCGTGCGGGCAAGCTTTTGCTCGGCGTCGGCGTGCTGTTTTTGCTTTTGCTTGTAAGCAGTCTTTTGGATATGCGTGCGCTCAACTTTATATTGAACAGCGTGGTCTCGGTCGGCTTGATAGCGATAGTTATCGTTTTTCAGCCCGAATTGCGAAGCGCGCTCGAAAAGGTGGGCGGACTCAGCGACAACTTCAAGGGCAGAATGGATAGCGACGAGGCGTCTGTTGTCCGATCGGCTATCGGCGAGATAAGCGTTGCAGCAGAAGAGCTTTCAAAAACGAAAACCGGCGCGCTGATAGTTTTCGAGCGCAACACAAGACTCGGCGATGTTATACGTACCGGTACGACTGTCGATGCGGTCGCATCGTCATTCCTCTTGGGCAACATATTTTATAATAAAGCACCTATGCACGACGGCGCGGTTATTATCCGCAAGGGCCGTGTGCACGCCGCAGGCTGCTTTCTTCCGCTTTCGGCAAACAGCAATATCGTAAAAGAGCTCGGAACAAGACACCGCGCCGCGATCGGTATGAGCGAAAACAGCGATGCGATCGTTTTGGTCGTTTCCGAGGAAACGGGCGGAATCTCTGTCGCAGTCGACGGCAATCTCAACCGCAATATTTCGAGATCCGAGCTTGAGGAATACCTTGTTTCTCAGCTCCTTGACGAAAATAAAAAGAATATTACTCAGGTGGTAAAGGGAAAATTCTTCAAAAAGGGCGGTGACGGCAAGGATGAACAAAAATGATATGATCGGATCGGGCACAAAGCAGACCGAGCGTATGACACGTTCAAGCAGAATTGCACTTCTCCTTGTTTCGATCATCGGCGGATTTGTCCTCTGGGTTTATGCGATCGGCTACGACAGCACTCTGTTCGAGCGCACATTTGACGGTGTCGCCGTTGAAATAGAGGGCGAATCGAGACTCGTTACCGAAAAGGGATTTACTCTTGCGGAGGGTCAGACATTTTCATCGGTAACGATCGTGGCAAAGGGCAAGCGAAGCGAGCTGAACGAGCTTGATGCATCGGATTTCCGCGCAGTTATCGACGTTTCTCAGGCAACCGGCGCGGGCAATCAGCATTTGAATATCGTTGTATATTCGCCCAACGGTATCGAGGTCGTTTCACAGTCCTCGACTACCGCGACCGTGTTTGTTGACGAATTTACCCAGCGCAACGAGCTTATATCGGTTTCGGTCGAAACGGGAAGCAATTACGTTATGTCCGAGGGAGTTACTTTTGTAAACGCGGTTGCAAATCCGCTGACTGTTCTTGTGAGCGGACCTGCGTCGGTGCTTGATTCCATCGACAAGGCGATTGTGAGATTCAATCTCGACGGACAGTCTATAAACGATAATATCTACGGTTACGGCGCGATCGAATTGCTTGATAAAAACGGCAAAGTGATCGAAAATCCCTATATTACCGTTTCTGAAACGACAGCATACGTCAGTATAACCGTAACAAAGCAAAAAACCGTTCCGGTAAAGGTTGCGTTCACCGGCGGAATATTTGATCCGAGCGAGGTTGATATTCAGCTTTCGGCGGCATCGGTTATCGTTTCGGGCTCGCCCGAGGCATTGAAGGGAATCGACGAGCTTGTGCTCAATATCGACGAAACGACGATAAACGGCGAAGGAACTTTTGAATTCCCGGTAAGCGCGATGCTCCCCGACGGTGTTAAAAACGATTCGGGTGTGTCGAAGATAAGCGCAAATGTGGTTTTGCCGAAGCTTGCCGTGCGCGGATACCACATCAAAGAAAAGAATATTACCGTTATCAATCTTCCCGAGGGAAGCGAATTTACGATAAACAACGGATTGGATATAACCCTCATCGGCCCGCGTGATGCGTTTGATGATATAGACCGCGGCGCGATAACCGCGACTGTCGATTTCTACAACGTTACCGTCGAGTCCGACGGAAGCTACACCGCGGAGGCGACTATATCGCTCGGCGGCGAATATCCCTTGATTTATCTGCAAAATATTTCTTATAAAGTGAACTTTACAGTCGAATAAGGTTTTTGGCTGTTACCTATAATCTCAAAGACAGAGAGGTGAGCAAATTGAACAACCGTGAATGGCTCGTGCGTAAGCCCGACGAAGCACTTGCGGCAAAAATCGCCAAGGAATGTGCTTTGCTTCCGCTTACCGCAAAAATACTTATCAACCGCGAGCTTACCGACAAGAAATCGGTGCTTGCATTTCTCGATAAGGATTCTATGCCGCTTTACGATCCGTTTCTTTTAAAGGATATGGACAAGGCGGTGGACCGCATTAAAGCGGCGATATCCCAAAGAGAACGTATTTGCATCTACGGTGACTATGACGTTGACGGTGTTACAAGCACGGTTATGCTCTATCTCTATCTTTGCTCCAAAGGGGTTGAATGCGAATATTTTATCCCCGAGCGTATTTCCGAGGGCTACGGTCTGAGTCTTCCGGTTATTGAAAAGATGAAGGGCAAGGTAGACCTTATCATCACCGTTGATACCGGTGTGACTGCTGTTGCAGAAGCCGAATATGCTAAAAGCGTGGGAATAGATATGGTCATTACCGACCACCATTCCTGCCGTGAAATACTTCCCGATGCTGTGGCGGTAGTAAACCCTCACCGCGAGGACAGCGAATACCCCTTCCGCAATCTTGCGGGTGTCGGCGTTGTGTTCAAGCTGCTTTGCGCGCTCGAGGGTAATACCGACCGAATACTCGAGCTTTATTCCGATATAATCGCTGTCGGTACTGTTGCCGACGTTATGCCGATAATCGACGAAAACCGCCGCATTACCGGAATCGGACTCAAAAGACTTGCCGAAACCGACAATCTCGGTCTGCTTGCACTTATGCGCCGTGCAGGTATTGTAAAATACGGCAAAAGAGTCAAAAAGATCACCTCCGCAACGGTCGGCTACGTGCTTGCGCCGCGTATCAATGCGGCGGGCAGAATCGCCTGTGCGTCGCGCGCGGTCGAGCTTCTGCTTACAAAAGACAACGACGAGGCGGATGCTATTGCCGAGGAGCTTTGCGAGATAAATAAGCTCCGTCAGGCGACCGAGCAAAAAATTTACGAGCAGGCTGTCGAGATGATCGAGGAAAGATTCCTCGACGACCGCTTCCTTGTGCTTTCCTATGACGGCTGGCATCAGGGAGTTATCGGTGTCGTTGCATCGAAGATAGCCGAGCGCTATTCGAGACCCTGCATACTTTTCTCGCTTGACGGCGACACTGCAAAGGGCTCGGGCAGAAGCATAAAGGGCTTTTCGCTTATGGATGCGCTTTCCTCCTGCGGTGATCTTTTGATCGAATACGGCGGGCATGAATTGGCTGCGGGTCTTTCGATAGACGGTGCGAATATCGATGCATTCCGCGAAAAGCTTAATGAATATGCGACTCCGATACTTACCGCGAGCGATTCGGCTGTTCCGTTGGACGTCGAATGTGTTGCAAGCTTTTCCGACCTTACCGAAAAGGGTATCGAGGAGCTTCTGCTTCTGGAGCCGTTCGGTCTTTCCAATCCCCAACCGGTTTTTGTTCTTCGCAACGCGGTATTGCGCGATATTGTTCCGCTTTCTCAGGGTAAGCACGTGAGATTCCGCATAACCGGCTATGAAAACGGCAAAAACCATTCTTTGAACGCCGTTTGCTTCGGAGTTCCGTTTGACAGCTTCGCTTATTGCGAGGGCGATATCTGTGATTTGGTGTTCACTGCGGACATCAATGAATATATGGGGGCGCGCACTCCTCAGCTGTTTATAAAGGAGATGAAGCTTTCGGAAAAGGAGCAGAACGATATTTCTGTCTGCAACGAAAGGTTCGGAATGCTTTTATCGGGCGAGAGATACGACGGCTTTGAAAACGACATTCCCGATCTTGCCGAATTTCGTAATATTTTCCGCTATATCCGCAGAGAAGCGGGCCACGAGGGAAGAAATCTTTCGATAACCTCGGCGGTCAGAACTCTCGCGCAGGGATTTGAGATTTCGGTTTCTCACTGCAAGTTCAAAATTATTCTCGAGGTATTGAGTGAGCAAGGGCTCATCTCCGTCGAATACCGCAAAGGCGGTAACAGCTTCTTCCTGAAGATGCAACCGTCCGGCGGGAAGATCAATATTGATGAATCGCCTCTCCTCCGTGCTATCCGCTCGGGGAGACAAGGGTAAATAACGATGCTTAAACAAGCCGAAGCCCTGTTTGCCAGAATAAAGGAAGCAGGCAACTACGATTACGATAAAATTTATAAAGCATACGAATATGCAGATAAGCTTCACGAGGGGCAAAAGCGTATCTCGGGCGAGGATTATATCGTCCATCCGCTTTCGGTAGCCGAGGAGGTATTGAACCTTCAGCTCGATACCGATTCTATCTGTGCGGCGTTTCTTCACGATACCGTGGAGGACTGCGCCGACAAGATCGACCTTGCCCTTATCCGCAAGGAATTCGGCGCCGACGTTGCAGAAATCGTCGACGGCGTTACGAAGCTTGTCCATATTCCGTTTGAAACAAAGCAGGATGAAAGCATAGAGAATCTGCGCAAGATGTTTCTGGCGATGAGCAAGGACCTGCGAGTTATCTTTATCAAGCTTTGCGACAGACTGCATAATATGCGTACGCTCGACGTGCGCTCGCCCGAAAAGCAACGCTCCATCGCGCTCGAAACGATGCACGTTTATGCTCCGCTTGCGCACAGACTCGGTATCCAGAAGATCAAAAACGAGCTCGAAACGCTTGCGCTTTATTATCTCGACCCGATCGGATATAACGAGGTTTCGGAGGACATCGGCAAGCGATACGGCGAAAGCAAGGACTTTCTCGATCACGCAACCGAAAAGGTGGCGGAAAGCCTTCGCAATTACAATGTGAAATTTACTCTCTCCGGAAGAGTAAAGACGATATACAGCATCTATAAAAAGATGTATAACCAAAGCAAGCAGTTCGATGAGATATACGATTTTTATGCCTTGCGCATAATCGTCGACACCGAGCTTGACTGCTACACCGCGCTCGGTATAATCCACGAGCAGTTCAATTCGATCCCCGGCAGATTCAAAGACTATATTTCCACTCCGAAACCCAATATGTACCGCTCGCTTCATACGACGGTTATCGGTAAGGAGGGCATTCCCTTTGAGGTTCAGATAAGAACCTGGGAAATGCATCAGGTTGCCGAATACGGTATTGCGGCGCACTGGAAATATAAGACCGGCGAGCAGGTCAAGGCGGATATCGACGCAAAGCTTCAATGGATCCGCACTCTCGTCGAAACCGAAAAGGATATCGACGATCCCGACGAATTCTTCCGTCCGCTGAAGATAGACTTGTTCGAGGACGAAATTTTCGTCTTTACTCCCAAGGGCGACGTTGTCAATCTTCCCAACAACAGCACCCCGATCGACTTTGCCTATGCGATACACTCTGCTGTCGGCAACAAAATGGTCGGCGCAAAGGTCAACGGAAGTATCGTTCCTATCGATACGATACTCGAAACCGGTCAGATCGTAGAGGTTCTGACGAGTGCATCATCAAAGGGACCCTCACGCGATTGGCTTAAAATAGTACGCTCGGGCGAAGCCCGCAACAAGATAAGACAGTATTTCAAAAAAGAGCTCCGAAGCGAAAACATCGTTGTCGGCAAGACTGAGCTCGAACGCGAAATAAAGCGCTACGGCAGACAGTATACCGAAGCACAGAAGGTCGAGGTTATGAAAAACCTCGCAAATCGACTTTCGCTTCCCGACGTAGACGATCTTTACAACAACATCGGCTACGGCGGACTTTCGGTGTCGAAGATTGCCGTTAAGCTTCGCGAGGAGTTTATGCGTGTCGTTTCACCGCAAAGCGAAACTCCTTCGATGCCCACCTCCGAGCAGCTCAAAACAGCGCGTCACGAAAAGAACTCGCGTACCAACGCCGAAAGCGTTATCGTCGACAGTGTAGAGGGCTGTACGGTTAAGTTCGCGAAATGCTGTAATCCGCTTCCCGGCGATAATATAATCGGCTATATCACGAGAGGCTACGGCGTCTCGATCCATAAATACGATTGCGTGAACGCACAAAACGGACTTTCCAACCCCAACGACAAGGATCGCTGGGTGGTTGCCTCGTGGTCGGAAAAGATCAACCGCCATACAGGCGGAAGCTTCGAGGCTGCGCTTTCGATCATCGCAGAATATTCACCGCATCTTATTGCCGACATCACACTCGCGCTTACCGATATGAAGGTGGCGGTCACCGCTATCGCAACTCGTGAAAATGCGGGCGAAATGATTATTTCGGTCGGTATAAAGTGCAGCGGCGTAGAGCATCTTAGAAACATCACAGCGGGACTTCACCGAATCAAAGGCGTGCGTGAGGTAAACCGCGGCAGTATAGGTAATTTATGAGAGCAGTAGTACAGCGCGTCCACGGTGCAGAATGTGTTGTGGACGGAGAAGTTGTGTCGAGGATAGGCGTCGGACTCGTCGCCTATATCGGTGTATTTGACGACGACACCGAGGACGACCTTTTGAAAATGGCGAATAAAATAACCGGTCTGCGCGTTTTCCGCGACGAATCGGGTAAGCTTTCGCTCAATGCATCTGCGGTAGACGGAGAGCTGATGCTGATATCGAACTTTGTCCTTGCCGGAAGAGTGAATCGCGGCTTCCGTCCCGACTGCACTCACGCGGCAAAATACGAAATGGGCAAGCAGATGTTCGATTCTCTTGCCGAGCTTTGCGGCAAGACTCTGCCTACCGTAACGGGTGTTTTCGGTGCACATATGGATATTACGGTGCATAACGACGGACCTATCAACGTTATAATAGATACACGGGAGCTCCGCAAATGAAATTAGTGATAGATAATCGAACGGGTTATCTTAACGATTATTACTTTCAAACGCTTTGCCTGCTTTATTTCCCCGGAGAAAAGTTCAAGGAAGGCTATGAAAGCGAAAATTACGCATATTTTTATCTCGAGGAGACCGAAAAGCATTGTTTCGTTTCGCGGGTGAAGCTCGGCTCGGGTGATTTGAGCGCCGAGGGAAGCTTTGTCGGCGGATATGAGCCGTCGATTCCGATGAACGACGATTTTTATGCTATGAATGCGCTCGGAAAAGCGTTTTTGGAGGCGGGGAAAAAGCTTTTCGGCTTCGGCTTGCCCTGGGGCTATATTACAGGCTTGCGCCCCGTAAAGCGAGCGAAGTATTATCTCGACAGAGGATATACCGCCGAGCAGGTAATAACGCTTTTTAACCGCGATTACGACGTTTCCTATGAAAAATCCGACCTTTCGGTCGAAACAGCGCTTACACAGCAAAAAATGCTCGCCGATATCGGCAAAAACGATTGCGGACTTTACGTTTCTATACCGTTTTGCCCGACGAGGTGCGATTATTGCTCGTTTGTTTCATACAGCAACGCAAGACTGTTTTCGTTAATTCCCGAATATCTCGAAAAGCTTATGCGCGATATAAGCGCGACGGGCGAAATGATAAATCGCTTGGGAATGCGTCTGCGCGCGGTATATATCGGCGGCGGCACTCCCTCGATACTCGATGAATTTCAGATCGACCGCCTGCTTTCCTGTATAAATAAAAGCGTGTCGATATCGCCGTCGGTTGAATATACCTTCGAGGCGGGCAGACCCGACACGATTACGAAAGCCAAGCTCGATGCCGTTGTGTCAAACGGTGTAAGACGTGTCAGCATAAACCCTCAGACAACGAGCGATTACGTTCTTACACAGATCGGCAGAAAGCATACGGCAGATCAGTTTTTCGAGGCGGCTGCGCTTGCGAAAACGATCGGATTCGATTGCATAAACGCCGACCTTATCGCAGGCTTGCCGGGCGACACGCGCGAAAGCTTCGCGATGAGCTTGGAGGACGTTATAAATATCGGATTTGAAAACATCACGGTACATACGCTTTCTATCAAGAACGCCGCAAACATTCGCTTTGTCGGCGACGGATACTATGATCCGCAGGGCGATCTTGCGAGAGCGAGCGTTGAATATGCCCGTGCGCGCTTGAAGAGCGCGGGATATTCGCCGTATTATCTCTACCGTCAGAAGAACACCGTCGGCAACGCCGAAAATACCGGCTATACTGTCGAGGGCAAGGAAAACCTTTACAACGTTCTTATGATGGAGGAACACTCGACAGTGTTTGCATGCGGCGCGGGCTCGATAACAAAGCTTGTCAGCCCCGACCGAAGCGATATATTGCGCCATGCATTTCCGAAATATCCCTATGAATATCTCAGTATGGAAAAGGGATTGGGCTATGAAGAGGCAAAAGCCTTTTTCTCAAAGCATCGAAAGGATGAATTATAATTGAAATCAGAACTTATTGAACAGATCCGCAGAGACGAGCTCAGCTACGAAACGGCAATTAATAATATTGCCGACAGAATCGTGCGCGACTATGGGATAAAGCTTGTGCTTATTGCAGGGGGCTCATGCGCGGGCAAGACCACGACGACAAGAAAGCTCGGCGAGCTTATTTCGGCATCGGGCAGAGTTGCTCACACCGTCTCGCTCGATGATTATTATCGCAATCTTGACGAAAGCGTTTATCTTCCAGACGGCACGCGTGATATCGAATCTATAAACAGTCTCCGTGTTGACCTCATACGCGAATCCTTCCGATGTCTGCTCGAAGGCAGGGAAGCGAAGATACCCTATTTCGATTTCAAAACAAAAACACGTACAGACGGCTACCGCACGATAAAGCTTGCCGAGGGCGACGTTGTTCTTATCGAGGGCTTGCACGCCTTGAATTTGGAGCTGTTCGGCGAATCGCCCGACGAAAGCTCGATCTATCGCGTTTATCTTTATGCCGACGCAGGCGACGGCGCGGATTGTCGATTCGTTCGCAGAATGGTGCGCGATTCACGCCACCGCAACGCTTCTGCCGAGTATACCTATAATCTTTGGGACAACGTAAAGAAGAACGAATATGCTTCTATTGACCCCTTCAGAAAGTACGCCGACGTTACGATAAACACCTTCTTCCCCTATGAACGCAGTATCCTGAACGACGACGGCATCAAGCTTCTCGCAACGGTCGAGCCCGAAAGCGCGCATTATGAAAACGCGCGTATGCTTATTTCGATATTGGAGCCGTTTCCCCAGATAACCGACGACTATATACCCGGAAATTCTTTACTCAGGGAATTTATTTAATCAAAAATGAACGAAGAAGTTAAAAACAGCGTTACCCGACAGGGTAAAAGCTTTCTGCGCGAGGCGGTGATTCTTACCGTTGCCAGCTTTGCGGTGAAAATAATAGGTGTGGTATTCAAAATACCGCTTACCAACATATTGGGCGAAAGCATCGGCATATTCAATGCCGCATATTCGATCTATGCGATGCTGTTTATGCTCAGCACGAGCGGACTTCCCGTTGCGGTGAGTAAGCTTGTTGCTGCAAGCAACGAGCGCGGAAGAGGCCGCGAGGCAAAGCGTATCGCTATGCTTGCGACGCTGGTATTCGGCGTTATCGGATTGGTGTTCGCTGTTGCGCTGTTTGTGTTTGCTCCCGATATTGCAAGACTTACGGGGCACGCCGACAGTGCCGTTGCGATGCGAACGATCGCGCCCGCGCTGTTCTTTATCTGCGTGTGCGCGTCGGTGCGCGGCTATTTCCAAGGTTTACGCAATATGTTCCCGACAGCGATATCGCAGTTTATCGAGGCATTTTTCAAGCTCACTGTCGGTATGGGCGCGGTTATGTATGCGCACAGCAAGGGAATGAGCACGGCTGTTCAGGCGGCGTGTGCAATAAGCGGTGTTTCGGTCGGAACCTTTTTTGCGATGGTCTACGTTTTGCTTTGCAGACGCTTTTCCAAAAAATCGCGTCCGAACGAGACCGACAACGAATCCGACAGCGACAAAAAGCTGATGAAGCTTATCGTTCTCGTTGCGCTTCCCGTCACTCTTACCGCCGCGGCGCTCTATTTCTCGCAGTTTCTCGATACCGTTATCGTTGTTAACTGTCTTGTCGATTCGGGCGAATCGCAAAGCGTTGCCGATACTCTCTATTCGGCATATACCGGGCTGTCGGTTCCTATTTATGACCTTCTCCCCGCAACTCTTGTATTTCCTATCGCTACAAGTATTCTGCCCGCGATCTCGGGCGCGCGCGCTGTTAACAAGGAACGCCGTGCCGCCAAGCTCACCGAGCAGGCAATAAGAATATCGGGCATTATCGCAGTTCCCTGCGGAGCGTTCTTGTTCGTTACGGGCCGCCATTGTATCTCTTTGCTTTACGGCGCGGATAAATGGTCGGGCTCGATGTCAATGGCGGACGGAAGCAGTCTTGTCCCGCTCGATGCGGCGACAGAATCGCTTGCGATATTGGCATTTGCGGTGTTCTTTATCTCTATTGTTTCGACCTGTAACTCATTGTTGAATGCATACAGCAAGCCTCATTTGCCGTTTATTGCCGTTCTGATCGGAATTACGGTATTGACTTTGAGTGAGATAGCTTTGCTTTACAGCCCGCTCGGAATACAGGGCGCACCGTTGAGCTCGGTTATCTGCTATTGCATCGTTATGCTTATCGATATCTATTTCCTGCGCAAAAGGTGCGGTGTGCGCTTGAAGCTTGCGGGAATGTTTGCGCGCCCCGTTGCTTGCGGAATCATTTCTGCGGCGGGTACATACGGCGCATATATCGGCGCAAAGGCGCTGTGGAATATGCTTGTCGGAACAAGCACCGATACCCGCGCCGCGTCGCTGTTCATTTTGCTTATTTCGGGAATCGCGCTTGTGATATGCTATGTTGCATCGTCGCTTATTTTGCGCGCGATAAAGGAAGACGAGATCAGATTGCTTCCGATGGGCAACAAGCTCGCGAAAATACTTTTGAGGCTTGGCTGGCTGAAGCCCGAGCCTGTCGAGGAATAATATGTCAAAAGAAACGCTTCTTCAAAAACAGAATTACAGCTTTGATGATCTTTGCGAGATAATGGATATCCTTCGCGCTCCGGGCGGTTGCCCTTGGGACGCCGAGCAGACACATCAAAGCATTCGCCGCGATCTGCTCGAGGAGACGTATGAGCTTATCGAGGGGATCGACAAAAACGACCCCGAAATGATGCGGGAGGAGCTTGGCGACGTTTTACTTCAGGTGGTGTTCCACGCAAATATCGCAAGCGATTTCGGCATCGACGAGGTATGTAACGATATCTGCAAAAAGCTTATTGTCCGCCATCCGCACGTGTTTGGCGACGTTATAGTGCGCGGTACCGAAAACGTGCTTGCAAATTGGGATAAAATAAAGAAGGAAACCAAAAAACAGCAAAGCGACACCGAGGTATTACGCTCTGTTACAAGCTCGCTTCCCGCGCTTATGCGTGCCGAAAAGCTTGGCAAAAAGGCGAGAAAGCTTGGATTTGATTTTGACGATGCCGAGGAGGCTATGCAAAAGGTTTACGAGGAAGCCGACGAGGTAAAGGCGGCGCTGTCCGGTGGAAATCAGGACGAGATCCACGAGGAATTCGGCGATCTGCTGCTTTCGATAGTCAACGCCGCGCGTCTTGCGGGTGTCGATGCCGAGAAGGCGCTTTACGATGCGAACGAGAAGTTTCTTTCGAGATTCGAGCGTGTTGAATCGCTTTGTCTTGCTTCGGGAAAGACCGTGACCGAGGCGAGCCGAGAGGAAAAAGAATATTTTTGGCAGGAATCTAAGAAAAATTAACAAAAAATCGTCACAAAAAGCTGTATTATGACGAAAAAAGTGCAAAAAACCCTTGCGAATAGGGAAAAATGATGATATAATAACACCAAGAATTTTTTATTTGAAAGGAATATACATTTTATGAACAAGTCCACACTCGTAGAAGCAGTAGCAGCTAACGCTAACCTCAAGAAGAAGGATGCTGAAGCAGCAGTTAACGCAATGTTTAAGGCAATCGAAACCGAGCTCGCAGCAGGCGGCAAAGTTCAGATCGCAGGCTTCGGTTCTTTCAAGGTTAAGGAAAGAGCTGAAAGAGTTGGCCGTAACCCCAAGACCAAGGCTGCTATCACCATTCCCGCTTCCAAGGCTCCCGCATTCGTTGCAGGCAAGGATCTTAAGGACGCTGTAAACAAATAAGAATGTTTTCGATCAAGGCAGGGTAACCCCCTGCCTTATTGGTCATTTATCGGTAGGTATGAGATTAGACAAATATCTTAAGGTATCACGCATTATCAAGCGCCGCACCGTAGCGAACGAAGCATGCGGCGAAAACCTCGTTTCTGTAAACGGCAAGGTTGTCAAGCCCTCCTATGACGTTAAGATCGGGGACGTAATCGAGGTCAAATACGGTAGCAGAAGCACCAAATTCCGCGTCGTTTCGATTATGGAAACAACAAAAAAGGCAGAAGCCTCGGAAATGTACGAGGTAGTGGAATAAAACCGTTTCTGTTTTCATATCATCAAGTATGAAAACGGAGGAACGGGTATGAATTCAAAAAGACATACACTCTCGCTTGATTCGAGATCGAGCTTGAAAATAACCGCTGCAAACGAAGTGATCAGCTTTGACGAAACGCTTATCAGCCTTTCGGTCGGTGAATCGGTGCTTAATATAAGCGGCAACGGGCTTTCGATAAAGAATCTCTCGCTCGAGAACGGCGATATCGAAATCGACGGAAATATCACGGCGGTCGTTTATTTTGACGAGGACCGGCGTAAAAAGAAAAGCCGTTTTTTCGGACGCGCGTAAGTGCAAAACGAATATTCACTCCATTTCGCGCTGGCGCTGTGGTCGGTAATACTCGGTGCGTTCCTTTGCTCCGTTTACGATATTTTCAGATTGTTTCGGCTTAATAAAAGGCAAAATAACGTGGTATTGTTTATAAACGATATTTCGTTTTGCCTGATTGCAACGCTGTGCTTTATGCTGCTGTTTTTCAATCTTTCCCACGGCAGAATGAGAGCGTATGCATTCGTATTGGCGGTTGTCGGCTTTCTTATATGGCGCTTTACTGTCAGCTACGTCGTTATGAATGTGATGCAAAGGCTTTTTGATTTCGTTTCAAAATGTTTAAATTCGGCAAAAATGCGCGTGCGCAAGGCTTTGGCGTTGCTTTCGCGCCGTATATATACAAGGTTTTATTGCCGTAGGAGCATATCCGCGGTGTACAAATTGGCTTTAAAGAGAAAGGAAGATAATAATGGCAAAGAAACCGATACGCAGTAATATCGTTATCAGGGGCGCGTTCCTTTTTATTTTCATATTCCTTTTTGTTTCGGTTATTAACCTTCAGGTTCAGATGAACGATTTGCGCAACGAGCGCGATAAGCTTGTCGAAGCCGTTCAGGATAAGCAAGACGCTATCGACGAGCTTGAATTGCGTATTGCCACCCCGATAGATGATGAATTTATCGAGCGAATCGCAAGAGAACGCGGCTACCGCAAGCCCAACGAGCTTATTTTCAAGAATAATATTGCAGGTTAACGGAGGTTTTGATATATGTCATATACGGTCGGCGAATCTGTCAGCGGCACCGTTTCGGGAGTGACCGATTACGGAGCGTTTGTAAAGCTCGGAGACGGCAGTACCGGTATGATACATATTTCAAAGCTTTCGCGTGATTTTGTTTCGGATATCCACAGCGTTATCAAAAAGGGCGACAGCGTTACGGCAACGGTGATATCGCTCGACAATAACAAAATCGCGCTTTCGCTTATCGGCGATAGCTTCAATAAAAGGGATCAAGGCTTTTCGCCACGCAGACAGAGCGTACAAAAGACCGATTTTGAATCTATGCTTTCCTCTTTTAAATCTGCAAGCGACGAAAGACTTTCACATATTCCGCGCGAGAAAAGGAAAAGACGCTGATGTGTTTGAGCATCAAAGCGCTTGTTAACGGCGGCGGTATCTGCCGCACAAACAAATAACAGTATAAAGCAGGCCTCGGGATTAGCGTGATACTCCGCTTTGGAGTATCACGCTAATCCCGAGGCTTTATTTTATATTTAAAAATTTGTGAATAATTTACAAAATAATCCCACTATAATAAAATATGCTTGACATAAGCGTGTATATGTGATAATATAAAGACAGACAGGAAACTGTCATTATATAAATTAAATAGGAGATGGCGTTATGAAGACAAGAATCATCACCAAAAAGTTCACCCTTACCGATGACGTACGCGAATGGATCGAGAAGAAGCTCAAGAAATTCGACAAATTCTTCTCCGAGGATACCGAGGCAACTGTCGCCTTAAGCAGTACGAAGCTCGGCGAAAGGATCGAACTGACCATCTACCGTAACGGCTCGATTTTCCGTTCTGAAGTGTCGGATAAGGATTACAAATGCGCACTTGACACTGCGATGGAGAATATCGAGCGTCAGATCAGAAAGAACCGCACAAGGCTCGAAAAGAAGATTCACGTCAAGAAGGAATTGTTTGCTGACGTTGATATCGCAGAGGCAGAGGACGAGATCGCAATCGCAAAGGTAAAACGCTTTGAGATGCAGGCGATGACGGTAGAGGAAGCGATTCTGCAAATGAATCTGCTCCAGCACAGCTTTTATATGTTCCTCAATTCCGAAAGCGGCAGATACAACGTTGTATACAAGCGTGACGATAATCAATACGGCGTGATTGAGCCTATTGAATAAACGAATAATAAATAAAAGCCCGAGGGCGATGCGTCACAGTGATAAATCGCCTTAAAACTGCCATTTTTGCACAATACTGCATCAAAAAACTGCGATATACACTCGTATTATCGCAGTTTTTTTCTTTGTCTTGTAACAAAACTATCAGGTTTTAAGGTGCAAAGCAGTTTTGACCGTATCCGATTTGCCTTGCAACGACGGCAAAAAACGAAGGAATACGTCCGTATTTCAAGGCTTTTTGACTATGTTGCAGGGTGAAGCGGTAGGACAAAACCGTTTTCTCACTATGACGCATCGCCCAATTGCGGGCTTTTTTGTTTTGTCTTGATTTTAAGGCTGTGAAAGGTTTGCGTTCGGGTCGCCGTAATATTTGTAGGAATCGGGGAAATCGGCGGGCTCCATATCCTCGGGAAGAAGCAGAGTGAGCGCGATATCCGATTTGCCGATATCCGAAACGACACTGCAGATCATCTTTTCGTCGTCGTAAATGACGTCGAGCCCGGTCACGTAGTTCTCGATAAGCATAACCGGAATGAGATATTCGCCGTTTTCATAAAGCACGGGGGAGGACATTCTTATAGGGTTATCGTTAATAACGATAAGCGAGGAGTTTTTGGTGCATTCGATTCGGTTATCTGTTCCGATAAGGAAAAGAGTGATTTCGTTATCGTCGCCCGCAAGTCCGAACGAGGCGATTTCCGCAAGATAGGAAAAGGGGATATACAATCCGTATTCGTTGTTCGCGTCCTGCGCGGTGACCTTGTGAAGAACACGTTCGTCATAAACCACGTTGAGCGAATAAATTTCGGTGTTTTTCGCGGTGGAATTGAAGGAATAATATATCAAACCGGCGATAAAAAGACTAATCACAAGATAAAATGCCAAGAATACGATAAGCACCGCAAGTATCGACGATGCCGCGCTTGATCTGCGTCTGCGCTTTTTGGCGGCTTTTTTTACTATCGGGTCCTTTTGCGGCGTGGTCTGAACGTTGTTTTCTTCCAAAACGGCTTTCCTCCTTCCTTGTAAACTGCTAAACACAGTATAACACAACAATTCCGAAAAGGGAAGAGGGATAATAACCTTTTTTGATTTTTTAACATAATATATTCAGGTAGGGCTTTATAAAAATTCTGTCATCACATACATAACGATCGGAAGGGGATATTTAGTGAGCGAGATCACAAAGCGTTTTTCCGACGGAGCAAAGAGGGTCATCACCTCCGCACTGCTTGCCGCGCGAGAAATGGGCCATACCTATGTCGGAAGCGAGCATTTACTGCTCGGTATTCTTAAAGAGGAATCAACGCCGAAAAGACTGCTTGCCGAGCGCGGTGCTGAGTACGGCGAGATAAAGCAGAAGATAATCGGAATAGTGGGAATGGGGAGCAAATGCCTGCTTTCAGCCGACGATATGACGCCGATATGCAGACGGATAATATTGCGAGCATCGTTTATTGCATCTGCCGAGGATTCGATAAGCGTCGGGACAGAGCATATCCTTATGTCAATGCTGCGCGAGGAATGTGTGGCAACAAGGCTTCTGCACGAGCTCTCGATAGACACCGAGGAGCTCCACAGCGTGCTTTACGAGCTTTATTGTGACAACGAATATATATATGAAAGCGACGAGGAGGAAGAAATGCCTCAGATCAAGGAAAAAAGGATAAGGTCGACACCGCTTCTCGATGCAAACGCACTCGACCTTACCGAAAAGGCGAGGAAAAAGAGAATAGACCCCGTTATCGGCAGGGAAAGCGAGCTCGGGCGAATGATATCGATATTGCTGAGAAGGACTAAAAACAACCCCTGCCTTGTGGGCGAGGCGGGGGTTGGAAAGACGGCTATCGTCGAGGCGCTTGCACAGAAGATCGCCGATTCCGACGTGCCCGACGAGCTTTTGAACAAGCGGATTATGAGTTTAGAGCTTTCTATGGTGGTGGCGGGTACGAAATACCGCGGTGAATTCGAGGAGAAGATCAAAAAGATATTGGACGAGGTCCGTGACGACGGCGAGGTGATTTTGTTTATCGACGAGATGCACACGATAGTCGGCGCGGGCGGTGCGGAGGGAGCGATAGATGCCTCGAATATTTTAAAGCCGGCGCTTGCGAGAGGCGAAATAAGACTTATCGGCGCGACAACGCACGATGAATACCGTGAAAGCATCGAAAAGGACAAGGCGCTCGCAAGACGGTTTCAGCCGGTAACGGTCGACGAGCCGAGCGAGGAGGAATGTCTGGAGATGCTTCGCGGAATAAGGAAGAAATATGAAAGCTACCACGGCGTAACGATAAGCGATGAGGCGATAAACGCCGCGGTGTCGCTTTCGGTGCGATATATTGCCGACAGAAGTCTTCCCGACAAGGCGATCGACCTTATCGACGAGGCGGCGGCAAGGCTTAAGCTGACTGCGCGCGGACGGAAAAAGCCCTGCTTGAAGGTATCGGATATCGCCTCGGCGGCAGAACAGCGCACGGGAATACCTTTGACAGATATAGATATTAACGGGCGCGAGCAGTTGGATATGCTTGAGGAAACGCTGAAAAAGAGAATAATCGGGCAGGACGGCGCAATAAGCTCGCTTTGCAAGGCGGTGAGGCTGTCGCGCTCGGGAATAAGACACGGCGGCAGACCGAACGCATCGTTTTTGTTCATCGGCAAAAACGGAGTGGGCAAGACCGAGTGTGCAAAGGTATTGGCTTCTGCAGTGTTCAAAAGCGAAAAATCGTTTATACGGCTTGATATGTCGGAGTTTTCGGAGCCGCACAGCGTTTCGAAGCTTATCGGATCGCCGCCCGGATACGTCGGCTTCGGAGAGAAAAATTCGCTCACCGAGCGGGTGAAGCGGAGCCCCTATTCGCTTGTCCTTTTCGACGAGATAGAAAAGGCGCACCGCGATGTTCATTCGCTGCTTTTACAGATTCTCGACGAGGGGCGTCTTACCGATTCAACGGGACAGACGGTGCGGTTCGATAATACTATCATTATTATGACGGCGAACGGCGGCAAGGGTTCCGGCGGGATAGGTTTCGGCGCAGAAGCGTCGCAGAGCGCGGCGACGGAGGCGGCAAAGCTTCTCGCGCCCGAGATCGTCGACCGTGTTGACGAAACGGTCTGGTTTAAGCCGCTTACGCGAGAAGAGCTCTGCGAGGTGGCGAGCCGTTCGCTTTCGGGCTTTGCCGAGCAGATGAATAAGGCGGGTTATACGCTTGCTCTTGGCGACGGACTTGCCGAGCAGATAGTTGAAATGAGCGCTTCGGCAAGTGCGCGGGCGGTTTCGAGATGTGCTCTGCGGATTGCCGAGGAGGCGATTTCGCCGCTGATTCTGGGTGAAACGCTTGCCGAGGGCGAAAAACTGACAATTTTCATAGAAAACGGCGCTCCGATAGCCAAAATTAATCAAAACAGCTATTGACAATGGAGGTCAATCGGTGTATAATACGGCCTGTAAAGAAAAATGCTTTACAGGCTTTTTCACTTCGATGGCAAAGGAGGCAGTGCCGTGAACGAGGACAGAGCATATATCTGCCGTCTGATCGACATTTACGGCAACGCGCTTTCCGAACGTCAAAAGGACGTTGTCGATCTTTATTATAACGAGGATCTTTCGCTCACAGAAATAAGCGAAAATTGCGGCATCACCCGTCAGGGCGTGCGCGATGCAATACGTCACGGAGTGGAAACGCTTCATTCGCTCGAAAAGGAGCTCGGCATATTTGTAAAGAACGAACGAATCGCAGCACTTGCTTCCGAGCTGAAGACTGCTTGCGATAACGAACGGGTTGCAAGTATTGCCGACAAAATCATCGCCGAAGTGCTTTAATAACACCTCGGAAGGAGAAATCTGATGTTTCAAAGCTTAGTCGAAAAGATGCAGACCGCCTTTTCGAAGTTTCGCAACAAGGGCAAGCTTACCGAAGCCGACGTCAAGGCAGGTATGCGCGAGATAAAGCTCGCGTTGCTCGAGGCGGACGTAAACTTCAAGGTGGTAAAGGAGTTTGTCGCACGTGTTTCCGAACGCGCTGTCGGCAGTGAGGTTCTCGAAAGCCTGCTCCCTGCACAGCATATAGTAAAAATCGTAAACGAAGAGCTTGTCACCCTTATGGGCGGTACCAACCAAAAGCTTACGGTAGCGTCCAAGCCCCCCACAGTAATTCTTATGTGCGGTCTTCAGGGCTCGGGTAAAACCACTCACTGCGGTAAGCTCGCACGTATGCTTAAAAAGCAGGGCAAGAATCCCTTGCTCGTCGCGTGTGATATTTATCGTCCTGCGGCTATTACACAGCTTCAGGTTGTCGGAGAAAAGGTCGGCGTTCAGGTATTTGAGCGCGGCACCAACGATCCTGCCGATACAACAAAGGACGCTCTCAAGCACGCTATCAAATACGGCTTTGATACCGTTATAATCGATACGGCGGGCAGACTTCACGTTGACGAGGAGCTTATGAACGAGCTTAAGCGAGTCAAAGAGGTTGCCAACCCGACCGAAATTTTGCTTGTTGTCGATGCGATGACAGGTCAGGACGCAGTAAACGTCGCAAAAAGCTTCAACGACCTGCTCGATATTTCGGGCGTTATACTTACCAAGATGGACGGCGATACCCGAGGCGGCGCCGCGCTTTCGGTCAAGTATATCACCGGAAAGCCGATAAAATTTATCGGTACGGGCGAAAAGCTCGATTGTATTGAGCCCTTCCACCCCGACAGAATGGCATCTCGCATACTCGGTATGGGCGACGTACTCACTCTGATCGAGAAGGCGGAGCAGCAGATCGACGAAAAGAAGGCTATCGAAATGGAACGCAAGTTCCGCGAGCAAAGCTTCACGCTTACCGATTTTCTCGACCAGCTTGCAACGATCAAGGATATGGGCCCGATGGATTCGCTTTTGGGTATGATGCCCGGCATAAAGCCCTCTGCGCTTAATAACGCCCAGATCGACGAAAAGGCGCTCGCACATACCGAAGCAATCATTCTTTCGATGACACCCTACGAAAGAAATCACCCCGACGTTTTGAATTCCTCGCGCAAGCGCCGTATTGCCGCAGGCAGCGGACGCAGCGTCGAGGAGGTAAACCGATTGCTCAAGCAATACGAGCAAACAAAGCAGCTTATGAAGCAGTTCATGGGCAAAAAAGGTAAAAAAGGGAAGCTCAGATTCCCCTTTTAATAAATTAAGTAATAATTTTTTTGGAGGCTATTAAAATGGCAGTTAAGATGAGACTCAGAAGAATGGGCGCGAAGAAGGCTCCCCACTACAGAATCGTTGTTGCGGATTCCCGTTACCCCCGCGACGGCAGATTTATCGAAGAGGTAGGCTACTACAACCCCATGACCAACCCTGCAGAAGTTAAGATCGATGCAGAAAAGGCAAAGAAGTGGATCAGCAACGGCGCTCAGCCCACTGACACCGTAAGAGATCTTCTTAAGAAGAGCGGAGTATTGGATTAATGAAACAGATTCTTCTCGATATCACTAAAGCTATCGTCGAAGATCCCGATTCGGTATCGGTGACCGAAAAGGTCAGCGGTGACACCGTTGTTCTCGAGCTTTCGGTGGCGAAGCACGATATGGGCAGAGTCATCGGCAAGGAAGGCAAAATCGCGAAGAGCATTCGTACAGTAATGCGCGCGGCAGCTTCTAAAGAGAACAAGCGTGTAATCGTTGATATTATCTGATGAAGCGATTTCTTGAAGCGGGCAGACTCAACTCTCCACGCGGACTTAAAGGCGAGCTCCGGTTTGATTGTTGGTGCGACAGCATCGAATTTCTTTCCGGAGTCAAGCACCTTTATCTCGATTCCGAGGGAAAGCGTCCGTTGGAGGTAAAGAGCTTCCGCGAAACTGTTTCGACCGTTATTTTTGTCGGATATGAGGACAGGAACTCCGCCGCCTCGCTTACCGGCAGAACGGTTTATTTCGACCGTGAAGATATCGCACTCCCCGAAGGAGTTTTTTATAACGACGACCTTATCGGCGCATCGGTAAAGGACGAAAATAGCGGGGACACGGTCGGCACTCTCGTCAAGATCGAAGAGGGTGTTGCCTCGGATATTTACTATGTCGAGGGCGAAAAGAATTATATCGTGCCTGCGGTAGATGAATTTATCGTGAGCGCGAACCCACAGGAAATTATAATCCGTTTTATCGACGGCTTGGAAGCGTAGGAGAAGAATTATGAACTTCGAGGTACTTACGCTTTTTCCTGATTCTCTTGAACCGATATTCGCTTCGAGTATTATAGGCAGAGCGGTCTCAAAGGGTGTTATCTCGGTCAACTGTACCGATATAAGAGATTACACCAAGGACAAGCACCGCAAGGTCGACGATGCACCCTATGGCGGCGGCTACGGAATGGTTATGATGTGCCAGCCCGTCGTGGATTGCATACGTGCGGTAAAATCGAAGCTTAATGGTTCGACAAGGGTTATCTATATGTCGCCTCAGGGCTCGCTTTTTAATCAAAAGAAGGCAGAGGAGCTCACGGGGTACGATAACCTTATTCTGCTTTGCGGTCATTACGAGGGTATTGATGAGCGCATTATCGAGCTCGAGGTGGACGAGGAGCTTTCGGTCGGAAATTATGTTCTGACCGGCGGTGAATTACCCGCCGCGATCGTTGTCGATTGCGTTTCACGGCTTATCGACGGTGTGCTTCCTTCTTCGGAATGCTATTCCGAGGAAAGCTTGCAAAATGGGCTTCTGGAGCATGCACAGTATACAAGACCGCGCGTATTTGAAGGGCTCAGCGTGCCCGAGGTGCTTATTAACGGCGACCACGCGAAGCAAAAGCGTTGGAAGGAAGAGCAAAGCCGTATGCGCACCGAAAGCAAGCGACCCGATTTGATTGTGGAGAATACAAATGAACAAGGCGAGGAAAAAAACGTATAAGCACGGAACGTGGAAGCGGCTCGTAAGAGACAGCTTCATTTTGTCGTGCACGCGTTCACTTTCCTCGCGTTTTGTCCGTTTCTTTGAAAACGGCCCTGCAAAGATGTTGTTTTCCTCTGCAAAAAAGGTCGACTTTTTTGTGCGCGACCGTGTTACCGGTCCCTTGTTCAAAAAAATCGGCATACGTAAAAGCTTTACTATGCCCGCTCGCAACGCTATCGCTTCGTTTATCGAGCACAACCCTGCCGCCAAGAGCCTGTCGTCATTAAGAACCGCGTTTCTGAATACATCTATGCGCTCTGTCGGTATTTTTCTTCTTACCTTCGGTATCTATGCCGCGGCGATTTTTTTGCTTAAAAGCTATATCTCGCTCACACTCGGCAGCGCGGCGAATACCGACGATTTCGCAGTAAGTGCAATGTTTGTGCTTATAGGCTTGCTTCTTACCGCGTTTGGTGAGAAGAGTATTTTAAGAACTATTGGCAACAGCAAAATAATCGGCTCGCTGCTTTCAAACTGCTTGGGCGTCAATGATTCGTCGTTTGATCGTTATAAAGTCGGCGCGAGCGGCACGGCGGTCGGCATTTCGTTCTTGCTCGGCTCGCTGTTCGGTGTTTCCACTTTGTTTTTTGCTCCCGCGAGCGTGATGCTTCTTTTAGTGCGTATTATTACGATTGTTGCAATACTTCATATTCCCGAATTCGGTTTGCTTTTGGGCATCTTGTCGGTTTCGTTTATCCCCGTGGGAACCGTTTCTGTGTTGATGCTCGTTACCTTTGTATCGTATTTTATTAAGTGTATCAGATTAAAACGAAATTTCCGTTTCGGCACAGCAGACGCGGCTATGCTTTTGGTATTTATTGCGGTGTTTATTTCCTGCGCCGTATCGGAAAGCTCATTTTCGCTCGGAGAGCGCTATTTGCTTTGCTTTACTGCAGTATATTTCCTTGCGAAAAACCTTTTATGCTCGGAAAAGCTCGTCAACCAGACGTTCAATGCGCTGACTGTCGGCGCAAGCGTCGGAATGGCGTTATATATACTCGGCGATTTCGCCACCCTTATCCCGCAGCAGCATTTGCGTAATGCGGCGCTGTCGCTCAGTCGGCACACACTCGAGCCGAATATGCTCGCTATGCTTGTTTCGGCTTTACTGCCTTATGTGTTGTCTTCGCTTTCCCGTGGAAATTCGGGCAAAAGACGCAACGGATTTGTTTTGCTCGCGCTTGCCTGCGCGGTGTTTGTCGACAGTACACTTTTCTGGATACTTCTGATCGTCTCGACGTTTGTATATATTGCATTCGTTTATAAAGCACCCTTCGGCGCATTGTTGGGCGCAGCGGTGGTCATTCCTCCGGTTGCGGTGCTTGCAAACGATTACACTCTTTCCGGTGCCGTTTCCTTCGGAACGAGAGGTATTTACGATTCGGCGTTCAATATGGCGACCGATTCGGGAAGACACAGCTTCTGGGGTTCGTTCGCAGAGGTCGGCGGAATAATCGGATTGGTGCTTTTAGTTGTCGGATTGCTTCTTGTATTTCAAAGATTGCTTGCATATATGTCGGGTGTGCCCGGCAGTAAAACGGTACGTTACGGCGGTATCGTTGCCGCCGAGGCGGTGATGATGCTTATCTGCGGCTCGATATTCAATCCCTTTTCCGATCTCCGTATTTATGCGGCGATGTGGTTTATATTCGGTCTTTGCGGCGCGATGTATAAGGTCATCTCTCTGCCGCAAAACGATTCGGAGGTGTCATAAATGCAAAAGCGAAAATTCAAGCTTAATATTATTGACATTGTGATATTTATCATTGTGATCTGCTCGGTTGCGATAATCGCATTCCGCGATACGATCAATGAAGCACTCACCAAGCCCGAAATCGAAAAGGTTCGTGTTACCGTTTCGGTTTACGGTTCGGTCAATGTCGAACGCCTTGCCGATTCGAAGGGAACCGTTGTTGTCTACCAGCCCAACACCGAAAACGACGTTACGTTTGAAATGAATATTGTTGCCGTCGATATCGAGGAAAACTTATATACCGCACCCAATCACGTTGAAATAACACTGGAATGCAGCGGATATAAGAAATTCGGCCGCTTCTACACCGAAAGCGGCGAACGTGTTTATATAAATACCAAATGCGCCTTTACATACGGTGAGGTGATAATCACCGGAGACGCTGTTTCCGCAGAGGTTTTGAGTAATTAAGGGCGGAATAGATATAATCGACAAAAAAACACAGACTACATTTCTGTATTTTGTAGAAACGACCATTATTTTACTATTGATTTGCTTTTGTCGGTTTGGTATAATATGATTAGTATGGGGGTATTTATATGACTACTAAGAATATAGAAATCCAAAACGAAGTAGGACTTCACGCAAGACCTGCGACATATTTTATTCAGAAGGCCAACTCCTTCCGCAGCTCGATCTGGGTCGAAAACAGCGACAGACGTGCAAATGCGAAGAGCTTGTTGGGTGTTCTTTCGCTCGGCATTTCCAAGGGTGATATCATCACGATTCTTGCCGACGGTGTTGATGAAGAAGCGGCTGTTGACGGTCTCGTTGCGCTTATTCTCGGCGGCTTCAACGAATAATTGAACAAAATAAATCGCCTTGAGCTATGTCAGTTCAGGGCATTTTTTGTAGGTATTTACGATGACACGCGAAGAACTTTTTGAAAAAGCAAAGCTTTTGCCGGCAACCCCCGGTGTTTATATAATGCGAAACCGCTCGGGTCGTATAATCTACGTCGGCAAATCCAAGGCACTGAAAAACCGCGTTTCGAGCTATTTCTCCCCATATTCCGATCACCACGGAAAGACCAGACGAATGGTCGATTCTGTGCACGATTTCGAGGTTTATTATACCTTGACCGAGCTCGAGGCACTTATTCAGGAAAATCAGTTTATAAAGCAGTTTCAGCCGCGTTACAATATCAAGCTCAAGGACGGCGGAGGCTATCCCTATATAAAGCTTTCGAATTCGGCTTACCCCGAGTTTTCGATCGTCTATAAACGTACCGCGGGTAACGATAAATATTACGGGCCATATTCATCCTATCACGTTGCGCGGGATATTCTCGAAACAGTGAGAAAGGCGTTTTCGCTTCCGAGCTGTAACAAGGAATTCCCAAAGGATATCGGAAAGGGAAGAGCCTGCTTGAACTATCACATCGGCAGATGCTGTGCCCCCTGCATAAAGGGAAACGTATCCGCCGACGAATACAAGGAGCTTACCAACCGCGCGGCTTCACTTTTGAAGGGTGACGGCAAAAAGCTGGTCGCTTCGCTTGAGGAGAGTATGGAGATTGCCGCGGAGGGCTTGAATTTCGAGCTTGCCGCAAAGCTGCGTGATTGTATTTACGCTGTTAAAAAGCTGAGCGACAAGCAGCAGATCGTCTGCTCGCCCGATATCGAGGCGGACATTATCGGTCTTTATGCCGACGACCTCGGGAGTGCGCTTTCGCTTTTGTTCATACGCGGCGGTGCGATAGTCGACCGTGAAAATTTCTTTTTCGGCGCGGACGAAATCATAAACAGCTCTGCGTTGGTATCGTTTTTTCAACGCTATTATGAGCTTCGCGGATATATACCGAAGCGGATTTATATTGACTATTCGCTCGATGATGCCGACAGCGAGCTTTTCACCGAATGGCTCTGCGATAAGGCGGGATTCAAGGTCAGGCTGATAAAAGCCGAGCGAGGCGATATGCGTGCGCTTACCGAAAGAGCGAGCGAAAACGCAAAGCAGTTGATGCTCCACAAGCGCAAGAGCGAGGATAGGAAAAAGGATTTTCTTATTTCGCTGGCAAAGCTTTTGGGGCTGGAAACGCTGCCCGACAGGATCGAATCCTACGATGTTTCTCATTCCTCGGGCGAATTTACAAGCTGCGGTATGGTCGTGCTTGAGCACGGAAGCTTTGCAAAGCGCAAATACCGCGGGTTCAATATACGCACGGTAAACGACGGAAACGACCTTGCCGCGCTTGAGGAATGTATCAGACGCAGATTCTCGCACGATCCCGATGAATCGGGCTGGGAATACCCCGATCTGCTGCTTATCGACGGCGGCGACAATCAGGTCAAGCGTGTGAGAAGCGTGCTTGACGAGCTCGGAATCGGCATCGCCGTTTTCGGAATGGTCAAGGACGAGCATCACAAAACACGAACGCTGACCGACGGCGAGAACGAAATATCGCTTATAACACGTCAGGACGCATTTGTATTTATATATAAAATTCAGGAAGAGGTACACCGCTATTCGCTTTCGTTGATGGACGCAAAGCGCAGAAATGCAGTCAAAAAGAGCTCTTTGACCGAGATAAAGGGTGTCGGGAACGCCAAGGCAAACGATCTTATGCTTCATTTCGGTACGCTTGCGGCGCTGAAAAGTGCGAGCAAGGAGCAGATTTTGGAAGTAAAGGGCATAAACGATGCCGTTGCCGACGCGATAATAGAGTACTTCGGAAAGGAACAAAATGAGAATAATAACCGGAACAGCAAGGGGAACGAAGCTTAAAACACTCCCCGGTAACGATACACGACCCACGACCGAGATCTGCAAGGAGGCGGTCTTTTCGGCAATTCAGTTCGAGCTACACGACAGAGTCGTGCTCGACCTTTTCGGCGGCTGCGGTCAGATGGCGCTCGAGGCACTTTCACGCGGTGCGGAGCGCGCGGTAATTAATGATTCTTCGCGTGCGGCTTGCGAGATAATAAAGGAAAACGCGACAAAAACCAAGCTTATGAAGCAGTGCAGGGTAGTTACTTCCGATTGGAAGGAATATCTCCGCGGTGCTTCGGGCAGGGAAAAGTTTGGATTGGTATTTCTCGATCCGCCCTATCAGGAGGGTATACTTGACGAGATACTTCACCGTATTCTTTATTCGGATATACTCGAAAAGGGCGCGATAATTATCTGCGAATCCGACAAAGACGGTATCCCGAACGAGATCGAGGGATATACAAGCAAGCTTTACAGATACGGCAAGACCTACGTTACGATAATTCGTGTTCCCGAGGAGGAATAAAAAATGAAAACAGCAATAGTTTCGGGCACGTTCGATCCGATCACAGTCGGACATCTCGACGTTATTGTACGCGCAAGCAAGCTTTTTGACCGAGTCGTTGTGGCGGTTTCCTCGAACAGCGAAAAAAAGGGACTTTTCTCCGACGAGGCTCGCGTTGCGGCGGCAAAGGCTTCGGTTGAGGGAATAGAGAATTGCTCGGTAGCGCTTTGCGAGGGTCTGCTTGCCGAATTCTGCAAGCGCTACGAAAACCCCGTTATCGTGCGCGGCGCGCGTACGGGAAGCGATTTCGACTATGAGAGAAGTATGTTCGTTATAAATAAAGAGCTTGCTTCGGTCGATACGGTGATTTTCCCCTGCGAAAGCGGTATGGACCACATCAGCTCGACCTACGTGCGCGAGCTTATCAAATACGGAAAAGATATTTCAAATGTTGTACCGCTTGGAGCAAAGGCGGTTATAGAGGATTATTTTTCCAATGAAAAGCATTAGAATAAAGAATACCGATATAAGATTCCTGCGCGAGCCTCTGCTCGCGCCTTTCGGATTCAAGGGTAAATATCTTACAGAGCTTTGGCAAACGGTAGTACTTATCGAAAGCGACAATTATAAATCCGCCTGCCCGACAACGATTTCGGTGCTTTGGTCGGATGCCTCTGTGTTTGTCGAGCACAGCCCCGAGGAATCGAGCGCGCTTATGCGCGACGTGACTGCCTATGCGCTCGAAATGATAAGGGGCGAGAGCTTTGTATATCCTTATGAGCTTATAAACGGATTCTTCCTCGAGCTGAAAAGATATGCCGATAAGATTTGTAACCGCGAGGTTGCCGAAACCTTTGTGCTCAATTCGCTTGTGGGTGTCGATTATGCGCTCTGGTCGCTTTATGCGCTCGAAAACGGCATTGACGATTTCGACGGTATAATTCCGAATCACGCGGCGCAAGCGCTTTCGAGCAAGCATACGCGGCTTGCCCATATTCCGCTTGTCAGCTATGCGGTAGGTGAGGAAAGCCTAAGAACTCTGCTCGATTCGGGCACGGGACTGCTGAAAATAAAGATCGGAAAGTCTTGCGGCGAGAATCTTACCAAGCAAGAGGATATGAAGTCGATGCTCGAATGGGATAAGGCGAGATTGACCGAGATCCATTCGCTCGCAAAGCGATATACGACCGATCTTTCAAACGACGGAAGAATAAAATATTATCTCGACGCCAACGGAAGATACGACAGCATCGAAAGGCTTTCGTCGCTTCTCGAGCACGCGGACCGAATCGGTGCTCTCGATTGTATCGAGCTTTTGGAGGAGCCGTTTTCGCCCGAAAACGAAGCCTTTGTCGGAGATTTGCCGATAACCGTAAATGCCGACGAATCGGCACATTCGCTTGCCGACGTTCAAAAAAGGCTCGCGCTCGGCTATAAAGCGGTTGCGCTCAAGCCGATTGCAAAAACAATGTCGGTTTCATTCGATATGGCGGCGGCGGTTCACAGTGCGGGAGCTTCCTGCCTTTGCGCCGACCTCACGGTAGTTCCTCTGCTTGCCGAATGGAACAAGCAGTTCGCCGCGCGTATAAATGCGTTAGGCGGTATGAATTGCGGCTGTATCGAGATAAACGGCAACCAGAACTATACAAATTGGAATTCGCTCTGCCGAATGCTTCCGAACGAGCTTGAATATGTCCCCGAGAAAAACGGAAGATTCGAGTTGGACAAAAAATTTTACGAAAACGGCGCAAGGCTGTTTGATTGCAACGGATATTTTGAATTATTCAAATAGAAAGGCTACTGCTATGAAAATCGCGCTTCTTCTTGATCCCGCAACAAGAAATATGGTGTTTAACGAAAAGTGTCTCAAAAGGCTCGAAAAAAGCGGTGAGGTCGTTATCAATGAAAACGGCACCGACTTTGACTCTGTCGCGCCGATTATCAAGGACGCCGACGTTGTCGTTACCTCTTGGGGCAACAAGCCCATCGACGAGGAATATCTCGCACTTTGTCCCAACCTCAAGCTTCTGATCCACGCAGCAGGCTCGGTCAAGCCGGTTGTTTCCGATGCGCTGTGGAAAAAGGGCGTTCGCGTTACTGCAAGCGCAAACGTTTTGAGTATGGGTGTTTCCGAAACCGCACTCGGTTTTACTATTGCGGCATCGAAAAACTTCTTTGCACATAACGAAAATATCCACAACGGCGGCTGGGCAGAGGGCAAAGAGAACATTCGCGAGCTTTATGACCTCACTATCGGCGTTGTCGGCGGCGGTTGGGCAGGAAGACATTATATCGAGCTTATGCAGTCGTTTGACGTTGATATAGTGCTCTACGACCCGTTTATTAGCGAGGAACGTGCCTGCGAGCTTGGTGTCCGCAAGGCTGATTTCGAAACCTTGCTCAAGGAAAGCGATATCGTTTCGATACACGCACCTCAGATTCCCGAAACCTACCATATGTTCAATGCCGAAACACTCAAGCTTATGAAAAAGGATGCTGTCCTTATCAATACCGCACGCGGCACGATCATCGACGAAAATGCACTCTACAATCATATGCTCGAGGGCAATCTTAAATATGCCTGCCTCGACGTTACCGATCCCGAGCCCCCCGCGGCAGACAATCCTTTGCGCAGTATCAAAAACTGCATAATGACTCCTCACCTTGCGGGACTTGCAAACAACGGTCTTAAAAAGATCGGTCAGCACGTTTGCGAGGAGCTCGAGCTGTTTATTTCCGATGGCAAGCTCGAAACCGAGGTTACCGAGGAAATGCTCGCGCGTATGGCTTAGTTGACAGATGCAGTTTTATATGATATAATTAACCATAAATTTAATTTGGAGGCAAAACAATGAAAAAGATTCTTGCAATAGTTTTCGCGGCAATCTTTTGCGTCGCTTGCGCTGTTACTGCATTCGCAGGCGAATATACCGTTGGCGGCGATGGCAACGCTGTTTATGACAACGCTATCGGTTACGTTTTTGACATTCAGGACATCAACGGCACTATCGAAGGTGAAGACGCTACTATCGTTACCTCGGTAGACAACCTCTCGAAGTGCGGCTCTTGGGCTATCTGGCTTGTTGCTGAAGAAATCGGCGACACCGGCGTTTACAAGGCTGTTACCGACGGTGCGGCTATGGGCGGCTCTTCTCCCTCCGTTACTCTCGAGGACAACCAGATCATCATCGTAGTCCACTCTTCTTCTTCTAACCCCAACGATGCGGCTACCTATCCCAACTGGGAAGATAAGGTTGCTTGTCTCGCTATCAAGACCGGTGACTGCTTGGTATTCGACGGTATCAACATCGACGCAGGCACTTGCGTTAACGGTACTATGACTGTTGTTACTCAGGAAGACGTAGACAACGGCAATATTCCCGAAACCTCTGTTCCCGAAGCTGAAAGCTCCGAAGTAGTTGAAGAAAGCTCCGAAGCAGTTGAAGAAAGCTCCGAAGCAGAAGCAGAATCCTCTGCAACTGTTGAAGAAAGCAAGACCGAAAGCAAGGCAGAAGCTTCTGTTGAAGATCCCGACGTAAACACCTCTGACATCGAAACCGAAGACGGCGGTCTCGGCGTATGGCTCTGGGTTATCATCGGCGCGGCAGTAGTTATCGTTGCATTGGTTGTAGTTCTTGTTATCAAGAAGAAATAATCATTAAAAGAATATAAGGGCTTGTAAATCAAGCCCTTTTTTTCTTTGCTTTCGTGAAATAATATGATTGATGCTTTTCTAAAAATGTGCTATAATGAAAACACACAGATGATATTTTGCTCTACTGCCGGTTGATTTCTCCCCACTCAACCGTTGGTATGTGGAGTTTTTTATAAAAACCGTTTATTATATAAGCGAAAGGAGGAGGTATATGGACCAAGTCAAGATCGGCAGGTTTATTGCCGAGCGAAGAAAAACAGTCGGCTTGACTCAATTACAGCTTGCCGAAATGCTGAATATCACCGACAGAGCGGTTTCTAAATGGGAAACAGGCAAAGCGATGCCGGATTCTTCGCTTATGCTCGAGCTGTGTGATATTCTGAAAATCACAGTGAACGATTTATTATATGGGGAGGTAGTTTCAATGGATAATTACAACAAGGAATTGGAAAACAATCTGCTTCAGGCGGTAAAGGACAAGGAGCAATCGGACAAAAGACTGCTGTTTATGGAAATAGTGGTCGGTGTAGCCTGTCTTGTCGTATTTCTTGCTTTATCGGCGGTTGCCACATTTGTCGAAATGGAGGAATGGCTGAAAATCCTGCTCATTTTAATCGGTCTTGCTCCTCTTTTGATTGCGACGCCGTTTATGATAAAGGTTGAGCAGACCGCGGGATATTATGAATGTGCGAAATGCGGTCACAGATATATTCCCGAATACAAAAGAGTATTTTTAGCTATGCATATCAACAGAACAAGATATATGAAATGCCCCAAATGCAATAAAAGATCCTGGAACAAAAAGAAGATATCCAAAGAGTAACGAAAAGACCGTCGTGCGAAGGGCGATGCGTCACAGTGATAAATCGCCCAACAACGGTCTTTTTATATTAAATCTTGGCTAATGATGCGTTTTTGTAGGAATCGTCGTCGGTGACCTCTTTGATAACCTTTATCTGCTTCGGGAAGATTATTTCTTCGTTTTCGTTGCTCAGCTCGATTTCGGCGATCGCCTTGTCGCTCCAAAACGGATATATATCGATTTCAAAGTATTTGCTTTCGTATGTAAGGCAGTACCTTGTTTTGCGTATCTGTCTTTTGGTGGTGTCCGCTTCCATCAAAAGCTTCAAATATTCCGCTTGTGACAAGCGGTTTTCGATTTCGACGCGCTTCACGTCGGACACCTTTTTCTTTGCCGTGCGGTAATATACGTAGCTTCCGTCGACACCGCGCTGACGAACTCGTATTTCCTCGCCCTCTGCGCTTTTCAGATAGGTCTGAATGATTTCTATTCTCTTGCAGGAGGGGTTGCTTTCGAGCCATTCGATATCGGGGTATTCGATCAGAAATTTACGCTCGATCTCCAGAGGCTCGGGCTCTCCGAGGAAGGAATCTATTTCTTCGATCAGCTTCCTCATCTTGTCGTCGAACGACATCGTATTGTCGATAACGCGAAGATGAGGGTGCCCGGTCCAAGCCGAGATAAGCTTGTCGTCCAGCTCCGCGGCTTCCTCGACAGTTTCGGTTCTTGCTGTATTGTTTGCGGTTGTATAGAATTCCTCTGCACCCTTCGCCGCTGTGACTAAATGGAAAACGGCATCGTAGCTGTCGCGCAGTGCGACCTCGTTCGAGCCGATAAAGCTCATTACCTCGGCGAACTCGGTTTCGGTCATATATGCCTTGTTGTCGAGCGCTCCGCGATCGCAAACAATGAGTATTTTGTCGGCTGTCATAGTGCGCGCTGCTTGCTCGAAAATCTTTTCTTTTTCGATCTGGAGTCTCATCTGGCATTTTTGATATTCGGCATTTGTACCGCAAGTCCAAGGAGCGACACCGCCCGTTATAAGCTCTGTTGCCGTTTCGGGAACAAACAGCACGGTATAACCAATTTGAGTAAATGCGTTTTGTATCCAGCTCATCGCGGTGGATTTTCCCGCACAGGGACCGCCGGTTATAACTATCTTTGTTATTTGCATAAGCTCTGCCTCGTTTCGCTAAAAATGTTCAGAGAAAAGCCAAATTGCTCTCCATGGTTATATTATAAACTCAAAGCGGCGGAAAAACAAGTGTTGCTATGTCGAAACATTTCGTATTTTGCCATTCGGTAAAAAGAATAACCCAAGATATCTACAAATATCTTGGGTTATTTTCGGCTTTAGTTAATGCTCTTCATCGTGGGGAGTATGAAAGAACTTCATAACCAAAAGTAAAATATCTTACCTCATCTTGCTTTTTCGTGATTTTTACTATCCATTTCAACTACTGCGTTTTTACCCTCGAAAAATTATCTTACCTCAAATTACCTTTTGAATTTGCAGGAACAAAGCGGTCATAGATATGCTACCTATAAATACGCATTCATTATACTTCTTGTAAGACAGAAAGTCAATATTTAGTGTGCCTTTTGTTCCTATATATTTTTGATTTGATGTTTTTAAGATTCGCGGAAAGTTTCTAAAAAT
>SVRD01000021.1 GCA_015064955.1 Oscillospiraceae bacterium
CACTTCCTTCGTCAGCATCCCAATGTGCTCCGATGACCAACCGTTGATTACTCGGATTAAAGGAAACGACGATGTTTTCCACATCTTCAAAATGTTGTATCTCAAAGTTTGCTCCCATTTGGGATAAAATTCCCATAATGCTGCCTTTTCTATCTAAGCTTCCTGCAATTTTGCTTATGTATTCCATATATAACTCCTGTTTGTCAAATTCAAGTTTATCTATTAGTTGTATTATACCATAAAACCGATAAAAAGTAAATAGGACGGCTCAATTCTTTACAAATTGAACCGCCTTTTTGATTAAAGCAAATCGTGCTCGATAGATTCAGCCATCTTGGCTTTGTATTCCTTGAAGATGTGAACGTAGATATTCGTAGGGGCAATTCACGAATCGCCCGTAATATAATGCGAAAAAATGGGCGATTCGTGAATCGCCCCTACAATAAAACAACAAAAAAGCCCTGCCGAAGCAGAGCTTTTGTATTTGAAACAAGTAATTATCTCTTGGAGAACTGGGAAGCACGACGAGCTGCTTTGAGACCGTACTTCTTTCTTTCCTTCATTCTGGGGTCACGGGTGAGGAGACCTGCCTTCTTGAGAGGAGAACGGTATTCGTCGCCTGCCTGGAGAAGTGCACGAGCGATGCCGTGACGGATAGCGCCTGCCTGACCGGAAACGCCGCCGCCCTTAACGGTGCAGATAACGTCGAAGCGGCCTTCGGTCTTGGTAACGCCGAAGGGCTGGGTAACGATCATCTTGAGAGTTTCGAGACCGAAGTATTCGCCGATATCTCTGCCGTTGATGGTAACGTTACCGGTGCCGGGGATAACGCGAACACGTGCGACAGAGCTCTTTCTTCTGCCGGTGCCGTAGAAATAGGGAATAGCGGATTGATAGTTCATATTCATTTCCTCCTTACTTTACTTCCACAGCGATGGGGCTCTGAGCCTGCTGCTTGTGTTCGGGGCCTGCGTAAACCTTGAGTCTGCCGAAGCTTGCATCACCGATCTTGTTCTTGGGAAGCATACCCTTAACTGCGAGCTCAACTGCCATTTCGGGCTTGGTTGCCATAAGGGTGCGGTACTGAACCGACTTGAGACCGCCGATGTAGCCGCTGTGACGGTAGTAATACTTCTGGTCGAGCTTCTTACCGGTGAGGACTACCTTGCTTGCGTTAACAACGATAACGCATTCGCCGCAGTCAACGTGAGGAGTATATTCGGGACGGTGCTTGCCGTTGAGAATGGTTGCCGCAAGAACTGCTACCTTGCCGAGGGTCTTGCCCGCTGCGTCGATAACGTACCACTTACGTTCAACGTTCTCTTTTTTCAACATTGTTGTAGACATTAGTTGAATTCCTTTCGATAATATCTGATTTTTTCGTACTCCGCAATTATAACATAAGAATCGGCTTTGTCAATACCTTTTTCAAAACTTTTTTCGATTTTGTATAGTTTTTTTGCGTTTTTCTTCGTTTTTCTTCGTTTTTTCAAACCGTCGGGAATGGTTTAATCCTCGACAACAGCCGAAAATTCATTTAAAAATGCTTCCTCGTCGAAATTTAGAGTGTAGCTTTTATTTGTTTTGCCGAGCACAAATTTAAGCTTTTCGAGGGTGTAGCCGTAATAATTGCTCTCGTCGTCGCCGTCGTAATAGGTGACAGTCATATTTTCTATCACCGCGTCCTCATAGCTTTCGCCGATAAGCGAATAAAACTCGTTCGCCGCTTCGATAGTGGCAAGCGTGACAGTGAATTTCGCCCCCGCGACAAGTCCGTCGACAAAGTAATAATCGCAAACATAGCTGTTCCCGTGGGAAACACTCTGCGAGGTGAGGATATATTCCGATCTCAAAAAATCATAGATCTCCTCGGGCGCGACGGTTACTTCGGAAGATTCCTCGGAGGATTCGGTATCAACGCTTTCTCCGCTTACGGCAACCGATTCTGTTTTGCTTGTATGAATACCGCCCGACGTAGCCGACGAGCTCTCGCCGCTATCGGTGCAGGCGGAGATAAAGAGCAGCAGGGAAGAAGTTATTGCAATAATTAATTTTTTCATATTATTCACACTTATCTATTGACAACCTATTTTAAGGGTGCTATAATAGCGATACCGAACATTTGTTCGGAACGAACGGATTCGGGTGTGCGGTTAGCTCCATCCGCCCCCGAAATAGACGGTTGGCTTTTTATTTTATGACGGAAAGGATGGAAAATGGATTACAGAGAACATTCAAAGGATCTTTTGGAAAGGAAAAAGAGTCTTACCTCGGCATACGCTGCCATCAAAAACGAGCTTTTAATGCTCGAGGAGGAGGAATCGGCCTGCAAGCGTTTTGTTTCCCGCGCGAAAGCCGATAATTCCGATACGGTCGATTACAACGACAGGCTTATAAATATCCTTGTCGAGCTTGACGATTGCCGTTTCCGAAAAAGTGTTGTTGAGCGTGAGCTACGCAAGATCCAAACAGGGCTTGATTCCTTGGACGATTACCAAAGAGAGCTTATCGAATATTTTTATATCGAAAAGCAGTCGGGCGCGGCAGACGCGCTTATGGAAAAATGGTTCAAGGAGCGCTCGAGCATCTACCGCGACAAAAGTGTCGCGCTTGAGCAGTTCACCCGCTCGGTCTACGGCGTTATCACGCTATGATATAATTCTTCAAAAGCTGTCAAGAGCTGTCGCATATTCAAACGCGGCAGCTCTTTTTAGTTATTTTGCTCTATTCAATGGTCATTTCTATGTCGGTGAATACGTATCTTCCGAGCGTGCTGTCAAATTCTACCGTGCGGGTCTCCTTGTGTCCGTCGGGGTATGTGAAGGTGTATTCGGTTCCGTTTTTTGCAATTTCATATACAAATCCGAGCGAAATATCGCCGTATTCGAGCTCGGGGTAGAAAAGCACGCTCGCGGTGAAATCGAGATTCTCGATATCGTCGATGCAGATAAGCGATTGGCAAAGCGTTCCGTCGGGGTCGGTGTATTCGCTTATTTCGTATTTTCTGCCGTTTATCGTGGCGATATGCTTGCCGCCCTCTTCGTCATAGGTCAGCTCGGAATAGTTGAGCGGTATCTCTCTTTTGTCATTCAGAACGATGCTGTCCTGACCGATCGTGAACGAGGTCATATAAACGCCGTTGTTGTTTTCGCTGTTTAAAATATAGGTTCCGTTGCCGTCGGACAGCTCGATGATTCCGTCCTCCCCGCCGTCGCCGTTGAGATCCTCGGTCAAGCCCATATGATCTGAAAGCGTGGGATAATTTTCGCGGAAGTATTCGATAAGTCCGTCGCGCACTGTTTCTATATCGATCGGGTTTTCGGGCATCGCTATTTCAAAGCTGTCGGACTTGCGGATGCGGTATACCGTATCGAGAGTCAGTGCGCCGTCGGTTTTAGTCGCGGTGAGGGTGATCCCGCCGCTTTCCTTTTGTATAATAACCTGCGTTTTCGTATCGAAAGCAATACCGTTAATTGCGAATTTATCGAAATTCAAAGAAACCGAATCGTCCTTGACGCTGTAACTGAATTCCAACTCCGTTTTACCGCCGCTCTCTTCGTCTGAAATAAAGTTGTTAGTCAATTTGCCCTTGCCCGAATCGGTTCCACCGCTGATTTCGATCAGAGCTCTATTGGTTCCCTCCGATATTTCCTCTGCGGTCAGACTGAAGGAATTATCGACTCTCGTTACCGAAAGCGAGATTTTTTCGTAATAGTATTCTTCGGGGAAGGCAATCGAAACCGATGCTTCGGAAGCGACCGCTTTGTCGTTTTCGACAACCGCGTTTACCGTTGCCGTGAGAGTGTATTTTTCGTCCAGAACGATATTTTCGGCTTTGAACGCAACACCCGATGAATTTTCGTAATCTTTGCCGTTTATCTTCAGATTTTCGGCAAAGGAGATACAACTGTCAAATCCGCCCTTTTCATAATAAGCGGATACGGCATAAAGCGCGGCGAAAAACTCCGAAACATTTCTGCTGTCGAGCGCGACGCTGTCTTCGACAATATAATTGCCATCGAATCCGTTGATATTTACCACGCTTTGGCTTTTATCCGAAAAGACGGTGAAATCGAAATATTCGCCGTCGAATCCGAATCTGTATTCGTTTTTGAGATTTTCGGTAAGCGAGTCGAAATATATCGTTGATTTTAAGATCCGGCTGTCCGATTCGCCGCTTGTTACGCTTTCTTTTTCGCTTTCAACAACGACAAATCTGTAAAGCTCCGACTTTCCGACAGTGAAGCATTTTTCAAAAATCTGCTTCGGGCTCATCGCACCGTCGTCGGTCACGTCGATAGAAAAATCACCGCTTATTTCATCGCCGTCTTCGGTTTCGCTTTCGTTCTTGCAGGAGGCGAAAAGCGAGCCAACCAAAAGCAACGCGGTGAGTAATCCGATAATACGTTTTGTCATTTCTTTTTCTCCTTTTTGCGCCGTAAAAGCCTCAATATCAGGTCTGCCGCGATCATCGCGCAGAGTGCTCCTGCGAGGTCTATCCCGATATCTCGCCATTCGGGCGAGCGGCCTGGTGTTGCGGCTTGTATTGCAAATTCGTCGATCAGCGCAACAATAAGCGCGAATATCGGCGAAGCATATATCAATTTTCGGTTGAAGCAATCAAGCAATCCCGCCACAACCGCGCCGAGCGCGAAATATTCCGCGAAATGCGCGAGCTTGCGGACAATGTTTGTCAGTGTGATAATATCAATATCAAGCCCGAATCCGCCGAAACTGTCGACAAATCCGATACTGTCCTCCGCCGATTCGGTTGCGGGCTTTGCCGAATGTGAAAATATAAAGCATATCAGCGCAACCGCGAGAATTGCAAAAACCGCTATTCGTATATATCTGCTCTTTTTTGTCATTTCAGCATTTCTTCCGCCGCCTTGAGCACGGTGTCGCTCACGTTCAAGCCGCCCATAATGCGCGCAAGCTCGTCGCGTCTGCCGATATAGTCGAGTCTTTCGACCTCGGTAACGACTCTGCCGTCCTGTTCGGATTTGGAAATTTTATAGTGCGTGTCCGCCTTTGCGGCGAGTATCGCCGAGTGGGTGACACAAATAATTTGTGTTTTTCCGCCGTTTGCCGCGTTTTTAAGGCGGATTCCGATCTTTTCGCTCGTCCTGCCCGAAACACCGCTGTCGATCTCGTCGAATATAAGCGTTCCGATCGCTTCGCTGTCGGCAAAAACGCATTTAAGGCAGAGCATAATTCTCGAAAGCTCACCGCCCGATGCGATCTTCGACATCGGCTTGGCGGTCTCGCCCTTGTTTGCGCTTATCAGAAATTCGGCTTCGTCACAGCCGTCGCTCGCAAATTCCTTTTCGGCAAATGCGATTTCAAAGCTGACACCCGGCATATCGAGCTCGTTGAGCTCGTTTTTCACACGCTCGCACAAAAGCTTGCCCGCGTCTATACGAGTCCGGCTCAATGCCTTTCCGCTTTCCTTCAATTCCTTTTCGGCGGTTTTCAAAAGCTTGCTCAACCGTTCTCTTTCGGCTTCGCTGTTTTCATTGACCGCTTGCTCGCTTTCCCATTCCTCGAGAAGCTTCGGGAATTCGTTTGAATCGGCTTTGTATTTCATTTCGAGCTTTTTTATAAGCTCCAATCTGCTTTCGCATTCGTCAAGCCGTATATCGACCGATTCGTTGCCCTCGTCGAGATAGCTCTTTGCCGTTTCGGAGATATCCAGAAGCTCGTATTTTATACTTTCGAGCCGCTCGCTCAACGATTCCGCCTCGGGAATGATCCCGTTTAGCGCATTGATTGCGTTCAATGCGTCGCCGATACGGTCGAGCGCACTGCTTTCGCTTCCGTATATCGCGCCGTATGCGATAGACGCACGGCTTATTATCCTTTCGCTGTTTGCGAGTATCTTTCTTTCGGCTTCGAGCTCTTCCTTCTCGTTCTCGCGGATATTTGCGTTCTTGAGCTCGTTTATGCGGTATTTGAGCATATCGAGCATAATTTCGCGCTCTCTGCTGTTGTCGAGAAGCGAATCGAGCTTTGATTTTATCTGTCTGTAATTATTGTATTTTTCGCGGTAGGCTTCGAGAACAAAATCGTTCTTCGCAAATGAGTCGAGCATCATCAGCTGGCGCTCTCTGTCGGCAAACGCTTGGGTATCCTGCTGACCGTGAATCGACAAAAGCTGTGAAACCGCGCTTCTCAACCGCGAAAGCGGAACACTTCTTCCGTTTATCTTCGCGCCCGAGCGTCCATCGCGTGAGATTTTTCGCAAAACGGTAATACTTCCGTCCTCCTCGGGCTCGATATCGAGCTCCTTCAAGCCGATGAGCGTTTTTTCGTCGGTTACGCTGAATATTCCCTCGACAGTCGCTTCCTCCTCGCCCGTGCGGATTATATCCTTGTCACTGCGCGCACCGCACAAAAGCCCCATCGAGTCGATAATAATGCTTTTGCCCGCACCGGTCTCACCCGTAAATGCACAAAAGCTTTCCCCGAGCTCGAGCGAGAGCCTTTTTATAAGCGCGATATTTTCGATATACAGCGAAAGAAGCATAATAAACTCCCAATAAAAACGACTTTTAAAATCAGATAAGCTCGTTCAGAATTGCGGTTACCTCGGTAGCGGTCTTGTTGTCGTTGGTGATGATAAGAAGCGTATCGTCCCCCGCGAGAGTGCCGATAACACCGCTTAATGCCATCGAATCGACCGCCGCGCCGACCGCCGAGCCCATACCGGTATAGGTCTTTACGACGATAAGATTGTTTGCACAGGCAACCGATGAGACCGCCTGGCGCAGAATAAGCGAAAACTTTCCGCTTATCTCGCTCCTTTCGCGCTCCTTGCCGACTCGGTAGCGGTAAACTCCGTCGCCGACGTCCGCCTTTATAATACCAAGCTCGCGTATATCGCGCGAGACGGTTGCCTGCGTAACGTCAAATCCGCACTCCTTCAGCTTCGCCTGGAGCGCGTCCTGAGTGTCAAAGCTGTATAAATTTATAAGCTCGATAAGCTTTGCCTGTCGTGTACTTTTCATTTTATTACCTATCGCGTTTTACGACATTTTGTTGTAAAGTGTTTCGTAAAACGCATCCTTTTTCAGTTTTATAAGCTCGAGAGTATGCTTCGAGCGGGTGACCTTTATAACGTCGCCCTGCTCGAGTGTGCAGACACGTCTGCCGTCGGACAGAAGTATGTTGTTTCCGCCGGTACGGTCGTTGTTTCTCGCCTCGAGTATCGAGTTGGGGGAAAACACCATCGCCCTCGCGCCGAGCGAATGCGAGCATATCGGGCAGACGCAGAATGCATCGAGCTTGGTGTCGATTATCGGGCCGCCCGCGCTCATCGAATAAGCGCTCGAGCCGGTCGGGGTGGCAAAAATCAATCCGTCCGCGCGGTAGGCGCAAACGTTCGAGCCGTCGCAAAGCAATTCCAATTCGGCAATATCGCCGTCGGCACTCCTTGCAATAACCGCCTCGTTCAATGCCGTCGATTCGGCGATAATTTCTTCGTTGCGGTAAACCTTTATATCAAGCAGCATTCGCTTTTCGGTGCGGCAGCCGCTTTTCAATTCCGATAAAAGCCCGAGCTCGCTCTTTTCAAGCCCGCTCATATATCCGAGCGTGCCGAAATTGATACTCAGAATCGGCAACCCCTTGCGGAACGCGATTCTGCAGGCATTCAGCATCGTGCCGTCGCCGCCGAGCGCGATTATCGCGTCATAGCCGTCGCCGCAGTCGTTTCCGCAGCAGCGTGTGTGGCTGATTCTATAGCTGTCAAGCGTTTTTTCGACAAATTCTATATCGTTTTCGGTGACCTTGCTCTTGTCGCTTTTAAAAAGCAAAACCTTGTTGATGATCATAATTCATCACTTCCGTGATTTATATTTTTTTGAAATGCGCCAGGTATTCCTTGTTGCCGTCGCCGCCTAAGATCGGGGAATCGGTTTTTGCGATCAGCTCAAACCCGTTTTCCGCCGCGGCAGACGAAAGCTTTTTCATTATTTCGGCAATAACGCTTCCGTCGCGGTCGTGCACGATCCCGCCCTTGCCGATATTTTGCCTGCCTGCCTCGAATTGCGGCTTGATAAGCGTTATCATATCGCACCCGCTGTCGAGAATATCCGCACAAGCAGGGTAGATGAGAGTCTGCGAAATAAACGAAACGTCCATAACGATAATATCTATTTTACTGTCGAAATCGCTTCTCTTCGCGTTGCGCGCGTTGAAGTTTTCGATAACCGTGACTCGTTCATCGTTTCTTATCCTTGCGTCGAGCTGGTCAAAGCCGACGTCAAGCGCAAAAACTCTTTTTGCACCGTTCTGAAGCAGACAGTCGGTAAATCCGCCCGTCGACGCGCCGATATCCAATGCGATCATTCCCTCTGCGCCGACACCGAAGATTTTTAGCGCGTGGGAAAGCTTTTCGCCCGCACGGGATACGAAGTGCGCGGTATTTTCTATCCGTATATCCTCGTCACCGCGGACATCAAACGAGCATTTTTTGATAACTTTTCCGTCGACAGTCACCTCGCCCGCGTTGATAGCCGATTGCGCCTTGCTTCTGCTTTGTATTTTTCCACTTTCAAAAAGAAACAGATCAAGCCTCATTTTTCATTCTCTCTATCTCGCAAGCGATCGCCTCGGGAGAAAGCCCGAGAAGCTCCAAAAGCTCCTTGTTGCTTGCGTGCTGGGGGAATACTCCGTCGATCGCCTTGATACAAAAGCGCTTTTTGCAGATAGCGCCGCTTTCCGCCATTTCGGCGCAAAGTCTTTGGGCGACACCGCCGTTTTTAATACCCTCCTCTGCGAAAACGATGCTTTCAATACCGCTCAAAAGCTCGTTTATCCGCGCTATCGGCAGGGGAGAGAGCGTTTTGATGCTGATAACTCTCGCCGAGATACCCTTTTTATTCAGAATAACAGCCGCATCGTATGCGTTTTCGGTGAGTCTGCCGTAGGTGATGACCGCGCTTTTCGGATTTTCGCCGATATCTAAATAGTCGACATCGGTTTCCTTGACAGCGCCGGCAAATTCGTAATCGTTGCCCTTGGGGTAACGGATAACAACAGGTCCGCTTGCGCTCAATGCCTTTTCAAAGCAGATATCGAGCGATTCAAAGCTGTTGGGGGAATAAAAGGTGATATTCGGTATTTCGGAAATAAACGCCGTGTCGAATATGCCGTGGTGTGTCGCGCCGTCGTTGGCGACAAGTCCCGCACGGTCGAGCATAACGATAATATGTAAATTCTGAAGCGCGGCATCGTGGATAAGCTGGTCAAACGCACGCTGAACAAATGTCGAATATACCGCGAAAACAGGGATAACACCCTCTGTCGCAAGTCCGCAGGCAAAGGTGAGCGCGTGCTCCTCGGCAATACCGACGTCGTAGAATCGGTTCGGGAATCGCTTTGCAAACTGCGAAAGCCCCGTGCCGTCGGGCATCGCCGCGGTTATTGCGGCAATTTTTTCGTTCTGCTCGGCATGCTTGCATATAAGCTCGCCGAAATGCTCGGAGAAGGATTGCCTGCCCGATGAATTTATTTTTCCGCTTTCGATATCAAATCCCGAAATTCCGTGGAAAAGGTCGGGTCTTTCCTCTGCGTATTTATAACCCTTGCCCTTGGTGGTGCAGATATGAACGACACTGCACTTTTTGTCGTCCTTCGCCTCGGCAAGTACTCTTTCAAGATGGGTAATATCGTTGCCATTCAAAGGACCGTAATAATTAAGCCCGAACTGCTCAAAGAAATTCTGGCTCATCGCGATTCTTTTAATGCTGTTTTTGATTTTTCTCGTGCCCTTTATCAGTCCCTTGCCCAAAAGGGGAATATGCTCGAAAAAGCGCTTTGTGCCGTTTTTGAATCGGAAATACTTCGCGCTCGAGCGTACCTTCGAGAAATATTCACTCATACCGCCGACGTTGGGGGAGATGCTCATATCGTTGTCGTTGAGCACGATTATCAGTTTTTCCTTGTCGGAGCAGTTGTTGAGCGCCTCGTATATCATTCCGCCCGTGAAAGCGCCGTCGCCGACAACGGCAACAGTATATGCATCGCTGCCCGAAAGCTTGTTTGCCGCCGCGATACCCGCCGCAGCCGAAATGCTTGTCGAGCTGTGACCCGCGCCGAATGCATCAAATTCGCTCTCGTCACGCTTCGGGAATCCCGAAATTCCGCCGAGCCTTCTCAGCCCGTCAAAATCTTTTCTTCTGCCGGTCAAAAGCTTGTGTACGTAGCTTTGATGTCCGACGTCAAAGATGATCTTGTCCTTGGGCAGATCAAAAATACGGTGCAGAGCGATAGTGAGCTCGACAACGCAAAGATTCGCCGCAAGATGACCGCCGTTTTTGGCGACGGTATTTATAATCGTTTCTCTGATCTCCCCTGCAAGCTCGTCAAGCTCATCGCTCGAGAGAAGCTTTACGTCGCTCGGGGAATCAATTCTGTCGAGAATCATTTTACTGTCACAGATAGTAAAAAACGCCGTACAACAAAAATCCGCTTTATCGGAAAGCGGCTTTGTCGTAATTGGGTTCAGCTCGGCGTTTACCTGCTTTTCTCCAAATTATATTGTGATTGTTATTTTCTGAATCCGCAAAGAAGCTTTGCGACAAACATAACGATATTGGTGCTGTACTTTATCGCGGCAGATTTGCCAAACGCTTTTCCGCCGACAGTGACTGCCGAGATAAGCGAGGTCAGCGCAAGAGTGAGTAAAAACGCTATATCGCTGTCCATACTCGAAAACAGCTTTATTGCGATACCCGCGCCCGTCGCACCCGAAACGACACCCGCGATATCACCGACGATGTCGTTGCAGAACGAGCTTACCTTTTCGGCGTTGTTGATCAGCCAAACCGCCTTTTGACCGGTTTTCAGTCTGCGCGCCGCCATCGAGTTAAAGGGGGCGATATCCGCCGTCGCAACGGCAAGACCGATTATATCAAAGATAATACCGAGCGAGATTATCGCAATCAGAACAGCCGCCGCCGCAAGAAGCGGAAGCACGTTCACAACCTTGTCGCTCGCCGCCGAAAGTATCGCGGTGATAACAAAGCTCAGCGAAAACGCGATAAGCGCCCAGCTTGTGTTGCTTTTCTTTTTGTTTTTGTTTTTTTTGTCCCGCACTCGCGGGGAAGGCTTGTCGTCCATAGTGATCTCTTTAAATGATTATTGTAGGGCGGGGGCTTGCTCCCGCCGAGAGCGAATAGTGAAGAGTGAAGAGTGAAAAGTGAAGAGGTAAGGAAGATTTTCGCTTTGCGAAAAAATCCGAATCTTCATAATCGTATGGCGTCCTTCTTGCTCCCGCCGAGAGCGAATAGTGAAGAGTGAAGAGTGAAAAGTGAAGAGGTAAGGAAGATTTTCGCTTTGCGAAAAAAACCGAAATTTCATAGAAGTAATAAATAAATGCGATGGCGGCACAAAACGTAAACTTTGTGGCATGCGGTCAAGTAGGTTTTCCCCGCGGACTACTTCTTGTCGCCAATGAAGCGGTTCCCCTTTAAAGCCCGCGGCGGAGCATTGCTGCGTCCGCGACTTGATTGCCTCTAAGTCCACACTGCAATCCGTTTTGTGCCTGTGAGTAACAGGGCAAAGCCCAAATGTGCTCAGTATCTCAGCCTAGGAGTTTTCCTCAATGCCGATTCTTATCTGCCTAATCCTCTTTTGCAGATATGATTTCAACAGGGATAAGCTCGCCCCTCGGTAGCTAATCGAATGGGCATGCACGACCTGTATCCGCCGATATCCACGCAAGGCAGGCTACATCTATCCACAGCGTCGAGATTTGCACCGCATGATAGGTTTAATCTTTAATCTGTAAGCATCTCGCTATTCCGAGGGATTACCCCGTCGGCGTGCGGATACCCACAGAAGAAAGCCTCCAAAGGTAAGTGGGTCGAATGCCGTATGCCATTACAGCCCGCCCACAAACCTATTCTCCCAGCACCCACCCTCTATTGGGCATAGACAGCAAGCACAAGGAGCTTCATCGATTTGCCTTTACGCGTATTTTTAGGCACGCTTTCAGCAGCGAAGCGACAACTAGGATACTGCGCCATCGTAATGTATTATACCATATTATTTTTAAAAATGCAATATTAAAATACAATATGCTTCTATATTGCATCTTTATTAATAAAAGAGCCCTTCGCAAAGGACTCTCAGAGTGAAGACAAATGGTCTATTTACGCCCTTGAAAGAAAATAGTAAAACAAAAATTGAGCTTCATTTCAAATTTGAAGCTCAATTTCTTATATATAAGGAATATGAATTTTTATTGTATTTTCAAGGGCTTTCACGAAATTCTTCGACTGCTGTACTTTTGTACAGCGACGCTTGAATTTCGCGAAAAATATCCTCATTTCTCTCACTCTGTTCAGTTTGCAGACTTTGTCTGCAAACTGAGAGCCCTTCGTAAAGGACTCTCTTTCGGTATATTATTCGGATTATTATTTTTTGCGCTCCAAAATAAATCGGCAGAATTCGGCAAGCCGTGCTTTGCTTTCGCTGTCGGGGAAGAGGGAAAGGCAGGAAAGCGATTCGTCGATGCACTGCTCGGCGTATTCTCTCGCGTTTCTTTCGCCGAGAAGCGAAGCAAAGGTGCTCTTTTCCTGCAAAATATCCTTGCCGACGGTTTTTCCGAGCTCCTCGGGGGTGGAATGGATATCCAGAAGATCGTCGGTTATCTGAAAAGCGCGCCCGGTAAGAAGCCCGAATCTCTTTGCCGCCTCTGTCTGCTCGTCGCTTGCGCTCGCCGCGATACAGCCGAGCACACAAGCACAGGAAAACAAAGCGCCGGTCTTCAGGTCGACAAGCCTTTTCAGCTCGTCAAGCGTTAATTTTTTGCCCTCGCCGTCGATATCGTATTGCTGACCGGCACACATACCGCCGGATCCCGCATATTCCGAAAGCGCGATAACGGCTTTTTCATTCTGTTCCGGCGAACAGTTGGTTGAAAGACAGATCGTTTTGAATGCGTCGAGCGCAAGACTGTCGCCCGCAAGTATCGCCGTCGCTTCGCCGAATGCGATATGGTTCGAGGGCTTGCCGCGGCGCATATCGTCGTTGTCCATCGCGGGCAGATCGTCGTGAATGAGCGAAAATGCGTGTATCATCTCGATCGCGCAGGCATAGTCGGCAGAAGCGGATCTAATTCTTCCGCAAAGCTCGCAAAACTCGGTGACAAGATATGCACGCAACCGTTTTCCGCCGCCGAGCAGGGAATAAGCCATCGCCTCGTCAAGCACCCTCGAGCTTCCCTTGAAGGAGATATTGTCGTGTAAATAGCTTTCGATATATTCGGCGGTTTGATTTAAAGAATCTATAAATCCCATTATTCGTTGAAATCTCCTTCGGTAAGCACGCCGTCCTTCATCTGCAAAAGCTTGACCTTCTCCTCTGCCTTGTCGAGCCTTTCGGTGCAGAGCTTCACAAGCTTTGTGCCCTCGTCAAAAAGGCTTATAAGGTCCTCGAGCGGAACGTTTCCTCCCTCGAGTGCCTTTACTATCTGCTCGAGCCTGCTCATTGCCTGCTCAAATGTCATTTCGTTACTCATTATTTCGTTTCCTTTCCGCGTTTGACAGCGTTTTTAAGTGCGCGGAGCTCGGTTGAATTGAGCTCGCGGTATTCTCCTGTTTTCAGATCGCCCAATCGAAGCGGACCGAGCGATATGCGCTTGAGCTTTGTAATATAGACCCCGACCGTTTCGCATATACGGCGGATCTCGCGGTTCTTGCCCTCCGAAAGTGTGAATCTCACAACGCTCGATTGCTCGTTACGGGATATAAGCTCCAATTCAAAGGGGGCTATCTTTTCGCCGTCGAGCATTCGCACCGCGCGCAATCGGTCGAGCTCCTCGTTTTCGACCTTGCCCTTTAAGGTGACTGCATAGGTCTTCTTTATCTCGCCCGAGGGGTGAGTAATCGCGTTGGTCAGCTCGCCGTCGTTCGTCATCAGCAAAAGCCCTTCGCTGTTCAGATCGAGCCTGCCGACAGGATAAACACGTACCCCGATATCGACAACGTCGGCAACCGTCCTTCTGCCCTTTTCGTCGTTCATCGTGGTGACGACACCCTTCGGCTTGTTGAGCATTATGTAAACTTTTCTGTCGTTCGCGGCGGTCAAGGGCTTGCCCTTGTAGGTCACCGCGTCGTTTTGCGGGTCGACACGTATTCCGAGTGTCGCGGTTACTCCGTTGACCTCGAAATTGCCAAGCTCGATCTCTCTTTCAGCCGCTCTGCGCGACATAAGTCCGCAAACAGCGACGTATTTTTGCAGTTTTATGCTTTCCATAGTCTATTCTCCAAAGAGTATTTCAAATAAGCTCTTTTTTCTTTCCTCTGCCGATTCATCTGCGTATAAATTAATTATGTAAACTATTTCGCCGTCGAGCGTGAATTTGGCATAGCCTAAATATTCGCCTTTTTTTATCGGCGCGCTCAGCGTTTGGGGGAGTATCAGCTCGCAATCGGGAATTGCGCCCTTCGGGAGCGAAAGAAAAATTTCCTTTTCGCTTTTCGCGGTGATATATTCGCAAAACCCGTTTTCAAGCGGGATATTTTGGCTTATAATGCCGTTTGATATGCTTTTCTTCTCGAGAAGCTCAAATCCGCCATCGAGCATTTTGCGGTGGGTGCTTGTCGGGAACGGATCCTGAAGCGTTACTGCGATAAGCGTGATCCCGTTTCTTTCTGCCGCGCTGACAAGACATTTGCCGTCGAGCATCGTATAGCCCGTCTTTACTCCGATCGCGCCCGAATATCCGAAAAGCAGCTTGTTGTGATTGACAAGCCGTCTGCCGTTTTCCCGCCCGTCATAGCGGACAAATGCCGTTTTCTGCGAAACGATTTTGCGGAACAACGGTTGCTTCATCGCGCTTGCCGTGATCAGTGCAAGCTCGCGCGCAGTCGTTTTGTGGCTTTCACTGCTCAGTCCGTGCGGATTGTCGAAATGAGTGCTTTCAAGCCCCAATTCCTCGGCTTTTGTATTCATCATTCCGACAAAGCTTTCGACACTTCCGCCGACAAGCAACGCGATAGCGGTTGCGGCATCGTTTCCGCTTTCGAGAAGCAGACAGTACAAAAGCTCCTCGAGCGTGAGCCTTTCGCCCTCTTTCAGATAAACCGAGCTGCCCTCGATGCCGACAGCTTCCTTCGGGATAACAAATTCCTCGCCGATATCGCCGTTTTCGATAGCGACGAGCGCGGTCATGATCTTTGTCGTGCTTGCCATACCGCGTGATTCGTCGGCATTGTGGGAAAATATCACGTTGCCGCTTTCGGCATTGATAACTATCGCGCTTCTCGCCGCGACAGTCGGGGGAGTGAACGAAAAGTCGATAATGCCTGCTTTTTCGTCGCATTTCGGAAATATATTTTCATACCCCGTGCCGAAAATCTCAAGGCTCATAAACAAAGCGGTCGACGCGATCAAGGCTGTAAAAATCAATAAAATTCTTTTCCTCATACCGAAAAACACCTCAAGCAAGTATATTTCGGACAAGGCAAAATAATTCAAATACTATTTTATAATATAAAAATTGACTTGTCAACACAAAAAGTTCATGAATTGAACATCTCTTGATGCTTGACAAAACGAGTCAATGTACGTATACTTTAGGTGTACTTATAAATATAATCACAAGATACATTGGGGGTATTAAAATGAGTATTCTCGTAACCGGCGGAACCGGCTATATCGGCTCGCACACCTGCGTTGATTTTATCGAAAAGGGTAAAGAGGTAATTATCCTCGATAATTTAAGCAACTCAAAGGCGGAGGTCGTCGATTATATCGAGCAGATCACCTCTGTCCGCCCGAAGTTTTATGAGATCGACCTTCTCGACCGCGACGGCGTGAAGAAGGTGTTCGACGAAAACGATATCGACACCGTCATTCACTTTGCGGGCTTGAAGGCTGTCGGCGAATCTGTCGCAAAGCCTGTCGAATATTATCATAACAACATCACGGGCACACTCAATCTTCTTTTTGAAATGCGCGACCATAACTGCTTCAACCTCGTATTTTCCTCGAGCGCGACTGTTTACGGCAAGCCCGAAAGCGTTCCGATAAGAGAGGATTTTCCGCTCTCCACCACCAACCCCTACGGCACCACAAAGCTCTATATCGAGCGTATTTTAGAGGATCTTTGTATTGCCGACGATCGCTTCTCGGTCGTTCTTCTCCGCTATTTCAATCCCATCGGCGCACACGAAAGCGGACTTATCGGCGACAACCCCAACGGTATCCCGAATAACCTCATGCCCTATGTTACCCGCGTTGCAAAGGGCAAGCTTCCTCACCTCAACGTATTCGGCAACGACTACGAAACCCACGACGGCACGGGTGTGCGCGACTATATCCACGTGCTCGATCTTGCCTCCGGCCACTTTTCCGCGCTCAAGGCGCTCGAAAAGAGGGGAGTTTCGGTCTATAACCTCGGCACAGGCAACGGATACAGCGTGCTCGATATCGTAAACGCATTCGAGCGTGTAAACGGTATCAGGATACCCTATCAGATCACCGAGCGCCGCAAGGGTGATATCGCCGAATGCTTCGCAGACGCAAGCAAGGCAGAGCGCGAGCTCGGCTGGAAGGCGACCCGCGGTCTCGACGAAATGTGTGCTTCGGCTTGGAATTTCGAAAAAATTCATTAAAACAAAAATATTTATTTCTTGGATGTGATTTCTTGTTCCGCAGATTTATGTACGGCAGATACGGTGTCGATCATTTGAATAATGCGATAATGATCGTCGCGCTGGCTTTCGGTATATCGACTGTTTTTGTAAGCGGTATTGCCGATACTGTGCTTTCGCTTATTCAGATGTTGCTTCTCGCGCTTTGGTTTATGCGCGCCTTCTCGCGCAATATTTATCGGCGCAGAGAGGAAAACCTTGGTTTTTTAAGACTTTGGGGTAAATTCAAGGCTCGCTTCAAGGGCGTTTCCGCCTTCTTTTCGCGCCTTGCCGACCGAGATCATAAATATTTCAAATGCGAAAAATGCAAAAACCGCCTGCGTGTTCCCCGCGGCAGAGGCAATATAACCGTCACCTGCCCCTGCTGTAAGCACAGGTTTGACAAAAAGGTGTAAATTCCGATAAAAAAGTTGAGCTTTTCGGCTCAACTTTTTTGAAATCAAGTGACAAAATCCGAAATCTGTTCGTCTATATGGGTGAAAAGATTAATTCCGGAGGTAAATGCTATGAAAAAATTAATTTCCGTATTTCTTTCCTGCGCGCTTCTGCTTTGCTTTGCCGCGTGCAGTGACTCGGGCGAAAACGGCGCAAGCAGTCAGCCCGAAAATTCTTCCGCAAGCGTACCCAACGAGGAAAGCAAGCCCTGGTACGACAATGTTGTGAGCACGGGCGAGCTTTCGCTCCCGCAAAACGATAATTCCACCGGGCAATCGACTCCCGATGAAGAATCGACTCCCGAGCAGTCGATTCCCGAAGCGTCCCTGCCCGATGAAGAGCAATCGACCCCCGATACCGACTCAAACGAAATCGAATCGGCATTGAACGGGATCGGACTCAAGAGCGCGTCGGGATACCGAATCGCGTTTACAAAGGAAAGCGCGCTCGTTGCCGAGGCTTGCTTTACCAATACCAATATCGGCGTCACTGCGATATTCGACGGTGCGGTTACACGCTTCTTCGGTGCGGTCAACGGCGAATATTATATCGCACTCTACGGCGAATATCTTGCGCCCTGCCACGACGGATTCTATGATATCTCCTCGGGCAAGAGGGGTGATTTTGTCGAATTCAAGTTCGACGAAAACGGCAAATTCATCTCGGCAGACGAAAATAACCATATCCATACCGATACCTCGAACGAGATCGTTTTCTATTCGCCCTTCAATAAAAAAGCCTACTGCTATGACGTTTACAGCGATCATTCACGTCTTTTCGTCTATGAAGACGGCGAGGGTGCGGCAATCTGCCGCGAGCTGATGCTTAATTGCGATATCGAAGCCGACTGGAAAAACAACAGCCTTGAAATCGACGAATCGAGCCTCGGAAAATACGGTCTTGTAGAGGACGGCGAAATTATAATCCCCTTTGAATACGACAGTATTTCGACATATCTCGGTCAGTCCGACTTGGCAACCGGCAACAGCGTCGGCGTTGTCCGCGCCGAAAAGGACGGAAGGTTCTATTACATCTCGACAAGCGGATATCTTCTCACTCCCGAAGGATTCGACTGCGGCTCCCAACCCTTCGCCGATCGCGCTTGGGTGTTCAACGGCGGTCAGGGGTATATAATTGAATTCAACTGATAATATTACCGAGAGATAGCTTTTTGCAAAAAGTCTTCTCTCGGTCTCTTTTTCAAAAACCTTTAAAACATAGATTTATCATTGATTTTTAAAGCTTTTGGGGAGAGAGTAAGAGAGAGGGGCTTTTTTCAAAAAGCTCCTCTCTCTTTGTTATATCCTAAAAAATTATTCGACCTTAGCAAAAAGCAGACAGCCGCTTTCGCGCCATTCCTCGATCTTTTCGCGTATGCGCTCGGGACCGACGCCGTGCTTTTCGGCGAGACAGTCAATACAAAGAAAATTTTCGGTCATACCGCGGTTTATCAGCTTCTTACTCGCGCCGATGTCGTCGGCAGAGAGCAAAGTACCGCACTTAACGCAATTATTTTGCATCGACTACCTTACAGCGATACATTTTGCAGGTGTGTGGCTGGATATAATCGGTGCGGAATACGTCCTTGTAAACGCCGAGGTCCTTGTGCTCGATAATATCGCGGATCTCGAGCGCCTTGCCCGACGAGCGATTAATACCGAGTGTGTCGAACGAGAAGAACGGGTCTGCGCCGTTATCGGAAAGATTGAAAATACCGACAGCGATATCACCGCCCTCAAGAAATCTTGCCCATACCTTAACGTCCTGCGCCCACCAGTGATTGCCGCAGTTAAAGGGCTGACGGTAAGCAACGTCCTGATTGATAGCGATAATTTCCTCGTTGAGAAGAATATTCTTTGTCGCCTCGTCCATATTGCGAATATCACAGCCGATCATCAACGGCGATCCGAGGAACGCCCAAGCCGCGAAGTGAGTGAGATATTCCTCATCGGTACAGCCCGCAACGGCAACGTTTCCCTTGCCGCGCATACCGACGATAAGCATATCCATATCGTTAAAGCAGCCCTGACCGTTTGTGGTCATATAATCCGACTGCTTCATCAAAAGCTCCTTGATCGAAGCCCAGCTGTCGTTGATGTCGCCGGTCGAGCGCCAGAGATGCGCGCCGGTCTGCTTTATCCATTCGTTTGTCTGGTCGACACCCCAAGAACAAGCCGAGAAGCAGATATCTCTGCCGCAGTTTGCCAATGCCAATCCCATACGCTTGTAGAGCAGATGACCCTGCTGATTCATAGGCTTGAAGCAGTAGTCGTATTTAAGATAGTCCACACCCCACGATGCAAACGTTTCGGCATCTATAAACTCATATTCAAACGAGGAGGGATAGCCCGCACAGGTGAGATTGCCCGCGCAGGAGTACATACCGAATTTAAGTCCCTTTGAATGAACGTAATCGGCAACGTATTTCATACCGTGGGGGAATTTGTTCTTGTCGGGCACCAAGCGGTCGTTTTCGTCTCGCTTCATTTCAGCCCAGCAGTCGTCGATAACTAAGTAGTTGTAGCCCTTTTCGAGCAGACCGTTTTCCACCATCGCGTCGGCGGTCTCCATAATCAGCTTTTCGTCGATGTTTCTGCCGAATGTGTTCCAGGAATTCCATCCCATAGGGGGAGTGCGTACGATCATATCGGTTGTTCCTTTCAAAACAAAATTATAAGGCCTTTCGCCGCTCGTATTTTACCATAAATAAACACTCTCTTGCAAGTGGTTTTGATCAAAAAGGGCAAAATAATAGTTAAATAAACTTGCATAATTATTGCTCGTGTGTTAAAATTGATTTATGAAAAACGAAAGGATTTTTTATATGAAGCGTATTTTGGCACTTCTTCTCGTTCTTGCTGCCGTTTTTGCCGTCGGCTGTCAGGGCGACGGGGAGGAAAGCGTTGATATCTCGGCATATCCGTCGCGCACCGCCGCATTCTTCGGCACGATGGATAAAAGCTCGTTCTGGTTCAGTATGAGCTTTACAAACAACGGCGAAACCTATGACTTCGCCCAAGCGACAGACGGCAAGACCGTTACCACGATCGAAACCCACAACGATCATTCGAGGGACAGATACGATATTTATAACGGCGATCTTCAGATCCATCAGCTCCATATCGGCAACCGCTCCTACGATACGATCATCGGCGCGATAGGACAGGAATTTATCTTTGCCGATTACGAAGCTTCTATGTTCGCAAACCCGACCGAGCGAAAAATGGCGGAGTTCGAGGGCGAGCCCTGCTATTGCGAAAGCTTTGTCACAACACAGAGCTCGGGCGGAAGCGCAACCGGATTCAACCGCTATTATTTCAACGAAAACAACCGTCTTGTTGCGTTTGAATGGGTGGAAAACGGCAAAACCGTAATGACGATGCGCTTTATCGAATATTCAAACACTATTCCCGAGGACGTTTATCTTTCCGCACCGTCGGATTTCAAGCGCGGCACGCTTCAGGTGGAAAATCCCGGTGTCGATTACAGTGAAGTATGGGGTGATATCGAATGAAAAGATTTTTGACAATGCTTTTGGCAGGTATGCTTTGCGCAAGCGCGCTCGCTTCCTGCTCGAATAACGAAGAAAAAACCGAATCCCTGCCCGAATCGAGCGAAATATCCGAAGTATCGGAGGAGGAGATAGCTATGCCTGAATATTGGGGAAGTAACGATTATAAATTAACTGTAAACCCGTCTTCGCCCGCCGAATTGGAATCAAAGGAAATGATTCTCACCAAGGTGAGCGATAAATGCTACCGTATCGAAACCGAAACCGATGCGGGCAAGCTCGCTCTCACGATAGAGGAAATGCCTTGGGGTACCTTTAATCTCTGGAGCTGGAAGCTCACCACCAAGGACAACAAGATAATTCCCTTTGTACCCGGAAGCACCGATTGGGAATACGTCTACCGCACAAGCAAAAGCCAGAACGGCGCAGTTATCTGGTCGGGCGGCAACCACGGCAACGAAACTCTTATTTCGCTTGCGCTTTACAATGGAGAAACCGAAAGCGAGATAATTCTTGCCAACGGCGAAAGCATCAAGCTCAATAAGCTCCATATTATCGAAAAGACAAAGCTTTTGTGGACTGCCGATACCGACGGCGACGGCTACGGCTATCGCTACAAGGACAGAGACAGCTATGCCGAAAGCGATATCTATGCCGAGGTAACGAGAAAATATACTGTAATCGGCGAGCAGGTAAAGCTCAACGTCGACTATAATTACCTTCAGGATACCTATCACAAGCTTTCCTATACCGGTATGTTCCCGATCGACAAAAAATACGGCCTTTACTGCGATATGGTCGGCACCGACGGCAATATAATTAAAACTATCGAAACCTCGAAGGTCGGCAAGGCGGACTATTCGGGCCCGATGAACGACAAAAACGCCGCTAACCGAGTGCATATCTATGGCTATACCGACCCGAGATACCGCTTCGATATCCGCGTGAATACCTTTGAGGATTCGCTCGATTCGATGAAAAACAGCTTCAAAACTGCGTTCTGGGATATGAATACCGGTCACAACAAGCTCTATTTCAGCAAATACGACGCGAACACCGCCACACTTGTCCCCGCAGGAACAAAATTCTCGACCGAGTGCATCTGGCTTTTCGTTTTCGATGAGGACGCATAATAATGACAGAGCGGATCGGTAAAAAAGCAAAAATTATCTCCTTAGCCGTCACTGCAGCTGCATTTGTTCTTTCGGTCGTTTCGTTTTTCGTTCTGCCCGACAGAATCAGCGTGCAGCTTATCGGAAGCGGATACCCCGAAACAAATACCCTCGCATTTCTGCTTGTCGGTTTTATATCTGTCGCGCTTTGCGGTGCGATGTGTATTTTTAACGAAAACGGCAAAAAATGGATAGCGATGCAATCGGTGCTCGCTATCGCTTATTGCGGTTATCTGATCGTTAATATGATCGTTTTGTGAGGTTTTTATGATATACCGTACCGAACACCCGAAACCCCAATTTATGCGCGAGAGCTTCAGAAATCTGAACGGAAGCTGGGGCTTTGAATTCGATTTCTCGAAAAGCGCGTCCGAAAGGGGAGTGTTGGAGAGCGATACCCCGCTCCAAAACGAGATCAACGTTCCCTTTTGCCCCGAAAGCAAGCTCTCGGGAATAAATTATACCGATTTTATCCCCGCCTGCATTTACCGAAAGGAATTTATGCTCGGCGAGAACGAAATGAGCGGGAATATCTTTCTTCATTTCGGCGCTGTCGATTATAAAGCGACGGTTTATTTAAACGGCGTCTGTGTCGGTACTCACAAGGGCGGATACAGCTCGTTCAGCTTCGATATCACACGCTTTTGCCAACAGGGGATAAACACCCTTACCGTTTACTGCGAGGACGATACCCGCTCGAGCGATATCCCCTCGGGCAAGCAGTGCCACAAATATGAATCCTACGGCTGCTTTTATACCCGCACGACAGGTATCTGGCAGACCGTCTGGCTCGAATTCACATCGAAGGAATATATCAAAAGCGTCAGATATTTTACCGATATCAATTCGGGCGCCGTTTCGGTCAAAGCAAGCCTTGCCGGCAAGGGCGAATTGAAGGCAAGAGTGCTTTTCGACGGCAAACTCGTCGGAAGCGGAAGCGTCAAAACCGACTGCGGTCAGGCTTTGATAAATATCAAGCTCGATGAGATTCATCTTTGGGAGCTTGGCAAGGGAAATCTTTATGATGTTGAGCTCGAATTCGGCTCGGATAGGGTAAAGAGCTATTTCGGCCTGCGTGAGATACATTTCGACGGAATGCGCTTTATGCTCAACGGCAAAAGCATCTTTATGCGGCTTGTGCTCGACCAAGGCTTTTACCCCGACGGCGTTTATACCGCACCGAGCGACAAGGAACTCGAAAACGATATAATTCGCTCGATGGCGATGGGCTTCAACGGCGCGCGCCTGCACGAAAAGGTTTTCGAGGAGCGCTTCCTCTACCACGCCGACCGACACGGCTATATCGTCTGGGGCGAATATGCGAATTGGGGCTTGGATATCTCGCGTCCCGAATCGGTGCATAATATTCTCCCCGAATGGTTAGAAATAGTCAACCGTGATATAAATCATCCCTCGATAATCGGCTGGTGCCCCTTCAACGAAACTTGGGACGAAGGGGGAAGACGTCAGTGCGACGATATTTTAAGGCTTGTCTACCTTGCGACAAAATCGACCGACCCGTCGCGCCCCTGCATCGACACGAGCGGCAATTACCACGTTATCAGCGATGTTTTCGACGTTCACGATTACGATGCCTCGGGCAGTGCGATTCGAGAGCGCTATAAGAATCTGCCTTATGGCTTCGACGATAAATTCGCCGACCGTCAGGAATATATTTCGGGTATGCCGCTGTTTATCAGCGAATACGGCGGAATCGGCTTTATGCTTGACCGCAACGGCTGGGGCTACGGCAATATTCCCGAATCGAAGCAGGCATTTCTTGATCGCTTGACCGACGTAACGGGCGCGATACTCGATAATAAATATATCTGCGGATTTTGCTATACACAGCTAACCGACGTCGAGCAGGAGTGTAACGGTCTTTATACCTATGACCGTATAGCGAAGTTCGACCCCGCGGAAATATCAAAAATCATCTCCGCCCCCGCCGCAATAGAAAAAGAATAATAAAAAAGGCTCGTGAAGAGCCTTTTTTGTTATCTGACCTTAATTTCTTTTGATCTTAAAAATTCGACAAGGCCGTGGGCACTGCCGACGGTGAAATGATTCTTCGGGAAAAAGTAAACAACCTTCGCCTTTGTCATTATAATAACGAAATCGTCGGTAATATTGCCTTTTTTGATATCCGAAAGCGCAACCGTCGTTTTGCCTCCGTCGAGGGAATAGGTGGAAACACCCTCGTCGCTTGCGGCGAAGTGAATCGGAATATTGCTTCCGCCGTTATGTTCCTTGTCGCGCTTTTCAACCATTTTGACGTAATTGTAATACTGAAAAATACGCAAGGCGATAAAAAAGACTATGAAAACGATACTCGGGATATTCGGATCGTCATAAAAAAGGAAGAGAAACGCATTTGAAACAAGGCAAACGAAAAGCAAAACGTAAAAAACATAGTTTATCGGCGCTGAAAACAGCATATAAAACGCCATTTTCTTGATCATTTCGCGCGTGCGGACATATTTTACCTCAAAATTGTTTTCGGGCATATCAAATCTTCCTTTTCAAATTAGATTTGTTATAGGTTCATGAGTATTATATCACATTCTGTTGAAAAATCAAGGAGGTGTGTTGTGTATGGTCATTTCGCAGAAAGATACACGCTTGCGCGTGATGATATGCCAAGCCTGCGGGAACCCCCAAAGCTCGGCAAGCTCGCTTCGGGGAACCCCTACTGCGGCTTGGATAAAAAAATACCGAGAACACTGTTCTCGGTATTTTTTGTCTATGGGCTACAAAAAAAATATTTTAGGCAGTTTTGCGTATGAATTCGGACTCTTACTTTGTTTAGTGAAATCGTTCGCTTGCGCTCACGGTGAAATAATTTACTCCGTAAATTGTGAAATTTGATGCTATCGCATCAAGTGAAATTAAATCCACCC
>SVRD01000022.1 GCA_015064955.1 Oscillospiraceae bacterium
TTCGCGTTGCGTCGAATTAATCCACATACTCCACTGCTTGTGCGGGCTCCCGTCAATTCCTTTGAGTTTCAACCTTGCGGCCGTACTCCCCAGGTGGAATACTTATTGTGTTAACTGCGGCACAGACAATTTCTTGCCTACACCTAGTATTCATCGTTTACGGTGTGGACTACCAGGGTATCTAATCCTGTTTGCTCCCCACACTTTCGTGCCTCAGCGTCAGTTATCGTCCAGTAATCCGCCTTCGCCACTGGTGTTCCTCCCAATCTCTACGCATTTCACCGCTACACTGGGAATTCCAATTACCTCTCCGATACTCAAGAAATGCAGTTTCAAATGCAGTTCAGGGGTTAAGCCCCTGCATTTCACATCTGACTTGCTTTCCCGCCTACTCACCCTTTACACCCAGTAAATCCGGATAACGCTTGCCACCTACGTATTACCGCGGCTGCTGGCACGTAGTTAGCCGTGGCTTATTCATAAAGTACAGTCATAGTTCTTCCTTTATAAAAGAAGTTTACAATCCGAAGACCTTCTTCCTTCACGCGGCGTTGCTGGGTCAGGCTTGCGCCCATTGCCCAATATTCCCCACTGCTGCCTCCCGTAGGAGTCTGGACCGTATCTCAGTTCCAATGTGGCCGATCAACCTCTCAGTCCGGCTACTGATCGTAGACTTGGTGAGCCGTTACCTCACCAACTATCTAATCAGACATGAGCCCATCTTAAAGCGGATTGCTCCTTTCCTATCCCGGTGATGCCACCAAAATAGCACATGCGGTATTAGCACAAATTTCTCTGTGTTATCCCCCTCTTTAAGGCAGGTTGCTCATGCATTACTCACCCGTCCGCCACTAAGTTACTCGAAAGCAAGCTTCCTCATAACTCCGTTCGACTTGAATGTGTTAGGCACGCCGCCAGCGTTCATCCTGAGCCAGGATCAAACTCTCTAATGAGTTGTTTTATTTATCCGAGTTGCCTCGGGCTAAATTTCCTGTTTTGCTCTTTACTTTTTAAAGAATTAACGAGTCTTTGTTCTACTTCACATCTTAATGCTTTGTAGTACACTGTTGTTCAATTTTCAATGTCCGTTCGTACTCCCCGCTCGCTCGGCTCTTGCCTCTCTCGCGGACAGCTTGGCTATTCTACCACGCAATTTCCTTTTTGTCAACCCTTTTTCCCAATTTTTTTCAAAAAAATTCGAAGTTTTTTAGAGAAAAGCCGAAACCCCTTGCAAATCAAGGAGTTTCGGCGAAAAAAATTTTCAGAAAACGTTGATTCGAGGTAAAAACGCAGTATTTTACTTAATTATTTATAAAGCGAGTAGCTACTCTTATCCTCTTCGGGCTTTTCGACGCGCTCGATCCATTTGCCCGATGTGAAGTCGGGCACTGCGACAGCTGCGCCGCCTGCGGCAATAGACTGCTCGGACAGGCAGGATACGCACATCAAAGTCGCGGTATCGTAAGTATCGATAGGAGGAGTGATATCTTCCCTGACCGATTCGATAAACGCATTATATACGAGCCAGTCGATACCATCGTGGCCGCCGATGGGGTTCGCTTTATATTCTTTCCAGATAGGATGCTCATATTCCTCTGCATAATTTTCGAGGTTATTGAGCTTGTCGGCGACGGTTGCGAATTCGCTTTCGCCGTCGAGGTGAACGTAGTTGCCGTCCTCGCAATACATTCCCTTTGTTCCGCGAACGGTAAAGCCGCGCGAATAGATACGAGGAAGGGTTGTATCGAGAACGAGAGTTGCGGTTCTGCCGTCTGCGCAGGTGAGGATAGTTGTCACGATATCGCCCTGAGCGAAGTCAGCCTTTGCGATAGGATCGTCGGGACGGTGCTCGAGAGCATATTCATGCAGTCCCTTCGAGCAGGAGGCAATCGAATTGAGCTTTATGAAGCGGTTGCCGCGGTTGATATTAAGAACCGGCATAATGGGGCCGAGCTCGTGAGTCGGATAATTTTCACAGTTACGGCGCATATAGTTACGCTGACGGTAGTGGCGGTTGATATCTCCGTTGACGATTTCCTCGCGGAGATCGTGCATATAGCCGCCCGAGCAGTGAACGACGGTTCCGAAAAGCCCCTTGCGGACCATATTCAGTGCCATAAGCTCACGTCTGCCGTAGCAGCAGTTTTCGAGCATCATACAATGGATGCCGGTTTCCTCATACGCTCTGACCAAGCGGAAGCAGTCCTCTATATTATAAGCACCGCCGACTTCTGTGCCGACCTTTTTACCCGCGCGCATAGCGTAGATACACATATCGACGTGAGATTCCCACGCGGTGAGCACGAGTACAGCCTCGACATCGGGATGATCGACAACTTCCTTCCAATTCGTAGTACAGAAGGGGCGGACGCCGGTTTTATCCTCGACAGCCTTTGCGCCTGCTTCGGCACGGTCCTCGTAATAATCACAAACTGCGGTTATTTCAAGCAAGCCGTTTTCCCACATAGGAAGAAAGCAAACGTTGACGAGCGGAAGTCCGCGTGCGCCGAGACCGATAATACCAACCTTGACCTTTTTTATATTTTCCATAGAGTATTCCTCCGTTTACACACTTTTATGCCGATATTATAAAATGTAATCAACTAAAAGTCAACTATTTTCGCAACTCTACTTTACAAATTTTGGTTTTTATAGTAGAATCATCGCAGGCACAATATATTATTTATATAAAAGGAGAAGATGCTATGACACTTTTGGTTATGGCAGCCGGAATGGGAAGCAGATACGGCGGACTCAAGCAGCTCGACCCGATAGGCCCCAACGGCGAATTCATTCTTGACTACACGGTATATGATGCGCTCCGCGCGGGATTTGACAAGGTCGTATTTGTAATCAAGGAAGAAAACCTCGAAATATTCAAGGAAACGGTCGGCAACAGAATCGGATCGAAATGCGAAACCGTTTACTGCTTCCAGAGTCTTGACGATATGCCCGAGGGATACGGTGTTCCCGAGGGAAGAATCAAGCAATGGGGCACGGCGCACGCGGTTCTCGCGGCAAGAAACGCGATTACGGGTCCGTTTGCCGCAGTTAACGCAGATGACTTTTACGGCAGAGAAAGCTTTGAGCTTATCGCCGATTATATGAAAGCGAACCCCGACTCCCCTACCTGTATGGCAGGATTTGTTCTCAAGAACACGCTCACCGAAAACGGCACTGTCGCAAGGGGCGAATGCTCGGTTGACGAATCCGGATACCTTACCGACATCGCAGAGCACACGAAGATAATGAGACTCGAAAACGGCAACACCGCTTATTTTGAGAACGATGAATGGAACGACATTGACGAAAACTGCATCGTTTCTATGAACTGCTGGGGTCTTCCCGAGGATTTCTTTGCTTCGGCCGAAAAGGGATTTTGCAGATTTCTTACAAGCGGCGGCGACGAGATGAAGAAGGAATACTATCTCCCCACCGCTGTGAAGGAATATCTCGCCGAAAGCGGCAAGAAGGCTCAGGTTCTGAAGACCGGCGCGAAGTGGTACGGCGTTACTTATAAGGAAGACAGACAGACTGTCGTTGACTACATTAACAAAGCTATTGAGGACGGAGCTTATCCGAAGGAATTATGGAAAGACTGAACAATATAAAAAAGGCTTGCGCGGCGTTTCTTGATTTTGACGTTATCGAGGAAGTCGAAAACATTCCCAACGGTCATATCAACGTGACCGACAGAGTGAAGATCAACGGCAGAAACTATATTCTCCAGCGCATCAACACCAATATTTTCAAGGATCCGATCGGATTGATGAACAACATCTCCTCGGTCACCGAATTTTTACGCAAAAAGATTATTGATGCAAACGGCGACCCCGACAGAGAGACTCTTACTCTTTTGAAGGCGAACGACGGCAAATACTACCATAAGAACGAAAACGGATTTTACAGAATGTACCTTTACATAACCGACGCCACCTGCTACAACAAGGCGGAGAAGGCGGGTATGTTCGGTGAATCGGCGCGTGCATTCGGCAGATTCCAGAATCTTCTGGCAGAATTCGATGCGACAACTCTTACCGAAACGATAAAGGATTTCCACAACACTCCCGTAAGATTCAAGAATTTTGAAAACGCGCTGAACGAAAACAAGGCGGGCAGAAAAGACGAATGTATTCCCGAAATCGAGTTTTATCTCGCAAGAAAAGACTACTGCCCTACCATCACCGCACGTCTTGCCGACGGCAGACTTCCCACCCGAGTTACTCATAACGACACAAAGCTCAACAACGTTATGATAGACGACGAAAGCGGCAGCGGAATTTGTGTTATCGACCTCGATACAGTTATGCCCGGCAGTATGCTTTACGACTTCGGCGACAGCATCCGTTTCGGTGCATCGAGCGCAGCCGAGGACGAAAAGGATCTTGACAAGGTTTACTGTGTTCCCGCGCTTTACGAGGAATATGCAAGCGGATTTCTTTCCGAGATGAAGGACACCATCACCGACGAGGAATTCAAGCTGTTGCACGACGGCGCGATAATGATGACGCTCGAATGCGGTATGCGCTTCCTTACCGACTATTTGGAGGGCGACACCTATTTCCGCACGCATTACGCAGGACAAAACCTCGACAGAGCGAGAACCCAGATGAAGCTTGTTGCCGATATGGAGGCAAGAAGAGACGAATTCGAAGCAATTCTCGCAAAATACAGATAACAAAGAAAGGCGAACGGTTGATACCGTCCGCCTTTTATATTTATTTGAATGGATTATAGGTTCCGAGAACGTAGCGTTTGACCGCTATATAATCGTATACGCAAACCTCTTTTCCGTTGGTAAGCGTCATTGAATAGAGCTGACGCTTGAGCGGGATAAAGGTTCCGAAATAGGTTCTTTTGATCAGGATATAATCATAAACGTCGACCTCGGCATCTCCGTTGGCATCGCCGAGGACAACCAAGAACATTCTCGCACCGCCGAAATTGAGAAGATACCCTGTACCCAAAAACTCATCGGGAGAAGCGATGCTTCCGTCGTACGCGATCGCATTGTATTCGCTCGCGCCGTAGAGAGAAGCGAGCTCGGAGAGAGTGTAGCGTTCGGTTTTAAGAAACAGATAATACCTGCCGTCGATCTCGCGGATATCGAGATTCGATTCGGGCAGAGGCGAGGGTTCGGTTACGACGACCTTTGCCGGATCGTAAATCACGTTGCCGTTTTTTTCGCTTAGAACGGCGTTTTCGTATTCGAGATAATCGTTGCCGTTTGAAAGAGTTATCAAATCTATCGAATCACAGCCGTCGAGCGCGGAATACGAGAACGATTCGACCATCTTGCCGATATGAAGCTTTGAAAGTGCACTTCCCTTTTCTACAAAGGCATCTCCGCAAACGACAGAGACGGGATAGACCTCGCCGTCGTTCGTTGTGATATAATCGGGAATGACTATCTTTGAATCGGGACGGATAACAGGCTTTGCGCTTTTGCCGTTAAAGAGCGCATAATACTCCTCGACATAGCCCATAAATTCCACCCAGAGAGTGCCGTCGTAGACAAACTTGCCGTTCTTTTCACGAAGCCAGAGGGGGCAATTCTTTTCGGTGACGTCATAGTGCTGAATCACGGCATCGGTCGAGAGACCGTAGCGGGTAAGAAGCTCGGCAACGAGAACCGCAGTATTGCGAAGCGATTTTTTGAACCGATTTTCGACCCATTCCTCATATGCGCTTCCGCTGAAATAGAACTTACCGGAAGAGCTTTGCGGTGCGCCGTTTGTGCATATCTCGATACCGATACTGCAATAGTTGTGACTCGAGCCGGCATGCCAGCCGACTATCGAATCGGAAAGCGAATGGTATATTTTATTGTCATCGACGGTATAGTGCCAGCTTGTTTCGCCGTCGGTGGTGTGCATACGGAGATTGTAGCGCTCGGAGTCGGTGACCTCCTCGGTTGTGCCGGTGTTATGTATTACTATATACTGAATATTGTTGGGCACGCCCGAATAATTGGGTCTTCCCTCTCCGATAAAATCGCTGATAACGCTTATTTCGTTATCGCTTCCCTTTCCGAGAGTGTATTTACTTCCATTGGAATCGAAGCTGTAATTGCTCGGCGGAAGGGTCGCATATTCACCATAAGGCGAACTTTCGGCGTGAACTATTTCGGCAACACCGTTATTGATACGGTAGACCAAGCCCTGACTGTCGCGGATCAAGCCGTCGCCGTCGTCATTGGCACGGAAGAGCATTCCACTTGCCGCCGCGCCGACCTCATTGAGCCAGACGGTATGTGCTCCGTCGCACTCAACTGTTGCACGCATATACCTTGCGGTGACGCCCTGCTTTAATGTGACACCATAGACAGCGGCGGAATTATCGATGCTCAGATCGGTCATCGTAGTGCCGTCGCCGAGGTATTCAAAGCTCTCGCCGTCGGTCGAGGCATAAAAGCGTATGCGTTGAGGCATTTCGGCATTGAGCTCGGTGCTGCGGAATGCGCGGAGGTAAAAGCGGTCGACGTCCTTCGCGGTAAAGCCGAAATCGATTGTGACTGTTGCTCGGTAATCGGTTTCGCCGTCGTAGCTTTTTATCATCACCCAGCCCTCTGTTTTTTCATCTTCGTGCTTGGGCTTTGCGTTGGTATAGACACGGTCGGTGAGCATTTTGCCGTCGTCCTTGCCGTTTGAATCATACACAGCGTTGCGAAGTGAGATTTCATAGCTTCCGTAGGCATAGACGGCGGACATCATCGTTTCGGTCGTGCCGGCAACAACGGTTTCGGTAAAATTCCCCGCGCTTGCATTAAGGCTGATCTCGGCATCGGCAAAGCTTTCGTTGCAGGACGCAAGAAGCGGCAAAGAAAAGCAGACAAGCAGAAGCAAAGAAACAAATGCATTTGTATTTTGTCGTAATAAAGATTTCATATAATATCCTTTGTCGGAAATTGTCGATTTTCTTTATCATTATACAACAAAACCGTTACAATTTCAACCCGCTTTACCACTTTACAAAATATTTCTTGTGTGATATAATGCACTTAACGACAAACAAAGCTGTTTCGGAGGAGCAAATGGAAGAAAGGCACGAACAAAAGGAATTGCAAAAAAGCATCAACCGCAAGACTGTTATCTGGTTTGCGGTTGCAGCCGCAGTGATTCTGCTTATTGCGCAGATTGAATCGGTAAAAAGCACGCTGAACTGGCTCGGCGGTATGCTTTCGCCGATAATACTCGGTGTTATTTTTGCATACATAATCAACCCCTTTAACGTTTTTGTTCAAAAGAGGTTTTTTAAGCTTTTCTCAAAAGTAAAGCGTATGCGCCCCAAGGCAAGAACGCGCGCTTCAAATGCGCTCGGCATTATCTGTTCGATCATCGCGTTGCTCGGCATCATCGTGCTTTTACTCTTCCTCATCATTCCCGAATTTTTGGAAAGCTTTGCGAAGCTCATCGAAATCGCACCATCGTTTGTACGTGACGCGGGCGAATGGCTCGGAAGTCAGCTTTCCGCGGACAACCCCTTCAGCGAGCATCTGGGCGAATTGATCGACGGATTGGTAGCACAACTGACAAGCTGGATCGGCGGCGAGCTTTCGGGTATTATCGGCGGATTGCTCGAGGGTGCGATGTCTGTCGTAACCTTCTTTATCAACTTCATTCTTTCGATAATTGTTTGTGTATACGCGCTTATAGAAAAGAAAAGCTTTCTCGGACAGTTCAAAAAGATCATTTATTCGATGTTTTCGATTTCGAGAGCAAACGACATTCTCGACGTTGCACGTTACGGCAATTCGGTGTTCGGTAAATTTGTATCGGGCAAGCTTATCACCTCGAGCATTGTCGGTATTATAACGTTCCTCTTTATGTCGGTTGCGGGTATGCAGTATGCGCTTCTTTCGGCGGGTATTATTGCCATAACGAACGTTATCCCCTTCTTCGGCCCCTTTATCGGCGGTATTCCGACAGCGTTTATCGTGCTTTTGACAAACGCCCGCCACGGTATCATTTACATTATCTTTTTGATAGTTCTTCAGCAAATCGAGGGCAATATTATCGAGCCGATGATAATGGAGGACAAAACGGGGCTCTCGAAGTTCTGGATCTCGGTCGCGATCCTTTTCTGCGGCGGTGTATTCGGGCTTGCGGGAATGGTTTTCTCGGTTCCGATATTCGCTATTCTTTTCTACGTGATCAAGCTTGCGGTGGAGCGCAGTCTCAAGCGCAAGGGGCTTCCCGTTGCAAGCTGTAAATATCAGGACGTCGGCGAGATAGATCCCGAATCTCACGAGCTGCTTCCTCCCCCGAGTACAGACGCAAACCAAAAGCATCTGCGCGAGCTGGTTCTTGAATGGAAAGCGCGTATTTTCAAAAAGAATAAAGCAGACGAATGTGAAGACAAGGAGAAAAGCGATAATGAAGAATAAATACCGCATATTGCTTTCGGTCCTTATTTCGATAATGATTTGTACTTGTATGATTCTCTCGGTATCTGCCGAAGAAGCAGAAGCAACAAACGGCGACAACAGCACGATGATACTGTTTATCGTGGCGGCGGTATTGGCGGTTGCGGCTGTAATATCGGTTGTGCTTGTAAACAAGAAAACGGCAAAATACCGCAACGCTTTCAAAAAGAAAAAGAGAAAGAAAAAGAAATAAAGAAGAAAGGTGCTTGTAACAAGCACCTTTTTCTATTGCATTGTCCGCTTTAAGCTTATTTCATGTTCTTTTCAGCGGTTTCGATCATCTTCTTGACCATCTGACCGCCGACAGAACCTGCCTGCTTGGAGGTAAGGTCGCCGTTATAGCCCTGCTTGAGATTAACGCCTACTTCGCTTGCGGCTTCCATCTTGAACTTATCAAGCGCTGCCTTGGCTTCGGGAACCATAGTCTTGTTTCTTGCCATTTCTAAAATCTCCTTCTTAATAGATTTTCAATGTTTTTCGTCGAGGTTTTTCCTCGCTGATATTATTAGCTTATATACAGGATTTATTATCGGTAATTTTTGGATTAAAAAACGGAGATGCCTGTTGATAAAGCATCTCCGTTTGATTTATTATTTTTTCTTATTGAAAGTTAGAACTTTTTGCTGTCTTTAAGAGCGACGATGCTGTTGAAAACAGAAGTGTCCCTGCTGTCGCGGCAGTAGTAGCCCTTGCGGACAAACTGGAACTTTTCACCGGGCTTTGCTTCGAGAAGCGAGCTTTCGATCTTGATACCCTTTACAATCACCTTGGATTCGGGATTCAAGTATTCGCCGTAGCGGGCAGATTCGACTGCGTTCATATCAGCCTCGGTGAAGAGGTGGTCGTAAAGGATAGCATCGGTTTCGGCGCAGTCCTTTGCGGAAAGCCAATGGATAGTACCCTTTATCTTTCTGCCGTCGTTGGGCATACCGTTGCCGGTTTCGAGATCTGCGGTGCAGAGAACCTCGGTCACGTTGCCGTTGTCATCGGTCTTGATCTCATCGACCTTGACGATATAGCCGCCCATAAGACGAACCTCGCCGCCGAGCTTCATACGGAAATACTTGGGAGGAGGATCGATCGAAACGTCTTCCCTTTCGACATAAAGCTCACGGGTGAACGGGAGCTTGCGGGTTCCTGCGTTTTCGTCGTTCGGATTATTCGGAAGGTCGAAATATTCAACCTTATCCTCGGGATAGTTGGTAACGGTTACCTTGACGGGATCGAACACGGCAACACGGCGGAGAGCGGTTTTGTTGAGATCCTCACGCACACAGTGCTCCAAAAGCGCGATATCCACAAGGCTGTTATTCTTTGCAACGCCGACTCTGTCGATAAAATCGAGGATAGAAGCGGCGGTGTAGCCTCTTCTGCGCAAGCCGCAGAGAGTGGGCATTCTCGGGTCGTCCCAGCCGTCGACAAGTTTATTTTCGACAAGCGAGCGAAGGAAGCGCTTGCTCATTACGGTATTGGTCACGTTGAGACGGGCAAATTCGATCTGACGCGGGGTAGAGGGAACTTCGCAGTGGTCGATCACCCAATTATAAAGGGGTCGGTGATCCTCATACTCAAGCGAGCAGAGCGAATGAGTGATACCCTCGAGTGCGTCCTGAATGGGATGAGCGAAGTCGTACATCGGGAAGATGCACCATTTTGTGCCCTGACGGTGATGGTCGATATAACGGATACGGTAGAGAACCGGATCACGCATATTGAAGTTGCCGCTTGCGAGATCTATTTTAGCACGGAGGGTATATTTCCCCTCGGGGAATTCGCCTGCACGCATACGTCTGAACAAATCGAGGCTTTCCTCGGCGGGTCTGTCGCGGTAGGGCGAAACGGCGGGCTTCTGAAGGTCGCCGCGGTATGCCGAAAATTCCTCTGCCGAAAGCTCGCACACATAAGCATCGCCGTTTATGATAAGCTGTTCTGCGAGCTTATAGGTTTCCTCGAAATAATCCGAGCCGTAGAAGAAGCGGTCGTCCCAATCGAAGCCGAGCCAGTGAATATCCTCTTTAATGGCATCGACGAATTCGGTATCCTCTTTTGCGGGATTGGTGTCGTCCATACGCAGATTGCAGATGCCGTTATACTTTACCGCGGTGGAAAAGTCGATAACAAGCGCTTTGCAATGACCGATATGAAGATAGCCGTTGGGCTCGGGCGGGAAACGGGTATGAATCTTAAGACCGGGATTTTTGGCAAGGTCCTCTTCGATTATTTCGTGAATGAAATTTGTGGATTCCATTATTTTTCTCCTTGATAAAGGTTATTAGCCGATGATTTCGGCAACGCGCGCAAGCACGGTATCTTTCCCGAGGATCTGCATTACCTCGTAGAGATCGGGCGAGTTCATTCTGCCGGTGACTGCTACGCGGAGGAACATACTGACGTCTGCAACAGAGCCCTTAAAGCTTTCGGGGTTTGCCTTGTACTGCTTCATATCGGGGCAGAAGCCGTTCTTTTCGGCGATAGCTTTGATGTTTGCGAACCAATCGTTTTGCTCGACGTTTTCGTCATAGGTATTTGCAAAATCACTCAAAACCGCTTTGATATCGTTGCGGTCGAAGCTTTCGGGAATAGAATCGACAGGTGCGAAAAGGTTATTGTAGAAGAACGACATATAGTTCTTCACCTCGCTCCAGAGAGCGATATCCTTACGGGGCTTTTTGCCGCCTCTGCCGATGGAAAGGATACGCACCGCGTAATCCTTGTCGGATTCGAGAACCGAAGCAAATTCGCTGTCGTTTTCCTTTGCCCACGCGAGAGTAAAATTATATACCTCCTCTGCGGTAAGACGGGAAATTACGTTTTTCGAAACGTCATTGAGCTTATCGAGGTCGAAAAGCGAGCCCGAAACGCTCATCTTCTTTGTGGTAAATTTGAAATCCTCAATGGGTGCATCGGGATTTGCGAGACGCCATTCCTCGAAGTTGGAATTGAGAAGCGTCATAAGATATTCACGCACTGCCGCAACGGGATAGCCTTGAGAATGGTAATAGGTAAGCGCGGCTTCGGGGTCTTTACGCTTGGAGATCTTGCGTTTGTTGCCGTTGTCGAGCTTCAATACCTGTGCGGTGTGGCAGTATTTGGGCATTTTAAAGCCGAGTGCCTTGAAAAGCTGGATATGGAAAGGAAGAGTGGAGAGCCAGCTTTCATCGCGGATAACGTGGGTGGTGCCCATAAGATGATCGTCGACCGCATGGGCGAAGTGGTAAGTGGGGATTCCGTCGGACTTGAGAATAACGTGGTCGATATCGTTTTCGGTCACGTCGATCTCGCCCTTGATCTCATCGCGGAATTTGTGCTTATTGTTGAGATCACCTTCCGAGCGGAAGCGAAGAACAAAGGGAATGCCCTCGTTGAGCTTTTCCTCGATCTTTTCGATCGGGGCGTCGCGCCAGATCGCAAATTCGCCGTAATAGCCGGGGTTGAGCTTTTCTGCCTCCTGACGCTCGCGGATAGCGGTGAGCTCCTCCTCGGTGCAGAAGCAGGGATATGCCTTGCCCTCTCTGATGAGCTGTTTTGCATAGGTCTGATATATTTCGGCGCGCTCGCTCTGACGGTAGGGGCCGTAATTGCCGTTGTCGCCGTCGATAACAGCGCCCTCGTCGAATTCAACGCCTAATTTTGCGAGGGTTTCGATAATAATCTGAATACCGTTTTCTACGGTACGCTTTGCATCGGTATCCTCTATTCTGAGGTAGAATACGCCGCCCGAGGTGTGAGCGAGGCGTTCATCGGTGAAAGCGCCGTAAAGGTTACCTATATGAAGAAAGCCCGTGGGGCTGGGTGCGAAGCGGGTTACCTTTGCGCCCTCGGGAAGATTACGTGCGGGATAGCGTGCTTCGATATCCGCGGGGAGAGTTTTGATATTGGGATAAAGAAGCTCGGCAAGAAGGTTTGTATCCATTTGTACCTCCGAAACTAAAATTAATCACAATATTATAATATAACATTTTCCCTTTGTCAAGTAACCGAATGCTTTGTAAACTAAATATTAAATGAATAAAAAGGTTATTGACACGCAAAACTATTTATGGTAATATATGGGTAATGAAAGGGAGTAGCAGACGCACTATGCGCGCCCGACCGCTCGACACCACGGCTTCACCGCCCGGGCGGACGTTCAAATGCAAGACTTTTATGGTACGCCATAAATGTGCTTGCTTATTTTTTTATGAACTTACACTTCGCGGTCAGGGAGGAGCACATTTATCCGACTATTCCCTGCCGCAAGAAAGGATTTATTTATGAAGCATTATCTCGAAAGCATCAAAAACGTCTTTGACGCGCTTTCTACCGACGAAAACGGCTTGAGCTCGGCAGAGGCGCAATCCAGGCTCGAAAGGAACGGCAAAAACCGTCTTGCAGAGCCGCCGAAGGTTCCGCTATGGAAGAAATTTCTTTTACAGTTTGCAGACCCGATGATTATCGTTTTGCTCGTAGCCGCGGCTGTAAGTCTGGTTACCGCGATAATCGAGGGCGAATCGCTCGCAGACGTATTTATCATTCTGTTTGTCGTTATTCTTAACGCGGTTTTGGGCGTTATTCAGGAAAACAAGGCAGAAAAGGCGATCGACGCGCTAAAGGCGATGACGAAAGCGAAATGCAAGGTACTGCGCGACGGTATGCTGCGTATTCTCAACAGCGACGAGCTCGTTGTGGGCGATATTATTTTGCTCGAGGCAGGCGACGCAGTCCCTGCGGACGCAAGGCTTATCGAAGCGGCATCGCTCAAGGCAGAGGAATCCGCTCTTACGGGTGAATCGGTACCGAGCGACAAATCTGCCGAAATTATCGTAAGCGAAAGCGGAGCAGTTCCGCTCGGTGACAGAAGCAATATGATCTACACCGGCACGACGATAGTCTACGGAAGAGGCAAGGCTGTCGTTACCGCGACGGGTATGGACACCGAAATGGGCAAGATCGCACAGGCGATAACCGATGCGAGCGAGGAAAAGACCCCGCTTCAGATAAAGCTTGCACAGCTCAGTAAGATACTCACGGTTGCGGTTTTGGGTATATGTGCGGTCGTTTTCGCGGTCAACATGATCCGCGGCGGCGATCTTCTCGACACCTTTATGGTTTCGGTCTCGCTTGCGGTTGCGGCGATTCCCGAGGGATTGAGCGCAGTCGTTACCATCGTTCTTTCGATCGGCGTTTCAAAAATGGCGAACCAGAACGCTATTATCAGAAAGCTTACCGCGGTCGAAACGCTCGGCTGTACTCAGGTAATCTGCAGTGACAAGACGGGTACTCTTACCCAGAACAGAATGACGGTTGTCGAGCATTTTGCAGGCAATCTCGATCTTCTCTGCACCTGCAATTCGCTCTGTAACGACGCCGAAGCGGCACCCGACGGAGAGGTTACCGGCGAGCCCACCGAGGCGGCTTTGCAGAAGTTTTCATTTGACAACGGATTTATAAAGAGCGAGCTTTTGAAAAAGCAGCCGCGTGTTGCAGAAGCTCCCTTCGATTCGGGCAGAAAGATGATGTCTACCCTTCACAGATTCGAGGGCAAGATAATTCAGTATACCAAGGGCGCGCCCGACGTTATACTTTCGCGCTGTACCAAATACATCTCGCCGGTTGACGGCAAGACCAAGGAGCTTGACGACGGTGTACGCCAAGCAATACTTGCTCACAACAAGGCGATGGCTGACAAGGCGCTGAGAGTGCTTGCCGCGGCTTTTGCGGTATATAACGAGATCCCCGAATTCAATTCTCCCGAGGAGATCGAAAAGGAGCTTGTTTTTGTAGGACTTTCGGGTATGATAGACCCCGTTCGTCCCGAGGTGGTCGAAGCGGTTGCACGCTGTAAGGGCGCGGGTATACGCCCCGTTATGATCACGGGTGACCACATCGACACCGCTGTTGCGATTGGCAAGCAGTTGGGTATTATCGACGATGCGTCGCAGGCGATGACGGGTGCACAGCTCGACACGATATCCGACGAGGAGCTCGAGCGCGATATTACCAAGTATTCGGTATATGCGCGTGTTCAGCCCGAGCACAAGGTAAGAATAGTTTCGGCTTGGAAGAAGCTCGGAAACATTACCGCGATGACGGGCGACGGAGTTAACGACGCGCCCTCGATAAAGACAGCCGATATCGGTATCGGTATGGGTATCACCGGCACAGACGTTACAAAGGGTGTTGCCGATATGATACTCGGCGACGATAACTTTGCAACTATCGTAAACGCTGTCGAGGAAGGCAGACGAATCTACTCGAACGTAAGAAAAACGATCCAATTCCTGCTTTCGTCGAATCTGAGCGAGGTATTGAGCGTATTTATCGCTTCGCTGTTCGGTATGACGATATTCAAGCCGATACACATTCTTTGGATCAACCTTATCACCGACAGTCTCCCCGCACTCGGACTCGGTATGGAGCAGGCAGAGGGCGACGTTATGACCAATCCCCCGCGTGACAGCAAGGAAGGCATTTTTGCAGGCGGCTTGGGTATCGACGTGCTCTGGCAGGGTGCTTGCATTTCGTTGCTTACACTCGTTTCCTTCTTTATCGGCCGCGCAATCGAAAACGATCTGCTCGGCACGACTTTTGCATTCATTTCGATGTCGATGGCAGAGATCGTTCACTCATTTAACCTCCGCTCGCGCGAGAAGAGTGTGTTTGCTCTCAAGAGTCACAACAAGGTGCTTTGGCTTACAATGCTTGCATCGTTTGTTCTTACCGCCGCTGTTGTGTTTGTTCCCTTCCTCCGCAGCGCGTTCAGCTTCAGCGAGATCAGCTTCCTCAATTACCTTTTAGCGCTTGTTATCGGTGCTTTGATTCTCCCGATATCCGAGATTGTAAAGTATTTGAAGGCAAAGCTCAAGTAAAGCAAATAAAAGAAAGAGAAGACTCGTAATTAAAACGAATCTTCTCTTTTTCTGTTGATAGTGGGTTTGGCTACGCCCAAGCGAGGCAGTTTTTTATTCTACAATTATCTCAACAACACATTCTTCGGATTCGCCGAGGAAGTTATTGTAGGTATAGGTGAAGCTGTCGGTTCCGCTGAAGTCTTTATCGGGGAAATAGCGGAAGCTTCCGTCGCTGTTGAATGCGATATAGCCGTTCTTCACGTTGGTTGCCAGCGTGAACAATGCCAAGCCGTCGTTTTCGAGAGAAGCGCTGATAACGGCATTCTTACTTCCCTTTACCGAAACCTTTTCACGTTTATCGGGAGTAATATCGAGCTTGCGCTTTACGAAATCATAGGTCGCATCGTACTGCAAGCGTGCAAGAGAAGCCTTGCTTCGAGCGAGCTTTGCGAAGTTGCTGACGTCGTCGTAATAAACGTGGATAGAATCCATATAGCCGGTCTTTACACCGTAGTAGAGATAAAGCATATAGCTTCTTGCAAACGACGGGTCGCTGATGCACTGATAGCTGTGCTCGATCTCGATACACATTTTACGTGCCTTTACAGCAGAAGCGGAATGCTCGAATCTCCAATAGGGTGCATCGGTGGTGAATACCACGTTGGGCTGCATACATATCGCATCAAAGTTCATTTCGTAGCCTGTGTAGTAGCGGTACGCCTCGAAATAAGGAACCCAGAGGAAGTTTGTGCCTGCGGCGTGAACGGCATCGCCCGCTTCGGTGATAACGTGGGAGTCGTCCTTTTCCCAAACGACCGCTTCATTTATCCAATAGAAGCCGTCGAATTCGATATTCTGATAATTGCGCTTTTCGAATTCGTCCATATTCAGCTTGATGTACCAATCGAAAATCTTTTTTCTGCCCTCGACGGTGGAAGCGTCCTCGGAGATGCCGTCGCCGTCAACGTCGCCGAAATCGGTGACCTCCTGACGCAAGGTTAGGAAGGAATTGTAGACCTTTACCTTATAATCGGTGAGTCCCAAAGCCTCCTTGACCTGACCGACAGTGCGGTCGAGTGCATCGAAGCCGGCGGCGCCGTTGAAGGTGCGGTCGAAGGAATATTCCCAGTCGATCTTATAGTTGGGAAGATGGGCAAGCGAGCCCGAGGGGAGATTTGTATGCGAGCAATAGAGGAAGCCGTCCATAAAGGTATCCTTTATATTGCCGTCCTCATCGAGATAGGCAACCATCGGAAGAAGGTCTTCCTCGAGGTTTCTGTCGCCGTAAACGATAATGATATCGCTTGCGTTCAACGGGGTGTTTTCGATCGTTGCAAATTGCTCGCTTTCGGGGTTTGTATAGAACGGAACCGATTTGATTCCGCTTTCTGCAAGACGGACTGTTTTGGAATCGACCTTTTTGGTACCGAACGCTTCGAGCTCGTCGATGAAGGTGAATCCGCCTTCGACACGGAAGCGGACAAAGCGTGCGGCATAGTATTTATCGAATTCTATCGGGATCTCGAGTCTTGTTGCCTGCTGGTTCAGTACCGGGCTGTCGCCGCGTGAATACTCGTTGATCTCATACCAATTCTCGCCGTCGTCGGAGAGGAACACCGAAATGAATTTCGGGCGGGAGATTCCCCATTCGTTATGCTCCAAAAGGCTTATATTAACAGCGTTTATCGAAGAAAGCCTGCCGAGGTCGAAGAAAAATTCGATTCCGTCGGATCCGCGCGAGAAGAACCATTCGCCGTTGTAGCAATAGGTATCCTTTGCGCGCTTGCCATCGGTGAGATAGGGGAAATCGGCGGGAGATTCATCGCCGTGATGATCCAAGTCGGCATAGAAAAGTGCGCTGACCTGCTGAAGCTTACCGAGAAGCAGATTCTGATAATCGCTGTAATCGGATTCGCTTTCGTCCCAGAGGATATCCTCTGTCACCTTCTCGAAATCGAGAGGCGGATAGAGAACGTCGGAATGAAGCTCGTTATGTCCGGCGATGACCTGAATTTCTTCGATCCAATAATTGCCTTCTCTCTTGGGAAATTCAAAGCTTATATTCTTTGCTTCGATATATTCGGGGAGCAGGAGTGTATAAACGAAATTATCGCGTTTATCGCTGCCGTACATTCTGCCCAAGAATGTCTTTTCCTGACCCTTTGTCGAGTAAACGTCGATATATGCGGGCAAATCAACGTTCACACCGCCGCCGAGTGCATAGACCTTGAATGAATAGATATCCTTTCTGACGCTATCCAGAGTAAGATCGACACGCGGAGCTTTGCTTCCGTCGGAGGTGAGTCCTACCCAAACGGGATCACTGAAATACTGAAGTGTTCGGTTGCCGTCGGTGAGAAGCAGATCCTCTTTGGGAGCGCGTTCGTCAAATCCGCAATCGGCAAAGCTGTATTTCGCGCCGACTGTAATGATTTCGGTATCGACGGGATTTGCCTCGACACCGGTCGAAACTGCCTGCCAAGCGTTTCTGTCGATATTTTCCTCGGCATAAGCGGCAGCGACAAGGTCTTCTGTTTTTTTGGGAGCGACGTCTGCATAAACCTCGATCTCGTCCATAAAGATGAACACCGAATCGCCTTTAAAAAACTGTGCTCTGATATAGCGGTAATCCTTTGTGCCGTCGAGCTCAAGTCTTGCTTCGCTCACGGTAAGGTCGCCGTTCGGGCGGAAGGGGCGGTTTCCGAGGCTTTCGAACTTTTTGCCGTCGTTCGAGCCGCTGAAGCGGACAGAGCCTGCAAGACCGACACCGTCCTGATGCATTTCGAGCGAGCGTGCGACGATTTCCTTGATTCGTTTTCCGTCCTCCTCGCCGAGATCTATCTGAATAATGACGTTGGAGGTAAAGCCTACCATACGTGAATCGGAATAATGTGCGCCGTCAAGCGGTGTTTTTTGGCCGTCGGTGAGCTGTGCTCCGAATTTATCGGGGTAGCTTTCGTTCGGGTCGCGGTTTAAGGTATAGGGTTTACCGTAGCTGACAAGGGTGTGATAGGGGCCGCCTTGCTCTTCGGGCTTGCTTTCGTCACCTTCGGATACGGTTTCGACCGTTTCTCCGCAGGAGGCGAGCAAAAGCATTCCTGCAAGAAGCATTAAAAGAAATTTCTTCATAGACATAACCTCTTTCCTTTTTACTTGATTTTATTATAACACACCGTATCACTTCATTCAAGTAGTAACAAAATAAAATAAAATCAAAAATTTTTGTTGCAAAGAGTCGATATATGTGATATTATAGTCAGTAATCTGATAAAAAACGCTTTGCATTTTGTTTACAGATGCATATAATATGGCAAAAGCCGCGTATTTTGTCGAAATCTGTTTTCGGCAGTGCGGCAAAATATATACCCAAAAAGGCGACAAGCTCTTTTCAAAACGATATTAAGGAGATTTAACAATATGAAAAAGACTTTGATATTCAACGGTTCGCCCCGTTTGAGAGGTGACACTGTCAGCATCATCAACACCATCGCTCCCAAGCTCGAGGGCGAATACAAGATCGTTAACTGCTGTAACTGCAAGGTCGCTCCCTGTATCGACTGCAGATATTGCTGGGAAAACGAGGGCTGTGCGTTTATCGACGGTATGCAGAGCATTTACAACTATATTCAGGATTGCGACAACATTCTTATCGCTTCGCCTGTTTATTTCTCCGAGCTTACCGGTCAGCTTCTTTCGTTAGGCAGCAGATTGCAGACCTATACCTGCGCAAGATATTTCAGAAACGAAATTCCGATAGAAAAGACAAAGAAGGGTGCGGTCGTTCTTGTGAGCGGCGGCGACGCATCGAACGAGCGCGCTTATGACACCGGATGCGTACTTTTGCACACCATGAACTGCGAGGATATCCACCCCTTGATCGAGTTCAACAACACAAACAGCATCCGCGCAACCGAGAGAGCAAATTTTGATACCGAGCTCGAGCGAATCGTTAACTTCTTTAACGTTGAAGACTGAAAATCAATACAAAAAGAGTCCCTTCGAATGAAAATTCGAGGGGACTTTCTTTTTTGCGGTTATCGGCGGGAGCAAGTCCCGCCCTACAACACTTTTGAATTTTATTTGATTCCCTTTACTTAGCAAAGCTCTTCCATTTCGGTGATAAGGTCGCCGAAAAGCTTGAGTGCCGAGTTGACGGGATCGGGGGTGGACATATCTACGCCTGCGATCTTGAGAAGCGAGATAGGATCTGTGCTCGAGCCGCCCGAGAGGAACTTTTTGTAATCGTCAACAGCGGGCTTGCCTTCTTCGAGTATACGCGAAGCGATCGCGCAAGCGGCGGAGAAGCCGGTTGCATACTGGAACACGTAGTAATTATAGAAGAAGTGAGGAATTCTTGCCCATTCGAGCGCGATGCCGTCATCGGAGATCATATCGGGACCGAAATAGAGCTTATTGAGCTCGTGATATTTTGCCGAAAGCGCATCTGCCGTGAGAGTCTGGCCGCCTTCGCTCATCTGACCCATAGCGAGCTCGAATTCGGCAAACATTGTCTGACGGTAAACGGTGCCCTTGAACTGATCGAGGAAATGGTTGATAAGATATGCGCGTTCCTTTTTGTCGGTGGTCTTTGCGAGGAGATGGCGCATAAGCAGGATTTCGTTGCAGGTGGAAGCAACCTCTGCTACGAAAATAACGTAATCGCTCGTGCAGGTGGGCTGATATTTGGTCGAATGGTAGCTGTGGAGTGCGTGGCCCATTTCGTGAGCGAGGGTGAACATACTGTCGAGATTATCGTGGTGGTTGAGAAGCACGTAGGGGTGAGGACGGCTGTTGCCCGAGGAGTACGCACCGCCGCGCTTGCCTTCGTTTTCATAAACGTCGATCCAGCGGTTATTGAAGCCTTCCTTGAGAAGCTCTACGTAATCGTCGCCGAGAATCTGCAAAGCCTCGAGAACGGTTTCCTTTGCTTCGGTATAGGAGATTTCGGAAGCGGCATCTGCTACGATGGGAGTGTAAACGTCGTACATATGGAGCTCGTCAACGCCCAAAAGCTTTTTGCGGAGCGCAACGTAGCGGTACATTTTATCGAAGTTTTCGTGAACTGCTTTGATGAGATTGTGGTAAACCTCGACGGGCACTTCGGTTCTGTCGAGAGATGCTTCGAGAGTGGAATTGTATTTACGCGCGTTTGCGAAAAAGCGGAGCTGCTTGAACTGACCGTCGAGAGTTGCGGCGATGGTGTTTTTGAATTCACCGAGTCTTCCGTAGTAAGCCTCGAAGGTGTTCTTGCGAAGCGTTACGTCGGAGCTTTCGAGAAGCGGTACGAAGGTGCCGTCGGTGAGCTGATGCTCATTTCCCTCTCCGTCGACAACGCTCGGGAAGCGCATATCTGCGTTGCGGAGTATCGAGCCGATATTGTCGGGTGCGTCTGCCATTTCGCCTGCGGTGGCAAGGATCATTTCACATTCGGGCGAGAGAACGTGAGCGGCTCTGCGGCGAATGCGGTAGATGGGACGGCGGTAGGTTTCGAGCTCGGGCTCGGATTTGAAGAAGGATTCGAGAGTTTCTTCGGGGATAGCCATAATTTCGGGGGTTGCAAACGAAGCCGCACCTGCGATTGCAACGTAGGTGCTCATAGCCTTGCCGCGAAGGTCTTGGTAAAAGCCGTTTGCGGTATCCTCGTCACCCTTGCAGCTTGCATAGCCGTAGAGCGGGGTGAGGCGAAGCTCGATTTCGTCCTCTAATTTAAAATAGTCGAGCAAATTCTTTGCGCTTTCGCCCAATTTGCCCGTGAATTTTGCAATTTCCGCGGGAAGCGACTTCAATGACTCGTATTCGGCGAGCCAAGCATCGTCGCTTTCAAACATATCGGCGAGGTTCCAGGTGTTTTCTACCGGCACTTCGCTTCTTTTAAGAATCTTCTTTGCCATATTTATTTCCTCCGTTGATGATTTATTTTTCAATTAATAATTTTAGCACATTTTTTGCGATTTGTAAAGTAGTTACACATCGGTACTTAATTTGAGATATTTGCGGAACGCGAGATAATCCTCGCGCATTTTTTCGTCAAGCTCTTCAATTTCAGCTTTCTCAACTGTATAAAGTTCGGGGTGCCGATGTGCATAAAAGCTGTCTTCGAACGCGTGATAAACAACCTCGGCGGAATCGAGCGGTACACAATATGCGGTTATAGTATCATTTTCGTTTTCTCCGAGAGAAATGGCATAGACAATTCTGCCGACATTGTCTTCATACTTTATCAAATCGCCTTTTTTCAAAAACACCGGAATCTTCACTTCGTCCTCATATTTTATGTGACAAAAGCGTTCGCAATCAAAACAGTTACCGTCGCACTTTTTGGGGAATTTATAATCGCAATCGTATGCAGACGATACCTCGACAACCTTGCCGTTCTTGGCGGTACAGTTATGATTACCAGCGACCAAGACATCTTCATTTACTTCCGAAAGGCAGAGTATCGGAGTTTTTTCTATATGAAAGGCAACCGTCGAAGCGTCATAGGTTTTGGAATAGTAGGACGTGAATTCGATTGCTTCCTTTGCGGTTTTGAACAGATATCGTTCGCTCGATAATACCACGACGCTATAAACGTAATTAGCTTCGGGTTTCATAAAAAGCTCAAGACAGCCTTTTTGGTATTCGATATATTCATCGGTATATTCACAAAGCTGCGGAGAAAACCCGCCTTTTGCCTCTTTCAAAAGCGCAGTACGTTCCTCAAGGCTCGGTGCACACCTAAGTATTATTCTGAACAAATCGAGTTCGGGAAAGACGAATTCGCTTTCTTTTATGGCATTCTTTAACGTATTTGAAGGTATCAGCGCAACTATTTTATCGTGTATTTCTTTGTTCATTTATTCCCCTCTTAAGCGTTTTGCGGCTTGCTCGCGTTGTCTGCTTATTTCCTCCCAAGAGGGCAGTTTTTCCGACATATTCACAAGCTCGGACAAATATTTGGGAATATCTATTCCCTGCGGACAGGTTGCGGCGCAGAGGCCACAGCCGATACAAGCGCTCGGGCGGGACGATTCGGGAATTGCGTCGATACGCATCGTGATATTTGTTGTCGGTGCGATCGCCATTTCGTTGTAAAACTCGAGCATTCGGGGGATATTTATTTTCATCGGGCAGCCCTCGAGGCAATAACCGCAGGCGGTACAGGGAACCGAGCTTTTCATTCCCTCGGCGATCTCGAGAAGAATATCGGTTTCGGCTTTGCTGAGCGGAAGAGGCGAAGAAAAGGTTTTCAGATTGTCCTCTAACTGCGCTTTGTTCGACATACCGCTTAATATCATTTTCACATTCGGGACAGATTGCAGGAAACGGAACGCGAATGCTGCAACCGATTCGTCGGGGCGCAAAGATTTGAGCTTTGCTGTGTCGGCTTCGTTTAAATTTGCAAGCTTGCCGCCGCGGACGGGCTCCATTACCCAGATCGGAATATTGTAGCTTGCCAAAAGCTCGCATTTTTCCTTTGCGCTTTGCAGAGTCCAATCGAGATAGTTGAGCTGTATCTGGCAGAATTCCATATCGGAAGCAAATTCATCGAGGAATTCCTTCATTATTTCGATACTTCCGTGAGTGGAAAAGCCGAGATGCTTTATTCTGCCGTTTTTCTTTTGCTCGCGGAAATAATCTATTATGCCCCAGCGCGAATCCTTGTATGTATTTATCGAGTTTTCATAGACGTTGTGCAGGAGGTAGTAGTCGAAATAATCGACTCTGCATTTTTTCAGCTGATCCTCGAAAACGGTTGCGGGGTCATAGCTCGAGGATATCTGATGCCCGGGAAATTTATCGGCAAGGTAATAGCTTTCGCGCGGGTATTCCGACAGTATTTCACCGATAACGAGCTCACTTTCGCCGTTGTGGTAAGGATAGGCGGTATCGAAATAGTTGACCCCGTTTTCGATAGCAAGCGCGACCATCTCGCGAGTCTTTTCTTTATCTATTTTGCCGTTTTCGCTCGTGGGCAGGCGCATACAGCCCATGCCGAGCAGTGAAAGCTTATCGTTTTTGAATTCGTTGAAGATCATTGTTCATCTCCCTTTCTGTTTGAGAGCAGCTCTATATCCTTACGTTTTTTGGGGCGGAGAGTATCACCTTCGCTTGCATAGCCGAGGGTTATTACAAGCCGAACGGGATTTTCGATGTCGCAAAGCGAGCGGATTTTCTTATCGTCAAACCAGCCGAGGATACAGGTCGAAAGACCGCGTGCAGTTGCTTCGGCGGTGAGATACGCGGTGACGATACCGATATCTATCGAGCGGTAGTCGTTATTCTTCAGCTTCGAGCCGAGTGAAGCCGTTTTGTTATACGGCATTTCGGATATGACGATCAGTACGGGGGCATCGGACGCGAACTTATTCATTCCCATACCCATACAAGCCTTTGCAACCTCTTTTGCGATTTCACCCTTGCAGACGGTGAGCTTATACGGCTGTGCGTTGCAGGCGGAGGGGGCAAGGCGGGCGGATTCGAGAATCTCCGAAAGATCGGATTCGCTTACTTCCCTTTCGCTGTTATAGCTTCGGCAGGATTGACGTGTTTTCGCTATTTCGCTGAAATTCATAATCGTGTGCTCCAAACGTAAATTTTTCATATTATTATAGCACATTTATTTATATTTGGCAACGATTTGAGGTTTAAAAGATAATGTCAAAAAAGATTAAAAAATTTCAAAAAAGGGATTGACAATCGCGCTTTGCTGTGTTATACTACACCTCGCTGGCGTGAGCGAGATGCTGGTGTAGCTCAATGGCAGAGCAACTGATTTGTAATCAGTAGGTTGGGGGTTCGACTCCCTTCACCAGCTCCAATTTTCACCTACTGCAGACAATTTCATACTATGGGGGAATTCCCGAGCGGCCAAAGGGGGCAGACTGTAAATCTGTTGTCACTGACTTCGGTGGTTCGAATCCACCTTCCCCCACCAGAAAAACCGACTTGTTTCGACAAGTCGGTTTTTCAACTAAATCCACCCTTGCGGGTGGGTGAAATATTGCTTCGCAATGTGAAATACGCCTACGGCGTGTGAAATTCGCTGTGAGCAGCGAGTGGGTGGATTTAATTTCACTTGATGCGTAAGCATCAAATTTCACAATTCACAAAGTGAATTATTTCACCGTGAGCGCAAGCGAACGATTTCACTAAAAACGAACGGTTATGTAAGAGTTCAAATTCATACGTAAAACTGCCAAAAATATCTTTTTCATAGCCCATAGACAGAAAAAAGCATCGACTTTGTCGGTGCTTTTTTCAACTAAATCCACCCTTGCGGGTGGGTGAAATATTGCTTTGCAATGTGAAATACGCCTGCGGCGTGTGAAATTCGCCTCGACGGCGAGT